>CADARY010000006.1 GCA_902790375.1 Oscillospiraceae bacterium | reverse complement strand
GGCCTGGGCACTGTCCCTGAAGCCGGAGGATAAGAATATTGTGGAAGTGCTGGAACGGGGCCTGAAGGATGGCAGCATCCGGATCCCCGGTGCGGATTCGTCCAAAGCGGACGGATTCGCACCGGTCGGCACCGTCACCCAGTATCTGAACACCTTCGGTGTCACCGTTGCCGACCGCATCCGGAATCAGTTTGATTCTCTGTTTGATCCGGCCTCAGAACCACTTTCGGATGAAGTGCTTGCGGTGAACGAGTATATTCGTTCCGCCGCCGGTTATCCGCTCTACGACGCGCAGCTCGCCGTCGCAGAGTCCGTCAGACGAAAGCTACGCCGGGGCAAGGTCGCCATTATCCGCGCTGAGTGCGGCAGCGGCAAAACCAAGATCGGCTCAACGTCCCACATCACGAAGAAGTGGGTGCGGGAGATCGGCGAAACGCTGCCGGACACCTATGGCATGGTCGTGAAGAGCCCTGCCGAGTTTGACAGGCTGTACGGCATGTACACCTCCGGCGACAAAAGCGTTTACGCCATCATGAGCAAGGAGAAAGCGCGGGACGGATACCGTCTCAATCGGTCCTCCCAAAACGCATGACAGTATCCGGGACATTCCCATTCCTCTGGAGATTCGTCCTTATGTCATTGCGATGCGCAATATGAGCGGAGATACTTATATCTGGCAGAGTGAGCGTGTCGAGAAGCCGATCAATCCGACCAACTTCAGAGACAAGTTTAAGTCCGCCGTCTCTTCCGTTGAAGGTGTCAGGGTGCTGACTCCTCACTCTACGAGGCATACCTATGTTTCTCAACTCCAGGCGCAGGGCGTGGCGATCGAAACGATCCAGGCCTTGGTAGGACACGCCGAGATTGATATGACTGAGCATTATCTGCACGTCCAAAAGAAAGTCAAAGAAAACGCCGTAGAAAAGCTTGACTCCCTTTTCAAGGTCAGTTGACCGGCAGTGTTTTGTGATATAATCCGGGCTTCAAGCATAAAAAATCACGGATCAGTTGTCTAATCCGTGCTGATTTTTCTAATGTGTGAAAACCCAATTGTGGTCAAATTGTGGTCAAGCCGCTTTTTGAGGCTACGTGAACGTCCTCAAAAAGTTACGAAAAAATGCTTGACTTCTTACGAAATCAAGCATTTTTCTTGGTCCGAGTGAGAAGATTCGAACTTCCGGCCTCTTGAACCCCATTCATAAGACTACCTTATAATTTCTTCAAATATCGTTGAATTTCCTTGCTTTTCCGGCAATTATTGTGTATTATATTATCGTAATTTCTGATAACTTTGAATAAGTTTGTTGACACTTTTGTTGACACTTTCGAGGAGGCCAAATTATGACAATTGAGCCGAGAACCGATAAAGCCGGAAAAGTGATAAGCTACCGCTTGCGCTGTTGTGTTGGCCGGGATGGACAAAACCGGCAGGTATGGCGAAGCTGTACCATCCCCCGCCCCGAAGGGCTCACCCCCAAAAAGGAAGAGGCCGAAGTAAGACGGCAGGCCGACGCCTGGGAGCAGGCGCAAAAAGCCGAGTATGAGCGCACGAGCGAAAAGCGCGATACAAGCAAGATCACCCTTGCCGCCTTTGTCCGTGAAATATGGTGGGAACAGCACGTCATGGATGGCAGCCACAAGCCTACAAGCATTTCTTTTTACAAGAACATCAGCGACAGCATACTCACCTACAAGCCCCTTGCAGACAAACAGCTCCAGAAGATTACCGCCGCCGATGTCAAAAAATACATTGTTTACCTACAGACCAAGGCCACGACAAAGGACGGCGAACCCCTCAGCTCTACAACCGTTTGCAGGTGCTATCAGACCTTACGCAATATCATGAATTTTGCGATCAGATTCGGATACATAAAAGACGATCCTTGCCGGATGTTGAGTGTGAAGGATAAGCCCCACCGCGAAAACAAGGCTATTGACTACTTAGAGCCGAAAGAGGCACAGCGCTTTATAAAATGCCTGGAGGAAGAACCGCTTTTCTGGAGAACTTTTGAAACGGTGCTGATAACATGCGGCCTGCGCCGTGGTGAGGCAATCGGCTTGCAATGGCGAGATATTGACCCCGAAAAGCTGACAATCACGGTACAGAGGAATGTAACAATAGACACCGGCAGCCCGGAAAAATACAGCGTAGGAACTCCGAAAAGCGGCGAGGCCCGAACCGTGCCATTATCTCCCCATGTTTATACCCTCCTGCAATCTCTCAAAGCAGAGCAACAGGCGCGATTTATGGCAAGGATTCCCCCGACAGCATACATTTTCAGTCGGATAGAAAACCCCATGCGCCCCATTTATCCCACCGAGCCCACGAGATGGACGCAAAAATTTATCAAGCGCCACAACCTCCCGAACGTGTCCCCCCACGACCTACGGCACACCGCCGCCACGCTTGCGATTGAGAGCGGGGCAAGCCTTAAAGCCGTTCAGATTTTACTGGGCCACCAGGACAGCACAACAACGATGGATTTTTATGCCGGGATCACCGAGCAGGCACAGCGCCGGACGGTGGAGGGAATAGAGAGCTTGCTTGCCTCCAGCGATAACAAGTGAATACCATGTAACACAACAGGCCGCGCCGGATCAACCAGGCAGCCGCCCGGAGTGTGTTACACAGATCAAAGCCGAGGCTATACACGCCCCGGCTTTTTTCGTACTTTTCAACGATATTCGACGATACAAGAAGATACTGCAAATAGCTAAAAATTATTCCAAGATATTATATAAATGTCCAAAAATTGTTTACATTTTGAGAATAAAAATTATATTGCCAAACGGCAGTAAAACGGTTATAAAAGAGACAGGAGGTGATTTTTCTTGAAGATCAAGACAGCCGTTATTAAGGCCACTATAGCCGAAAAAGGCTTGACCCAGCGCGAGACCGCAGCAAGGGCAGGTATAGCACAGCCTCAGTTTTCCACCATGCTTGCAAGAGGTACAGCGACCTGCAAGAGCGCCGGACGCATTGCCGCCGCGCTGGAGTTGCCCGTCGCCGCGATCCTGGAGCCGTAGGGGGTAAAGCTACTATGCCGAGGAAAAAGCGAGACCCTATTACTATTCGATGGGGAGCAACAGGATTTGTGTATCAGCCGAGTTTCTTTTCAGCCGTGCAATATCTCCCTGAGCATGAACGACACCTTGTGCAAGATGCGATAATCACCTATGGATTTACCGGGAAAAAGGCACAACTCCCCCCAGCTCTTGCGGCGATACTTGAAGTATGTATCCCTGTTATTGAAAGCTCTTTGCGAAGCTATCAGAGCGGCAATACAGGCGGCAGGCCACACAAGGCTGAGACAGAATCAATTGAAGACCTTTTGGAAGGTGTAGACCCAAACGACCCAAACCTCCCATATTAGCCCCAATAAAAACCCCCGTTAAAAACCCCCGTTCCTTTAATAAAAAACCCCCGTTCTTTAAAAACGGAAACGGGGGTACAAAACCAATAAGAATAAGAATAGGAATAAGCATAAACATAAGAATAAAAAGAAAAATACGATTCCAAGAATCGAATGTGTTTTTATAAAGTGAATTTTTCGGAGGATCAAAAAAATGAACACGAAAAAGGATGCAAAAGACCTATGCCGCCGCCTGGAGCAGTTGACAATCAATATCGACCGTCTCAGTGATGCCCTATCCGCTTTGAGCCTGGAGGCACAAAACATATGGTTAGAGCTTGACCGGCTCCAGGCAGAGCAGACAGAGAGCGGGAGCACTCCCGCTCAGGGAGCAGAAAGCCCCGAAGAAGCCGCGAGGATAACCGCATGAAGGACAAAACACCCCAGCCCCCTATTGAATGGGATATAGACTTATCCCTCCCGCCGCTCGAATGGGGCATAGACAGCAGCGAGAGCGACGACGCCTCCGCAAAAATGGCAGAGAGCTTTAACCGGCAAGCCGCCGACATGGCCCGCCCCTTTGATGAGTGGGCCGCCACAATGGACGCGAGTTTTACCGCCGCAATAGCGGACCTGGACATAGACCCCTTTCCCGATTCAAGCAATGGCGAAGCAGAGAGATAGTAAAGAGCCGCCGCCCATTATCCCGGAACTGCTTGTCATGGCTCTTGACTTCTTTTGCCGCCGATATTGCCGGGAGTATATGACCGATGTCCCCCAGGCGCAGCGCGTACTATATCAGCCTACCCCGCCTTGCTGTAAGGCCGGATGCCCTATCCGGCCTTATACATGGCCCGATAATGACAACAGGAGGTGAGATTGCATTATTGCGGATTCAGACAAAGCACTCTTAATACGTGAGATCAAAAGAGAGGCCGGTATTATCGTTTCAGATGACCGGCAAGGCATGGACACCCTAATAGGCTACCTTGCCGAGACCATCCCCGCCGAGCTCTTAGAGCTTGCCGCAAACAAGGTGGATTTGTTTTTTACCTATTCCATGTGTGAAAGTGATGTGCATAACGACGGCTCCACCACATGGACAAGACACACGGCCACCGGCAGGACGCTATATGCCGTAGGCATTGCACAGGAGGCCATAGCCCAGGGGCGACAATATGCTTGCCTGGTATGGCTCCATGAGCTGTGCCACGTTCTTTGTGGCATGGGCGAGGGGCACACAGAGCTTTTTCATTCCATGCTGAATCAAGTGTTGATTCTGACAAATGAGGCCACCGGCGAGAACATCAAAAACGATTATTGCGGCCTTTCACCGGATTTGCGCCCGGATGCCCCAAATTAAGCCCACAGCGCATTTTGAGCGCCGGGAGATACGGAGACACCCCCGGAGGCCCTTGTATATCGTCCCGGCGCTGCATTTTGATTCTACGCAAACAGAAAGGATGATGCACACATGGCACTTTCCCCGGCAGAGCAGGAGCGCCGACTAAAGCAACGGCTCAAAACCGAGCTTGAAAAGCGCGGATACTTTGTCAAGCTTTCACAGTCAGGCGTAACCGTCCTTATGGGGCAGCCCGGAGGCGAACAGGAGGTTATTGTATCTGATATGACCATCACGGAGGCGGGGCAATTCTTCAAAGTGTGGGGAGCCCCTAACCCTTGTAAGACCCCAGAGCAGCGCGAACACCCAGACCGAGACCCCAACGACCCCACACTTGACACACCCACTACGGCAGCACTCAGGACAGACACACAGGAGGAAAACAGCATGAGCGACAAACCCAGCCCCCGCGAGAGGGCAAAAAAGATCATAAGCGACTATCAGACCGGCAAGGGAGCCTTTGCCGGGATCAGCCCCACCAAGACCACCGGCAAGGCCGAGGCCACGCCCCAGGACGCAAACCCCACCCCCAGCGCCGACGCCCGCCGTGAAGCAATGATACAGCGGCAGGCAGACCCAACAAACGCAATGGAGGGGCACGTCAACCGGCACGAATGGCAGCGGACGCTTGAGCGCCGCGAGAAGAACAAGCACCAGTAAGGAGAATTTTATGAACAACATTCAGAAGGTTATCTATAACCGGACGGAGCTTGCCCAGGCGTTAGGCCTTGTCTATAAAGACATTGACGCGCTGGAGGCATTGCCCGACCCGATCCCGTTTTTTACGCTGGATAGTGCAGGGCATTTATACCCCGTCCGCGCTGTCGAAGCCTGGGCAATGCGACAGTGTGACCGCGAGCGGGAGAAGTAAGCAAACCATGAGCGGGAGAGGCGGCAGCACTCCCGCTCAGAATAAAAAAGAAAGGAAATAAAAAACATGAACGAAACCACCAACACCCAGACCACCCAGCAGCAGCCGCTTTCCCTTGTTCTTGATGATCGTAAAATTTCCGTGCCCGTCGTGAATAAGATGGGGGAGCAAATCGGCGTTTTCAGCTTTGACCCCACGGACGTAAACATGGTTACGCGATATGATGAGGTATCAGACCGATTCGCCCAGGCGCTTCAGGGGATCGAGCAGGGCGGCGGCCTTGACGCCCTCAATGCGGCGGGAGATCAGATCGTATCTTTTCTGGACTATGTGACCGGCGGCAATTCCCGAGAGGCGTTTTTCTCGAAAGTCCACCCGCTTTCCCCTCAGAATGGCAAATTCTATTGTGAGCAGGTTTTTGAGGTTATCGGCGCATTTATCCGGCAGTCTTTTGAGGCCGAGGGCGCGAAGATCGGCAAGCGCGTTTCCGAGCATACCCACGGATACAGAACCGGAAAGCACGCCAAGGGCGACAGATGACCGCTGCTCGAAACGGCGGCAAAGGTGGTGAGGAACTATAGGCGACGTTATACGGATAGACACAGAACTCAGCACGGCAGGCTTTGAGGCCGGATCAAAGGCAATCAAAGCCGCTTGCAAGTCCCTTTCCAGCACCGTCAATTCCATGGGGCGCTCCATAAAGCAGATTGTTCCCTCCATCCTGGGCGTGGGATCGGCTTTTCAGATCATCACAAAGGCCGCTCAGACCTTCATGCAGGGTAATGAGCAGATCACCCAGAACATGGGCGCGGCCTGGACCTCCCTGGGGAACCTGATTGGCCCGATAATTGAAAAGGTTGTTGGATGGGTAACAACAGCTATTCAGTATGTTACCGCCTTTCTGAAGCTGTTAGGCGTGACCGGCTCCACCTCCACCCAGACAGGCAAGGCCACGGAAAAGGCAGCAGCCGCAGCGAAAAAGGGAGTGGAAGAACTCAAGCGGACGCTCCTGGGCTTCGATGAATTGAACGTGCTGCAAGATGATTCTTCCCAAGATCAGAGCGGCAGCACCGGCAGCGACGCACAGCAGCAAACGCCCCTTGCAGAGATCACCCCGCCCGAATGGTTGACCCACCTGGCCGACCTCCTGAAAGGCGGGCAGTTTGAAGAGTTTGGGCGAGAGCTGGCCCGGATGCTCAACAAGGCCATTGCAAGCGTGGATTGGGCAGCCATGGGCAGAAAGGTGAGTAACTTTTTTCTGGGCGTGCTGCAAGCCTTATATGGGGCAGTTTCGGAATTCGACTGGCGGCAATTGGGACAGAGCATAAAGGCTTTTTTCCTTGCTATCGACTGGGCGGAAATCAGGCAAACCGTTTTTGAACTCCTGAAAGCTGCATGGAAAGGCGCTGTTAATCTCTTGTGGGGATTCATGGGCGAGGATGACAGCAACGAACCGCCGCCGCTTATAAAGTCCCTGCAAAAATTGGGGGATAGTCTCGCCGGCCTCTATCAATCCATAGACGATTTTGTACAAATGGCATGGGAAAGCGAATTGAAGCCCGTGCTTGAGTGGACGATAGACACCGGCCTCCCATGGCTGATAGATCGTCTTTCAGGCGGTATTGACTTCCTGGCACAGCTTATTGAAGATCACGGCCCCCTCATTTTGACCATTCTGGAGGCAATCGGAGCCGCCGTGCTTGCTTTCAAGATCGGCGAGAAAGTGGAGGCCCTTGCCGGAAAAGTCAGTGCATTATGGGCTGTTCTTGCGGCTCACCCCATTCTTGCAATTGCGGCCGCTGTTGCCGCGCTTGTTGTGGTAATCGTCCAATACGGCGACCAGATCAAAGAAAAGCTGCAAGAGCTGGACACCTACCTTCAAGGCGTTTTTGTGAAAGACTGGCGGGAGACCTTCGGCCCCATTCTGGGCGGCATTCTCAACGGCTTTTTTAAGATCGTCAAGGATATATGGGACAGGATAAAGACCACGCTTGACGGGATTGTGGATTTTGTCAAGGGCGTTTTTTCCGCCGATTGGGAAAGAGCATGGACAGGCATAAGCGAGATTTTGAGCGGGATTTTCGGAACTCTGTATGATACCTTCGCCGAGTTTGTTTCCAAGATCGTACAGCACGGCGATGAGATCAAGGCCGGATTCCAGGCAATCACCGATTTCCTGAAAGGCACTTTCTCCAAAGACTGGACAGAGGTTTTCGGCCCCGTCCTGGGTACAGCCTTAAACGGATTCTTTGATACAGTCCGCAATGTGTGGGAGTCCGTGCAAACCATCCTTGACGGAATAGTTGATTTTGTCGCCGGGACGTTTTCGGGAAATTGGGCGCAAGCATGGCAAGGCGTCCGGGAAGTGTTCGAGGGCATTTTCTCAGGGCTCGAATACATCTTGAAAGCCCCGCTAAATGGCGTAATCAGTCTCATAAATGGAGCAATCGCCGGAATAAATCACCTTATCGACGGCGCAAATGCCCTGGGCTCAGTCGTGGGCTTTTCCATTCCGTACTTGAATGAAATCCCCTATCTTGCAAAGGGCGGCGTCCTGAAGCGCGGGCAAGTGGGGCTTTTGGAGGGCGACGGAGCCGAGGCAGTTGTCCCCCTGGAAAAAAATACAGAGTGGATAGGCAAAGTTGCTGACCAATTCATGGAGCAGCTTGCACCCCCGCTCGAAATGCGGTATCTTTCCGTGCTGCAAGGCATAGCCGACACTATTTCCTTTAAGGCCCCGGCAATTGCCCAGGGTACAGTTACCCCCTACAGCGTCCAGACCTCCACCGCCCAGACCGTGGGCGGAGATCAGAGCGCAGCCCCTGACCTGTTGGCCGCCCTGGACAGGATCGAGGAGCGATTGCAAAACATGGAGTATCAGATGGACAACATGCAGTTTGTGGCACAGTTTGGAGACCTCAGAGCGCTTGCCCGCAAGATTACCAAGGAGCAGCGCCGCGAAAAAATCACAGAGGGATTATAAGCAAAAGGGGGGAGCGGGAGTTATTCCGCTTCCCCCTCCAAAAGAAAAAGAGCGGGATTCCCGCTCAGTAAATGGAGCACAATATGGGAAAGATGATCGTGCTTTGCGAAGAATCACAAGCAATCACCATAGCTTTCCGGCGTAAAGGCATTGAAGCCTATTCTTGCGATATAAAAAAAGCAAGCGGCGGACACCCGGAATGGCATATCAGGGACGATGCCCGGAACATAGATTTTAAGGATTTCGGCCTTGTAATTGCTCATCCGCCTTGCACATTTCTTTCCAGCGTTACCGCCTGTTTGCTCTTTGATGAGCACGGCAATGTGAAGGACGAAGAGCGGGAGCAACAAGGCTGGAAAGCAAGGGAGTTTTTCATGTTCTGTTATGAGCTGGATGTCCCACATCTTTGCATTGAGAACCCGACACCGCTTTCATATTTCGGCTTGCCCTATTACATGCAGACAGTCCAGCCCTTCCAATTTGGCGACCCGTTCAAAAAGCGGACATGCTTATGGTTAAAGGGCTTGCCGCTGTTACGCAAGACGCAATACGTGGAGCCCCTTTGCTCATGGGTAGAGAGGACAAGCAGCAGCACGATAAGGGCGCGGACGTTTCCGGGGATTGCTCAGGCTATGGCGGATCAATGGAGCCACCTTGTAACCTGAACCTGGATGACCGGCGCGAGCTGGACACGCTGCACGTCATGGATGATCTGCAAGAGATGGACGGCAGCGCCCCACAAAGCCAAGAGAGCCGAGGCACACCGCCCCGGCTCTTTCTGTCTCAATATCTCTTGTATATCTGGCCTCTGTTCCCGGCGTCCAGAACGTAGACGGTCAACTCCCCATTATCTACGCTGTAGATTATACGGTACTCACCAACGCGCAGACGGAGCAGGCCGGAATGCCCCTTCATGGGCTTTATATCTTCACCGTTCGGGAGCTTTTCGATAGCGTCAACCACGCGCCTTTTCTCATCCACGGGCAGGCGGTCAATAAATTTCTTTGCGGGCTTTCTGATGATGATACGATACATCAATCAAGCCCCCATTCCCTCTTGCATTCCTCAAGGGTATAGCTTTCATCCTTTTCAGGATCGTCAAGGTATTGTTGATACAGTCTTTCACAAAATTCATCATCGTTCATTTCGTCGGCAAACTGTACGCCGCGCAGGAAAATCAAGACTTGTCGAACTGTAGATTCTGGCAGCCGGTCAATGATCTGCATAACCTGTTCACGATCACTCACACAAAACACCCCCTTGTGATATTATGCGCTTTCCCGTGCCATAGCTTCACGCACAGCCCGAACTATAAAGGCGTTTACACTTTCCCCGTGCATGGCAGCAATGGCTTTTATATCCTCTTTTTCCCCTTTTTGAAAGGTAACATTGATCCTGTCATAATTTGCCTTGACGTACTTATTGACGCTTGCTTGCTGCTTTTTGGATACAGCCATTATTTACACCTCTTTCCGTGTGGTATCTATCATATACCAGTTGGTATTATATCAGGCGTTTCTATTTACATCAATAGTCACATTGCACAAACTATTGATGTAAATATTGTTTATTATTCAAACACTATTTACCCCAATATTTCTTGACTATTTGCACCAATAGTGCTATTATATAGTCACAGGGGAGATACAGGAAGCCCCCAAGGGAACCTTGAAAAGTGCATACAGGATCAAAAACCGGGGAAGTCAGGCAGACGTATTAGGCACCAAGGAAAGCGGATCATGTGGCTACGGCTACGGATTGCGCCCCAAGGTTAGGCCGAGAAGGCAGCCGAGCCAAGACTACCAGAGGTAAGAGTGAGACCGGATATAGCAGGCGCGTCAAAGACCGTAGGACTATAAAGCCCCTCGCCACTTCCCCAGACCAAAAGAACAGGAGGTAAAACCATGAAGTACAATCTCAGAGCAATCATGCTGAGAGCCTGGAGGCTCTACCGCAAGGGCGAGGGCTTGAGCTTCGCCGAGTGCTTACACCGCGCATGGATCAGCGAGAAGGCCCAGCCGGTGAACGCTGAGAGGATCGAGGCAGCCAAGGCCGCCGCCGGTATCGACGAAGAGTGCAACACCTGGGCAGGATGGAAAAAGGCCGGCTTTGAGGTAATCCACGGCAGCAAGGCACTTTTCAAAGCGGTGCTTGTCCACGGCAGCAAGGGCGATAACGCCACCTATACCGCCTCATTCTTCAGCGCGTCCCAAGTACAGCCCATTCCGGCCGGATAAAAGGAAAGCGGCTTATGTGTCCCACCACATAAGCCGCCCCCCCAAGCCGGAAATAGGATGCATAGCAATAGCCACACAGATTATAACTGACAGAATGGAGATAGTCAAATGCTTTATGCTCAGATAAGCAACCGATTCCGCACAATTGCCCAGCTTTGCGAGCTGGCCGTAAACCTCATGAACCACGACGACCCCGCCGACCGTGGAGCCGTCCCCGACCTGCTTTCCCTCATTGTGGAGCAGATCGAAGCTATAGCACGCAACACCGATAACATAGCCGATCAAGCCGAGCTCTACGCCAAAACCGCGAAAAAGCTATACAGGCGAAACGGCGCGAACGATGACGAAACCGCGGAAATTCTGTACACCCTTTCCGACCTGCTTACAGCCTGACCATTCCGGGAGCTGTCCGGCCTGGGCAGCTCCTACACTTTATAGGGGAGCTGATGACATGATTTCAAGATTTACCGCCGCCGAGCTGGAGGCCTTGCGCCTCTTCGATGCCCTGATAGATGATGCCCCGATGACCCGCGCCGACTATGAACAGATTGCTTTCAATGATTCCCTGTTGTTCCCAGAGATCACGCGAGAGCGGGAGAGAGGCCGAGCAGCCCGCGAGAGGCAAAAGGCCGCTATGATTGCAGCCGGAACCTATGAGCGGGAGCAGGAGAGGCAAAAGCAGTATTACACAGCCAACCGGGAGCGGATCAAGCGCCGGAAAGCCGAGTGGTACAGACGCAACAAAGAGCGCATACTTGCCCAGCAGCGAGCCCACCGGATGCAGCAGGCCGCACAGATCACGGCTTGACATGCAGGGGAGCGGGAGCTTGACAAGCCCAGCCGCCCGTGATATGATAACCCCAACTTGTTCAGCCGCAATGCGCGAGCTAAAAGACGGTGTTGCCGAGTGCAGCGCCGTCTTTTCTTTGCCGTGGATCAGAGATTGACAGCCACCGGCAGAGTGGTTATAATACAACTGTTTTCTGACACCGTGCTTCCCCTGGCCACGGTGTAAGCCCCTACCGATCTTCCAGCGGCAGGGGCTTTTTCTTGACTTCCACCGGCAGCGCCGTTATAATCGTAGCATAGCCGGTTATCATATTTGTCCCTCCGTGATTTGGGAGACGGTGCAAACAGCGCCGTCTTTCTTTACGGCCTGAAATTGCCGAAAAGGAAATTACTTGCCGAAACCGGAAATTATGACAATCCCGCTCGACCTGCAAGACGGTTTTGAGCGGGATTTTTCGTATTTGTTGACACTTTCTGTTGACACCCTGCAAAATGGCGTTTTCTGATTTGCCCGAAAAAGTACCGAAAACAACATAAAAGAGGCTCAAAACCTTAGTTTCAAGCCTCTTTTATTGGTCCGAGTGAGAAGATTCGAACTTCCGGCCTCTTGAACCCCATTCAAGCACGCTACCAACTGCGCTACACCCGGATCTCTTGCGCTGGATTATAATAGCACAAAGCTTTTTAAAATGCAAGGCTTTTTTTCTGTTTTCTTTGTTTTTCCTTTTTCACGCTCTTTTGGCCGGTCTGCAGGCCAGATCCGGCTGTTAATCAATGGGGGTGCGAGGATAAAATCTGCTGAAATTTCGTGGTTTCCAATAATTGACTGTTTTGCTTCTTTCGTGGTATAATATTATTAACTTGGTTAAATATGATTGTCTCGGATACAGCGCAGGCTGTGAGAGAGAAAGGAGCAAACTGATGATGATATCTACCCGCGGGCGTTACGCGCTGCGCGTGATGGTCGATCTGGCAGAGCATTCCGACGGCAGCTTTGTCGCCATGAAGGAGGTGGCTGAGCGCCAGCAGATTTCCCTGAAATACCTGGAGCGGATCCTGCCTCTCCTGGTGGAGCGGAAACTGGTGGAGGGCATGCGCGGCAAGGGCGGCGGCTACCGCCTGACCAAGGATCCGAAAGAGTATTCCCTCGGCGAGATTTTGCTTGCCGCAGAGGGGGATCTTGCGCCGGTCGCCTGTCTTGCCCACGATGCGGCCCCCTGTCCGCGCGAGGCTGACTGCCGCACTTTGCCGGTATGGCGGGAGCTGAACGAGCTGGTGAAGCATTACCTGGACAGCAAATCCCTTGCGGAGCTGATGAAAAAGGAATAAGGCAATACCGCATAATTCGGCAAGAGCATTTCGCAGATGTACTTTGTGTACCTCAAGAAAAAGTGACGAAATCAGGGCACAAATTTTCCAGGAGATGCCGAAGGCGGATTGTGCGGTGTTGCCATAACGCTCCCACCGATAAGCGGAGCCCTGCGTGTGATGTGCAGGGCTCCGCTTATTTCATTCCAATCCCTGCTCATAGGCCACCGGGATGAAGGTGGGCGTAGGCTGCGCGTTCAGGTCCTTCATTTTGAGAAAGACGCTGCCGCTCACCTCGGCGACGCGAAAGCTGTCAAAATACATAATGTTGCTGTTGGAGTAGTTCCCGAAGGCCCAGGTAGTGGTCCGATCGCCCTTGGGCCAAAAGTGCAGCAGCTCGCTGACATGCACATGCTCACGCTCGGCGGCGGTGCCGGTATAGCTGAGATCGTCAAAGTTGATCTGGAAATCTCCGCTCATCACCGTGCCGTCCGCTTCAAAGCGCAAAGTCATGGTGTCCCGGTGTTCAGGGTCGTTCGCAGCGGCGAACTGGGGCTTGAGCTCAAAGCCGTAGGCAATGGTGGAGGAATTGATGTCGCTGGTGTTCTCGTCGCGGATATCTGCGCGGTACTCCTTATAGTCGAAGTAGGTGTAAAAATTCTCCGGGTTCAGCCTCACCTCAAAGATCTCGTTGGGCGTTGGGGTCGGGACGGCGGACACGGGCGCGGGTTCCGCCTTCTTGTTTTTGCCGCAGGCCGTGAGGCAGAGCGCCAACCCGATACACAGGAGCAGCGCGACGACTCGTCTCATCTATGTTCACCCCCGTTCAGGTGCTCACCGGCAGGGCGCAGGCCCCGTCGGTGCAGACATAGTAGGTAGGCCTGCCGTTTTTGGCGTCCATAGCGGCGGTAAAGGGCGCGGCGACGGCCAGGGACGCCGCGCGCTGAGGCGTCTTCACCAGAACGCACAGGCCCGGGGAGAACTTGCCGAGGATCGCCTTGAGCTCCGTCGGGAAGCTCTCGTCCGGGAGGACCGCCACCGTCTCGCGGCTCGGCCCTTCACTGAGCGCGAGGGCCGTGAGCCCGTAGGCACAGGCTGCGGGGTAGCGTCCCGCGCCGGCCTTGAGGAAGGCAAGCTGCCCGTCCAGAAGCGCCCGCCAGCGCTCCTCCGCCGTGAGACGAAAGAGCCTGTCAAAGAGTACGGCGGCCGCGCTGTTGCCGCAGGGCAGGGCGCCGTCCTGCGTCTCCTTTGGGCGCAGGAGGAGCTTTTCGCCGTCCGCGGGCGTATCGAAGCAGCCGCCGCCGGGATCGGCAAAGCGGCGCGGCAGCTCTTCGGAGAGGGCAATCGCGTCCAGGATATGCCGGGGCTCAAAATCCGCCTCATAGAGCTCCAGCAGTCCCAGGGCGAGAAAGACGTGGTCACTGAGCGAGGCGTCAAATCGCAGCTCCCCGCCGCAGAGGCGGGCCCTCCAGCGGCCGTCCTCACGCATGTGATCCTGCATGAACGCCGCAAGCTCCTGCGCCTCGATAAGATAGCGCCGGTCGCCGAAGGCCCGGGCCGCGCGGGCGAGAGCCATGAGCATGAGTCCGTTCCAGCCGGTGAGGATCTTTGTGTCGGTAAAGAGCGCCATGCGCCCCGCCCGGTATTCGCGCAGCTTCTCGCGGTATTCGTCATAGCCCTCGGGCAGGAAGTTCCAGCGGTTATTGAGCAGGAGGTTCGGAATGCTCTTGCCCTGGAAGTTGCCCTCCGGCGTGATGTCGTAGCACTCGCAGAAGTGCCGGCCCGCCTCGGGGCCGAGGACCTCGTTGACCTCGTCCGGCGTGAAGAGATAGTAGGCGCCCTCCTGCCCCTCGCTGTCCGCATCCTGGCCGCTGTAAAAGCCGCCGTCCGGGGCTTTGAGCTCCCGCAGGCAGTAGTCGAGCGTTTGCTCCGCCGCCTCGCGCCACAGGGCCATGTGCCCGTCCTGCCAGGCCTCGGTATAGGTCAGGGCCAGCAGGGCGTTGTCATAGAGGGTCTTTTCAAAGTGGGGCTTGAGCCACTCGCGATCCGTGGAATAGCGGCAGAAGCCGCCGCCGAAGTGATCCCGGATCCCGCCGCGCAGCATCTGCCGCAGGGTGTGCTCCACGGCCTCGCGGGGCTTCCGGTCACCGGTGATGGCGGCGTACTCCATCAGAAACAGCAGATTGTGGGGGGACGGGAACTTGGTAGACCAGCCGAAGCCGCCGTACTCCTTGTCGTAGGAGCGCAGGAGCTGTTCGGCGGCCTTCTTCGGGAGCTCGTCCTGCGGCTCTGCCGCCTCGCGCTCCTGCCGGAGGTAAGCGGTCATCTCGCTTGCCGTGCGCAGAAGCTCGTCCCGCTCCGTTTCCCACTTCTCCGCAATCGCCGTGAGGAGAAAGCGCAGGCCCATACGCCCGCCCCGGTTCTCCTTCGGGAAATAGGTGCCGATGAAAAACGGCTCCTGCGCCGGAGTGAGGATCGCGGTCAGGGGCCAGCCGCCGCTGCCGTTGGCGGCGATGCAGGCCTGCATATACACGCTGTCGATATCGGGCCGCTCCTCCCGGTCCACCTTGACGGGGACATAGCGGGCGTTGAGGATCTCCGCCACGCCCGCATCCTCAAAGGATTCGTGCGCCATCACATGGCACCAGTGGCAGGTGGCGTAGCCGATGGAGAGGAAGACAGGCTTGTCCTCCCGCTTTGCCTTTTCAAAGGCCTCCTCCCCCCAGGGATACCAGTCCACGGGATTGTCCGCGTGCTGGCGCAGATAGGGAGATTTTTCGAATTGCAGCCGATTGCTCATGCGTTTGTTCCTCTCAGAGATATGGTTTTATTTAGTATACCCGTTTTGCGGCTTTCTTTCAAGGCGCTTTTGTGCTATAGTAATTGATATATTGCGATGATGGAGTGTCGATGATGGATCACAACGAATTTTGCTGTGTTTTTGATACCAGTCAGTATACCGGCGCGCCCGACACGGCGCCGTGCCCGAACGCGCTGAGCGTGCCGCTTCTGATTCAGGAGGTGGACGAGCTCTGCGGCGAAGGGCGTGAGCAGGAGGCCCGCGAGCTGCTGGAAAGCTCCCTCGCAGACGCACGCTCACACAGCGACTGGCGCTCCGAGCTCACGGTATTAAGCGAGCTTTTGGGTCAGTACCGCCGCACGGGAGAGGCGGACAAGGGGCTTCGGACGGTCGGCGAGGCGCTGGAGCTTACGCGCGTCCATCACATGGGCCGCACGGTCTCCGGGGCGACGGTGCTCCTGAATGCCGCGACGACGCTCAAAGCCTTCGTTCACGCTGCCGAGTCGATCCCGATCTTTGTCCACGTCGCCCGCGTGTATGCCGACAATCTCGATCCGGGCGATTACCGCTTTGCGGGGCTCTATAACAACATGGCGCTGAGCTATGACGAGACGGGCGATGTGCCAAACGCCGAGCGCTGTTTCAAGCTTGCCCTCGCGATCCTCGAAAGGATCGGCGGGCAGGAAAACGACAGCGCCGTGACCTGGTGCAACCTCGCCGAGATGTACGGCAGGCGCGACCTGGAGGATGAACGGATCGGGGATTGCCTTGAAAAAGCCTGGGAATGCCTGAATGCGCCCGGCCTCAAGCGGGACGGCTACCACGCCTTCACGATCTCCAAGTGTGCGCCGACGTTCGATTATTACGGCTACTTCCTGTACGCAAACGAACTGAGGAAAAGATCGGAGGAAATCTATGCAGGGACTTGAGGAGGCGCGCCGCCTCTATGAGCGCTACGGCACGGACATGATCGACCGCCTCTTTCCCAAATGGGCCGGGCGCATTGCCGCGGGCCTTGCCGGGCACGGGTCGGAGTGCTTCGGCTTTGACGACGCGCTCTCCCGGGATCACGATTTCCCGGAGGGCTTCTGCCTCTGGGTGGATGATGAGACGGACCGCGCCATCGGCGTCCAGCTTGCCCGCGCCTACCGTGCCCTGCCCTTCAAGAAGGCGGAGGCGCGCAGCGCCCTGAGCGAGACGAGCCGCGGCGTACGGCGCATCCGGGATTTCTACAGCCGCTACACCGGCTGTGACGGAGCGCCGGAGAGCGCGCTGCAGTGGCTCTCCCTGCCCTCCCACGCCCTGGCCGAGGCCACGAACGGGGCGGTCTTCCGGGACGATCAGGGGCTGTTTTCCTCCATCCGCGAAACGCTGCTGCACGGCATGCCGGAGGATGTGCGCCTCAAAAAGCTCGCGGCGCGGGTGATTGCCATGGCCCAGGCCGGGCAGTATAACTATCCCCGCTGTGTGCGTCACGGGGAATACGGGGCGGCCATGCTCGCCATGACCGAGTTTGTAAACGCCGCCTGCGGGGCGATCTATCTTTTGAACCGCCGTCACATGCCCTACTACAAGTGGCAGCTGCGGGGGATGGCGGGGCTTGAAAGGCTCGCCGGAATGAAGGACGCGCTGGAATTTCTGCTGACCGCTGAGAACGACGAGCAGGGCCGCATCCTCAAATCCGCAGTGGTGGAGGATATCTGCGCCGCCGTCGCCGCCGAAGTGCGTGCCCAGCACCTCAGTCACGGGTCCTGGGACTATCTGGAGCCCCACGCCTTTGAGATCGCCTCTCATATCGAGAGCCCCCAGCTGAGGGCCATGCACATCATGGAGGGCTGATCGGCCCGATTTCCTCCCCCGGAAAGCAAAAATTCGGTGAAAACAGCCGATTTTTCCGCATCTGCTCTTGCAATATTCCTGTAACGTGTTAAAATAAAGTGTTACAATTAATAGCTATCACTACTTTTATCGGAGTGTCTGCATGAAAGCATTTCAGAAGATCTTTGCCGCGGCCTTTGCGCTTCTGCTCTGTCTGGGCCTGTGCTCCCCCGCGTTTGCCGCGGAGCTCGGGACCGACGGAGAGGATTGGGACGCGGTCGCGCAGCGTATACTGCGCGAATACAACGTCAGCCCCGAGAGCATCCATGCCGGTTACCGCAACCTCGTGACCGGGGAGGAGCACTACATCAACGGCGATGACTATGCCGTCGCCGCCAGCATGTTCAAGGTGCCATTGTGCATGCTCGCTGCCGAGGAGCGCCAGAAGGGCAACATCGACTGGTCGGTGTACGAGCAGTATTTCACCTTCGAGTCCGTGCTGGACGACATCCTGATCGACTCGAGCAACGAGCGGGCCTACTTCCTGTGCGACAACTTCCTCGGCGGATACAATGAGTTCCGCCTCAAGAGCGCGCCCTACATGGGGGTGGAGCCCGGCTCGGAGCGCATTGAGCAGACGATGTACAACATGTACACCGCCCGGGAGTTTGTCAACTGCCTCTCTCTTCTCTGCAACGAGCCGGAGCGCTTTCCGGGCATCATCGAGACCATGCAGAAGGCCATGATTGACCGCTTCTTCAAGCTCAACGAGCCGCGCTTTCGCATCGCGCACAAGCCGGGCTGGATCGCAGAGGATCTTATTCTCAACGACTGCGCCATCTGCTATACCACGCAGCCGACGGTTCTGGTGCTCTTCTCCCAGGGCGGCAGCACGTCCGAGGAGTTTCTGAGCGCCTGGTGCACCGCCATGTGCGAGTATACCGAGAGGCTTGCAAACGTCCCCAGCCCCACGCCGGAGCCGACACCGGAGCCCACGCCCGTGCCCGTGTCCGTCGTCCAGACGCCGGAGCCCACGCCCGCAGCCTCCGCCGCGCCTGACCGCATCGCCTTCCCCACGCTCGTCCCGCTGGCCGCCATCGCCCTGTTCCTGCTGATCGGCCTGATCGTAATCATCGTGCTGTGTGTAAAATACAAGGCGCGCTTTATCGGGCTCTTCCTCGCGCTGGTGCTGAGCGGCGCTGCCATGCTGATGGCCGTGGCCGGAGTGTATGTGGGGACAGTCTACGCAAAGCCCAGCGGCGACCCGAGTCAGAGCGTCGTGCGTTTCTTTGACGCCGTGTGCACCGGGGACTATCCCACCGCCTACAAGGAGCTGCGCGACTACGCGGACCTCGGCCTTGCCGACATGCCCGCAAGCCCCGCCGGGCAACGGATCTACAACGCCCTGCACGAGAGCTATGCCTACGCCCTTGCGGGCGAGTGCCGCACGGATAAGCTCAATGCGGTGCAGCCGGTGCGCATGCGCTACCTGGATCTGCCCCGCCTGGAGGAAGCCGTAGCGGCGGAGACCCAGCGCCAGGCCGAGTCGATCGTCCAGTCCCGCCCGATCAGCGAGGTCTACGACGAGAACCGGCGCTATCGCCCCGAGATCGCCGATGAGGCGTATCTGGCCGCGCTGGATGTGGTGCTGCGCAACGCCCCGGCCTACTATTCCGAGGCGGCGTTTGAGCTTTCTCTGGCCTATACCGACAGCCGCTGGCAGATCCTTGCGAGTCCCGCGCTGCTGCGCGCTCTCGCCGGTGGGATCGGATACTGATTGGGAGACAGAGCATGAGTAAAGAGAATTACGATTTTAGCGATCTTGACGCGATCCTGGCCGAATTTCGCGGTGAGGAGACCGTCGAGCCGCCAAAAGAGCCCGCGCCCCGGCAGCCGGCCGCGGCGACGGAGCCTTTGGACTCGCCCTTCACCTTTGACGAGCAGCCCGCCCCTGCGAAGAAGCAGGTGAGCGTGTATACGACCTCCCAGGAGGAGCCCGTCCCGGCCGACGAGCTGTCCGAGGCCCCCACGATTCGCTTTGACCCGGCGACTCTCGAGGCCGCGCCGCCGCAGGACGAAAAGCCGGCGGGGCGCTTCGGGCGCAGAAGAGGAAGAACCGCGCCGCAGAGCCCGTCGGAGGACGCGGCAGAGCCACGCCGTCCCGGCAGAAAGGCAAAGGCCGAAAAGCCCGGGAAGCCGAAGGCAAAAAAGCCGCCGCGCGAATATAAAAAGGTCCGCATCCCCTGGATTCTGCGGGCCCTGATGTCACTTGTGTTTATGGTGTTCGGGCTTGGCGTCATCGCCTGGACGGGGCTGAACGTGCACCCCGCCTCCGGCACGCTGTCCTTCTCGTCGGCAGACGCGAAGCTGCGCCTGTCGGACAAGCTGGATGTGTACGTCAACAACGCCGCCTCCGACGCGCTGGGCGATCTGACCTATATCAAGAAGATCTACACCCTGCAGGAGAGCGACACGGTCTCCCCCGTCCCGAACCCCAACGGCTTCGGCAAAACCAACGATCCTGCGGAGGTTCAGGCAGTGATCCAGAAGGCCGCCATCCTGCTGGACGGGCAGCGCATGACCTTCGACGTGAGCGCCGATTTTGTCCCGGACGAGCCGATCCTCTACTATTTTGACGATACGATCCTGGTCGTGGCCTGGAAGGAATATATCGAGCAGCGCTGCTGCACCTTTGCCGAGGTCAAGATCGCCCATGGCTCCCAGCTGCGGCGCAAGCTTGCCGAGGACAGCTACAGCTCCAGCGTGCAGCTCTACGCCTCGGACATGGCGGAGGCCTCCAACGCGGTGGTCGCCATGAACGGCGACTTCTACGCCTTCCGCGATCTCGGCATCACAGCCTACCAGCGCAAGCTCTACCGCAACAATCCCGCCCAGGTGGACTCCTGCTTCTTCACAGCCTCCGGCGACATGCTCTTCTCCCGCGCCGGGGAGCTCATGGGTGAGGGGGAGGCCGAGGCCTTCATGCAGGCAAACGACGTGGTCTTTGCCGTGGCCTTCGGTCCCATCCTGGTGGATAACGGAGAGCTGCAGTACTGCGCGGGCTATCCCATCGGCGAGGTCAACACCGAGTATTCCCGCTCCTGCATCTCCATGACGGACGATCTGCACTATCTGCTGATGACCATCAACCACACGCCCGACGCGCGGCCCCGTGCCACCATCAATGAGCTTGCGCGCATCATCTACTCCAAGAACGTCCGGAAGGCCTATACCCTTGACGGCGGCCAGACAGCGGAGATCATCATGATGGGCGGGCCCATCAACCATGTCGATTTCGGCGAGGAGCGCGCGGTGAGCGATATCATCTACTTTGCCACCGCCATTCCGGAGGAGGTGCGTTCATGAATCCCATTGCCGTCTACAGCGGGTCCACCGTCCTCTATTGGAGTGCTGTCATCATCAGCGTCGGGCTCCTGGCCGCCCTGTTCATGAGCTGCTCCGTGCAGCTCTCGAGCCGCGGCAGGCTTGTGTCGATGCTGCTCTTCTTCCCGCTGGCGATCCTGTTTTCTCTTCCCCTGTGCCGCGCGCTGCACTGGTACTGCCACCAGGAGCAGTACGGGAGCCTGCTCGCCGCCCTGACGAACTATACCACAGGCAGCTATGTGCTCTCCGCCGCCATCCCCGGGGTGTGGCTCGCCGCCTGGCTCGCTGCGAAGCTTGACGACGGGGACACCGCAAAGCTCCTGGACGCCGCCGCGCCGGGGATTGCCCTGGCTGTCGCCTTTATCCGCCTCAGCTCTCTCTTCAACAGCTCCTGCCGCAGCAAGATCCCCGTGACCACGGGCCTGCTGCAGCACCTGCCCCTCGCCTCCGGGATCACCAATTCCGCCGGCGTGACGGAATACCGCTTCGCCACCTTCTTTGCGCATTTTCTGCTGATGCTGCTCCTGTGCCACGGCCTGCTGCGCTTTTTCTACCGGCGGCGCTATGTCCCCATGCGCGCTGGTCGCTTCCAGGGCTGCACGATCTGCATGTTCCTGCTTTACTATTCCGCCTCGGAGCTTGTGCTGGATTCCACCCGTTACGACTCCAGCTTTCTGCCCATCAACGGCTTTGTCAGCATTGTGCAGATCCTCGCCGCGGTGTGCATGCTGCTGCTGCTCATCCGCTACAGCCGCCTGTCCATCCGGGCAAACGGTCTGCGCTGGTGGCACTGGTTTTTGTGGCTGCTGTGGATTGCGGCCCTGGGTGTCGGCGGCTACATGGAATATCTGGTTCAGCGCCACGGCAACTGGTATCTGGGCTGCTACACCGCCATGGGCTTCTGCTGCATTCTCCTTGCCGCCATTGTTTACCGGCTGTACCTGAGCTGCTGCGGCAGAGCTGTGATCGTCGAGATGCCGGAGGACAGAGCCCCGGAGGAAGATGCGCCGGCAGAGAACGAAGCGCCCGCGCAAGCGTAATCACGATCCCAATAACGACCGCCCCGGGATGAACCCGGGGCGGATCTCTTTCTCTTATTATGCCAAGTATTACTTCTTGTTCCCGAACAGGCCGCGTATGATAGCCCCGGTGCCGGAGCGCATGGCGGAGCTTAAAGCGTTTCTGGCAGCGCGCTTGGCAATGGTCTGGGCGCTGGAGGTCTTGCCGCCGGTGGCCGCGTTGATGAGGTTCGTGGACAGGGCGCCCACCACGGTGGAGGCGGCGGTGGTTGCCGCCTGCTGGGCCAGCTTCTTCTTCCTGGCAGCCTCGCGTTCGGCCTCCTTCTGGGCGGCGAGAGCTTCCTTCTCGGCTGCCTTGAGGGCGGCGGCTTCTTCCTTGAGACGCTGCTTTTCGGCGGCGGCCGCGCTGCGGATGCGCTCACGCTCGGCGGCGGCCTCCTCCTTCAGGCGCTGCTTCTCAGCCTCGGCCTCGGCCTTGCGCCGGGCGGCCTCCTCCGCGGCGGCAGCGGCGGCCTCGGCCAGCGTCTTTTCAAGCTCGATCTTCGCGCGGGTGAGGATTTCGTAGGCCGACTCCCGGTCCACCGCCTCGCGGTATTTCTCGTCCAGAGGATCGGCAAAGATCAGGCGCCTGACCTCTTCGGTCCCGGCCGCGCCCATCAGGCTCTGGGGCGGGAGGATCTTTGCGCGCTCCACAAGGCTGGGGATGCCGTCCTCATCGAGGAAGCTGACCAGCGCCTCGCCCACGCCGAGCTCCATGATGGCGTCCTCGGTCTTGAAGGCGGGGTTTACGCGGAAGGCCTTGGCCGCAGCGCGCACTGCCTTCATCTCGTCCGGCGTGTAGGCGCGCAGGGCATGCTGCACACGGTTGGAGAGCTGGGCCAGCACATCGCCGGGGATGTCGCTCGGACTCTGGGTGATGAAGTAGACGCCCACGCCCTTGGAGCGGATCAGCTTGACCACCTGGACGATCTTCTGCAGCAGAGCCTTGGGCATGTTGTTGAAGAGCAGGTGGGCCTCGTCAAAGAAGAAAATCATCTTCGGCTTTTCGGGATCGCCCACCTCGGGCAGGCGCTCAAAGAGCTCGGAGAGCATCCAGAGCAGGAAGGTCGCATAGACCGTGGGGCTCTGGATCAGCTTCTGGCTGGAGAGGATGTTGATGTAGCCGCGCCCGTCGGCATCGGTTGCCATCCAGTCGTCAAAGTCCAGCTCCGGCTCGCCGAAGAACATCTCGCCGCCCTCCTGCTCAAAGGCGAGCAGGGCGCGCTGAATGGCGCCGATGCTGGCGGCGGAGACGTTGCCGTACTCTACGGTAAACTCCGCGCGGTTCTCGCCCACAAAGCTCAGCAGGGAGCGCAGATCCTTCAGGTCAAGCAGCAGCAGGCCGTTGTCATCAGCCACCTTGAACACGATGTTCAGAACGCCTGCCTGGATCTCCGTCAGGCCCAGCAGCCGTGCCAGCAGCACGGGGCCCATGGAGCTGACCGTGACGCGCACGGGATGGCCGACCTCACCGAAGATGTCCCAGAAGCGGGTGGGATAGCTGCGGTAGGAAAAATCCTCAATCCCGAAGCGCTCGATGCGCGAGCGCATATCGGCACTGTCGATGCCCGGCTTGCACATGCCGGTCAGGTCGCCCTTGATGTCCGCAAGGAAGACCGGCACGCCCATATCGGAGAAGGACTCCGCCATGACCTTCATGGTGATGGTTTTGCCGGTGCCGGTCGCGCCTGCGATCAGGCCGTGGCGGTTTGCCATGTCGGGCAGCAGGTAAAGGCGTTTGTCGGATTTCGCCATCCAGATTTTATTATCGCTTAACATGTTCTGTCCCCCTGTTTATTTTTTTGCCGAGGATATGAATGCATATTCGTATCATACCACATCTTGTTTGTCAGTACAACAAAAAAGTCAAGCTGTAGGGCGGGTACTTGAAAAAAACTCGCTGTCCGGGTGGGCTTGCCCTGTTGTGTTTCGCTTGCGTTTATGGTATTCTTATCTCGCCTTCGTTCAATGCCGCAGGAAAGAGAGGGAGCTGCTTTGAAGGACCGTGTCAAATCTGCCGTTATCCTTGTCGCCGTGACGGCGGCGTGCATGCCGTGGGCCATCTCCAGGATCCTGTATTTTGCCGTGGCAGGCGGCCTGTGCGCCTATGAATACAGCAAGAATGTGGAAAAGCTCAACGCCCGGTGTACGCTGTGGGTCATGCTCGTCTATCTCGCCGTGCAGGCGGCGCTTGCGTATCTGCACATGGGGCTTTTCCTGTATGTGGTTTGCTTTGTCTTCTGCCTGTACCTGGCGCTCTTCTCGGGCGTACTGCACAGGGAGGTCTCCGGTATCGGCGCGCTCTACACCCTCGCCGGGATGAACTATCCCTGTGTGCTCTTCGGGATCATTCTGGTCATCAGCGTGAGTGAGATCTGGTGGCAGACGCTGCTGACGGCCTGTCTTGCCACCTGGGTCTGTGACAGCGCGGCCCTCTTCGGCGGTATGCGCTTCGGCAAGCACAAGCTGGCCCCCGCCGTGAGTCCCAAAAAAACGATCGAGGGCGCCGTGTGCGGCCAGCTCTCGTCGATCCTCTCAGGCTTTGCCGCCTGGTGGATTCTGGGCCAGTCCGGGAGTCCCGTGCCCCTGCGCGTGTGCCTGGTGACGGCTTTCCTCGGCGCCTTTATGGGGCAGATCGGCGATCTCGCGGAATCTCTGTTGAAGCGCATGATCGGCGTGAAGGATTTCTCCAACCTCATCCCCGGCCACGGCGGCGTCTTCGACCGGGCCGACAGTCTGCTTTTCTCCATCCCCACGGTGTATCTATGCTTTCTCGTGGTGGGGATTTGATATTGTTTTTCCATAAAACACTGTGTTTTATGGAAAAGGGGCTGTGAAAAACAGACCTTCGGCGAGTTCGTATTTTTGTACGTTTTCGCCGAAGGCTGTTATCATTTTATGAGGCTATTCTTCGCGGAGCGTTCGGGGAGACCGCCCCCTGCGAAGGCAGCCAACTTTTTTCACAGCTTCTGTGAATCGACTTTTTTCACAGCCCCTGCTGCCCTAACGAATGTCCCGCATGAGGCTCCTCAGGCGTTCGCCGATCCGACCTCTGGTGAGGTCGTTGAGGTCGATGACCATGATGCCGAGCTCCTCGGCGCGGTTGCGCATGCCGAAGCCGCCGCGCTCCGCCGTGACGATGGCGGCGCGGGCCATCACCCCGCCGAAGCGGTTGCGCAGAATGGCGAGCTCGTTGAGGTCGTCCGTCCTGACATCACAGACCTTGCAGCTGATAAACACCGGCGTCACGCCGCGGGTGCACATCACGTCCAGCTCATTGCTGACGGGCTTGATCTTCTCGTCTCCCTGCCAGTCTACAATGACGCTGGTGCGCACGTCCTGAAAGAGGCCCGTATCGAGGCAGGCCTTGTAGACATAGAGCTCCAGCAAGCTGCCGACATCCCGCAGCCAGGTGCGGATCTGCCTGTCCCGGAAGCGGAAGGAGACCGATTCGCCCGGCACGATCACGAGATTCTGCAGGAAGCCGATACGCTCCAGATCCTTCAGGGTCTCCGCAGGCGCCTCGATCCGGCTGCCGCGCTCCCCCTTCACCAGATATTTTCCCTGCACAAAGAGGCTGGCGTTGCTGTTATCCTCGGCCTGCGAGACGCGCTGTATATAATTCACGGCCCTTTTCCAGTCCCGCCGATGCCGGAGATAGAGCTGGAAGAAGGGGTCGATCACATGCAGATACTGCACCAGGATCGCATTGTCGACCCGCCCCTCGCGCATGGAGCCGCCCGCCATCAGGAAGAAATCCTCCACTGTGTAGACGACGGTGCAGGGCAGGGCCTCCTTGAAAACGGTGCCGCGGATATCATAGAAGCAGTTTTTGCGCCGGCTGTAGGTAAAGACCGGGACTGCGCTCTCGGCGCACAAAAGCCCCGCCGCGAAGAGCACCGCGTCGGTGCCGCCGGTGATATCAATGGCGCAGTCCGGATACTCGCTGACGACACGCCGGAACAGTTCAAGCATGGTGCCGACCTCATAGAAGCTGCCCTTGACGATGCTCAGTTCCGGGTTCAGGCCGCGCCATTGGAAATAGATGCGCAGCGTTTCCAGGATCGGCTTTACGCTGCCGATCTCCTCGGTGCAGATATAAACGACCCGCTCGGGCCGGAACATCTCCACCCCCAGCACGTTTTCCAGCGGCCGCTCATCATACAGTTCGATCAATGTCTGCATACGCTCACCTCTTTTTTCCTATTTTACAATCTTTTTCGCCCGTGTGCAAGGCGAAAATGGGTGCGCCGCAAAATACGCCGTCCCTGCCGGGCCGGTTCGTCATTTTGCAGCGCACCCATCATCACGCTTACGGTCTATACTTTACCACGAAGAGAATCCCCAGCGCCAGCACGAGGGCAGAGGCAGCGACCATCAGCCATGTGTAGGCGCTGACCGGCTGCGCTCCCACGGGCATCGGCTCTGCCGGGAGCTCGCTCTCCTCCGGGGTCTGCTGCGGCAGCTCGGGTCTCTGCCCGCCTCCCGGCCGTCCGCCGTCCTGCCCGGGCATGCCGGAGAAGGCGGGCCTTGCGCCGTCAAAGCCTGCGGGCGGGAAGCTCCCGTCCGTGGGCAGCGGGCCGTTGACGCTCTGATCCGAGGGCATATCCATGCCCTCCGGCCTGCCGCCGAAGCCGGGGCGGCCGTTCGGTCCGCCGCCGTTTTGTCCGCCGTCGCCGCGCTGGCGCATGCTGCCCCAGCCCATGCCGCCCATCCCGGCGCTCTCGCCGGCGCCGGTCGTGACGTCGGTGAGCGTGATCTGCTCCTCCCTGTCGCCGATCACAAGGGTGCAGGTCTCGCCCTGCTTCATTCCCGGCGCGCTCAGAGAGACGGAGGAGAAGGTGCAGGGGGGCGCATAGCGGAGCAGGACCTGCCCGTCGCTGTCCCGCAGGCTCACTTCCGTCCCGGCTGCCACGTTGTAGCCGGCATTGTAGAGGATGGAGCATTGGGTCGAGGAGCCGCTGAAGCCCTCGGCCATCACGGCGCTGCCGCAGGCCACCACCTCACCGCCGGTGATGACGCAGCTGCCGCCGCTCTCACTGCCGTAGTCGATGGCATTGTTGCTGCCGGAGGAGCTGAGGCTGACGCGCACACTGCCGCCGGAGATGACAATATCGCCGTTGGAGTCCAGGCCGTCGGCATCCCGGGCCGTGTCGTTGACCACGGTGATGCTGCCGCCGCTGATGCGGATCCAGGTCTCGGCCTCCGCATCCGCCGCCGGGGCCGCTGCCGCCGTCTCGCCGGGGCGCATGAACATGCCGCCGTAGCTGCCGCCGTTTGCGTTCAAACCGTCGTCCGCGGGATAGATCTCGAGTTCGCCGCCGCTCAAGTCGATGGTCAGGGCCTCAATGCCCTCATAGCACTCCGCGAGCAGGAGGCGGCCGTCCAATACACTGACCGCGGCGTCGGCGTGAACTCCGTCGTCTGCGGCGCGGATCGTGAAATCACCGCCCAGGATGCCGACGCTCCCCCCGCTGTGGAGGCCGTCGGCCTGCGTCCTGACGGTATAGCTGCCGCCCGTGAGGAGCATGTTGAACGCGCTCTTGAGGGCAGCGCCGGCACTCTCGATGTCAAAGCTGCCGGACGTGATGCAGAGCTCCGCTTCATTTCCCTGGACATGGATGCCCTCGTCCCCCGCGCGGATCGTGAGCGCGGCGTTTTCGCAGCGGAAGCCCTCGTTGACGTGGATGCCGTCGCCCGGGGCGTCGATGACGATCCTGCCGCCGCTGATGACCAGCTCGTCATTGGCGTCGATGCCGTGCTTATACCCTGCCGTGATGCGCAGGGTCCCGCTGCCGTTGACGGTGAGATCATCGCGGCTGAAGAGCACGCCGCCCACCTTGTCTGCAAGCGCGCTCTCGCTGTACGCTTCGCCCCCGGTGAGGCTGTTTTCCGTCCCCTCGGCCAGGGTGAGAAAGACCTTGTCGGCCTGCTCGATGCGGATGGGCGCGTCGTCTGAGCAGCGGATGTCGGCGCCGTTCAGCATGAGCCAGATCTTCGAGCCGCTCTCGGCGCTGACGCGGATGCTGCCGTCATCCAGCGTGCCGGAGACCACATAGCGCCCCGCCTGGGCAATGACCACGTCGCCGTCAAAGACGTAGGCCCCGCCTCCGGAGACGGAGGCGCTGTCCCCGGCCAGGCGGATTTGGGTGGCGGTCGCGCCGTTCCAGCTCCCGTCGCGGTCATTTTTGGTGAAGTACGCGGAATCGGTGCTGCCCTCTGCATCCCCGTCCTTCACGGTCTCGATCCCGAAGCGGGCGCCGTTCATAAACAGGGTCGTGATCAGGACGGTGCAGATAAGGACGGCAACGCAGATCCAGTCAAAATGTCTGTGCGCTGACACCTGCGTTCCCCCTTAGCCCATGTAATCGCCGTTGTAGCTGACCAGGACCACGTTGCTGACGCCCTTGAGCTTTGCAATGTCGTTGACGAAATCGGTGTTGCCGTCCCGGAGGCGGACCTCCGCGTTCAGCTCCACAGCGTCCTTGCGGGCAGTCTTGCTCTTGACGCTGCAGCGCACGGTGTGCTGCTCCAGAAGGCGCAGGGCCTCGGTCTCGCTGTTGTGGCCGTCACAGTCGATGACCACGATGAAGGGCCGGGTCGTGTCCTTGCGGTTGGCAAAGAGCAGGATGATGATGCCGATGAAGACGCTGCCGAAGACGGCCAGCGGGATCATTCCCGCAGCCAGCACAATGCCTGCGGCAATGGCCCAGAAGAGGAAGGCGATGTCCAGCGGCTCCTTGATGGCGGTGCGAAAGCGCACAATGGACAGCGCGCCCACCATGCCGAGGGACAGCACGATGTTGGACGTGACCGCAAGGATCACGAGCGTGGTGATCATCGTGAGTGCCACCAGGGTCACGCCGAAGCTCGAGGAATACATGACGCCAGCATAGGTCTTCTTATACACGAAGAAGATGAAAAGGCCCAGCCCGAAGGCCAGCACGAGCGCGAGCGCCATGTCCAGCACGCTGACCGCGCTCACGTTCTCCAGAAAGCCGGATTTGAAAATGTCTTGAAAGGTCATTGTTCTTGCTCCTTGTCTTGTATTTGTTTATGGCAACACCGCTTCTTGAGGTACACAAAGTACATCTGCGAAAAAGTGCCTTTATCAGAACCCAAATTTTCTCAGGATCTGCTCTTGCCGAATTATGCGGTATTGCCTTATCAGTCAAGCTTATCCGTAGATCCTGCACTGAGCGTATTTGGAAAACGCCTCCACCCGGCGGCCGGGGGTCTGAACGGCGTCGCGGATGATGGCGGGGAGGAAGGCGTCCCACTTGACCTCCAGGAGAATAGGGGCGTCCCCGGCGGGGACGGTGACGCAGGCCGGGTTCAGAAAGTCCGTGCACTTCAGACCGGTGCGCAGATCGTAGTCGAGGGTGACGCGCACGTTGCCGGGGCGGTAAAGAAAGGGCTCGCGCGTATAGTCCACGATCGTCATCGGCCTGAGGCCCTGGGATTTCATCTTGCAGCAGAGCTCCTGCACCAGGGGTCTGCCGCTGTCCAGCATCCAGTCGAGCTTCCCGTCCACGATGGCCTGCGCCTCCTCCCGGCTCAGGTCCGCGCTGTGCTTTGTGCCGAGGCCGGCACGCTTGCTCTTCTTCTCCAGATGGATCACGGACAGGTCGCCGTTATAATAGCGGATGCGGAACTTTTCCCTGCAGTTCACGCCGTCGATCTTCTCCCGCAGGGCCTTGTCGTCGAGGTTATCCAGGTAGAGGCTGCGGATCTGGTATTTCCCGTCCCTTGCGTGCGCGTCGCTCTCCATGATCGCGCGCAGACGCTGACGGATGGCCAGAAGATCGGCATAGCTGATCTCATGCTTCCACTCGTGCCGGTAGTGTTCCCCCATATGCTTCCCCTCTCTGTATCGCATGCCGCGTTGTCTCTGCAAGGATAGAACAGGCCGCTTAATTTTTGCTGAATAAAGCTGTGAAGAAAATGAAAAGTCTCCGTAATTGTATCATTATACCATGAAAACAGCAATTTGTATATCGGATTTCTCATTTCTGCTCCCTTTTCTTTTCACTGTGTCTGTGATATAATGTTTTAAATGACATTTTTTGCAAAGAAGGTCTGACGAATGGAAACGGAATTGCGCCGGCGCAGGAGTGAGCTGCTGACCCTCGGCTTTGGGATCATTGCCTTCGGCGTCTGGAGCGTATTGAAGACCTACCTCTATACCTGGGTCGATCCCCTTGTTCAGAACGTGGATGTGGAGGAGCAATACAAAACGGCTGCCACCATCCTCGGCTATGTCATGATCACGATCGTGCTGGCGATGGATCTGGGCCTGCGCCTGTACGTGGGAATGTCCGCCCGGGCGGAGGGGCTCGGGAAGAAAAAGGGCCGCGCCTATATCGTGGTCGCTTCCCTGATGCTGCTGGTCAGCGTCCTGCTGTGGTTTGCCTCACTCGGATATATCCAGACACGGGCGGAGGACGATTCCCTGATGGACTATATCGTTTCGATGGTGGTGGATCTCACGTCCATTGCCATTCTGGCAAGGCTGGTATACAACGCTGTCAAGGTCAGGCAGCTTCGCCGTCAGTTGGAGGGCTGAGCGCATGCAGAAGGATTTTCACTATTACGCGACCTACTGCGCCGCCTTTATCGCCGGCTACTCCCATGAGGAGAGCCTTGACATCGCCTACAGCGCCCAGTTTGTGGACCTGTGCTCGCGCACGCTGCTCTCCAAGCTCAAGGCCCCTCTTTCCGCCGCGACGACTCAGCTCCAGCTTGAGCTGATGAATGCCCGCACGGACCTTGTGGGCCTGCAGGACATCACGCGCATCTGGGCCTCCTTCCACTTTCTGCCGGGCGATCTGCGTGCCGAGGGGCCGGAGAAGGCCGGGCGCATGTATCGGAACAAGTACCGCCTGATCTGCAGGCCGAACGGGGATCTTGTCAAGGACACGGTGGACCTTGCAAAGGGCGGCAGCCTCCAGGCCGCCGGCATTGCGATGCACGTGCTGGCTGACACCTGGGCCCACAGCTATTTTGCGGGCACGCCCTCGCTTGTCATCAATAACACCAACAATTATTTCTATGAGCTCTTCCCATCCGACACCGGCTATCAGGAAAGGCTTGTGGACTTCCACCACTCCCCCGGCAGCCCTGACGATCTGGAGAAGGGGATCTACAACAACAGCATCTACCAGGGCAGCGAGAACAGCATCATGAACCTCGGCCACGGCCGGGCCGGTCATCTGCCGGACTACAGCTTCATCCGATACAAATACCTGCCCGCCTGGGGCAATTACGAGGAGATCATCAAGGATAACCCCCACGACTACTACTACGCCTTCTGCCAGATGGTCTACGCGCTGGAATTTCTGCGCGGGCTCATCCCCCATTTTGAGACGGGCCGCTATGCCATCCAGGCTGTCGCCCCCTATGAGGAGGAGATCCGGCAGATCCTCGAAAAGCGGCAGCTCGACGCCTGCGCCGATTGGAAGGCCCTGGGCGAAAAGCTCTCCGGAGAGACAGTTGAGGACTTCGACCTCAACAAACACCAGGCCGCTTACATGGCCCTCCCCGAGAAGGAGAAGAATAACAGCTTTCTCGGCCGCTTTTTCCTCGCGTCCCTGGCGCAGAAGAGCATGGTCACCAACAAGATCTTCAAATCCGGGAACCTGCTTGCGGGCTTCTCCGTGGATTATGCGGAGAACGGCTTTGCAGGCATCCGGGATTTCTTCAAGCTGATCGAAGCCTTTGCGGAGGAGGCGCGCCATGACTAAAATACAGCGTGTCCAAAAAATCCTGTCAGGCCTGCTGATGCTGGCCTGCAGCATTCTGCTGATCGCGGAGCCGGAGCTCGGCCTGTACGTGGTGGCACTGATCCTGGGTGTGTCGATGCTGCTGTCGGGGCTTCGCAGCCTGTTCTTCTACTTCACCATGGCGCGGCATATGGTGGGCGGAAAGGCGACCCTCTACCAGGGGATCATCATTCTGGATCTGGCCGTTTTCACCCTCAGCATGGTGGATGATCCGCACTTTTTCATCATGCTGTATCTGCTGGTCATCCACGCCTTTTCCGGCGTCATGGAGATCCTGCACGCTCTGGAGGCAAAGCGCTACGGGGCTTCGGCCTGGCGCAGGAGTCTGGCCGCCGGGGTCGTCAACCTGCTCGTCGCCGTCGGCGCGGTGGTCGCGGTCGTTTTTCTGCACTCCACCACCGATCTGGTCTACCTCTATGCCGCGTGCCTGTTCTATTCCGCCTGCGTTCAGTTTGTCTCCGCCTTCCAAAAAACGGCGATTGTTTATATTCAGTGACAATCATTTTGAAAAACTTGCAAAATTTGTACAAAAAATGATTGCTTTTTAGCGCGGCCGTGTTATAATCATGGCGATATCCTGAAATAGATATCGCATTCTATTCCTCGATCAGGCGATTTCATGGATCTCCGCGCAAAAGATACGGCAGGCAAGGCGGCGGCCGCAGGGCATACTCCGTGTATGACCGGGCCGATGACGAAGCATGGCACGATTTTTGCCGGGAAGACGGAAAGGGTTCTGTCGGGGGATCGTATCATCATGCAAGAAGGAGGAAATCATTATGGCACCCAAAAAGGCAAGCGGCGAAGCTGCAGTTGAAAAAAAGGCCGCCGAGAAGAAGCCCGTTGAGAAGAAGGCTGCTGCTCCCAAGGCCGAGGCTCCTGCCAGGAAGCCCGCAGGGAGAAAGCCCGCAGCGAAGAAGGCTGTTACGGAAGTGATCGTTCAGTCTCCCCTCGGCGGCGAAATCTCCTATGAAGAGATTCTTGCAAAAGTCGGCCAGGCTGACAAAATATATGTGAGAGTCGACCAGAACAAAGCGTATTGGGTACGCGGCGAAGAGACCGGCGACGTCGATCTCTGGTGATTTCATCACCCGGCATTCTGCCGGGTTTTTTTATACCCATCGAATATGTACATGCGCAGGGGCCGATGTTGTCATCGACCCCTGCGCATGTGTTCAGTCCGTATAGTTTGTGTCAAAATTCACCGTGATCGCGTAACCCGGGAAGACCGGGGACAGCTCCTCCCGCAGCGCCTTGCACAGCGCCGCCTTGTCGCGCACCGTGAAGTCCACCAGCACGTCGAAGCTGAGGGTCTTCTTTTCATCGTCGAAGTATACCCCGTGGGTGCCGAGCACGCCGGGATGGGCCTTGGCGGCGGCATTGATTTTGTCAAAGTCCGCCTGCCGCTCCGTCTCCACGGCGTAAAAGCCCACCGTGAGAAAGACGTGGAACTTCTGCAGCACCTCGTTCTGGATGGCGAGGGTCAGCTTGTGCAGGCTCCGTCCGTCGGCATCGGCGGGCACCTCCACATGGATCGAGCCGATGGCGGTGTCCGGGCCGTAGTTGTGCAGGATGAGGTCATAGGCCCCGCGCACGCCGGGCACGGCCTCCACGCACGCGCGGATCTGGCGGGTGATCTCACTGTCAGGCCGGGAGCCCATGATGTCGCTGATCGAATCCATCAGCATTTCAAAGCCCGCCTTGAGGATGAACACGGAGATCACCGCGCCGATGATGCCGTCAAGGTTCAGCTTGAAGATCATATTGATGAGCGCGCCCACCAGCGTCGAGGCGGAGATGACGGCGTCAAAGCTTGCGTCCGAGCCGGAGGCGATCAGCGCCTCGGAATTATACTTCTCGCCCTGGGCCTTGACATAGCGGCCGAGAGCCAGCTTGACCACCACCGCGACCGCCACGATGACAAGCGTTGCGACGCTGTAGTCAGGCGTCTCGGGGTGGAGGATCTTCTTGACCGATTCGATGAACGAGGTTGCGCCCGCGGCGATGACGATGGTCGCAATGAGGACGGCGCTGAAGTATTCGATGCGCCCGTAGCCGAAGGGGTGTTTGGCATCCGGGCGGCGCTTGGCAAGCTTTACGCCGAGGATGGTGATGACCGAGCTCAGGGCGTCGGTCAGGTTGTTGACCGCATCGAGCACGATGGCGATGGAGCTGGACAAAAGCCCCACCATGGCCTTGAAGGCGGCGAGCAGGACATTGGTCACGATGCCGATGATGCTGGTGCGGGTAATTTGCTGTTCACGGATCTTGCTGTCGTTCATGGATATGCCTCCTGCGTCAGTTTCCCCTGCAGTATAGCACAGTTTTTTCCTGCCTGCACTCCCCTTTTCCACTTTTTCCTTGCTTCGCTCTTCACTTTACCGTCCGCCTGTGGTATAATATAAAAATCTTGACGAGATATACTTTAACGAGCGCCCTTGGCGCGTAAGGAGGCTGCCATGAATATCGTGATCGCCGGCGCGGGAAAGGTGGGCGATACCGTCGCCCGAAGGCTCTGTGCGGAAGGGCACGACATTATTCTCATCGACACGAACCGCGAGCTGCTGGAAAACGCCTCGAACGCCATGGATGTGATGGGCGTGTGCGGAAGCTGCGCCGCCCCGAGTGTGCTGCGCGAAGCCGAGATCGCGGATGCCGACGTGTTCATCGCCGCCACCGGCAATGACGAGGCAAACCTTGTCTCCTGCCAGTTTGCCCGCAAGATGGGCGCAGGGCATACCGTCGCCCGCCTCAGGAACCAGGATTACATGGACGATATCGAATCGCTCCAGCGCTTCATGGGGCTCGGCCTTGTCATCAATCCCGACTACGTCACCGCGCAGGAGATCTCCCGCGCGCTCCAGTTCCCCACCGCCACGCAGATTGATTCCTTCTCCGACTGTGAGCTGGAAATCGTGACCTTCCGCCTGCCCGAGGGCAACCGCCTGGACGGGACAAAGCTTTTCGACCTGCCGAAGAAGGTCAAGCAGCGCGCCCTTGTCTGCGCCGTGGAGCGTGACGGCAGCGTCTGCATCCCCGACGGCAGCTTCGTCCTGCGCGCGGGAGACAGCATCTCCGTCACCGCCCCGCCCAAGGCCCTGCGCGGCTTCTACCGCGACGTGGGCGTGAGCCCGAAGCCGGTGCGAAACGTGCTGATCCTCGGCGGCAGCCGCATCGCCGTCTACCTTGCCCAGCTCCTGCAGACCACCGGCATCAAGGTGACCATCATTGAAAACGACCGCCGGCGCGGCAATCAGCTCGCAGAGCTTCTGCAGTGGGCGGATATCGACGGCGGCGACGGGACGGACACCACCGTGCTCGCACGAAACAGCATCCACGAGGCCGACGGTTTTGTGGCCCTCACCAATTATGATGAGGACAACATCATCCTCAGCATCTACGCGAAAAAGCAGGGCGTGGATAAGGTCGTGTCGAAAATCAACAACGAGAAATTCACGGATTTGCTGCGCGACTTGTTCCCCGACACCTCTCTCTCCCCGAAAAACCTGGTGGCGGAGCGCATTGCTGGCTATGTCACGGGCATTGCCCACGCAAGCGACAGCTCCACCATTGAGGCGCTCTACACCCTCGCCAAGAACGTGACGGCGACGGAGTTTATCGTGGGGGCCAAATCCGCCTGCATCGGCAGGACCCTCAAGGAGCTGCGGCTCAAGCCCGGGGTGCTGCTCGCCGCCGTGGTGCGCGATGGGAAGAGCTTCCTGCCGGACGGCGAAACCTCCCTGAACGCGGACGACCGGGTCGTCATCGTGACGGCGGGGCAGCAGATCTTCAGCCTGGACGAGATCCTTGCCTGAGGGAGGCTGCCATGAATTATCGTGTTGTACTGAACATTCTGGGCAAGGTGCTGCTGGCGGAGGCGATTCTGCTGCTGCTGCCGCTTATCTCGGCGCTTGTGTACCGCGAGTCGGCGCTGCCCTTCCTCTATACCATGCTGCCGCTGCTGATCCTCGGCGGCGTGCTGAACAGCATCAAGCCCGCGCACAGTGACTTCTTCGCCCGGGAGGGCTTTGTGACCGTGGGTCTGTCCTGGCTTCTGATGTCCGCCTTCGGGGCCCTGCCCTTTGTTCTCTCCGGGGACATCCCTCATTACATCGACGCTCTGTTTGAAACCGTCTCCGGCTTTACCACAACGGGCGCGAGCATCCTGACGGATGTGGAGCGCATGAGCCGGGGCTGCATGTTCTGGCGCCTCTTCACCCACTGGGTCGGCGGCATGGGCGTTCTGGTCTTCATTGCGGCAGTGCTGCCCATCTCGGGCGACCACTATATCCACGTCATGCGGGCTGAGGTACCGGGACCCACGGTGTCAAAGCTCGTGCCCAAGGCGCGCAAGACCGCAAGAATCCTGTACATGATCTATGCGGGCCTCACGTTCATGGAGTTCGTGCTGCTCATGCTCGGCGGGATGAGCTTTTATGAGGCCATCCTGCACGCCTTTGCCACCGCCGGCACCGGCGGCTTCTCGACAAGGGGCGCAAGCCTTGCCGCCTTTGACAGCGTCTATCTCGAGATGGTGTGCGCGGTGTTCATGATGCTCTTCGGCGTGAACTTCAACCTCTTTTATTTCATCCTGCTGGGCCAGGGCCTCGCCATTTTCAAAAGCGAGGAGCTGCGGGTCTATCTCGCCCTGGTCTTCGGTTCCACGCTTGTCATCGCCCTGAACATCATGGACAGCGTCGGCGGCTTCGGCCAGGGCCTGCGCTACGCCTATTTTCAGGTCGCCACGGTCATGAGCACCACGGGCTTTGCCACCGCCGACTTTGACAAATGGCCGGAGCTCTCCCGCTGGCTTCTGGTGATGCTGATGTTCGGCGGGGCCTGCGCCGGGTCCACGGCGGGCGGCCTGAAGCTCTCCCGCATCATCATCCTCTTCAAATCCTACCTCTATGAGCTCAAGCAGCTCATTCTCCCCACGCGCGTCAAGCGTATCTGGTTTGAGGGCAAGGCCCAGAGCGAGCAGACTGTGCACAGCGTCCTCGTCTACTTTGCGACCTATGTCTCCATCATCGCGCTCTGCGTCCTGTTTCTCAGCCTTGACGGGAACGACTTTGTGACCAACTGCACCGCCTCCCTGGCCTGCATGTCCAACATTGGCCCGGGTCTCGGCCTCGTGGGCCCGGCGGGGAATTATGCTTTCTTCTCCGTGCCGTCGAAGCTCGTGCTGATCCTCGAGATGCTCCTCGGCAGGCTCGAAATTTTCCCGGTGCTCTTCCTCTTCTCCCCCAGCGTCTGGCGCAGGCGGTAACGCCGCGCATGCAGGAATACGCCCCGGCGAAACCGTACCAGGTGTACGGCTTCGCCGGGGCGGTGTGCTTTGTATCAGTATGTTCTGCGGTAGGTGCGGGTGTAAAGCTGCAGCTTCTTGGCAAGCTCCTTGCTCGCCGCGCCCGGCAGCATGCGCCAGCGCCAGTTGCCGGTGGGCACACCCGGGGTGTTCATGCGCGCCTCGGGGCCGAGCTCCAGCAGATCCTGCATCTGCACGACAAAGAGGTCGGCGCAGGTGGTCATGCCGGTGCGGATCATGCCCCAGCACCAGCCCTCGTCCTCCGTGATGTGCATGTACTGGGCGGCAAAGTCCCGGTCGCGCTTGCCCGTATCCTTGAGCCAGCCCAGGACCGTGTTGTTGTCGTGGGTGCCGAGATAGCAGACGCTGTTGTAGGAGATGCAGTGGGGCAGGTAGTCGGAATCGCCGTGGGCGTCGAAGGCAAACTCCAGGATCTTCATGCCGGGCATGCCGGAATCCTGCACGAGGCGGCGCACGCCCTCAGTCACGTAGCCCAGATCCTCCGCAATGAAGTCCAGGTCGTGGAACCACGAGGTCAGCACGCCCACCAGCTTCATGCCGGGGCCGGGGCGCCAGGTGCCGTTTTTGGCGGTCGTCTCGCCATAGGGGACGGACCAGTAGCTCTCAAAGCCGCGGAAGTGGTCGATGCGGATCACGTCATAGAGCTTCTGCGCGCCCTCGATGCGGCGGATCCACCAGCCGAAGCCGTCGCGCTCCATGGCGTCCCAGTTATAGAGGGGGTTGCCCCAGAGCTGCCCGTCGGCGGTGAAGGGATCAGGCGGCACGCCGGCCACGGCCTTGGGCACGTTCTTCTCGTCAAGCTGGAAGAAATGCGGCTCGCTCCACACGTCGGCGGAGTCCAGGGCTACGTAGATGGGGATGTCGCCGATGAACTTCACACCCTGCTTGTGGGCGTATTCCTGCAGCTTTTGCCACTGGAAGTAGAAGAGATACTGCAGGAAGATATGGAAATTGACCTCATCCCTGAGCCGCTCCGACCAGTAGCGCAGGGCGTTGTCGCGGTGCATGCGGATATCCTCCTCCGGCCACTCGGTCCAGGGGAGCATGTCAAAGTACTCCTTGATGGCCATGTACAGGGCGTAGTTCTCCACCCATCTGTTCTCCTTGCGGAAGCTGTCGATCTCGTTGGAGAGGCTGTCCCAGCCGCGCTTGAAGGCCAGACGCAGGAGAGGCTCACGTTTTTGGGCGACCGTATCGTAGTCCACCTTTTCCGGGTCGTCGCCCCAGCCGATCTCGTCGATCTCCTTGGCCTTGAGGAGCTTGTACTTCGTCAGCAGGTCCAGGTCGATGAAGTAGGGATTGCCCGCGAAGGTGGAGAAGGAGGAATACGGGCTGTTGCCTGCGCCGGGGGGCACGAGGGGCAGAAGCTGCCAGTAGCGCTGACCGCCCGCCTTCAGAAAATCGACAAATTCATAAGCGCTTTTTCCCATGGTGCCGATCCCGTAGGGAGAGGGCAGGGAGCTCAGGGGCATGAGTACGCCGCTGCTGCGGTTCATCAAAATCAACTCTTTTCTTTCGTTATATGGCTCTCCTTGCAGGGGGAGGCATAGTTCGCTTGTTTAAAGCCTTGCTTAATTTACCACATTAACAGGCTTTCCGTCAAGGAAAGCGTGCAGATTCTGCGCCGTGCAGTCCAGAATGCGCTGTCTGGCCTCCTTCGGCGCCCAGGAGATGTGCGGGGTGATGAGGCAGTTTTTCGCCGTGAGGAGGGGGTTGTCCGCCCGGATGGGCTCGGTGGACACCACGTCCAGCCCTGCGGCCAGAACCTTCCCTGTATTGAGGGCGTCCGCCAGATCCTGCTCGACAATGAGCCCGCCGCGGCTGTTGTTGATGAGGATGACCCCGTCCTTCATCTTCGCGATGCTCTCGCGGTTGATGATCCCGGCGGTGTCAGGGAAGAGCGGACAGTGCAGACAGATCACGTCCGACGTTCTGAGGAGCGTGTCGAGATCGGTGTACTGCGCGATGGCGCGGCCCGCCTCCGTCTCGCGGCTGCCGGCGGCAAGCACCGTCATGCCGAGGGCTTTGGCGATGCGCCCGGTGGTCTGGCCGATGCGCCCGAAGCCGATGATGCCCATGGTTTTGCCCGCAAGCTCGATGAGCGGGTAGTCCCAGAAGGTCCAGTCCGGCGCGCTCTGCCAGCGGCCCGCATGCACCGCGTCGGAATGGTGGGCGACGTGGGAGCAGATCTCCAGCAGAAGGGCGATGGCAAACTGCCCGACGGCTGCCGTACCGTAGGCGGGGACGTTGGAGACCGGGATGTTCTTCTCCCGCGCGAAGGCCACGTCCACTACGTTATAGCCCGTGGCCAGCACCGCAATGAAGCGGACAGACGGGCAGGCCGCCAGCACCGTCCGGTTCAGGGGCGTTTTGTTGGTGATGACGATCTCGGCGTCCCCGATGCGGCGCATGATCTCGGTATCCTCATATGGGGTGCGGTCATAGACGGTGAGCGTGCCGTATTGCTTCAGCACTTCCCAGCTCAGATCGCCGGGATTTTCGGTATAGCCGTCCAGGATCACGATTTTCATGTTGATGCCTCCTTGCCCAAAGCGCTTTCATCACACGTCATGTGTTTTCTTTTGCACCAGTATATCATATTGCCGCCGCTTTACAAGCATATCATTTGCGGATATAATAATGTGTATCACCAAGGGCAAACCCGCCCCATGCGGCAAGAGCGGATCCCGAGAAAAATCAGAGCGTGATTTTTCCGGAAGCTGCCGCAGTCGTGTTGTGCGGTGCTGCCCAAGAGAAAAGGAGACGCTGCCATGCTCCAGACTCTGCTTGCGCGCGCCCGCGCCGACAGCCCTCTCTGGCTGCCGGATCTCCGTGCGGCTTTTCTTCACGATCCCACGTCAAGACCGATGACTCTGCGCCTCACCCTGCATGACGGGAAGCAGCGGGACTATCCCTGCGCCGTTCCCCGCTGGGAGGGGGAGGAGGAGCGGCGCTTTGTCTCAGAGTATTTCTATGCCTGCGTCTACAACATTCTCGCCGCATGCAGCGGACAGGAGCTGCGGCTTTTCTTTGATACCGCCGATGCCGAGCTTTGCGCCCTGGCGGACAGCCTTGACGACGTATTCCAGCTCCATGCCGCAAAGCGGCACGGCTACGGCAAGGTCATCAACATTGCCGGGCGCATTGCCCGAAGCTTCGGCGGCCCGGCTTTCCGCTTTGCCCGCTCGGACGGGCACGATTATGCGCCGCTGCCCGAAACGCCCTGCCAACCGCCCGCGCCGCTGGACAAAGCGCTCCGGGCGCTGTGCCGGGATGCAGCCGGCCTTGCCCTCTGCGGCATCGATGTGGGCGGCACGGACATCAAGCTGGCTCTCTCCGACGGGATGCGTCTGCTGTGCACCAAGGAGTATGACTGGAATCCCGCGGCGTATGAGACCGTGGAGGAGATCACAGAACCGATCCTGGTGCTTACGCGGCTGATGCGCTGCTGTCTTGCAGCTGAGCGCGGCGCTTTGCCGGAGGCCGTCCGCGCTGCCCTCCATGCCGCGCTCGATAAAGCCGCGCCGCTGTCCGTGATGCGTGGGGCGGTGGAAGCCGCCGAGGCGTATTTGGGCAGTGAGATCAGGGCGCTCGATGGCGTGGGCCTGAGCTTTCCCGATACCGTCATCGACGATCGCATCCTCGGCGGTGAGACGCCCAAGACCTACGGCATGCGCCAAAATGAGGCGCTGGATTATGAGACCGCCTTTGCCAAAATCTCCGAGCTGAAGGACGCTCTGCTGTCCCTCTGCCGCGCAGGCGGGCGCGTACACATCACGAACGACGGCAACATGGCCGCCTTTACCGCCGCTGTGGAAATCGCGCACAGGGAAGACGCGCAGCTGCTGCGCGAAGGCGTCATCGCCCACAGCCTGGGTACCGATCTCGGCACCGGCTGGCTGCAGGCCGACGGGACGATCCCCGCCCTGCCGCTGGAGATGTACGATCTGATCCTTGACCTCGGCAGCTTTCCCTCACGCGCCTTTGCGCCGGAGGATCTGCGCAGCACGCGCAACGAAAACTCGGGCCTGGCCGGCGTGAAGCGCTACATGGGGCAGGCCGCGGCCTATCGCCTGGCACAGAAGCTGGCTCCTTCGCTGCTGGATGGGTTTACTGAGAACAGGAACGATCTCCTGTGCATTCAGACCGGGCCGCAGGATTTGCGCAAGCCCTGTCTGGAGCATCTGATGCGGGAGGCTGAGGCGGGAAATGCCGCCGCCTGCGAGGTTTTTCGGATCATTGGAGGCAATCTCGCCATCGTAGCCCGGGAGACGGAGTATCTTCTCCGGCCCGCGGCGAAAGCGCGTTTTCTCTTCGGTCGTTTTATCAAGCGGCCTGCGGTCTTCACGCTCATGGATGAGGGCTTTCGGGCCGGAGTCGAGGGGCTTCGCCTGATCCCCTCGGATGAAGGACTCGCCAGCACTCCGCTCATGCGTGCGCTTGCCGATATGGCGGACGTTACAGTGGCTCAGTTCGGGCAGGCTGTGGGTTCTATTTACTTTGCCTTGACATAAGGAGGACGAAACATGAAACGCAGTGAGATCAATGCCGCGCTCCGGGAGATGGAGCAGATGATCCGGGACTGCCGTTTTCCCCTGCCCGATTTCTGCCATTTCACCCCGGAGGAATGGCAGAGCAAGGGCCATGAGTACGATGAAATACGCGATAACCTGCTTGGCTGGGATATTACAGACTATGGTCTCGGAAGGTTTGACGAGGTAGGCTTCTCCCTCATCACACTGAGGAACGGCAACCTCAAGAAGCCGGATCAGTACCCCAAGACCTACGCCGAAAAGCTCCTGTACCTCCGGGAGGGGCAATACAGCCCCATGCACTTTCACTGGGCAAAGATGGAGGACATCATCAACCGCGGCGGCGGGACGGTGCTGATCCGGGTCTACAACTCCCTGCCGGATGAAGCGCTCGACAAAGAAAGCCCCGTCACCGTCCATCTCGACGGGCGCACGGTCACCGTCCCCGCCGGGTCGCAGGTAAAGCTCCGCCCGGGGCAGAGCATCAGCATCACGCCCGGTCTCTACCACGATTTCGAGGTAGAAAAAGGCACAGGCCCGGTGCTGCTCGGCGAGGTGAGCCAGGTCAACGACGACGCCAACGACAACCGCTTCAACCCTCCGGTGGGCCGCTTCCCCGCCATCGAGGAGGACGAGCCGCCCTATCGCCTGCTGTGCACCGAGTACCCGCGGGCGAAGTGACGCAGTCCGTTTTATCCCCGCATGCTTTCGGGCGCCCGGTTTTGATTATTTGGCTTTTCGCTGGAACAGGCGGAGGATCTTGAGCGGCTCATAGAGATTGGTGAGCCGGTGCAGCAGGTGCATGGCGTCATGCTCCGTCTGGTAAGGGGTCTCCAGAAACACCTCCCGCGCCCGCAGCTTCGGCTCCTTCTCCCGAAGGATGGCCATGAGGCGCTTTTCCGCGAGGGGCATCGCGGCGGCGGCGGTGTAGAAGTAGAGGCTGCTGACTCCGGGGACGGAATGCTCCTCCCGCATGACGACGCGGAGCTTCCGTCCCCGCAGCTCCCGGCGCAGCTTCTTCTCCAGCATGCGGATCCTGTCGTCCCGGTCGATGACCTTGAGGTAGACGATTTCCTCCGCCCGGCAGATCTCCCCCTCCAGATAGCTGCGGTAGGGGGAGCGTTTCATGTTCTCATAAATGGCCTGCTCCTGCTCCCGCATCTCCCCCTGGTGGAAGATGCAGACCTTGCCGTTGTGGATCGTATAGAGGAAGTAGCTCAGGCCCAGGGCGTCCAGACGGGCGCGCAGGTGCTCGGTCTCGGCAGGCTCCAGGGTCTCGGAGCGCAGGTAGGTATTCTCATTGGCGTCGTAGATGGCGGCCCCGTCCATGACGATAAAGGGCACGCTCAGCTTCGCCTGGCTCAGGCTCAGGGTGAAGAAGGCGGGGGCATGCTCGGACATGATGCAGATCTTTGCCCCGTCATTGTAGAGATAGTTGAGGCGAAAGAGCGCCGCCGCAGGCAGCTGCGAGAAGCGATCCGGCAGCAGGTCGGAGAGCTTGATGAAAAAGACAAGGCTGCGCTCCTTGTCCCGCGGCAGGCGGAAGACGTTGACCACGATCGCGGCGGCGGTGCCGAGCAGCACCCCGCCAAAGCGGGTGAGGGCCTGCTGCAGCGGCTCTTCGATCTCGGGAAAGGCGATGACCACGCAGATGAAGACGATGGCCGCCTGCCCCGCCGTGTCGGGCCTGCGCACCAGCACGCAGGTGTAGAGCGTCAGCATCACGCCGACAGCCATGCGCAGGTACACGAGCAGCAGCACCTCCCCCATACGGGGAAAGACGAGCATCAGCAGCAGAAAGCCCAGGCCCCAGGCCGCGCCGATCAGCGTGCCGATAAAGCGGCTCATGGCGTATTCGCGCGTGTCGTGCACATAGGGCTGCATGCAGATGATGGCGGTGATGGCGGCCTCGGCGGGCATGTCGGCCCCGCGGTAGCCCCGCAGATAGTAGACCAGGAGCGTGATCAGCACGGCGATACTCGTTTTGACGATGCGCTGCCCGATCCTCGGCAGATAGATCGGGCGCTTGGTTTGCAGTTTGTTCATCGCTTTTTCCTTTCATTGACGCGGCGTGCGGAAAAAGGTAATAATCAGCGGAAAATGAGCATTATAAGCAAAGGCAGGAGGTACGCATGCAGGAAGCTCTTCTGAAAATCGCGCGGCGCTATCCGCAGCTTCTGCTGCCCATCCGGGCGGGGATGCGCCAGACGGAGGAATACAAAAACGCCGTGCTCGGCGGCGAGATCCCGGATACGCAGCCGCACTTCCGCTGTTGCGAGGCGTTTCGCGCCGAGACGGCGGACACCCCGGCAGGGCGGGCTGAGATCCTGTACTTCGGAGACAGGCAGGATTTTTTGCAGGCTTATCAGGCCCTGGCCTACCGCTGTGAGCCGACGCCCATCCCGGACTCCGTCGGCGCCGTCACGATCGGGGGCCTCATCAACTGGGAAAAGATCCATACGCACCGCGACGAATATCTCGGCGCAGGCGGAGGCGACTGGGACGCGGAGTTTGCGCGCTTCACGGCGGAGAAAAAGAACTACCGGGACAGCGTGATCCTCTTGAGCGGCGGCTATTACAGCAACGTCCCGCCCGAGGCCGTGGGCCTCTCCGCGGAGGAGTGGAAGGAGAAATCCTATCTCATCCGGAAGTTCCATGAGCTCACGCATTTTACCTGCCGGGGTCTTTATCCGGAGGATATCGACGCCCTGCGGGACGAGGTGATCGCGGACAGCATCGGTCTCATGGCGGCCTTCGGGCGCTGCGACAGGCATCTTGCCCGCCTTTTCCTCGGAGTGGAGGACGGCGTGTTCCGGGAGGGCGGCCGTCTGAGCCACTATGCCGCGGCAGAGGAGCTCGGCGATGCGGTACGCCGCGTCAACGCCCTGATCGACGAGTACGCCGCGCGCATCGAAAGGGCGCGCGAAGAGGGGCAGGACATCTTTGCCCTGCTTCTCAGGATCTTCCCCTGATCAGTCCAGAAGCTCCGGCGGGATGGCTTTATCGCGGAAGTAGAACTGCCGGTCCCGCTCCCCGACGGGGCGCAGCACGCGGCAGGGATTGCCCGCCGCCACGACATTTGAGGGGATATCCCGCGTCACCACGCTGCCCGCGCCGATGACGCTGTTATCGCCGATGGTGACCCCCGGCATCACGAGGGCGCCCGCGCCGAGCCAGCAGTTTTTCCCGATGCGGACAGGGGCGTTATATTGCAGGCCCTGCTCCCGAAGCGCAGGCAGGATGGGGTGCCCCGCCGTGGCGATGACGACGTTGGGGCCGAACATGCAGTTATCCCCCACCCGGATATAGGTATCGTCCACCAGCGTGAGGCCGAAATTGGCGTAGACGTTTTTGCCGAAGGAGACAAAGCGCCCGCCCCAGTTGGCGTGCAGGGGCGGCTCGATATACGAGCCCTCGCCGAAGGCTGCGAACATGTCCCGCAGCATGGCCTCCCGCCGCGCTCCCTCGCTTGGGCGGGTGTGGTTATAGTCGTAAAGCTTCTCCAGGCACCGGGTCTGTTCCTCGGTGATCTCCCCGGCCAGCGGGTAATACAGCGCGCCGCTGTGCAGCACGTCAAACATGGCGCAGCCCCCTTTCTCTCTGCCTATTATATGGGATGCGGGGCAAAGTGTAAAGGCAATACCGCATAATTCGGCAAGAGCAGATCCTGAGAAAATTTGGGTTTGAGCGAAGCGAATCGTATTGTGTACCTCAAGAAAAAGTGACGAAATCAGAGCGCAAATTTTCCAGGAGATGCCGAAGGCGGATTGTGCGGTGTTGCCTAAACAAAAATATGGGGAGCCGCCTCGCTTTGAGACGGCTCCCTTTGCATCGTTACATAATGGGGATCTTGATCTTCAGGTCCGTGAGCGGCCAGGAGGAGCAGGCGTGGAACCAGCCCATTTCCTTGTCCATCATGCGCCGCCCGTCGCCGATCGGGGAGACAAAGATCTCACCGGACAACAGGTGGCTGCGGCAGAAGCCGCACTCGCCGTTGCGGCAGTGGGTGTCGATGGCGATGCCGGCGCGCTCGAGGGAGACGGCCACCGGCTCGGAGGCCTTCGCGTCGATCACATCCTCATGGATGCCGCGCACGACCGTGATCTTGAAGGTTTTGGTCTCTGTGCCCTTGGGGTAGCCCGGGAGCGTGGAAACGTCGGCTGGGTTATTGACCACGTCGTGGCGGAAGCGGCGCACGGGCACGCCCATCTCATCAAGCGCCTTCTTGACAAAGCGGAACATGGGCAGCGGGCCGCAGAACATGTAGGTGCAGTCGGGCGTGGAGTACTTCTCGATGATCTCCCTGGTGATAAAGCCCTTCTCGCCGGGCCAGTCGGGCTCGTCGGAGAGGACGTGCACGACCTTGACGTCGGGGCAGTCGGCTTCGATTTTGGCAAGCTCGTCCTTGAGGACGATGTCGTTGGCCTTCACGGAGCCGTAGAGGATCGTGAGCTTGACGCCCTTCATCTTGCCGCAGGCGATCTCCTTGGCCATGGAGTGGAAGGGCGTGATGCCCGAGCCGCCGGCCAGGGCCACGAGCTCCCTCGTGTCGCGCAGGGGCTCCCAGTAGAAGAAGCCGAAGGGCAGCGCGCCCTCCAGAGTGTCGCCCACCCTGACGTTCTCAAAGAGGTAGTCCGGCACAAAGTAGGAGACATTGCGGCGCACGGTGATCTCGAAGAAGGGGTGCTCGCCTCGCGCCTCGAAGGGGGCGGAGGAGATGGTGTAAGGGCGGGAGAGCATGCTCTCGCCGATTTTGAAGCGGAAGTTCACATACTGGCCGCTCTGGAACACGGGGATGTGCCCGTCGACGGATTCAAAGCGGAAGGTGCGGGAGCTGGGAGAGGCCTCGCGGATGTCCACGACCTTGAAGAGCATATGCTCCGGATGCAGCAGGTCCGCCACCTCGCGGATGGGGTCCCGGGGATCGGGGACGGGAGAGCCCTTGGCGAAGTTTTCCTCTCTGAGCTTGACGACGCGGGAGGCCCCGCCGATGTCCTGGAAGAAGCCCTTGACTTTGATGCTCATTTCTTCGCCGCCTCCTTTTTCTTGTCCATGTCTTCCTTCACGGCCTTGGCTGCGGCGCGGCCGTTGGTGATCTGCGGGCCCATGCCGTCGCCGGACATGCCGTGGGCGCCGGCAAACTCCAGGCCTTCAATGAAATGATCCTGCTCCTTCATCTGCAGTCTCGCCACCGCATGGTCCTCCATGGAGTGGAGATAGCCGTAGATGTTGCCCTTCCAGGCCCCCACATAGTGGGAGACGGTCATGGGTGTGGTGACCTCGATCTCGGTGATGCGGTGGGTGAAGTCCACCTTCGTGATCTTGATGCACTCGTCGATCATCTCTTTGGCCAGGCGGCGCTTGAGATCGTGGTACTCCTCCTCCGTCACGCTCTCAAAGGGCTTGGAGGGGACGAGCGCCGTGATGGAGAGCTGGGTGTAGCCCTCCGGCAGGCCGGGGTTGGCGTAGTTCAGGCAGATGGTGGTGATGTAGTTATAGGGCTCGGTGAGATTGGAGTAGTTGCGCCAGATCTCGTTGGTGTCCATGGTGGTGCCGGAGAAGGTGGAGTAGTTGATGATGCCGTTTTCCTCGGGCGTGCCCTCGATGACCATGATGACGGACACGGGGACCACGGAGAGCTTGCGGTTGTTGATCATCCGGATGGCGCCCTCGGGCACCTCGCTTTTCGGCTCGATCATCTGGCTGTAAACGCGGTTGGGATAGGGGCCGGAGATGACATAGTCACAGTGGATCTCATCCCCGCGGCGGGTGCGCACGCCGTATACCTTGCCGTCCTTGACCAGGATCTTTTCGACCTCCTGGTTAAACTCGTACTGCGCGCCGTTTTCCTCGCACTTGGTCTGGAGCTTCAGGCTCATCTCATGGCTGAAGCCGCGGCAGACATAGGAGCCGGTGAAGTAGTCGGCCATCAGGAAGGCGTAGATGGTGAAGGGCAGATCGTCCATGCGGTTGCCGACGTAGATCCAGTACGGCGTCAGCATTTCGACGGCCTTCTTCGGCAGGTTGAAGGTATTGATGACCTCGGTCGCGGTGTAGCCCACGGTCCTGACGAAATCGGGGTGATGGATCAGCATGGACAGCTTGCCCATCGGGTGGGTGGAGAGGTAGTTCATGCTGTCGTAGACCCGGCGGCAGAGGCACATCAGCTCATGCACCTTGTCATAGGTGCCGGGGCAGACCTCGTTGACCTCTTTGGCGACGGTGGTATAGCTGTCGTCATAGTCATGGTGCAGGATCTTGTCGATGCCGGAGTTCGGCAGGGCGACGCGGTAGCACTCGTGCACGGGCAGCCAGTCGACCTTGACGCCCATATCGTCGAAGAACTGGCCGACCTTGAGGCGTTTGCCGGGCTGGCCGATGGACATCATCTCATGCAGGGTGGCCTCGATCTCGAAGCCGTTGCGCACAAAGTCGGTGGCAAGGCCGCCGGGCATGTTGTGCTTTTCGAGGATCAGGATGTCCTTGATGCCCCAGGCCTGCAGCTGCAGGCAGGCGGACATGCCGGCCAGCGCCCCGCCGATGATGACCACGTCATAATGGTCTTTGTAGAATTTCATGTTGTTGTCCTTTCAAAAGGAATTGTAAAAGATTACTTGGCTCCCCCTTCGGGGAGAGCCAAGAGTAAAAAGCGGATTTCAGAAGAAGCGCTCCACCAGCTCGCGGGATCGGCGGTCTCGTCCATGTCGCCGAAGGACATGACCTCGCCGGCGTAGTAGGTGTCATACTTGCCCTGCATGGCCTCGACCTTGTCATACCAGCCGGCGGCGTAGTCCTCGCAGGAGACATGGGGGAAGTAGTATACGGACCACTTGTTGATGACCTCCTTGGCGGGGTTGTGCATGGTCTTGAGATCCTCCAGCACCATCTCGTTGCACTTGTCGTAGGGGATCTCCTTCATGCGCTTGTGGGTGCGCAGCGCGTAGGTGGTGATGACCTGGTCGATGTTCTCCTTCCAGCGGCGGTAGTAGACCATCAGATGGCCGAGCTTCTCGGGCACCATGTTGTCGAAGACATAGTAGGAGATCTCGGGGTGGTTCTCGGGGGTGGTGGTGATGGCCTGGACGGTGTAGCGCTCGTAGTCGATCTTGGAGAAGAGCTCCTTCTCATCGTCGCGGGCGTCAAAGTAATCGACCATGCCGTTGTTGTTGCCCATGTTGCCGTCGGCCACATAGAGCGGGGCGGTGACGATGATCTTGTCATACTCCTCGACCATGCCGTTGACGGTGACATAGACCTTGCCGTCCTTACGCTCGACCCTGGTGATCTCGGAGTTGAGGCGGGCGGGGTGGGCGATGTGCTCATTGAGCTGCTCCCAGATATACTGGGTTCCCTGCTCCCAGGTCCAGAGATTGACCTTGACGAAGTTCATCGTGGTCTGGAAGTCCAGATACTTCAGGACGTAGGCCGCGGGGATCTCGTCAAAGTAGCCGTAGCCGAAGGAGGTGTAGGGCCCGATCCAGATATCCTGTACGAGCTCGACGCCGTTCATCTCGCAGAATTCCTTGAAGGGCAGGGCCAGATCCTTGAGGTTGGAGTTGTAGCCCTCGACCTTTTCACGGCCGGGGGTGACGGCGAAGCCCTCATACCGCCCCTCGGCAACGCCGCGGTGGCCGTTGAGGTCATAGCCCTTGTACTTGGTCTCCAGCAGCTCGCCGAACTTCTTGACCTGCTTTTTCATTTTCAGCAGGCGCGGGATCTTGAGGGGGTTCTTCTTGGGCTCAAAGGGCTCGATGACGTTGCCCCTGGCATCCTTGTAGTTGCGGTTGAGCTTCGGGCCGTCGTGGGTGATGCCGCAGAACTCCTCCACATCGTGCACGGCGTAGTAGGAGGGCACGCCCATGATGGCGCCCATCTCATAGCGCTTGCCGTTAAAGTGCGGGGACCAGCACTTGCCGCCGACGCGGTCGGAGCGCTCGAGGATCGTGTAGTTGGTGTAGCCCTTTTTCTCGAGGTACATGCCTGCGGAGAGGCCGGCAGGGCCGCCGCCGACGATGCAGATGCGAATGTTTTTGTCCATAATTGCCTCCATTTATTCTAAGTAGTTTTTCCGCCTGATTTTTGTGCCTTCGCTTCTATGTTAAAGATACAACAAAACTGTGAAAAATGCATTATACAATTCGCGGCGAGTGTACAATTTCGGGCGTTCTGCGAAAAAAATCTCTTTCCATCGGGGGCGCGCTATGATATAGTATCAGCAGAGCAACAATATTCAGCACGGGTTACTGAAACCGTGAAGGGAGGTGGCCGTTTGCGGTTTGCATCCTTTTCCCACATGCTCCGCCACTGGGCGGAGGAAACGCCCGCGGCGCCGGCGCTTGCGTATGACGAGCGCGGGCAGAAGACCATGAGCTTTGCGGCGCTTTACGACGCGGTCACGCGCCGGGCGCAGGAGCTGAAGGAGGACGGCGGGAGCTGCATCGGCATTCTTTCGGACGGAAGTCTTGCCTGCGTGACGGAGATCTTCGCCGCGGCCGAGGCAGGGCTGCAGATCGTGATGCTGGACGCGGGCCTGCCGGACGAGACCCTGGGAAAGCTTCTGCGCTACACGGATGCGGACAGGCTCTGGGGCGACGCGGAGCTCTGCGAGGAGCTGCGGCCGTACCTGACGGACGGCGTGAAGGAGGGCGCAGGCAGGCTCCTCTTCTTCACCTCCGGCACCACGGAGCAGGCCAAGGCCGTGGTGCTGACCGATCATTCCCTCTGCCAGAGCGCTTACAACGGCGGGGCCATGCTCCCGCTGCACCCGGGGGACAGGCTCCTGTGCCTGCTGCCGCTGGGACATGTGTTCGGCTTTGTGTGCGGGCTTCTCTGGGGTCTGAGCTGCGGGGCGTCCGTGGCGCTGGGCCGCGGCGCGCGCCATTATGCCGACGACTGCGCCTTCTTTAAGCCCACGGCGGTGTCCGTGGTGCCGATGCTGCTGGGCTTTCTTTTGCAGCGGGAGCTGATAAACCCGCAGCTCAGGCTTGTGCTGGTGGGCGCGGGCGACTGCCCGAAGGCGCTGCTGGACGCGGCGGCGGCAAAGGGCCTGCGCGTGAGCTTCGGCTACGGCCTGACCGAGACCAGCTCCGGCGTCGCCATCAGCGTGGGGGGCGACCCCTTTGCCATGGAGGTCTGCCCGGACGATACCATCACCCTCGCGGAGGACGGGGAGATCCTCATTCAGGCCCCCACCTGCATGATGCAGGGCTACTACAAGCGCCCGGCGGACACGGCGGCGGTCCTGCGGGACGGCGTCCTGTACAGCGGGGACCTCGGCCGCTTCGATGAAGAGGGCAGGCTCCATATCACAGGGCGCAAGAAGGACATGCTCGTTCTGTCGGACGGCACCAAGCTCTTTCTGCCGGAGTACGAGGGGGCTGTCATGCAGGCCCTCGGGAACCCGGAGATCGCCGTGATCCTCCGAAACGGAAAGCCTGCGCTGGTGTATGCCGGCGAGGGAGACAGGCAGGAAATCGAAAAGAAGCTCCGGCCCCTCATGGAGACCCAGCCCCGGGGCAGGCAGCTGAGCGAGATCATCCTTTCGTCAAGCCCCCTGCCGCGCACGGCCACGGGGAAAATAAAGCGTTGGGAACTCCAACAGAGAATGGAGGCATTATGAATAGAGAAGAAGTAATCGAAAAGATCTGCCAGGTCATCCGTGACTGCGTGCCCGAAATGGCCCCTGTGGACCTCAGGGAGGACACCGTCATCAACACCGAGACCGCCATTGACTCCATGGGCTTTATCCTGGTCATCTGTAAGCTGGAGGCCATGTTTGACGTGCGCATCCCCGAGCGGCAGTGGCAGAAGCTCAGCACCGTGGGCGACGTGGCCGACGCCATCATGAAGCGTCTGCCGAAGTAATGAGTATCTATTCCACGCAGCTTCGCCTGCGCAACCGGGATGTGAACCTCCACCGCGTCCTGCGCACCTCCACCCTCTTCGAGCTGATGCAGGAGGCCTCCATCCGCCATACCGAGGAGCTGGGCATGGGCCGGGAGATGACCCTGGACCGGGGGCTTTTGTGGATGGTCACCCACCAGCAGGCCGAGATCACGCGCATGCCGGCATATGACGAGCGCATCACGCTGGAATCCTGGCCCGGGAAAACCCTGCACCTGCTCTTCCCCCGCTTTTACCGCGTGCTGGACGAGCAGGGGCAGGTGCTTCTGCGCGCAAGCTCTCTCTGGGCGCTGGTGGATGCCGGGACAAGGCGCATGGTCTTCCCCGACCGCCACGGCATCGTGATCGAGGGGGTCGAGACCGGCGAGGAGACCGCCCTGCCCTCCACCCCCCGCAGGGCTTCCGGCGGGGAGGCGCAGACTTTCACGGTGCCTTTCAGCTATGTGGACCTGAACGGCCACATGAACAACACCCGCTACTTTGACCTTGCGGAGGATCTGATCCCCGCGGCGGCGGCAGGGCGGCGGCTCTGCCGGGCGTCGGTGGAATACGCATGCGAGGCCTGCCTCGGCGAAAAGCTCAGCGTCGCGGTGGAAGAGGCCGGCGACTGCTTTTACATCAGCGGCGACGGGGAAAAGAAGATTTTCCGCATGGTGATGGAATACCGATAAAGAAAGGCGGTTACCCATGTTTCGTGAAATGCGAAGAGGCCGGCAGGCCCTCTCCGGGCCTGAGACCCTGGAGATTCTGGAGAGGAACACCTCCGGCACGCTCGCCGTGCTGGGCGACGGGGGCTATCCCTACGCCGTGCCGCTGAGCTATGTGTATTACGGCGGGCGGCTGTACTTCCACTGCGCGCGCTCAGGCCACAAGCTGGACGCCGTGCGCGCCTGCGACAAGGCGAGCTTCTGCGTCATCGACCGGGACGAGGTTCTGCCCGGGAAGTTCACCACCAAATACCGCAGCGCCATCGTCTTCGGCCGGGTCCGGGAGGTCACGGAGCCCGCGGAGATCGAGGATATCATGCGGGCGCTCGCGGGCAAGTATTCTCCCCACGAGGGGGAGGAAGCCTTTCAGCGCGAGATGCGCACTTCCGGGGCCCTGTGCGTGCTGGCCCTCGAGATCGAGCATCTCAGCGGCAAACAGGGAAAAGAATTATGAATGGAAAGGGAGCAATCGACATGACACTGGAAGAAAGACAGAAGGCCGCCCCGAGAGAGGCCTGCGGCTACTGCATGGGCGGGGAGCTGCTGGGCGCCTTCGGCATCAAGATCTGCGATCTGAACGTGAGCCAGCTCATCCTCTTCAAGGAGCAGAGCCACCCCGGCCGCTGCATCGTGGCCTACAAGGACCATGTGAGCGAGATCACCGACATCACGGAGGCGGAGCGCAACGCCTTCTTTGCCGATGTGCACCGCGCCGCCAAAGCCATCCACGCGGCCTTCCACCCGGAGAAGCTCAATTACGGCGCCTACGGCGACACGGGCTGCCACCTGCACATGCACCTTGTGCCCAAGTATAAAGACGGCTTTGAGTGGGGCGGCGTGTTCGCCATGAACCCCGGCAGGGTCTTTTTAAGCGACGCGGAATACGCCGACATGATCGAAAAGATCAGGGCGGCGCTGTAAACCTCTGACAGAAGCCTGCCCGGCCTGCGCAGACGGGATGTCTAAAAGTTACAATTTGTAAAATTCTCCGGATTTGTTATTGCTTTCCACAGGCGACTGTGTTATAATCATCATAACGGAGCACAGGAAAAGCGATCCGGTGCTGTACGGAAGGGTAACGGCGTTCCCCTTGCTGCGTTTATCTTCTGCGGGTTGGAAAAAGGCGCGTCTTTTCCGGCGCTTTGCGGGTCCGCTGTTGCTGCGGACAGAAGCGGGACGCCTGCCCGGGCGGCAGGGTGATTGCGGCGTTTATTCGGAGCGGCATGGGCTGAGCCCTTGTTGTTCTTCGCACTCCTGTCCCTTCGTTCTTCTCTCCCGCAGTTCCGGGAAAACGGTGGCTCACCGTGTTGCCGGACAATGCTGCGCCTTTTTCCAGCCCACAGAGCGGAAGAGGCCGCGCCGAAAGCCCCGCCCGTCAGCGCGGGTATCGGAAAGGTTTCTAAGGCTATTCCCGGTAGCCAGGAAATAAATTTTAACAAAATACATATTAAGGAGGATACTGATTTGAAGAAAAACAACAAAGGCTTTACCCTGGCCGAGCTGCTGATCGTTGTTGCGATCATCGCCGTCCTCGTCGCCATCGCTATCCCCGTATTCACTTCCCAGCTTGAGAAGAGCCGTGAGGCTACCGACCTTGCCAACGTCCGTTCCGCTTACGCTGAGCAGATGGCCGCTTATCTAACCGGCGACAACTCGACCGCAATTGACGATATCCACGTTCCCGCGAAGCAGACGATTGAAAAATGGCAGAGCCAGGGTGAACAGGATGAAGCCATTATTTCTCAGGGCAAGTCGGGTAGTAATGGCGGAGTTAAGGTTCCCTATAAGACCGTCGGAAATAGTTACACCGTTTCTGTTGATACTAAAACAGGCGTGGTTACTGTTCACTAACTTAGTCTATCATGCCGCCCATACTCTCCGGGAAGAGGACGGGCAGCAGCAGTTTCCTGAAAGGGCCATATTCCCTTATATTGGGAATATGGCCCTTTCAGATACGCATGCCTTTTTTTCTGCATAACAATTGCTTTTGGCATTTGAGATTGATAAAAAGGAATATGGGTATCGGCTTTACTCAGCTAACAATCACGCGCATTCGTCGGATGCGGCCTTTGCCGCCGGGCGATTCGTGAATCGCCCCTACGGTCATACAGGGAACCTTGCTGATGAATGCCGATACCCATTAAAAGGAATAAAAACAAAGGGGGCATGGATATGAGCAAATCAAAGCCGTTTGACGGGGTAATACACAAAATCTATCCCTCTCTTGCCATATTCTTCACCCTCGTCTCGTTTGCCTGTATCTTTGATACATTCAATCTTTCCTTTTCCGCCGCCCTTTACAACCTGCTGCTGCTCCTACCCATGCTGGGATTTTCCCTGGCGCTCTTTCGCCGTTTTGACCTGGCCGCGATCTTCGCGTCCGCTGTCGCCTTCATGATCTATTATGCGGACGCCTTGGTTTACAGCCTGCGGCTGACCCACATACGGCTCAGCGATTTCTTACTGCTTGGCCAGGCCTTCCGCGTCGCTAACCGTTATCAGTTTGTTTGGAACTCCGAAATGACCCGGCGGCTGTTGATCGCTGGCGCCCTTTGCGGCTTCCTAACATTCCTCGAAAAATACTACAAGTTGAAGTATTCCAAAAAGGCCGTTTGTCTGACGGGGTTGGGATTCGTCGCAGTGGGCATAACCGTCTTTTTCTTGGGCCTCCTGCCCCACAACCATGAAACATTCGACTTCAACACCGACGCGGAGCGCAACGGCCTCGTCTACAGCTGGTATTGCCAGTATCACGAGGGCAAACAGGAAGCGCCTGAGGGCTATTCCAACGCCAATGCAAGTGATATTCTGTCTGCCTACGCGCCGTCAGATGGTGACGCCGACACAAACATCATCGTCATCATGAACGAATCCCTGACGGATTACAGCCTGCTCGGGAAACCGCCCTTCGATGATCCCCTTCCCAACCTGCATGGCTACAGAGACAATGCTTTTTACGGCAAGCTGGCAGTCAGCGTATTTGGCGGCGGCACATCCTGCACCGAATACGAATTCCTGACTGGCAACGCGATGGCCTTCCTGCCTGATGGCTCTACGCCTTTCCTGCAATACGTGGCAGGAGACGAAAACAGCATCGCACGGGACGTGGCAGAGCTGGACTACAGCAAAATCGCCATTCACCCGTATTACTCGGAGGAATGGAACCGCACACAGGTCTACAAATTCCTCGGTTTCGACCGCTTCATTTCCGGCGTTGACTTCGGCAATACCGTGGTTACAAACGGCATTGGCGCGACCACTGTACGCACCGAAAACATGATTAGCTTCGGCGACGGCCCGCTGTACGTCCGCGGCCTGATCAGCGACCAGACCTGTCTGGAGCGTGTGCTGGAGGAATCCACCGGGCGCTCATTCGTATTTGCCGTGACCATGCAGAACCACGGGGGTTATGCCTACTCAGGGGAAGATTTTACCAACCGGGAATATGTGACTGAGAAGGATATCATTCCCATTGCCGACCGGCCAAAGGCCCCGCTCCAGGCAACCATCAGCAATGCCGCGGACGAGGTCTACAGCATCAACCAGTACCTGACTTGCATAAACCTGAGCGACGCCGCTTTCAAAGCTCTCACTGACGCGCTGGAAGCCAGCGACCAAAAGACCGTCGTGCTGATGTTTGGCGATCACCAACCATCGCTGTTTATTGCGGGAAAATACATGAAAGTTGATGACTTTAACGATGCCACATACTACACCGTCCCCTACATCCTCTGGGCCAACTACGACATTGAATTCGACGCGCCGGAATACACCAGCCCCAATTACCTGTCGGCCATCCTGAAAAAGAACGCGGGCCTGCCGCTGACCGCCTGGGATCAATTTCGATTGAATGCGATGCAGGAATACCCTGTGGTCACGGCGAATTTTATACTGGACAAGGATGGGAAGCTGGTGGGCAAGGACAGCCTGAAGGACTACGAGCTGGTACAGTACATGCGCATGTTTGACCGCTGAACAAATCGGAGGAAGCGCCATGACTGGTTCATCTGTATTGCGACACGCCAAGAGGGCATCGGGAATTATTTGGTTTGTCCTGTTTGTATTTTCCTATTCTGTCTGTTACTTGCACAATACAATTCTGGTAGGTAGCCCACAATTGTCTTTCTTTGACCCATATATATATTATTGCGTTGATCTCGCCCGCCTGTTCGCCTGTCTTTGCCTCATCGTCAATTTCTGTTCTCAATGGGGAAAGGTCGATTCCAAGCGCCTTATATCGGTGTATCTGTTCAAGCTGGCGGTGCTCACCGGTCTAATACTGTACATGCACTTTGGTGTAGAAGACCATAAAACGCCTCCCCTTCTTCTCATGCTCTTCTTTGCCCTGTCCGCGGACGAGCAGGACGAGAACCGGCTTTTCTCAACGGGCTTTGGACTGGGTGCGGCCTATACGGCAATACTGTTCATTCTGGCCATGCTCGGCCTCATGGAGAACAACCGGGGTACCGCCTTTGGCTTTCAGTACAGAGACAACCTGGGCTGCTACATGCTGTGCCTTTCCCTGTTTTACTGCATCCTCAGGGACGGCTGGTTGACCTGGCTCGGGGAGCTGGCGCTGTTGGCGCTGCCCTTCGTCTGCCTGAAATGCAACGATTCCAAGACCGCTTTCGTATGCGGCCTGATTCTTGCCGCCTGCACCATGTACAGGCATTACGGACGAATCGGCGGAGCCCCCTATCAGGACCGCGACCGCTTTGGTCCTGTAATCCCCCTCCTGTTCAGCGTCATCTACTGCCCCATCGCCCTGGTCAAAGGCGCGGTCGAGCGCTTGAAGCTCCGCAGGGGTAAAGGGGCCCTCCGTTTCTTCATCAGGAATGGCTATATCCTATGCGGCGGCCTGTTCATCCTCGCCACCGCGACCTACCGGCAATTCAGCCCTTTATGGGAGAAAATACCCGGCATCGGAACCATACTTTCGCGCTTTAATTTGGGTCAGCTCGGCTTTGAGCAGTTCCCGGTGCGCTGGTTTGGAAACCAAATTCCCCAAATCGGGCTCGGCGGCAATGAAGCCGCGCAACCGCTCTATTTCGTGTTTGACAGCAGCTATATAAAAACCCTGCTGCAATATGGCGCACTGATATTTATTGTCGTCATCGTCCTAATGACGTGGACGCAGTACCGCCTGCAAAAGCACCACAGGTATTATGTTTCCTTCCTGCTGTTCCTGTTCGCATTGGATTCTACGATGGAATTCCAGCTCACCAACTTCGTTTATAACCTGTTCATTCTGCTGGCCTTTTGCAAATATTCCGATAAGCCGGGCGTTGAAGCCTGCGAGAGGAAATCTTTGCTGCCCACAGGTAAAGCCCGCCGGATTGCCCTGGCAGGAGCGTTTACCGCGCTGCTCGCCGTTTTGGTTCTTTGGTGCGCCACCGCCTGGCAAGTGTCCAACTGGCGGGGATATACGCCCCATTATGCCGCAACCGTGGTGGTTCCCGGCGCGTATATGGACGAGGTTAAGAGCGAAGCCCTGCACAGGCCCCGGCTCACCCGCGCGATGCGCTACCTCAATTCCCATAAGGACGCGCGCTGTATCGTCGATAACGAACAAGACCGGGATTGGCTGGTTGCGCAGGCTGTAGACGCGGACAGGATCGCCGTTGCGCCCGCTACTTCCGTTGACGAAATGCTGCTCAATGCCAGCACGTTCATGGCGGAAAACGACTTCCCGCCGCGCCTGACCGTATGCACCTACGCCATACAACAGGCGCGCGTCCAGCGGCACGCAAGGGCGTTATACATTCCCGTCAACAGCCTGACCATGAACATGCCCTTCGGCCTGCACCTTGCCAATTTCACCGCGGAACAATGGAGGCTGCTATGGTCAAGCTGAAATGGATCGCCCTTGGGCTGCTGGGATTGCTGGCGCTGTGTTTAGGCGGTTGCGCAAAGCAGCGGGCGGACATCACCGTCATGGACAATTTCATCCAGGACGACACCCTGGGGGAGTGCTTCAACGCGCCCGCCCTTCGGTTTGACGCCCTGCTGGAAGCGTGGAAGGATGGACACCCCGATATTGAACTCGATGAAAAAAAGCGTGCGGGCAGCGGCGATATTTCAGCCCTGGCCGTATTGGGCGCCGATCACCTACCGGATGTATTCATGGCGTCCCCCACGCTCGGCCGACTGCTGGTGGAAAAGGGCCTTGTGCTGGATCTATCGGATTACATTCCTGTACAGGAACGGGTCGAACCCTTTGTCTACGGCGGCGCAGCCTATGCCTTCCCCGCCACCGCGCCCTCGTTTTCCGTCGTCATTCACGAGGGAGACTTCCCGGATACATGGACGGCACTGTACGCCCGCAGGTACAAGGTCGCTTGGGGCGGCAACATCACCGACCTGCTGAGCCCTGCCATGGCCGCAAATGGCGCTCAGGCGTGGTTTGATCACATGATTGCGGCAGACAAAGAATGCACCTTCCTGAACGACGACATCATGGAAGCCATCGTCGATGCAACGGAAATGCGCGACAGCGGCCTGCTGGTCGAAATGACGGCAGATGAAGCAATACTGGCGTTCATTAACCGAAAGTATTGCGCGGTTGTGCTGAATGAGGAGAGCGTATACAGGCTTATCGACCAATTGGATTCTGAACGGCGCAAGCTGTTGCGGTTCTCAGTATTCCCATCAATAGCAGGGGAAAAAAATACGCCTATTGGCGTGCCATACGGCTTCTTCATCAATGCCCGCCTGGCGGAGGATGCCGGGAAACTGGCACTTTGCGTGGAACTTTGCAGGCACCTCATGCAGGCAGCCGGGGCGGACAGGGGCGACGACGAAGCCCTGGAGCGCCTGGACAACTTTATCCGACAAGCGAAGCCCTGCCGGAATTGCGCCTATTATCTTTCGAGCGAAGTATGGTCGCCCCTGAAAAACACGCAACTACCCCCCATTGAAACCGCTGTCAAAATGCAAAATTGTTACGATCAATACTATTTAGGCGTTGAGGATTTTTCAGAACAGATGGACCTGTACTATGAGGAGAAATGATATGGCCCTCCGCCAGCGATTTGCATTCTGCTCAAGGAGGTAAATGCCAAATACCCGATCATTTCCTCTCAGGGCGTCATGGACAGTGAGGGCAAACTCTATTCCGGCGTCGCCGAGGTCATGGACGATCCGCTGATCCGGAAATATCAGTACATCCAGTACGCCAATCTCTTTGACGAGCTTGATCCCGCGTGGTTTGCGGTGAAATGAAACGAGGGGCCGCGTCCCCGTCCTACCGCCCGAACAGCAGCATGCAGATCCCCATCAGGACCGGCTGATGGAGCATGTAAACCCAGATGGTGCTGCGCCCGAGGGCGGAGAGGACGGGGATCCTCGTCTCCGCGAGGCGCTGCCAGCGCGGTGCGCGCTGAAAGAGCCGGCCGAGAAACCAGCCGCACAGAAACAGCAGATACCAGGGCAGCATGGGGAAATAATCGCTGGAGCGAAAGCCCGGGTCCGGAAAGCCCAGCGGCGCGAGGATGCGGAAGCGATAGAGTCCCGCCGGCAGGCGCCACTGCCAGGGGCCGAGGACGATCACGCCCTCGGGAACCCGGCGCAGCATAAGAAACAGCAGAAAGCAGGCGGCAAGCCCGATGGCCGGCCTGCTTTTTTTCAGCCCTTTTTCCAGCGGGATCGTGAGCAGGATCGCACAGCCCATAAAGTTCAGGATGCCGAACCAGATCGCTTCGGAGGGCATCACGAGCAGCGTGACGGCGGTGATCACAAGGCCGCAGGCATTCAGCAGCAGGCCGCGGCGCAGGTTGTTTTTCCGCCCCCATTGGAAGGAAAAGCCCGCGATCAGAATAAAGCTCCAGCAGATGCACTGCTGCCAGAGGCGCACGCCCGGGCGCAGATACCAGTCCGGCTCCCGCCCGTAGACCACGTTCACGTCATAGAGAAAGTGCATCCCCAGCATGTTCAAAAGCGCAAGGCCCCGCAGCGCGTCGATCAGATGATAGCGCTTCTTTTCCACAGGCTTTTCTCCCCTCTCGTTGGATGACAGCATGATAACCCGCGCGGTGCGCAATTGCAAGTGAAAGAAAAAACGGGGTGACATTTTTTGGCCGCTCTGCTATAATGTCATATACGCGTTTTTCGCGTTTTTCAGAAGGAGTGGACAGCATCCTATGATCTGCAACAATATCCTCGAGGCCATGGGCCACACGCCGCTGGTCCGTCTGAACCGGCTCCCCGAGCCCGGCAGCGCCGAGATCCTCGTGAAGGTGGAGGCCCTGAACGTGGGCGGCTCCATCAAAAGCCGCACTGCCCTCAACATGATCGAGGGGGCGGAGAAGGCAGGGCTCCTGTCCCCCGGCTCCATCCTGGTCGAGCCCACCAGCGGCAACCAGGGCATCGGCCTTGCGTTGGTCGGCGCCATCAAGGGCTACCGCACCGTGATCGTCATGCCGGACTCCGTGAGTCTGGAGCGGCGCAAGCTGGTGCGCCACTACGGGGCGGAGGTCCGCCTCATCCACGACGACGGGGACATCGGCAAGTGCATCGAGGCGTGCCTGCAAACGGCTCTGCGCATGCGCGAAGAGGACCCCAGGGTCTTTATCCCCCAGCAGTTCGAAAACCCGGACAACAAGCTCACCCATATAAAATACACCGCGCAGGAGATCCTGGAGCAGGCAGGTCGGCCGATCCACGGCTTTTGCAGCGGCATCGGCACCGGCGGCACCATCTCCGGCATCGGAGAGGTGCTGAAGGAGCGCAACCCCGACATTGAGATCTGGGCAGTGGAGCCGGAGAACGCCGCCATCCTCTCCGGCGGGGCCATCGGCACCCACATCCAGATGGGCATCGGCGACGGGATCATCCCGGAGATCCTCAACCGCGAGATCTGCAGCGAGGTCTGCATCGTCACAGACGGGGAGGCGCTTCATACCGCCCGGCGTCTGGCAAGGGAAGAGGGCCTGATGTGCGGCATCTCCAGCGGCACGAACGTCGCCGCCGCCCTGCGCCTGGCAAAGAAGCTGGGGCCAGGCAGGACCGTGGTCACCGTTCTGCCCGACACGGCGGAGCGCTACTTCTCCACCCCGCTTTTCGACGGGGAATAACACAAAAGCCTGATGAAAAACAAGAAACAAAACGGCCTTGCCCTCTTGCGGCAGCGGATTTTCCGCATGGTCTCCGTCGGCGTGGTGGACGATCCCATCAACGGCAGCTACGACATTATCAGCACCCTCGCTCTGCTGATAAACCTCGTCGTCACCTTTGCGCTCACCTTCGACAGGATGGTGGCCGACTTCGGCCCGCTGCTGTATAAGCTGGAGGCCATCACGGTGGCCTTCTTCGCGCTGGACTACGCGCTGCGCCTTTTCACGGCGAACAATCTCTACCCCGATCTGCCCGAGGGAAAGAGTCTTCTGAAATATATCTTCTCCTTCTCCGGCATCGTGGACCTGCTCTCCTTCCTCCCCTACTATCTGCCGGTGTTCTTCCCCGCGGGGGCGGTGGTGTTCCGCCTGTTTCGCATTGCGCGCATCTTCCGGCTCTTTCGCATCAACGCCTATTACGACTCGCTCAACGTCATCACCGAGGTCATTGCCGGCAAGCGGCAGCAGCTTCTCTCCTCCTTCTTCATCCTGGGGGTGCTGATGCTGGCGTCGAGCCTGTGCATGTACTCGCTTGAGCATGACGCCCAGCCGGAGGTCTTCAAAAACGCCTTCTCCGGCATCTGGTGGTCCGTCTCCACCCTGCTGACCGTGGGCTACGGGGACATCTATCCCATCACGCCGCTGGGCAAGGCCGTGAGCATCGTCATCACCTTCCTGGGGGTGCTGATGGTCGCCATCCCCACCGGTATCATCAGCGCCGGCTTTGTCGAGCAGTACTCCCGCTTCAAGCAGTACGGCGACTACGCGACCGAGATTGATCTTCACTTTATCAATGTCGAGCTCACCGGCCGGGACGACTGGCCCGGCAAGTGCATCCGGGATCTGAAGCTGCCGCGCGGCATTATGGTCGCGGCCGTCCAGCGCAGCGGCGAGATCATCGTCCCCCGGGGCGACGTGATCCTGCGCGCCGGGGACACCCTCGTGCTCTGCGCCGAGGCGCACAAGCGCGACCGGCAGTTTGATCTCCGCGAGATCGTTCTGGGCCGGGATCACGAGTGGAACGGCGCGCTGATCCGGGATCTGGATATTTCGCGCCAGACCTATATCGTGATGGTGCGCCGCAGCGGAACCATGCTGGTGCCCCGCGGCGACATGAAGCTCATGGAGGGGGACACGGTGATCCTCTACAGCAAGGAGCGGCCGAAAGAGCTGCGCTTCTGAGCCTGTGTCCCCGCCGCACAAATGCCGGCGCCGCCGGAAAACAGAAAACGGGAGTGATCCAACACATGAGAGATTTTGAAGCCAGAAGAATGAAGCTTGCCGGCGGCTCCCCCACCGTGGCGCTCAACGCCAGGGGCATCCGCATGAAGGAGGAGGGGATCGACGTTCTCTCCTTTGCCGCCGGGGAACCGGATTTTGACACGCCCGAGGCGGTGAAGGACGCCGCCATCGAGGCTATCCGCCGCAACGACACCCACTACACCAGCGCCGCCGGGACCATGGCCCTGCGCCGCCGCATCGTACAGAAGCTGCGGGAGGAAAACGGCATCGAGGCAAGCGAGGACGGCATCCTCGTCACCCCCGGAGCCAAGCTCGCCCTCTATGCCGCCATGACCTGCTTTCTGCAGGAGGGGGATGCCTGCATGGTGCTCACGCCCGCCTATCCCTCCTACCGCTCCGGTATTCTGATGGCGGGGGCGGACTATGTGCCGGTGCCGCTCTCCTTCGACAACGGCTTTGTCGTCACCCGCGAGATGCTGGAGGCGAAGGTAACAAAGCACGCCAAGATGCTCATTGTCTGCAACCCCTGCAATCCCACGGGCCATGTGCTGACGGAGCAGGAGCTGCGGGACATTGCCGATTTCGTGCTGGCCCATGATCTGCTCCTCATCGCGGATGAAATTTATGAGAAGCTCATTTACGACGGGCGCAAGCACCTGAGCCTCGGCGCCATTCCGGAGATCCGGGACCGGGTCATCACCCTCAACGGGCTCTCAAAGAGCGCCGCCATGACTGGCTGGCGCATCGGCTATTCGGCGGCCTCCCCGGAGCTGACGAAGGTCATGCTGAAGCTGCAGCAGAACACCGTCAACTGCACCGCCTCCTTCACCCAGACCGCCTCCATCGCCGCCCTTGACTGCGCGGCGGATGCCGAGCGCATGCGCCTGAGCTATCTGGAGCGGCGCAACCTCATCTGCGACGGTCTCAACGCCATCCCCTGCATCGAGTGCCCGCGGGCGGAGGGGGCGTTCTACGCCTTTTTCCGCATCGACTGCAGGGGCATGAGCTCCGAGCAGCTTGCCGACTATATCCTTGAAAAGGCAGGGATCCTCGTGGTGCCCGGCACCGCCTTCGGCGAGGGCGGCGAGAAATGCATCCGTCTCTCCTTCGCGGCGAGCAGGGAATCTCTGCAGGAGGCAGTAAAGCGGCTGACGGCGCTGTTTTCGGAATAAAGCCGGATAAGGAAAGGATCGCTGCGGCACGGATCGTCTGCGGCGGTTCTTATTCACAAATTGTTCTGGACTATTAACGGGTAATCGTGTATTATTATTCTGTGATGCTTCCCAGGAAGCGCCGCCGAAATCCGTATTACAGCCGGTATCAGCGCAAGCGCATCCATACCGGTGAAACAGAAAGGAATTATGCACCATGAAAGAAAACGTCATCATTGTAAACTGCAAAGTGCCGAGTGAAGCTTACCAGATCCTGAGCATGCTGCGCCAGAATTTTGACAACGAGAGCTTCACGATTTCCCAGGCGGCTGTTGTGAAGAAGGACGCCGGGCACCTCTCGCTGGAGGACGGCTTTGTGGCCGGCAACCCGCTGGAGGGTCGCGGCTGGACCGGCGGCCTGATCGGCAGCCTGGTCGGCATCCTCGGCGGCCCCCTGGGCGTTCTGTTCGGCGGCAGCGTCGGCTCGCTGATCGGCGACTCCATGGACGTCAAGGAGATGGAAGGCAAATCCGCTCTGCTGGAGAGAGCCGGCGGCTGCCTTACCGACGGGGAAACTGCACTGCTGCTGCTGATGCAGGAAGCCGATGAGACTGCGCTTGGCGCAAAGCTGAAGGATTTCCAGGTCTCCATTACCCGCATGGACGCGGCCGAGATCGCCGCTGAGATCGAGCAGGCTGAGGAGCAGGCGCGCCTGAAGGAAGAAGAGACTGCCGCGCTTCCGGAAGCAAAGGAAGAGTAAGCTCGTCTTCCCCGCGCACGAAGGCGCATCCGCAAATACAGGCGCCGGTCGGAATGTGACCGGCGCCTGCCGTGTAAAAATGACCGCGCCGCAGGGACATTCAAAATATTGAAAAAAGCTCTTGACAAATCCGGGATAATTTAGTATTATGACTGAGCTGTGACGCGGGAGCATAGCTCAGCTGGTTAGAGCACCTGCCTTACAAGCAGGGGGTCACTGGTTCGAGTCCAGTTGTTCCCACCATGCTTCCTCTCACACGATTCGCCTCGGTAGCTCAGTAGGTAGAGCAGCGGACTGAAAATCCGCGTGTCGCCAGTTCAACTCTGGCCTGAGGCACCATGTGCGGCTTTAGCTCATCCGGTAGAGCGCCACCTTGCCAAGGTGGAGGTAGCGAGTTCGAGCCTCGTAAGCCGCTCCACACAAAGGATTTGCGGACGTTCCCGTCCGCAAATCCCATATATGGCGCCATAGCCAAGTGGTAAGGCACGGGACTGCAAATCCCTGACCCCCGGTTCAAGTCCGGGTGGCGCCTCCAAAAGAAAGAAGAGCAAGCGTCTGCCTGCTCTTCTTTTTTGTGCTGCCGCTCCCGGTGAAGCGCTGATCCCCTGCCGGGCACAGGCGCGCCCCGGATAAAACGCCGGGCGGATACAGCCGTATCCGCCCGGAAGTTTTTTATCAATATGCCACGCCCCAGAAGATCATATGCCTGGCGGGCTTGCCGCAGCAGGCGCAGACCTCGTCCAGCTTCTCCTGGTGGAAGGGGATGCAGCGGGAAGACATGCCCGCCTGCTCCTTCATCTTGAGCTCACACGCTTCTTCGCCGCACCACATGGTCTTGATGAAGCCGCCGTTTTTCTCCTGCAGCTGCTTCGCCTCTTCAATGGAGTGGGCGGCATAGATATGCTCGTCCAGGTTCTTCTTCGCCTTTTCGTACAGACCCTGCTGCACCTGCTCCAGAAGCTCGGGCACCCTGGCCGCCAGCTCGTCGATGGCGATGGAGATCTTTTCGCCGTTGTCGCGGCGAACCGCCATGCATACTCCGTTTTCCATATCCTTGGGCCCGATCTCCACGCGCAGGGGCACGCCCTTCATCTCATACTGGGCGCACTTCCAGCCGAGGCTGTTGTCGCTGTCGTCCAGCGTGACGCGCACGCCGGCCGCCTTCAGCGTCTCATAGAGCTCGTTTGCCTTCTCCAGCACGCCGGGCTTGTGCTGCGCCACAGGCACGACCACCGCCTGGATGGGCGCCACATGCGGGGGCAGAACCAGGCCGTTGTTATCGCCGTGGGCCATGATGACCGCGCCGATCATGCGGGTCGTAGAGCCCCAGGAGGTCTGGAAGGGGTACTGCAGCTTGTTGTCGCGGCCGGTGAAGGTCACATTGTAGGCGCGGGAGAACTTGTCTCCGAAGTAGTGGGAGGTCGCGCCCTGCAGGGCCTTGCGGTCCTTCATCATGCACTCGACGGTATAGGTGGCCTCCGCCCCGGCAAACTTCTCCTTATCGGTCTTGCGGCCGCGCACCACGGGGATGGCCAGGACCTTCTCAAAGAAATCGGCGTAGCAGTTGAGCTGCTGCTCGGTCTCCGCCTGGGCCTCTTCCGCCGTCTCGTGGATGGTGTGTCCCTCCTGCCACCAGAACTCGCGCGAGCGCAGGAAGGGGCGGGTGGTCTTCTCCCAGCGGATGACGGAGCACCACTGATTATACAGCATGGGCAGCTCACGGTAAGAGTGCAGCACACGGGACCAGTGGTCGCAGAACATGGTCTCGGAAGTGGGTCGGAAGGCAAGGCGCTCTTCAAGCTGCTCACTGCCGCCCATGGTGACCCAGGCCACCTCGGGCGCAAAGCCGTTGACCAGCTCCCCTTCCTTCTTCAGAAGGCTCTCCGGGATCAGGACCGGCATTGCCACATTCACGTGTCCGGTCTTCTTGAACTCCGCGTCCATGATCCGCTGCATATTCTCCCAGATCGCATAGCCGTAAGGCCGCAGGATGGTAAAGCCCTTGACTGAGGCATACTCCACCAGCTCCGCCTTGCGGCAGATGTCGGTATACCACTGGGCAAAGTCCACCTCCATGTCGGTGATCTGCTCAACTCTCTTCTCTTTAGCCATAACTTTCCCTCTCAATCGCCAGGGCCCTTGCCCCGCCGTAATCTCGGCCCGAGGCCGCAGGTACTTATTGTAAAGCCGCGCCGCGGCCTTGTCAACCACTTTTCGGCTGCCCTTTCGTGCATTTGTACCGGAATATGCATTTTTATCCTTGACCAAACGCCGCAGAACAGGTATAATTCCGGAGAGTGCCGTAAAAAGCGATGGAGGTGAAACCCCATAAACAAGCAGAAATTTCTCGCTGAGCTCGGACGGCTGCTGACCTTCATGTATGAAGAGGACAGGGTCCGGGTATTGGAACTGTATGATGAATTATTTGATGAGAGCGACAACGAGACGGCTGTGCTGCAGCTTCTTGTCTCGCCGACGCGCCAGGCCGTCAATCTTGCCCGGGCTTATGACGCCAAGGATCGCAGCTACCTGGAGGAGGGGAGCACGCCGGGTTACCTGCAGGTAATCGAGCAGCTTCGCGCCCAGGTGCGCTCGCTGGCCCCTGCCGCCCCCAGGCTCGACAGCGATCAGCTCTCCCTTTTTGAACAGATCAACGCGCAAAACGATCCCCTTGCCGATCTCGGCATCCGGGAGACGGAAGAGCTGCCGCCCGCGCCGCTGCCGGAGGAGATCAATTCCTTCCCGGACGAGGATAAGGACGCGCCTGCCGCAGTGCCCACTCCGCCGCCCGCTGCGCCGGTGAGGGCCGTGGAGAATGCCAGGGTGCAGGAGCAGAGCGTGGATGATTTTGCCGACGCGGTAGAGGCCTTTCTCGCCGATTTCAAGATCAGCGACGATACTCTGACGCCGGATCCCGCCGCCCCTGCCGAAAATGCCGCCGCAGGCGTACCCGGGTCGGACAGGCTCGAGCTGTCTGCCGTGGACCCCATGCCCGCTGATTCTCCTGCGCCCGAACAGGATGCCGCCGACGCCCCCGCGGCAGTTGAACGGCAGGCCTCTGTCGTGCAGGAGCCGCCTGTCGCCGTGCAGCCCCAGCAGCAGCCCGCTTCACAGGCGGGAAAATCCGCCGCGCCGCGTGCAAAGCGCGTGTCGGTGGCCGATCTGCCGGACCTCAGCGAGCCGGAGGAGCCGCCGAAGGAGCCCAATGTGCCGCTGCTGATCCTCTTTATCCTGCTTGCTATCCCGCTGGGTCTTCTGTGCGCCGGGGTGATCGTGACGGTCGCCTGTGCGTTTCTGTCCATGGGAGCAGGGCTGCTGGGCGGGGCCATCATCGGCTTTCGCGCGGCATTTACGGCCTTCTCTGTCTTTGCCGACATTCTGCTGGTCTTCGGCCTGTCTCTGGCTGCGGCCGCATTCAGCCTGCTGTTCTTCTGGATTTTCGTGTGGCTGCTGATCGGGGTGCTCCCCGACATGGTGCGGGGCATCTGCGCCCTTGCCCGCAAGCTCTGCTATAGGGAGGTCAAGGAATGAAAAAAGCATGGAGGGTCATCCTTGTCATCGTCGTCATTGCCATTGCCTTCGGGGCTGTGAGCGCCGGTGTCGGCGTGCTGACCGGCGCCGATTTTGACCGCATCTCCGCGGCCATGCAGTCCCACGTCGCAGAGCATTATGATGTTGACGCGAATCTCTTTATCCACGAATGGGTTCCGGAGGTCGCGCAGAATATTCAGGGCGCAATCAAGTAAAAAAGCAAGTCGCTGCTCCATTCGGAACGGCGACTTTTTCTTTTTTTGGAAAAGCTCTTGCTTTTCGGCGCACAATTCAGTAGAATAGAATGAAAAATGTTCTTGATAAAGGATATGGCTGATATGATCATCCTGAGGCGCCTGATGATCTCGGGATGACAACAATTGGGAGGAAGAGACATGAGTTTGCATGAAGAGCTGATCCTGCACGACTGCCCCTACTGCGGCGGCGCGGGACTTCTGGAGGAGGAACAGGGCTGGTGCTGGTATGCGATGTGCCTGGACTGCGGCGCCCAGACCGCCCAGATCGCCTTCAAGACGCCGGAGGCCCGCGAGGAAGCCGCCCGCAGCGCGGCGCATCTCTGGAACATCGGCAAGATCATGCGCAGCGGGATCGGTGACTGAGGAAGGAACTGTACGCATGATCGGATTCTATGATTATACTGTTATTCTGACTTATTTTTCGCTGCTGTCCGCCACGTCGGGGATCGTGGTGGCTCTGTCCGGCGGCGGGCATCCCTATTACGGCTGCCTGTTCCTGCTGTTCTGCGGCCTGTGCGACGCCTTTGACGGCAAGGTGGCCCGGACGAAAAAGGGCCGGACAAAAATGGAAAAGGACTTCGGCATCCAGATCGACTCCCTTTCCGATCTCGTGGCCTTCGGGGTGCTCCCGGCCTGCATCGGCGCAGCGCTGATCCGGGTGTCCCCCTATCTGACCGGTCTGATGGAGGGGCTGCCTGTCCGCTGGGAGATCGCCTCGGGCAAGCTCCTCCTGCACGCCTGCCTTGTGCTGTATGTGCTGGCGGCCATGATCCGCCTGGCCTACTACAATGTCACCGAGGAGGAGCGGCAGGAGAAGGAGGACACGGCAAGGAAGGAATATCTCGGTCTGCCCGTGACCTCGGCGGCGCTGATCTTCCCCTTCGTGCTGCTCGTGCAGTACATGTCGAAGACGGATATCACGCTGGTCTACCTGCTGGTGAGTCTCATCACGGCGGTGCTCTTTATCAGCCCCGTTCGGGTGCCGAAGCCCGGGATGCGCGGCATCCTCATCATGGTCGGCATCGGCGCGGTGGAGTTTGTGCTGCTCCTGCTGCGCAAGGTGATTCTGTGATGGGCCGCCCGGGGATCCGTCCCGCGCAGGAGGGCGCGGCGCTGCGCTTTCTCTACGGGCACACGGCAGGGCGCGCGCTGCTGAAGCTGCTGGTCTCCCGGCCTGTGTCGCAGGCGGCGGGGCGCTTTATGGACTCGCCGCTTTCCAGACCCCTGATCGCTCCCTTTATCCGCAAAAACAAGATACGCATGGCGGACTATCTCCCGCTCCCCTACCCCAGCTTCAACGCTTTTTTCTGCCGCCCCATCCGCAAGGAGCTGCGACCCATGCCGGACGAGGGCGGGCTTTTCCCGGCCCCCTGCGACGGGTATCTGAGCGCGTACCGGATCACGGACGATCTGGTGCTGCCGGTCAAGCAGAGCCGGTATACCGTGTCCGGCCTCCTCGACGGCGATCCGGCGGCGGAGCGCTTCCGGGACGGGATCTGCCTGGTTTTTCGCCTGTGTGTGCAGCATTACCACCGCTATTGCTATATCGACGAGGGGAGGATCGTCTCAAGGCGCTTTATCCCCGGCGAGCTGCATACCGTGCGGCCCATCGCCCTCGCGGCGCTGCCGGTCTTCACCCGCAACTGCCGGGAATACACCCTGGTGGAGACGGCGCATTTCGGCCCGCTCTGCCAGGTCGAGGTGGGCGCCATGCTGGTCGGGCGCATCGAAAACTACAAGGGCGCGGGCGTCTCCTTTCGCCGCGGCGAGGAGAAGGGCCGCTTCCTCTACGGCGGGAGCACCGTGGTCCTGCTGCTGCAGAAGGATCGCGTCAGGCTGGACGAGGCGTTTTTTGAAAACACGGCTCAGGGTCTTGAAACCCCTGTCCAGCTCGGCGAGCTGCTGGGGCAGGCGCTGTGAGCAGAACGCATACAGATGACAAATCGCAGGGGTCGATTCTCGGATCGACCCCTGCGCCATTTACCCTGTAGAGGCTAAAAAAGACCGCTTGCCCATGCAGGAACCGTTCTCGAACGGCCCGACGGAGAAAAGCTCAAAATATACATTTACCCCGGCGAATACGTAACTTTTTTACGTTTTCGCCGGGGCTGTTTGCTTTATTGGGGCCTATACAGCGCGGGCCGTTCGTGAACGGCCTCTGCGGTGTTGATACTGCGCGGCGTTGATAACTGCGGCATTTGAGTCAAGGCGACTTTTTTCGCAGCCTCCTTGTGCTCTCATGTTTACGCGCTCTTTATAATCGTCAGGCTGTCCACGATATCGTCGACCAAGGAGATGACCAGCTTGAGCTCGTCGGCATAGTCGCCCTCGGGCAGGGTCTTGCCGTCGGTCTCATAGTGGCGGCAGAGGAAGAAGCTGCGCTCGCCGTCCATGGCGATCTTCTCCACGCGCTCGGCCTCCAGAGGCATGTCGTAGTATTTCTCATAGGCCTCGTTCAGCTCCGCAAAGTCCTTGCCGCCGCCCACGCAGAAGACAGAGAAGATGCGCACATTGCTGCCGGTAAACTCCCGGATCTCCTCGGGCTGTGCGTTTTTGTATGCGAAGATGGCGTTATACAGGGCGTCATAACGCTCCAGCGGCACCGCGTTGTAGTCAAGCTCAAGCTCGCGAATGCCGTCCTCTTCCTTCAGCTCGACACCGTTGAAGGAGAGCGTGCCCTTGAGCTCTGTCAGAGCCTCAGGCAGGCGCAGGGAAAGGCTCATGTCCGCAAAGTCGATCTGCCGGCCCTTCTCAGGCGCAGGCGTCTCAGGCACGGGGACGGGCTCCGCCGGAGCAGGGATCTCCGCCGGAAGGCTCTCCTCAAGAGCGGGAATGGGCTCCTCCACAGGCAGTCCCGCTGTCGGAGCGTTCTCCGCTGCCGGGGCGGACGCCGTCGGCGGCGTCTGCATATCCTCCCGGGGCGTGCTCTCCGCCGTGTCCCCGCCCGCGGCGAGGGCGGCACAGCCAAGGGAGAGCAGCATTGCAAGCATCAGTATCAAAGCGATCGTTTTTTTCATCTGTATCCTCCTTGCTTCATGCAGCAAAACTATTTGCAAATCGTTTTCCCGCTCCCGCCTCAGAACAGGCTTCCGGTGAGCAGGGTCATCAGCAGCTTTTCCAGCTCCTCCGCCGTGCCGGTGCAGCCCTGCAGGGCATAGCGGCGGGCCAGGAAGGCGATCCCTCCGGCATAGAAGCTCCCCGCATAGGCGCGCAGACAGGGGTCGACGCCCGGCAGAAAGCACTCGCAGCGATCCATCGCCTCAAAGAAGCTGTCGACCAGCAGATATTCGAGCTTGTTTTCCACCAGGAGCTTGATCAGATCCCTGTTTCTGAGCAGGTATTCGCTGTAGCTCCGGCAGAGCCAATGCAGGGCGTTCATCCTCCCGCCGGGCTCCCGCGGCGGCGTGATGTCCGGGCTGTCGCAGGCGTTGGTCTGCAGGGTAAAGGCGATCACATTCTCCCGGCTGGTGAAGAGGCTGTAGAAGGTCTGGCGTGAGATGCCCGCCGTTTTGCACAGCTCGCTGATCGTGATCTGCGTATAGGGCTTCTCCCGGATCAGCGCCATCATGGCCCCGGCGATCTGCCGCTGGGACTGAAGCGCCGTTTTGTTGCTGCCGCAATACATGCTTTCTCCTTCTTTCCCTCTGAGTCAGCCTTTCGCTTGATTATACCAAGCGCCCTGGACAGCTGTCAAGGTTCACGATACCAGCTTCTTCAGTCCCGGGGTTCTCAGCATCACCCAGGTCAGGGCCATGGGCAGAAGCAGGAAGCAGAGATAGCACAGGGGGTAGAGCCAGAGAGCGCTGAACCTCGTCAGATCCCAGTGCTGACTGCGCACGGCGTCCAGGAACAGGGGGTGCAGCAGGTACACGCCGAAGGAGCAGACCGAGAAGGTCTTCACAAAGCCCGCGAGTCGGGGCGGCAGCGCCTCGATGCGCTTGCAGGCGCAGAAGACAAAGCAGGCCGTGAGCACTGACGAGAGCGAGAGATCCTCATAAAAGCGGGCCGAGGGCGCGCCGATGCCGAGAGAATAGCGGCGGCTGCCCCAGGCCATCAGCAGCGCCGCCGCAAGCGCCGCAAGGCCCAGAAGCCCGAGCTGCCTGTTCGTAAGCTCCCGCTGGTACAGAACCCAGCCCAGGGGCATCATGACAAAATAACGGAAATAGCTGAAATCATAGGGCTTGATGAGCGCGGCGATCCAGCCGCTCTCATCGGGCAGGACCTTCAGCGTGCTCACCACGCTCACGATCGCGGTCAGCACCAGAGCGCTGCGGGTGACGTTCTCCCGGTTTCCGTACAGCAGCCCGTGCAGCAGCGCCAGCGCGCAGTAGCTCATGGCCATGGCGGGCAGGAACCAGAGGTGGAAATAGCCCTCCAGCACCAGCTTCCAGAAGTTCTCCCCCGGCGTCCAATAGTGGAGAAAGAGCGCGTCGATGCCGTTTAAGATAAGCGACCAGACATAGAAGAGGACAAGCATGTGCCCCGCCCGCTGCATGTGGCGCTTGAAATTCAGCCTCTCCCGCCCGAGAAAGAGCGCGCCGCTGACCATGAAGAACAGGAGCACCGAGCTTCTCAGGATGATGAACAGCAGATTGTATGCCGCCCAGGCCGGGGACGCCGGGTCAAACTCCCAGAAGAGCATCCCCGTATGCCCCAGCACAACGGCCATACACGCGAGGACGCGGCAGACATCAAGACTTGCTTTTCTCATGGGCAGAACTCCTTACGAAAACTTCACGACGATCACGTCGCCGAGCCTCTGCACGGACCCGGCGTAGGGGTAGACCGGCATCGAAGCGGTATCAAGCCGCGCGCTCTCCTCCGCAGATGCGAAGGGGATATCGCAGCCGAGATAACGGCTCACGATCAGCTCGGCATAGTCTGTCGAGCCGAGCTCCAGACTCGGCAGGCTCAGGGGCGCTGCGTCAAAATGCCGGTCAATGTCATATTGCAGCGCCGGGGCCCTGCCCACAATGGCAAGGCGATCCCCCTCCGAGAAGCCCGGGGTCTCGAACACGCGGGTGAGCAGGACGGTATAAAAGCTCTTGAGCTCCTCAAAGCGGAGATAGTAGCGCAGATAGAGGGCATTGGCATAGTAAATGTTCCCGCAGAGAATGAGCGCGAGGGAAAGCGCTCCGAGGCGACGCAGCGCGGGGCCCGGCGGCGGGGTCCACCCGTCCAGCAGCGCCGCGCAGAGGACATACAGCGAGGCGAAGCTGTAAAGCGACAGGGAGTGGATATAGCTGTTGTCCGCAAGCAGGAACAGGCAGTAGCAGCTCAGGGGATACAGCAGGAGGCACAGGCCCGTGAGCAGGAGGCTTGCCGCCTCGCCCTTTCTGCGAAGCTGCGATACCATGGCGATCCCTGAAGCGCACAGCAGCAAAAGGTGCATCAGCATCGAGACGCGGCTATGGACGTAGCCGAAGCGCCCGATCAAAAGCGTCTTGACCCAGGAGCTGTAGACCGAGAGCAGACGGCGCGGAAAGCTCTGCGTGTCATTGATGACCTCGTGCAGAAGCGGAAAGCCCAGAAGCTTCGAGGCTGTGAGCAGGGCAAGGCCGTAGAGCGCAAGCGACGCGAGCAGCATGGCGAGCATGCCGACCCCCTCGCGGAAAACCTCCCGCGCGCGCTTTTCCGTGCGGCAGAGCAGGACGATCATGCGCACGACGCAGAGACTCGCCGCGACGGAGAAATAGCCCTGATAGATGCTGCAGGAAAAAGCGATGAGCAGCGGGGCGAGGAACCAGCGGCCCTTTTTCCCGGCTGTGAAAACCCAAAGGCCCGACACCGCGAGCAGGAGAGAAACGGCATAGGGCGCTGCGGTGAACATGTAGAGCATGGTGCCGGCCTCGGCCGGAAAGCAGACGATGACGCCCGCAAGCAGCACCTGCAGGATGCGGCTTTGAATCGGGAAAATGCGCAGGATGACGCAGACCGCCGCCGCGAGCAGCGGGATGCTCATGAGCCCGTAGATCCAGGGCATGGAGGCGTCCGGCATCACAAGGCGCATCAGCTCCAGCCCGTAGCGGCCGGAGACGGTGGTCGCCCCCTTGCTGAACAGGCCCACCAGATCGTCTCCCACGGGGATCTTGTTCGTCATGCAAAAGCCGTAGGCCGCAAGTCCGAAGCCCAGCGCCGAGAAAAAGGGCAGGCGGTCCCGCTTGAATCGTTCCATATTCCTCTGTCCGCCCTCCTTCAGCGTATCAGTTGCGCAGGCTGTGCAGCGGCGCGGGGATGCGCCCGCCGCGGGCGATAAACTCCGCCGCGCTGCCCCGGTGCAGGGGCATGATGGGCGCGCTGCCGAGAAGACCGCCGAAATCCACGCTCTCGCCCACGCTCTTGCCCTTGACGGGGATGATGCGCACGGCGGTGGTCTTGCTGTTGACCATGCCGATGGCGGCTTCGTCGGCGATGACGGCGGAGATGGTGTCGGCGTCCGTGTCCCCCGGCACGGCGATCATATCAAGGCCGACCGAGCAGACGCAGGTCATGGCCTCGAGCTTGTCGATGCAGAGGGTTCCCTCCCGCGCCGAGGCGATCATGCCGGCATCCTCGGACACCGGGATGAAGGCGCCGGAGAGCCCGCCCACATGGGACGACGCCATGACGCCGCCCTTCTTGACCGCGTCGTTCAAAAGCGCGAGGGCTGCCGTGGTGCCGTGCCCGCCGCAGCGCTCAAGCCCCATGATCTCCAGGATCTCGGCCACGCTGTCCCCGACGGCGGGGGTGGGAGCCAGCGACAGGTCCACCACGCCGAAGGGCACGCCCAGGCGGCGGGAGGCCTCCTGCGCCACAAGCTCACCCATGCGGGTGATCTTGAAGGCGGTGCGCTTGATGGTTTCGGCCACCACGTCAAAGCTCTGCCCTCTGCATTCCCTGAGCGCATGGGCCACGACGCCGGGGCCCGAGACCCCCACGTTGATGACCGTCTCCGGCTCGCCGACTCCGTGGAAGGCGCCCGCCATGAAGGGGTTGTCCTCCACGGCGTTGGCAAAGACGACGAGCTTGGCGCAGCCCATATAGCCGCGCTCCGAGGTCTCCTTGATGATTTTGCCCATGAGAGCCACGGCATCCATGTTGATGCCCGCCCGGGTGGAGCCGACGTTGACGCTGGCGCAGACAAGGTCGGTACTGCTCAGGGCCTCGGGCAGGGAGCGTATGAGGCGCAGATCGCTGTCGGTAAAGCCCTTTTGAGCCAGGGCCGAGAAGCCGCCGATGAAGTTTACGCCGGTCTCCTTCGCCGCCCGGTCAAGCGCGCGGGCGATGGGACTGTAGTCCGCCGCGGCGCAGGAAGCCGCCACAAGAGCGATGGGCGTGACGGAGATGCGCTTGTTCACAATGGGGATGCCGAACTCGTTTTCAATGTCGCAGCCGGTTTTCACCAGGTTTCCGGCGCAGCGGCAGATCTTGTCATAGATTTTGCGGCAGCAGGCGTCCATGTCCGTGTCGGTGCAGTCCAGAAGGCTGATGCCCATGGTGATGGTGCGCACGTCCAGGTGCTGCTGGTTGATCATCTGAATGGTCTGCAGGATCTCGCTGCTGTTGAGAAGATAGCTCATGCCGCCACCTCAGACCTTGTGCATGGCATCGAAGATGTCCTGCCGCTGGATATGCACGTCCAGCCCGCGCTCGCGCCCCTTCTGCCCGAGAAAGCTGCTCAGCTCCGTGAAGGACAGGCCGCAGTCCGTGAGGTCGACCAGCATGATCATAGCAAAATACTCCTGCAGCAGGGTCTGGCTGATATCGAGGACGTTGATTTCCTTTTCCGCAAGCAGGGCGGTGATATAGGCAATAATGCCCTTGCTGTCTTTGGCAAATACGCTGACAATGGCTTTCATAAAACAACTCCTTAAAATGCCTCGCAAAGATTTTCGCGTATGCGAATAATCAATCCAATCTGTTTTTCGCGTGGGCGTGTACCTCGTGAAAAACGCTTCTCAGCTCTCAAGTGTGCGAGCGTCCCCCGCAAGCGAGCGCGCGCAGAGAGCTGCAAAACTCGTTCAAGCGTCAGCCCGCAAAGTGTTGGCACAGATGCCTGACGCTGCATCTCTCGCAAGCGGGCTTTCGCGCGTCGCAGACGGCTCTGCCGTGCAGAACCAGGCAGTGGCAGAAATCCGAGGACCGCTCCGGCGGGAGAATCCGGCGCAGGGCCATCTCGATCTTCACCGGGTCCTTGAGATCGTCCACAAGGCCCATGCGGTTGGACAGGCGGATGCAGTGGGTGTCCACCACCGTGGAGCCGGGCACGCGGAACACATCGCCGAGGATGAGGTTTGCGGTTTTGCGCCCCACGCCGGGCAGCTTCGTCAGCTCCTCCATGGTACGGGGGAGCTTTCCGTTGTGCTTTTCCAGCAGCACCTGCGCGCAGGAAACAATGTCCCGCGCCTTGGCGCGGAAGAAGCCGCAGGAGTGGACGTAGCGCTCCACCTCTTGAACGTCCGCCTCGGCAAAGGCCTCCAGCGTGGGGAAGCGTTCAAAGAGGGCCGGGGTGATCTGGTTGACCCGCTCGTCCGTGCACTGAGCCGCCAGGCGCACGGAAAACAAGAGCTCATAGTCCTTGCCGTAGTCGAGGGTGCAGCTTGCCTCCGGATACTCCTCCAGCAGCAGACGCACGATCTCCTGTACCTGTTCGGGCGTTCTCATGGCTTACCTCGCAAGCTGGATCATGCCGCCGCACTCGATGGTGTCGATGGGCTGGTTGAAGTAGGTGCCCCGGAAGAGATACTGCACCTGTACCGGGAAGCTCCCGCCCTCGCCGCCCGCGAGCTGGAGGGTATGCTCGGTCGTGTTCAGGAGGCTCGAATGGATCGCGGTGTTGTCGTCGAGATCCACCGCAGGGGTGTTCGCCGTGACATAGTCATCCCCCACGCTGACATGCAGAGCGTTCTGGGAGGCGATGATGTTCAGCGAATAGGATTCCAGATACACGGCCACCTTGACCTTGACGCGGTTTGCATCCAGAAGCTCCGCCGTCCAGTCGGCCCGCACGTTCAGGGGCGTGCCGGTCTCGGACTTAAAGCTGCCGGAGCCGATGGCCTGTCCCACCGGGACGGGCGTCGGCGTCGGCACAGGGGTGGGCGTGGGTGCCGGAGTCGGCGGCAGCGTAGGTGCCGGAGTCGGGGGAACCGGCGTCGGCATGATTGTGGACACGGGCATCGGTGTCACGGTGGGCGCAAGCGTGGGCGCCGCCGTCACGGTATAGGGGTCATAGCCGAGGCTCTCCACCGCCTTGCGCTCCCTCTCCATATTCAGAAGCAGGGTGATGGCAGTAGCCATCACTGCCAGAAAAGCAATGATAAACAGCAGCGCTTTGATTTTTCCTTTTTGCATATGGTTTACTCCTTATGTACTTCTCGCTCTCCTTGATGGCTCTGCACGAACGGGGAGCAATTTTGCCATCCGTCGCGCCCCGGGCGGGGCGGCCGAAGCAGATGCGCAGAAGATACCCCTGCGCAGATATCAGTCATTATACCGCAGCGGCGGGCAAATGTCCACAGACAGCTTGTGAACGATTTCCAATACCGGAAGCTTCCGCCATTCAGACGAAAGCCGGGCCAAAAAGTTCGCATCCTGCGGCAAAGAATCCTTTTACAAACGCGCCCCGGGGTGATATACTGCTTTTTAATAAGCCAACGGAAAGGAGCGTGCGCCGTGTATCAGCCTCTTGCAGACGAGATCCGTCCCGACTCTCTGGACGATGTGGTGGGCCAGCGGCATATCCTCGGGAAGGGCGGCATGCTCCGCCGCATTGTGGAGAGCGGCCAGATCCCCAATATGATCTTCTACGGTCCCTCCGGCACCGGGAAGACCACCGTGGCCCGCATCATCGCCCAGCGCACCAATCGCTCGCTGAGAAAGCTCAACGCCACCACCGCGGGCATTGCGGATATCAAGAAGATCATCGAGGAGCTTGACACCTTCCTCACCCCCGGCGGCGTGCTGCTGTATCTGGATGAGATCCAGTATTTCAATAAGAAGCAGCAGCAGTCCCTGCTGGAATTTATCGAGGACGGTCGCATCACGCTCATCGCCTCCACGACGGAAAACCCCTATTTTACCGTTTTCAACGCCATCCTGAGCCGCTCCACGGTCTTTGAGTTCAAGGCCGTCACGCCCGAGGAGGTGCAGCAGGCGGTAAAGCGCGCCGTGGACATTGTGAACGCCCGGCGGGACGAGCCCCTTGCGCTTGAAGACGGCGTGCCTGAGCATATTGCCGCAGCCTGCGGAGGCGATGTGCGCAAGGCCATCAATTCTGTGGAGCTTCTCTTCTCCGCGGCGGAGGGCGGGGTCATCACCCTTTCCGACGCCAAAGCCATCACGCAGCGCAGCGCCATGCGCTATGACCGCGAGGGAGACGAGCATTTCGATATTCTCTCGGCGCTGATGAAATCCCTGCGCGGCTCGGATCCGGACGCGGCCCTGCACTATCTGGCGCGGCTTCTGGAGGCGGGGGATCTGATCGGCGCCTGCCGCCGCATCCTCTGCTCGGCAAGCGAGGACGTGGGCCTTGCCTGGCCGATGGCGGCGCCCATTGTGAAGGCCTGCGTGGACTCTGCCCTGCAGCTCGGCCTGCCGGAGGCAAAGCTTCCCCTGGCGGAGGCCTGCATCCTGCTCGCCACCGCGCCGAAGTCCAACACCGGCGTCACGGCCATCGAAAAGGCCTGGGCCGATGTGCGCGCCGGACGCACCGGCAGCATCCCGCGCGAGCTGCAGAACGTCCACGCCGACGGCACGGGCTTTGAGCGCGAGCAGGGCTATCTCTATCCCCACGATTTTCCGAACCATTGGGTTCGGCAGCAGTATCTGCCCGATGCCCTGAAGGACACGCGGTATTATGAGTTCGGCGACAACAAGACCGAGCAGGCGGCTAAGCGCTATTGGGAGGAAATTAAGAAGTAATGGATATTCAGGTCGGTGATATCCTCACCATGAAGAAAGAGCATCCCTGCGGCGCAAAGCAGTGGCAGGTGCTGCGCACGGGGGCGGACTTCCGGCTGCGCTGCCTCGGCTGCGGGCATGAGGTCATGGGGCCGCGCAGCAAATTTGAAAAGAACATCCGGCAGGTGCAGCGTGGCTGACGTGGTGTACATCCTCCGCTGCGGAGACGGGACGCTGTACACCGGGTGGACAAACGACCTGGAAAAGCGCCTCAAGGCCCACGCCGCAGGCAGGGGCGGGAAATACACCCGCGCGCGCCTGCCGGTGGCGCTTGTCTATCATGAGGCCTGCGGGAGCGAGCGCGAGGCCCGCAGCCGGGAGTGGCGCATCAAGCAGCTCACGCGGGCCGAAAAGCTCCGACTCATCAACTCGAAGGAGAACACGGAACATGAGAAGGACTGAGCTTGACCTCTGCCGGATCTTCGGGTGCCTGGCAGTCCTGATGATCCATGCGGGGGCCGACATCTATCACGAGACGCCGCTGCAGAGCGCCTCCTTTGCGGCGCTCAACTTCATCAGCACCGCCGTGCGCGGCGGAGTGCCGCTGTTTTTCATGCTGAGCGGGGCCCTGTTTCTCTCCCGCCCGACGCTGAACATCCGCCGCCTGCTGCTTCGCCACGCGCTGCGGCTCACGGGCCTGTATTACCTGTGGTCCCTTCTCTATGCCCTGCTGCGTCTTGCAGGCGGGAGTCTTGATCCGGGCCCGGATTTTTTTTACGCGGTGGTGGCCGGTCACTATCACCTGTGGTTTCTCCCGGCGATGGTGCTGTGCTATCTTTTCTTCCCCCCGGTACACGCGGCCCTGCACAGCGGCGGGCTGGACGGGCGCTACCTGCTGGGCCTCTTTTTCGGGCTGGGGCTTTTGATGGTCAACCTGAACCTCACGCCCGATCCCGCGCCCCTTCTCTTCCGATTTACGCAGAATTTCAGCCTTGACTACCTGCCCTATCTGGGTTATGCTGTCTGGGGATGGTGGCTCGCCGGGCGGAAGCTGCCGGAAAAGACACGCTGGCTTGCGCCGCTTGCCTATCTTGCGGTGACGCTGCTTGCCGCCCTCGGAAACCGCTGGTACTCCGGGTATAAGGGAGAGGCCGACGGCTGGCTTTTCCACTATTTCTCCGTGCCGAGCTTCCTGCAGGCAAGCGCCGCCTTCTGCTTTTTTCTCAGTCTCGGCGGGACACAGCTCCGCGGCGCCCGGCGGCTCGCAGCCCTGTCCGACGCCACCCTCGGCGTGTATCTGATCCACCCGATGATGCTGAACGTGCTGGAGCGCTTCGGCATCCGCGTCACTCCGGCCGCGCCGGTCGCTTCCCTGCTCGGTGTGTTTCTGATCCTGACCGTGCTGTGCTTTGCCCTGACCCTGATTGCACGGCGCATCCCCGGGCTGAGACGGATTTTTTAACATATAAATAGATTGAGATAGACAGAGGACAGAGAGAATGAAAAACTTCCTGAAGATCACCTGCCTGGTGCTGCTGGTGGCGGAGCTGCTGCTGCTCATCAAGCTGCGCATCGACACGCCCGTGCTGACGCACTCCCGCCTGGAGGCAGCGCCTGCGGCCCAGGCCAACACCCCGCAGGAGGCGGAATACGTGGCGCTGCCCGCGCTGACGCAGACGCCCGCGCCCGAGGCTGTGAACACGCCGGCGCCCACGCCCGCGCCGACCCCGACCCCGCCGCCGGAGTATGTGATCTCCTTTGTGGGGGACTGCACCCTCTGGTCCAACCAGAACTATGAGCGGCACCCCGCAGGCTTTGCCGGCGTGATGGGCGACGACTACGCCTATCCCTTCTCCAACACGGTGCAGTTTTTCGCCAATGACGAGCTGACCCTCGCCAACTGTGAATGCACCCTCACCGACAACCCGAACATGAGCTATGACTATACCCAGGTGGTCTTCCCCTTCCGCGCGCCGACGGCCTACGCCGAGGTTTTCAACCAGGGTGGCGTGGACTTCGTCACCACCGCCAACAACCACATGATGGACTGCTATCAGGCGGGCGCGGACAGCACCTATGCCGCGCTCGAGGCCCACGGCGTCCCCTACGGCAGGGAGGGTCAGGCCCAGATCGTCACCACGCCCCACGGCCTGCGCATCGGTATTTACTGCTCCGGCACAGACCTCGCCCCGAACAAGAACAAGGCTGTCGCCGCCGTGCAGCAGCTTCAGGCAGAGGGCGCCGAGTACATCATCTGTGCCTTCCACTGGGGGCAGGAGCTCTACTACAAGCCCAACGCCGCCCAGATCGACCTGGCCCACGCCTGCATCGACGCCGGCGCGGACTTCATCTATGGCAGCCACAGCCATTGCCTGCAGCCCTTCGAGACCTACAGCAACGGCGTGATCCTCTATTCCTGCGGCAACTGGAGCTTCGGCGGCAGCACCATGCCGACGGACCCGGACACCGCAATATTCCAGCTTCACCTCAAACGCGCCGAGGACGGCAGCCTTGTCCCCACAGGCATGGACATCATCCCCTGCTGCGTCAGCAGCGATATTGAGGGCGCCAACACCAAGGCCCAGAACTACAACAACTACTGCCCGACGCCCTATGAGAAGGATTCCCCGGAGTACCTGCGCGTCATGTCCAAGCTCACCGGGGAGTACCAGCCTGCCTCTCAGGGGGCGGATTACTCCGACTACTACGCAAGCCGCGCCACCGAATAAGCGCAAGGGCAACACCGCACAATCCGCCTTCGGCATCTCCTGGAAAATTTGTGCCCTGATTTCGTCACTTTTTCTTGAGGTACACAATACGATAGATTTGGACGCTTACTTAAGTACATCTGCGAAAAAGTGCCTTTATCAGAACCCAAATTTTCTCAGGATCTGCTCTTGCCGAATTATGCGGTATTGCCCAAGCAAATGTTACGCCGCCGGAGCATTTCCGGCGGCGTCTTATTGAGGAGAAGCAATGAATGGTTTTTCATCCGAGGGTTATATCATTGACCAGGATTATTTCGATGAGTACGAATACCGCACCATGCGCGCCAGCATCAACGGCTGCGGCTGGATCGCGGCCTACAATATCCGGCACTATCTCGGCCACGGCATCGGCTTTGAGACGGTGATGCATGAGATGGATCTCATGCACTCGCTGCGCATCCCCGGCCCCACCACCATGCCGGTCATGCGCGCCTATCTTAAAAAATACATTCCCGCCATGACCGAACACACCGGGCGGGAGAAAGCCCGGGAGGCCTCCGTCACAAGCCGCGCGGGCATCCTGCGCTACAGCGAGGCGGATGTGCCGCACTTCATCTCCTTTATCCGCGAGGACGGCGGGGCCTTCCGCTTTTTCAACGTCAACGACGGGCTGGAGGATTTCACCTCGGCAATGGAGATGTTCTTCACGACTCACGTCCTGCCCGGGCATTACGTGTCCGTATTTGTGCTCTAAGTTTTCTTGAGGTACACAAAGTACATCTGCGAAAAAGTGCCTTTATCAGAACCCAAATTTTCTCAGGATCTGCTCTTGCCGAATTATGCGGTGTTGCCCTAATAAAGGAAAGGGAGCTGTCTCAAAAGGCACAGGCATATGCCAATTGAGACAGCTCCTTTTTATCCGCTATGCGCCTGCCGCAGCGCCGCGGGCTTTTTCAGAAACAGCTTTTCAAACTGCTCCACCGGCATGGGCCTTGCGAAGTAATAGCCCTGGAAGAGCTTGCAGCCCATTCCGCTGAGCATCTGGTACTGATCCTCGGTCTCCACGCCCTCGGTAAGGGAGAGGATGCCCAGGTCGTGGGTCATGTTCATCACATTGCGCAGGATCGTCTGCGAGCGCAGGCTGTCCTTCGTCCTGGTCAGAAAGACCATGTCGATCTTCACCACGTCCACCGGCATGTCCTTGAGCATGTTGAGTGAGGAATATCCGCTGCCGAAGTCGTCCATCTCCACAAGGAAGCCCGCCTGCTTGAGCCGGGAGAGGATGAGGATGCGGTTTGCGTTGTCGGTCATCATGACCGTCTCGGTGATCTCCACCCGCAGCCTTGACGGCGGGATCTGAAACTCCTGCACGATGCTGTTGAGCTCGGCATAGACATCCATGAAATAGAAGTCCTTGGGCGAGATATTGATGGAAATAAAGAGCTCCTCGTTGCCCATCTCCTGCCAGCGGGCGAGGATCGCACAGGCGCAGCGCCACATGTAGCGGTCCACATCGGCGATCATGCCGTTTTTCTCAAAGACCGGGACAAAGCGCCCGGGGGACAGGAGGCCGAGCGTGGGGTGGAGCCAGCGTACCAGCGCCTCAGCCCCGACCACATGCCCTTCAGCATCCACCATGGCCTGCAGATAAGGAACGATCTGCCCCTTGGCCAGAGCGTCCGGCAGCATGGTGGAGATACGCTGATCCCAGAGGGTCTTCTCGCGCATGGTGTCATCATACAGGGCCACGTGCTTTTTATAGTCGTCCTTGATGGTGGACTGCGCCATGTGCGCCCGGTCAAACATGACCGACACATTGATGTCCCGCTCCGTGACCTTATAGGAGCCCTGATGGATGATCAGCGTGTGCTGGACGCTTTCGTTCTTCACGGTGAAGTTGGTCATGTAGCGCTCTGCCTTGTCGATGTCGAAGTCCTTCTCCTCCAGGCAGAGGCCAAAGCAGTCTCCCGCCAGGCGTCCGTAGAGCGCCCCCTCCGGCATTTTTGAACGCAGATCATCGGCCAGGCACCTGAGGGCATAGTCCCCAAAGTCGCTGCCGAAGATGTCGTTGACCATTTTGAAATCGTTGATGTCCAGATAGGAGATATAATAGTTCTTGTCCGGATTGGCGTCCAGCGTCTCGCGGATCCTGTCGTACAGGTGCTCCTTGGTGTAAAGGCCGGTCAGGCTGTCGTGGTTTGCGCTGTAGCGCTCCTGCTGCAGGGCCTTTTCCTGGGCGGTGTCGTCCCGGATGGCGATCAAAGTGCCGACCAGGCGCTTCTCCTCATCCATCAGGACATGGCGGTTGAGCGTGAAGTACTTTGTCTCCCCGCCGATCGTCAGGATCTGCTTGCAGGACAATTCACCGCCCGTCGGCTCAACGTCCGGGAACAGCTTTTGCAGGCGCCTGCCGCACTCGTCATAGTCCTTCTCGTCCAGCTCCAGGAAGCGTGCGCCGTGCTTGTTGACCCAGACGCAGCGGTTGCTGGCGTCAAAGAAATAAACGGCCTCCCGCATGTCGGACACGACGCTCGCAAGCATGTGGTCCAGCAGGCGCAGCGGCCGATAGTACAGGGCAAAGTAGAACACCAGCAGGCCGAAGACGCCGAAGCCGATCATCGAAGAGTCAATGGGTGTGCGCGAAAAGATATAGAAGGTCTCCCACAGGCCGGTGAACACCATGGACATCAGGATGATGAAATACCGCTCCGTATAGATCCGGGGCGAGCGCAGGAGCTTGAACACAAAGATCACCAGCACGGTGAAGAAGATGCCGTAGTCCACCAGGCGGTGGAAGGTCTGCCCGGCATAGGGGACAAGGCGGTAATAGGGCGCGCCGTAGGCTATGATCATCTCGGTATCGAAGGCATGGCCGAAGATCGGGTTGAGCAGGAGCTGTATCACATCGAGGATCAAAACGGCAAGCACCAGGCGCTTCTCCCGCCTGCTGCGCCAGTCGATCTCACAGTATTTGAGCGTGAAGCTCAAAAGGCCGAACATGACATAGTCCATGCCCAGAAAATAGATATAGGAGCCGAGCGTGGCCAGACCTTTTGTATGGGCGATAATGATGAGAAGGTTGCCGAGCACCGGTGGGATCAGCCCGGTCAGCAGGACCACGACCGCGGGTGCGATCTCCTTTTTGGAGCGATGGGCAATCCAGGCGCAGATATCCAGCGCAAGCGCCAAAACGAGGACGACGATTGCGATTGTCGTGCGCATGGATAACACCTCTTTTCCCGCAGGTTTTTTCTGTATTGCCAGGTAGACAGAAAACGGTATGATTTCAATTATTTGTAGTATTTTAACATTTTCGCTTTCACTTGTCTATAGGTTTTTGGAGACATAATACAGAAATTCTGCGAAAACTGGCAGGCAGGGGAGGATGCGCACAGTGCTTTGGCGTCCGTGCGGCTCAGTTTACGCCACCGCTCTGCACCAAAAAAAACGACGTGTCGAAACACGTCGTTTTTCTGGTGGAGAGTGGCGGACTCGAACCGTCGACCTTCCGCGTGTGAGGCGGACGCTCTAACCAGCTGAGCTAACCCTCCATAGCTCGTATATATTACCACAGGCTTTCCGCGATTTCAAGAGAAACTTTTTATTTTTTGATAAGTTCAGAAAAAATTGTCTCCAGGTGTTGACAAGCGGCATCAAATCTGATATATTCCTTATGCTGTTCTCATAGCAAATGGCGGCATAGCTCAGTTGGCCAGAGCATTCGGTTCATACCCGAAGTGTCCCCGGTTCGAATCCAGGTGCCGCTACCAAACAAAGGCGCAGCAACTGCTGCGCCTTTTATCCGGCCCGTTGGTCAAGTGGTTAAGACACCGCCCTTTCACGGCGGTAACATGGGTTCGAGTCCCGTACGGGTCACCAGACATCGGCTCCACCGTTGGGTGGGGCCGTTTTTTGTATAAAACTCTATTTTTCACAAGGGAGGCAATCGCATGAAAACACGCATCGAGATCGTCCAGGGCGATATTACCCGGCAGCAGGTGGACGCCATTGCTAACGCCGCCAACACCACGCTGCTCGGCGGAGGAGGAGTCGACGGCGCCATTCATCGCGCGGCGGGACCGGAGCTGCTGGAGGAATGCCGCACGCTGCACGGCTGCCGTACCGGCGAGGCCAAGATCACCAGAGGCTACCGCCTGCCGGCAAAATTCGTCCTGCATACGCCGGGCCCCGTCTGGCACGGCGGCGGACACAACGAGGAGGAGCTGCTGGCCTCCTGCTATTTAAGCTGCCTGTGTCTTGCCTCGGAGCACGGCTGCCGGTCGGTGGCCTTTCCGTCGATCAGCACCGGCGTCTATCACTTCCCGCTGGAAAAGGCCGCCCCGATCGCCATTGGCACCATCGCGGTCTACCTGGAGCGGCACCCGGAGATCGAGCTTGTGCGCATGGTCTGCTTTGACGGGCATACGAAGGAGGCATACGACGCGGCCCTGGCCGCGCTGGAGGCAGAGGCATGAAGCGGCGCGGCGGCATTCAGATCCAGTATAACTCCCCCGTGGTGCTGAGCTTCGCGCTTTTGAGCTTGGGCGTGCTGCTGCTTGACCGCTTTACCGGCGGGCGGAGCACACAGGCGCTGTTCAGCGTATACCGCTCCTCTCTCCGGGATCTGGGGACCTATCCGCGTTTTGTGCTGCACGTGCTGGGGCACCGGAGCTATGCCCACTACATCGGCAACATGATGATGATCCTCGTGGTCGGGCCTCCGCTGGAGGAGCGCTACGGCGGCCGCGCCCTCTTCTGGGCGATCTTTGTGACGGCGCTGGTCTCCGGGCTTGTGCACTGGCTCTTCTTCCCCGGCACGGCGCTGATGGGCGCTTCCGGCATCGTGTTCATGATGATCGTCATGTCCTCCCTCGCCGGCATGCGCGAGGGCTGCATCCCTCTGACGCTGATTCTGGTGCTGGTGCTCTATATCGGCGGCGAGGTCGTCAACGGGGTGACGCTGTCGGACAATGTGTCCCAGCTCACGCACATTATCGGCGGGCTGTGCGGGGCCTTTCTGGGTCTCGGCATGCGGAGGTGACGGGATGGAGAGCTTGCTGATCAGCGCCTGTCTTCTCGGTTCAAACTGCAAATATAACGGCGGGAACAACGCCCTGCCGCCGGAGGTGCTCCAGCAGCTGCGCCTGCGCTATCACCTGATCCCGGTCTGCCCGGAGGCGGCCGGCGGTCTCCCGATCCCGCGGGAGCCCAGTGAGCGCCGGGACGGACGTGTCATCAGCCGCAGCGGGAAGGACGTGACGGCCGCCTTTCAGCGTGGCGCTGAAATTGCCGCAGCGCTGGCCGAACGCTTCGGGGCGCACAAGGCCCTGCTCAAGAGCAACAGCCCCTCCTGCGGGAGCGGCACGATCTACGACGGGAGCTTTTCCGGAACCTTAACGGCAGGTGACGGGATGGCGGCCGAATATTTGAAGTGCCGTAATGTTGATATTTTTCATGATTATTTTGAGCTTTTTCAGAAATGATTCAAGGTTATTTTACACTTTTTAAGTATTTTCATACTTGACATTTGGGATTAATGGTCATACAATCAGTTCGAATCATTTCCAACGCTGAATCCTTGAGGATGCCGGTCATGCCGCATTCACGCTGAAAGAGGGGTTTCCATGGAATTAACCAAAAGCGAACTTGAAATCATGAATGTTATCTGGGGAGCCGGAAGACCGCTGACACGCGGTGAAATTCTGGATCTGTCGGTCGACAAGAACTGGAAAGACAATTCCATCCATATCCTGCTCAACCGTCTGCTGGCGAAGGGTGCGCTCGCGGAGAGCGGCTTTGCCCGCAGCGGGAAATCCTATGGCAGACTGTATGAGGCAAAGCTGACCGGGGAGAATTATTACGCGGAGAATGTGTTTTACGGCGGGCCGGAGCGGCTGGAAATGCTGTTTCACGCCATGCTCGCAAGCCCCGGCATCACGCCGGAGCTGCTGGACAGGTTCAGCGCGATCCTCAAAGAGACGAAGAAAGCGAAAACATAACGCTTGAAGGGGCTGCAGCGATGCGGCCTCTGTTTTTTTGCCGCTGCGCTTGCAAGATTTCAATGCCGGGCGTATATTTAATAAGACGCTTTATTGGATTCCCGAGCGAAATTTGTTTCAGACAGCGCGAAGCCCGCTGAGCATCATGGAGACATATGGTCAAGGGCTTCCATACACTGCAGGAGCCGAACATGCCGAACATCCTTGACATCACCGATTTTGCCGATCCCGCGCTGGATCTTTACGCCCGCCTGACGGAAAACCAGCTCTTAAACCGCGCCGATCCCGCCAACGCCGTCTTCATCGCCGAAAGCCCCCTTGTCATTGAGCGGGCGCTGGACGCAGGCTGTGTGCCGGTGTCGGTGCTGATGGAGAAAAAGCTCATCGAGGGCCGGGCGAAGGAGCTGCTTGCGCGCTGTGGGGACGTGCCCGTGTACGCGGCAGAGCTGCCGGTCCTGATCCAGATCACCGGCTTTCATCTGACGCGCGGTATGCTCTGCGCCATGCGCAGGCCGGCGCTGCCGGACGCAGGGGAGCTCTGCCGCAGGGCGCGCCGGGTGGCGGTGCTTGAGAACGTGATGAACCCCACGAATCTCGGGGCCATCTTTCGTTCGGCCGCGGCTCTGGGCGTGGACGCGGTACTGCTCACGAACGAGGGCAGCGACCCTCTCTATCGCCGGGCCGTGCGGGTGAGCATGGGCACGGTCTTCCAGGTCCCGTGGAGCTATCTGCCCGCGGGCGACTGGCAGGCCCTGCTGCACCGCTATGGCTTTCAGACCGCGGCCATGGCCCTGCGGGAGGATTCCCTCAGCGTCGCCGATCCGCGCCTGCCGGGGATCGAAAAACTCGCCGTCGTGCTGGGCACCGAGGGGGACGGGCTTGCCGCCTCCACCATCGCCGCCTGCGATTACACCGTGCGCATCCCCATGAGCCATGGGGTGGACTCTCTGAACGTGGCGGCGGCCAGCGCCGTGGCCTTCTATGCCCTGTGTCTTTCGCCGGGCGGGACGACATAAAGCCGCCCAGGCCAGAACAGATCCGGGAGAAATGATTGCAATGGACAGAAAAAAAGTATTCCGCGAGTGGCTGCAGATCGTGGGCGGGCTGCTGGTCTTTTCCTTTGGTGTGCATCTGACGATCTTTGCCAACATCGGCCTTGCCCCCTGGGACTGCCTGGGCATGGGCGTATCGTACCATACGCCGCTCAACTACGGGCTGTCCATGACCTGCATCGCCGTGGCGGTGCTGGTGATCGACCTGCTGCTGCACGAGCGCATCGGCTTCGGCACGATCATCGACGCGCTGCTCACAGGCAATTTCGTGCAGATGTTCAACGATCTCAATCCCCTGCCGCTCAACCGGAGCGTCTGGATCGGCGTCGTGCTCATGCTGGCGGGCTATGTGTTCAACGCCCTCGGCATGTGGATCTACATGCGCGCGGCCCAGGGCTGCGGGCCGCGGGATTCCCTGCTCATCGGCCTCGGCAAGCGCCTGCCGCGCGTGCCCATCGGCGTAGTGGAGATCCTGCTGTGGGTGGTGGTGCTGCTGGCGGGCTGGGCCCTCGGCGGGCCTGTGGGCATCGGCACCCTGCTGAGCACCTTCGGCGCCGGCGCGGTGATGCAGCTTGTATATAACGCCCTGCACTTTGAACCGCGCGACATTCGCCACCGGGACGTGTTCGAGGTTCTGCGCGAGCTGGGGGTATAAATCGGGGCTGTGAAAAAAGTCCGGTAAAACTTTAGGGCCCGTGCAGTGAATGAATAAGTATTGGGCGGATTCGCAAAAAATGCTGCGAATCCGCCCAATATTATCTGTAGTTCATTCCGTTTTTCTTGTCGGGCGGATACTGTCCGCCCCTACAACGGAAACCGTATGCAGCGACGTTTTTCACGGCCGCCTTTTATTTCAGCGCCGGGATGTGCCTGATCAGCTGATCACGTATCCATTTGTCCAGCGGCCGGATGAGCCGCTCGGCAAGCCAGGCCAGCGCCGCCGCGCCCAGAAAGCTCGCAAGGCTCACGGGCAGCATGTACCAGAACTGCCGGTTCAGATCGGGCACCGCCGCCTTGAAGCGCGGATAGAGCAGCGCATCCGTGATCCACGAGAGCAGATAGATCGAGAGCGACAGGCTCGCAAGGCGCGTGATCCAGCTCTGCACCGCCCGGGGGAAGCGATCCGCCCCGGCGTTTTGCAGGATCAGGAAGCAGAGCAGCGCACAGACATAGCCCTGATAGTGATCATGGCGCGTAACGTCGATGGTCCACTCTCCGCCGGGGCCCAGCAGCAGCACGTCCACGCCCACAAAGGCCGCCACCAGCACGAGAAGCAGGCCTGCCGTCTTTCCGGCAGAGACCTTCGGGCGTGTGCGCTTGAGATACGCGCCGGTGAAGTAATAGGCAATGGGCGATAGATTCTTCCACCACACCGTCATGAGGTGCACCGGGCGGTGCAGCAGAGTCGGCAGGATCGAGAGATAGAGAAAGGTCCCGATCAGCACAAGCCGCTGCCGGTCGGACTCCAGGCCGTTGAAGGCCAGGTTCAGAAACGGGATCATCAGGAAAAGCCCCAGGTACATGAGCAGGTACCAGGCATATTCGATGCTCTCGAAATTGATGATCCCGCTGATCATTTCGCGCAGACCCAGAGGCTCGTGCAGAAGGAAGCGCCGCGCGAGAAAGGCGAAGGCGCTGCACACGAGATAGGTGATATAGATGCGCAGAAAGCCGAGATAATAGCGCGGCGAGAGCTTTTTCTCCGAGCAGAGATACCCCGTGAGCATGATGAACATGGCAACGCAGGTGCCCACGATCATCCTGAGGCCGATGGATAAAAGCTTGATGGGAAAGGCGGTATCGAACTCGTAGAGCCCGGTGTTGTCAAAAAAGTGAGAGAACACGATGAACAGGGCCGCCGCCGTGCGGACAAAGTCCAGATTGATATCATGCTTTTTCGCCATCACTTCACCACCACATTTTCCTTCCCGAGCCGCTCCTCCAGCTCCGCGATCAGGCCCTCATGGATGAGGCAGGCCGCGCCGATGCGCTTTTTTTCTTTTTCACAGTAAATAATCATCTGCTGGCTGCCGGGGAACATGGTGAGGATCAGTCTGATCCTCTCAAGCTCCGGGTCTTCGGCGCTCTTGAGCTTCACCCAGAGCTTGGCCTCCTTCGGCGGCGGCAGCTTCTCGCCGGGGGCATTCACGTCGGAGAGGGGGCGGATGCTGTCCACCATGAGCTGCGGCTCCTTCTCATCGCGCACGGAGATGCGCCCCTTCACCAGCAGGGCGGCATTCTCCCTGACATAGACCCCGCCGCTGTCCAGAGCCCGCTGGAAGGCCATGAGCTCCATGCTGCCGGTATCGTCCTCAAGCTGGATGTAGCTCATGAGGGTGTTGTTTTTGGTCGTGCGGGTGCGGGCCGATTCCACCACGCCCGCGACCGTAATGAGCTGGTTATCCTGAAAGCGCCGGGGCCCGTCCTCGGCTGCAAAGTCCCCCATCACGGCGCCGATGGACACCGCCCCGATGCGCCGCACCGTATCGCGGTAGGCGTCCATGGGGTGGCCGCTCAGATAGAGACCGGTGGTCTCCTTCTCCATGGCCATCTTCTCCATGGGGGTAAACTCCTCCATCTCCGGGATGGGGATGACGGCGGGGGGCTTCTCCCCTTCCTCCTCAAAATCGCCGAAGAGGTCGAGCTGGCCGGAGATATTGTCCCGCGTGGACTGGGCAATCGAGTCGATGACCGCGCCGGCCACCGCCATCAGGGCCTTGCGCTTATAGCCCAGGGAGTCGAAGGCGCCGGCCTTGATGAGATTCTCAATGGCGCGGCGGTTGAGCTCCTTGCCGTTCATGCGGCGGCAGAAATCCTCAAAGTCCCGGAAGGGGCCGTTCTCATTGCGCTCCGCCACCAGAGACTCGATGGCGCCCCAGCCGATGCCCTTGATGGCGACAAGGCCGTAGCGGATATTTTGCCCCGCGACGGTGAAGTTTGCGCCCGAGGCATTCACGTCCGGGGGCAGGAGCTGAATGCCCATCTCCCGGCACTCGGCAATATATTCGGCCACCTTGCCGCTGTTGCCGAGGATGGAGGTCAGCAGGGCTGCCATGTACTGCTGGGGGTAGTGGCGCTTCATGTAGGCGGTGCGGTAGACCACGATGGCATAGCTGACCGCGTGGGCCTTGTTGAACGCGTAGCTTGCGAAATCCAGGATCTCGTCATAGATGGAGTTTGCCACCGCCTCCGGGATGCCGCGCTTCACCGCGCCGTCGATACTGCGGCTCAAGTCCCCGTGGACGAAGGCAATGCGCTCGGCGTCGATGATCTTGTGCTTTTTCTTGGACATGGCGCGGCGGATGTTGTCCGCCTGTCCAAGAGAGAAGCCCGCGAGGGAGCGGAAGATTTCGATGACCTGCTCCTGATAGACAATGCACCCGTAGGTGACCGCCAGGATGGGCCGCAGGCTCTCGTGCTTGTATTGGATTTTCTCCGGGTGCTGGGACCACTCGATAAACTTCGGGATCGAGTCCATGGGGCCTGGGCGGTAGAGAGCGATGATGGCGGTGATATCCTCGATGCTCTTGGCTTTGATGCCTGTGCAGACCGCGGTCATACCCACGCTTTCAAGCTGGAACACGCCCGAGGTGCGGCCCGCCGCCAGCATGTCGAAGGTCTCCTTGTCGTCCACCGGGGCCTCCGCCACGCGAAAGTCCGGCTCCTTCTCCCGCACAAGGCGCTCGGCATCGTCAAGGACCGTGAGGTTTCGCAGGCCCAGAAAGTCCATCTTCAGAAGGCCCAGCTCCTCGAGCGTCGTCATGGGGTACTGGCAGACCACCGACTCGTCGTTCATCGCAAGCGGTACGTATTCATAGACCGGGCGGTCCGTGATGACGACGCCGGCGGCGTGGGTGGAGGCGTGGCGCGGCATGCCCTCGAGCGCCTTCGCCACGTCGATGAGGCGTTTGACCCGCTCATCCCCCTCGTACATGTCCCGCAGGGGCTTGGAGAGGCGCAGGGCCTCGTCGAGCGTCATGTTGAGCGCCATGGGCACCTGCTTTGCCACGGCGTCGGTCTCGGCATAGCTCATGTTCAGCACCCTCCCCACGTCGCGGATAGCGGCGCGGGCGGCCATGGTGCCGAAGGTGACGATCTGGGCCACATGGTCGTGGCCGTAGAGGCGGTTGACGTACTCAATGACCTCGCCCCGGCGGTTGACGCAGAAGTCCACGTCGATATCCGGCATGGACACGCGCTCGGGATTGAGGAAGCGTTCAAAGAAGAGGCTGTATTTGATGGGGTCCACGTCCGTAATGTGCAGGCAGTAGGACACGACGCTGCCCGCCGCGCTGCCGCGTCCGGGACCGACGGGGATGCCGTTTCGCCTGGCGTAGCCGATGAAGTCCGAAACGATGAGAAAGTAGTCCACAAAGCCCATGCGGTGGATCATGTCCAGCTCATAGTCAAGCTGCTTGTGGATTTCCGGCCGGTCGGCAAAGCGCTCGGCAAAGCCCTTTTCGCAGAGCTTCTGCAGGTATTCCCAGCTGTCGCTCTCCCCTGCCGGGAGCTTGAAGCGCGGCAGCTTGTAGTTGCCGAACTCAAAGTGAAAGTCGCACATCTGCGCAATTTTCGCGGTGTTGTCGGCAGCCTCGGGCAGGTCCGGGAAGAGGGCGCGCATCTCCCGCTCGTCCTTGAGATAGAACTCCTGGGTCTCAAAGCGCATGCGGTTCGGCTCATCCACGGTCTTGCCGGTCTGGATGCACATGAGCACGTCCTGGTAATAGGCGTCGGCCTTATCGATATAGTGGGCGTCATTGGTCAGGGCGAGGGGGATGCCGGTCTCCTTCGACAGGCGGATGAGGCCCCGGGCGGCGCGCTCCTCCTCGGCGATGCCGTGGTTCTGAATTTCGAGGAAAAAGCACTCCGGCCCGAAAAGCTCCCGCAGCTCCAGCGCTTTTGCCTTCGCGCCCTCGTAATCGTCACGGATCAGCATCTGGGGGATGGCCCCCGCGAGGCAGCCGGAGAGGCAGACAAGCCCCTCGGCATGCTCATGCAGCAGCGCCCAGTCGATGCGGGGCTTGACATAGAAGCCCTCGGTAAAGGCGGCCGAAACCATATAGCAGAGGTTGCGGTAGCCCGTCTCGTTGCGGCACAGAAGGATCAGATGGGAATACTCGTTATCCACGCCGTGGACCCGGTCAGTGCGGCTGTGGGGGGCCACATAGACCTCGCAGCCGATGATGGGCCGGATTCCTGCGGCCTCACAGGCCTTATAAAAGGCGACGGCCCCATACATGACGCCGTGGTCCGTGAGGGCGACGGCCGTCTGTCCCAGCTCCTTTGCGCGCGCGGGGAGCCTGTCCGTGCGGCAGGCGCCGTCGAGCAGACTGTACTCGCTGTGAACATGTAAGTGCACGAAGGCCATGGCGTTGCTCCTTCACTGAGAAAATGCATTTTGAAATAATATTATACTATAAGCCCCGGGGAGAATCAAGCGCCGGGAAGCCGGCTTTCCGGGCGTCTTTTTCTATTGTGCAAATCCTGCCGCCGGGATATAATACATAGTGCGTATCGGCTTATCGCAGCCTCTCCTCCGTCGTTTATCCGGCGGTGGTCCGCCTGAGGCCGGCGTGAGCGCGCAAGCTGCAGTATCTTCATATGAGGAGAATACACATGGAGCAATACGATTATCTGATTGTCGGCGCGGGGCTCTGCGGCGCGGTGTTCGCGCGGGAGCTGACCGACGCCGGAAAGCGGGTGCTGGTGATCGACAAAAGGGACCATATCGCGGGCAATGCGTACACCGAGACGGTCGAGGGCATCCACGTTCACCGCTACGGCGCGCACATTTTCCACACCAACGACCGCGCAGTGTGGGCGTACGTAAACCGCTTTGCCGAATTCAACCGCTTCACCAATTCCCCGGTGGCAAACTACAAGGGCGAGCTGTACAGTCTGCCCTTCAACATGTGTACATTTAACAGGATGTGGGGCGTAACCACCCCGCAGGAGGCCGCCGCCGAGCTCGAGCGCCAGCGCTGCGAAGCCGGGATCATCGAACCGCGGAATCTCGAGGAGCAGGCGATCAGCCTTGTGGGCCGTGACATCTACGAAAAGCTTGTCAGGGGCTATACGGAAAAGCAGTGGGGCCGCCCGTGCACCGAGCTGCCCGCCTTCATCATCAAGCGTCTGCCTGTGCGCCTGACCTTCGACAACAACTACTTTAACGCGCTCTACCAGGGCATCCCGATCGGCGGGTATACCAGGATGGTCGAGAACATGCTGGACGGCATCGAGGTCCGCCTGGGCATCGACTACCTCAAAGACCGCGAGGCGCTGGACGCCCTGGCTTCGACGACGGTCTACACCGGCGCGATCGACGCCTTTTACGATACCCGCTTTGGCCCGCTGGAATACCGGTCCGTGCGCTTTGAGACGGAGCTTCTGGACCTGCCGAGCTTTCAGGGCAACGCCGTGGTGAACTACACCGACCGCGAGACGCCCTGGACGCGCATCATTGAACACAAGTGGTTCCGCTTCGGCAGGGACGACGAGGGCCGCGACCTGCCCAAAACCGTCATCTCCCGCGAGTATTCCTCCGCGTGGAAGCCGGGGGACGAGCCGTATTACCCGGTCAACGACGAAAAAAACACGGCGCTCCTTGCCCGCTACAAGGCTCTGGCCGAGCGGGAGAAGCGTGTGATCTTCTGCGGGCGGCTTGCCGAATACCGGTACTATGACATGGATCAGGTCATCGCCGCAGCGCTCAGGTGTTCTGCGGAACGCATCAGATGATAAAAATTCGCCCGTCAGCATAACCCGCAATTCAGCGCAATTCCCGGATAGATATGTGAAGCGGCACATATCTATCCGGGAATTTTTTATTTTGGGCAGGATTCTCAATCGGGGCGTTCTGGGGATCGCCCCCTGCAAAGCTGCGCTTTTCGTTTTGCAGCGCGCCCAGCGTTTTTATTCCTGTTCAGGGGGTTCGGGGACGGCAAGCTGCCGGACGCACTTGTCCGCAAGGCCCGCCAGAACCCAGAAGAGCGGCGTTACGATCGCAATCGAGAATACGAAGAAGGAATAGATCAGATAGCCCGCCAGGCCGCCGAGAAAGATCAGCAGCACGGGGCCGCGGGATGCAGCGCGGATGCAGCGCAGGGCCAGCGAGATCAGGAACGCCAGGTACAGCGCCAGGCCGACGAATCCCGTACAGGCCGCGACGGAGAGGAAATCGTTGTGGGGAAAGTCAATATCGACCGCACCATGCACGAACTCATGATAGCCGGGATTGTACGGCATGAAGAGGCTGTAGAAGGAGCCCGGGCCGCCGCCGAATATAGGATGATCCCGGATGATCTGCCAGGTGCACTTCCAGATATAGCCGCGCAGCGTTCCGGCCTCGTCTGACAGGTTTCCGTGCAGCAGCTCCGAACCCTCCCGCAGCAGACGGTTTTGTCCGTCATAACCGTACAGGACGATCAGCGCCACGATCAGCAGCACCAGGAGCATGACATAAGCCGCGCGGCGGATAACGACCGGGGAAGCGGTCCAGGTCCGCTTTCTTCTGCTCATGAGCCACGCCGCAAAGCCCAGCGCCGCAGCGAGCAGCACCAGTGACCGGGTGAGCGGGTCAAAGCTGCGGTTCCAGCGGCAGCTGACGCCCAGAGCGGCGCCCAGCAGGATCGGGATCAGACCGACGAGCAGCTCCCGCAGGCGCTCACGGCTCTCGGTCAGGCAGGGCAGCAGCAGCACCGCGGCCAGAAAGCCGAGCTTTGCCGTGTCCACATCGGTATAGATGGCGAGATAGGTCATCAGGAACAGGGCCGGGATGCTCAGCCACCGCCAGCCGCTTTTTAATATGACAAAGCCGCACAGCAGCGTCGGGATCAGGATGCAGATGAGGCAGGCGACACAGTCCTCGTGCCCGATGGTAGTGAGAAAACTGGTGTTCCAGTAGTTATGGCTGCTGTCAAAAATCAGTGAAACGCCGAAGGTCTGCAGCAGCGCGATAAAGCCGCTTATGATCCCCATGACGCCGAGGCCGTAGGTATACGCATCGGTATACTCCCCCCAGAAGGAGAGCAGCAGAAACGACGTGCTGTACAGCAGGATGGACAGCATCCCTTCATACCGGCTCTGCCCGATCCAAAGATCCCGGTACGGAGACAGCAGGGTGCACAGCGCCGCCCACAGCACATAGGCCAGCAGAAGAATCTGCGGGACGGTCAGCTGCGGCTTCGTGCGTTTTCGCAGCATGCCTCCGACCTTTTTGCCGGGCTGCCAGATCAGGCCGACCGCGAGGCACGCAGCGGCATACACGCAGGTAAAAACGGCAAAAATCCGAAACTTTGAGACGGTTATGTTGTAGTAGTTGTTGCTGCCCATCAAAAGCGGGAACAGCGTCAGAATGACCAGGGCGAAGCACTGGCTGATTCGTTCCCACAGGGGGCAGTCCTGCCGCCGCTGCAGGGGCGCGCCCGTACTGTTAAGGACGAACAGGGCCCGTATACCTCTTGTCTTTTTCACAGTCTTCATCAGTTCGTCTCCCATCAGATGTTTTATGCCGTGTGCGCGTCTCCGGATGCTTTGGACACAGGCTCCTCGTCGTTGAGAAAGCGCCTTCGGAATATCGTGTCCAGCAGGATACGGATATCGAGCCAGAGGCTCCAGTTTTCTATGTACCAAATGTCATGCTCTACGCGCTCCTTGATGGGGGTGTCACCGCGGTAGCCGTGGATCTGCGCCCAGCCGGTGATGCCGGGGCGTACCTGATGGCGCACCATATAAAGCGGGATATTCTCCTTGAAGCGGTTGACAAAATAGGGGATCTCCGGCCGTGGGCCGACAAGACTCATTTCGCCGCACAGAACATTGAAAAGCTGGGGAAGCTCGTCGACGGAGCAGCGCCGCATCCACGCGCCGAAGTCCGTCCGGCGCTCATCCGCCTTCTGCGACCACGCCGTCTCGGACGCGGTATTCACGACCAGCGAGCGGAACTTGTACATGGTAAAGGGTTTCTTGTCCTTCCCGATCCGCTCCTGCCGAAACAGCACCGGCCCGGGAGAGGAGAGCTTCACGCCGACGGCGCACACCAGCATGAGCGGCGAGAGCACAAGGAGCATCACAAGCGCTCCGACGATGTCCACTGTGCGCTTGATAATGGCGCTTCCGTAGTTATCCAGCGGGATGCGGCGGATATTCAGAAGCGGGATGCCGTTGAGATCGTCAAACTGCGGGTGTGCCGGCATATAGTCGATATAGAACGGGATGATGGAGAGCTTCACGCCGACCTTTTCACAGCAGGCGATGATGTGCGGCGTCTGGTCAAAATCATCCCGCTCGATGGCGGATATGACCTCATCCGGCCGTTTCCGCTCAAGCACGTTTTTCAGGGCCTCATATCCCCCGAAATAAGGGATGGAGAGCCCGTCACCCTGTCTTCTGGCAATGTAGCCGAGCACATGGTAACCAAGCTCCTGATCTTTCCGGATCGTGTCCAGATAGCGCCGGGCGCTTTTTCCCTCGCCGATGAGAAGGACGTGCTTGAGATTCCTGCCCCTCCTTCTGAGCGCGCGCAGGGACTTGCGCACCACGGCATGCTTGCAGACGACAACGCCCGTGCTCAAGACAAAGAAGATCGCCAGCAGCAGGCGGGAATAGTGCTCCTCATGGTCAAGGAAGAGATACGCCATCAGGAGCAGCGCCACGACAGCGCTCGCCTCCAGCAGCCTCGTCACCTCCGTGCGGATGCGCACCACGCGGGTCGTCTGATAGACGCCCCGCACCGCGTAGGCGAAAAGCTCTATCAGCATGATAATGACGCCGATGCGCAGATAGCTTGCAAGCGTCACGGTCTCAACGCCGTGCAGCACGCGAAAGCGCAGCCAGTAAGCAACCGGGATCATGAGATAGATCAGCGCCGCGTCGCTGAGAACATTCAGTCGGTTTAAAAATGTCTGGTTTTCCCGGATCACGGCTTCCTCACCTCTCTCTGTATCGCCGCAGTGTCCGTCCTTCCTTCCCTAAGGCTCCGGGGTATAGGTCAGCAGCTTTTTGAGCCTGTGGCTGAGGCAGCTTTTGCTGACCGGCGGAAAGCTGAGCTGCGCGAGATCGGCAAGACTCGCCTCCGGGTTCGTAACGCGCAGCAGCGCCGCATCCTTCAGCGGCTCCGGCAGCACGTCGAGACTGCCGTACTCCTTCACGATCCGGCGGATGGCGGCAAGCTGCTCCTGCGCGGCGGCGACGGTCTTGTCGGTATTGGCGCTGTCACAGTTGATCTGGCGGGTGACGGTGTTGCGCATCTCCTTTTCGACCTTGGCAGTCATAACGCTCATGGCCGTGGTGGGCGCGCCGATGGCGGTAAAGAAGTCCGCAATGGCGTCCGCCTGCTTGAAATAGATCAGGGCATTGCCCGCGCGCTGCGTCTCCCGGGGAGAAAAGCCCATGTCCAGCAGCAGCGTATAGACCTCGCGGCTCACGCTCTGGTGGGCGGTGGCCAGCTCCAGATGATAGCGCTTCTCGGGGTCCGTGACGCTGCCGCCCGCGAGAAAGGCCCCGCGGATAAAGGCGGCGCGGCAGCGCTCCTCCTCAAGCACGCCGAAATTGACGTGGTGGGAGACCGTGGCGGCAAGCTCCGCCCCGAAGGCGGAAAAGATCTGTTTGAGCTTGCGGCTGTCGGTAATGGTAAAGCTCCGTTTGCCGGCCGCGTTTTCCGGCGGAAGCGTGTCAAAGCTCAGGGAGAAGGCGTGTTTGAAAAGCCGCGGCAGGCGGGCGGCAAAGTCGGGACTCGCGGTGATGATACGGATCTCCCGCGCGGAGAAGCTGTTGCAGTAGAGCAGCACCCCGTAGCATTCCGCGACGGCATCGTCCCGGCGCTCGATCCGGTCGCGGCAGAGCTCGCGCTTGGCGTCGGAGGAAAATGACATGTGCCCGCCCCCCTTATTTGTCGATGTCGCGATTGAAGTTCATGGCGCTCACGCCGTTGGCCTTGAGGTACTCCGTAAGGGCTGCGGCGATGGCGACGCTGCGATGCCGCCCGCCGGTGCAGCCTACGCCGATGGTGAGGCTGAGCTTGCCCTCCTCAACGTAAAGCGGCACAAGAAAGCGCAGCAGGTCCTCCACCTTTTCCATGAAGGTGCGGGCCTCGATGCTGTCGAAAACATACTGGGCCACAGGCCGGTCAAGGCCGGAGAGCGGACGCAGCTCCTCCAGATAGTAGGGATTCGGCAGAAAGCGCACGTCAAAGACCAAATCCGCGTCCAGCGGCAGCCCGTGCTTGAAGCCGAAGGCCTCCACCGTGACCTCCAGCGTGCGCTTGGCGCCGGCGGGAGAGATAAGGTCGAAGAGCTTGCTTTGAAGCTGGCCGAGGGTGAGACTGGAGCTGTTGACGATGAAATCCGCCCGCTCGCGGATGGGGGCCAGCAGGTCCATCTCCCGGTAGACCGCCTCCTCGATGCTGCCGCCGCGCTTGGCAAGCGGGTGCGGCCTGCGCGTCTCCTTATAGCGGCGCACGATGGTGGGCACATCCGCGTCCATGTATAGGATGCGGCAGTTGCAGTTCATCTCCTGGAGCTGGTCGATGGTTTTCAGCAGCTCATCAAAGCCGTTTTTGGCGCGCACGTCCGTCACCAGGGCGACCTTTTCATAGCGGCCGCCCGTGGCAATACAGAGCTCTGCAAACTTCGGCATCAGCGCCACCGGCAGATTGTCCACGCAGTAATAATCCAGATCCTCCAGCACGTCCGCCGCGCGGCTCTTCCCCGCGCCGGAGAGGCCCGTAATAATCAAAAAATCCATAGCTTTCCTCTATCTCTTCAGCTTTGCCCGCCTTGCCGTTGGCGGTCTGTTTCACAGCGGACCGGCGAGGGGTCACTCTCCGTCCCACACTCGGTGCAGCGGGACCTGGGGGCCGTGGTCCTCCAGCCTGTAGTCGGGCGGGAGAAGGATCATCTCCGGCTCAAGCACGACCTTGCTGTGCTCATAGACCTCGCGGCGGATATGCTTCATCAGCTCATGCACGTCGTGGGATGTGGCCCCGCCGATGTTCACCACAAAGCCCGCGTGCTTCTCACTCACCTGCGCGCCGCCGACGGTAAAGCCCTTGAGGCCCGCCTCGTCGATCAGCGCGGCGGCAAAATACCCCTCCGGGCGCTTGAAGGCGCTGCCCGCCGAGGGCAGCTCCAGCGGCTGCTTTTCGCGGCGCTTCTCGTTGAGCTCCCGCATTTTCTCGGCGATGGCCTGCGGGTCGCCCTTTTCCAGACGGAACACCGCGCTCACGATCACGCAGCCCGGTGTTTTCTGGAAAAAGCTGCTGCGGTAGCCGAAGGCGCACTGTTCCTTCGTCAGCTCATAGAGCGCCTGCTCGGGCAGGAAGTGGATGACCACGCTCTCCACCGCGTCCTTGAGCTCGCCGCCATACGCGCCCGCGTTCATCATCAGGCCCCCGCCCACGCTGCCGGGGATGCCGGCGGCAAACTCGAGGCCTTGCAGGCCGTTCTGCTGGGCAAAGCCCGCAAGCCTCGCCAGCGGCACTCCCGCCTCGGCGTAGATCGCGCCGTCCGGCAGGAGGAACAGCTTCGTGAGCTTCCCGGTCGAGATGAGGAAGAGATCCTTCAAGCCCTCGTCCGGGAAGAGGATGTTGGTGCCGTTGCCGAGAATGTACGGGGCCAGCTCGTGTTTTTTCAAAAGATAACAGATCTTCGTGAGTCCTGTCACATCCTGCGGCACAGCCAGGGCCCGCGCAGGTCCGCCGATGCGGAAGGAGCTGTGGGCCGACATGGGTTCATTCTCATAGAGCTTGAGGCCCGGCAGCTCCTGTTTGATCTCCTGTATGGTAAGTTCGAGATTTTCCATGTTGTTCTCCCCAAACATCCGAGAATCATGAAAATGCGAAATATGCTTCCGCGTCTTCAGAACGCCCCCGCGTCGATGGCCGCGTCATGCTCCATGGCCAGAGCCGCGGCGGCGTTGTAGCCCATCTTCTTCTGACGGTTGTTCATGGCGGCAAGCTCCATGATGACGGCGAGGTTGCGCCCCGGGCGCACCGGAATGGTCACCTGCGGGATCTCCACGCCCACGAAGCTGGCCGTCTCGCTCGTCAGACCCAGGCGGTCATAGGCCTTGCTGTTGTCCCAGGGCTCCATCTGGATGGCCAGATCCACATTGCTCTCGGGCTTCACCGCGCTCATACCGAACAGGTGGCGCACATTCACAACGCCGATGCCCCTGAGCTCCATATAATAGCGGATCAGCTCCGGCGCGCTGCCGATCAGGGAATGGCGGCTGACCCGGCGGATCTCCACCGCGTCGTCGGCGATGAGGCGATGACCGCGCTTGATAAGCTCCAGCGCCGTCTCGCTCTTGCCGATGCCGCTGTCGCCCATGAGCAGCACACCCTCGCCGTAGATCTCCACCAGCACGCCGTGCACCGTCACGCGCGCTGCCAGGTATTTCTGCAGGGAATGGATCAGATCCGCCTGAAATTCCGAGGTATCCTCATCCGTGATGAAAACATTGCGGTCATACTCCCGCGCCATTTCGATGCACTCCGGGAAGGGGGATACGCCGTGGCAGATCACGAGGGCCGCAATATCGTGCTGCATGAAGCGCTCGAAGGTGCGGCGGCGGTCCTCGGGCGAAAGGCAGTCGAGATAGGTGCTCTCGACCCGGCCGATGATCTGGATGCGGCTTGGGTCGAAGTAATCGTAAAAGCCGGTGAGCTGCAGAGCCGGGCGGTTCACATCCGAGGTGGTCACCAGAGCCTCCTCATAATCGGAGGCCAGATGCAGCGCCGTGATGCCGCCGTGCCTCTCGATGATCTTTTTCAGTTTGACCGAATACTTGCTGCGCATACTCGTTCACGCTTACCCTTTCTCAGTATATGATACAGTTTACCTATTTTTCGTCCTTTTGGCAAGGTCTTTTACACACATCCGGGCGTTGGATAAAAAACTTTTTTCCGGCGTAGTACAAAATTTTCCTTGCAATTGTGTTTCCCATCTGCTATTATAAATGAGCTGTCTTGTCGACAGCCAACACATGCAAGGAGGTGCTTCATCCATGGCGAAGTGCGAATTCTGCGATAAGGGCGTTACCTTCGGCATCAAGGTCAGCCATTCTCACAGACGGTCCAACCGTACCTGGAAGCCCAATGTGAAGCGCGTCAAGGCCATCGTCGACGGCTCTCCCGAGCACGTCTACGTCTGCACCCGCTGCCTGCGCAGCGGCAAGGTCACCCGCGCTGTGTAATTGAAAAAAATTACCCGAAATGAGCCTGTCCTTTACGGGACGGGCTCTTTTCGGTTTTCTGCTATACATAGAAAAAAGACTCACGGGTAGAAAAAGACTCACGGGCGTTTTCCGTGAGTCTTTTTCTATTACGCTGCGCCGTCGTTGAACTCGCAGACGTAGCCGATGATGCCCTCAAACATGTCGGGGTAATCGGCATAGGGATCATCGCGGTTATCGTTGTAGCCCCAGGCGCCGTTATTCTTCCAGAGCATGATATAATCCTCGGCCACCTGGTCGTTGCGGTCGATATAGGTCGGCTCGCCGCGGGCCCAGCGGACAAAGCCATCGGTGAGGTCGCGTCCGTCCTCCCACTTTTCAACGCCGCCCACGCGGTGCGCGCCGATCCAGACGTAGATGAGACCCTGTTCATCGGCAAGGCGCGTTACCTCTTCAAACTCCGCCTCATCGTTGATGATGGCGAGGTGCCCGCCGAGTCTGGTGCAGGCTGCCGCAGCCTTGGTCCAGCTCACATTGTCCTTGACCACCTGATAGCCGTGCTCGGGTGTGACGATCTCCGGCTCCGGCAGGATGCCGATATCCATGGTCACGCTGGGGCCGGGCGTCGTGGTGTTGAAATCCTCCAGATGGATCTGCTCCGGCGTGGGCGTCACCGCATAGGGATCGGGCTCCACATTCGCCGTGGTCTGAAGCATCGGATCCGGCGTACTGCGCTCTCTCTCATAATCGCGTATCATGGCGTTCATGATGATCGCCACCATTACCAGCACCGCGCAGAGCACAAGGATCACAGCCAGCGGTCTTCTTCTGCGTTTTTTCACCTCTTCCGCAATCTTCCTTTCTCTGTCTGTCTTGAGCTTATACTGCACCGCAGGCGAGCTGCGGGTGGGATTCGGGGTAATCGTCACGGGCTGCAGGACGCCATCCTCCTCCCCGAGCTTGGGCACGGCGGGGCTGGAGGTGTCCTTCATTTTCCTGGCCAGCATGTCCGCCTGGGTGGAGGAGATGACCTCCTTCTGGGTGGATTTGGGCGCGGGCTTATAGACCTTGACGCCGTCCTCCGGCTCCTCGGTCGGGAAATCCTCCGCCTTTTCGATGGCCGCGTCCTCGTTCTTCTCGATGATGCCGACCATCATGCGCTCCACATCGTCCAGATCGTCATCGTTCTTTTTGAAAATAGCCTCCGAGCTGGGCACGCCGCCGGTATAGAGGTTCTTCAGGCAGCTGTCCGCCACCACGCGCAGCTCCTCCATGGTCTGGTAGCGCTCGGCCGGTTTGAAGCGCAGGCACTTTTCGATGATCGCGCCGAGGCGTCTGCCGGCGTTTTTCGGCGCCCGGGGATTGCCGCCGCCCATACGGCGCAGCAGCGGATCCTTGCACTCCCCCTCCAGCGGGAGCCTGCCCTCATTCAGGGCATAGTACATGAGAAGGCCCGTGGAATACACGTCGGACGCGGCGGAGAGCTGGCCGTTCCAGTACTGCTCCGGTGCGATGAAGCGCAGCTCCTGGTCCTGCCACTGCTCCGTCTCCTTCGTATTGAGAGAGATCTCCCCTTGATCGTTGATCCTGATTTCGTTGACGGGACTGCCGGTTTTCTGCCCGTCGGTCCCGCTGCTCTTCCAGGGTCCCTTACCGGCGGGGCCGATTACGATTTTCCCGTTATCGTCAAGACAGATGTTCTCCGGATAGATGCCGCCCCTGCGCCCCCGTGACCCGACCTCCGCGACTACCGTGCGGCAGAGATCCGAGATGAAGGCGCACAGCTCCTGCTTATCCATCTCTGTCAGCTTTTTTCCCAAAGCCTTTTCCGGCTCAAATGAAGGGCCTGCCATGCCGTTCCTCCTGTTGCTCGGGCAGCGGCGCACGCTCCGCCTTCGGCGCCTGCCGGAAAGGCTGCGCTCTCGCCGATTTGTGCGTCTTGCCCCGGGTTACTATATAGGCTGACGCCTATATAGTATTCTTTTTGAGTGTGTGAAAGCTTGCGCTTGCATCGCAATGATGCATGAAATGGGGCTTTCAATTATCAATATCGTAGCACAAGGGTGAGATTATGTCAACGAAAAAGCGCGGCAGCCCTCATTTTTCCATGGAATCTGACAGCCTGTCCAGCTCCTTTGTGAAGCGGATGAGATCCTTGTTGGGATGCCCCTCCAGCCTTCTGCAGATGCGCAGCAGCCGCTCCGCCGCGGCGATCAGCTCGCCAAAGAGGCGGGAGGCTTTGCTGGCGGGTTCACGCCTGGGCTCGATGGGACGCGGCTCAGCGACATACTCAAATTCACCGCGCAGAAGATCAAAGCGCGTGCCGCTGTAGGGGGCAAAAGCGCGGTAGCCCAGCTCCTTGTTGAGGCAGGTGGTAAAGCTGTCGGCGACGTCCGGATCACCGTGATTGACGAATATGAGCTCAGGCTTTGTCTTAAAGCCCTTGAGCCAGGCGATCAGGCCCATCTTGTCCGCATGGCCGCTGACGCCGGGCAGCACGTCGATGGTGGCGTTGACGCTGATCTCTTCATTGAAAAGCTTGATCTTTTTGACCCCGTCCACCAGGATGCGCCCCAGGGTCCCCACGGCCTGATAGCCCACGAAGAGGACACGGCACTCCCGCCGCCAGAGATTGTGCTTGAGGTGGTGGCGAATGCGGCCCGCGTCACACATGCCGCTGGCGGAGATGATAACCTTGGGCGTGAGGTCTTGATTGATGGCCTGGGATTCAAGCTGGGAGACGGCCAGCTCCAGCCCCGGGAAGAAGATGGGGTTGACGCCGGAGCGGATGAGGCGGCGCATATCCTCGGACAAAAACTGGGTGTCGCACTGGAGGAAGATGCCGGTGGCCTCCACTGCCAGGGGGCTGTCCAGATAGACAGGGAAGTTGCCGTGCCCGGTGACAAGGCCGCGCTCCTTGACCTCCCGCAGGAAATAGAGCATCTCCTGGGTGCGCCCCACGGCAAAGCAGGGGATGACCACGTTGCCGCCCTTGTCGAAGGTCTCCTGGATGCGGGCGGCAAGGGCCTGGACATAGTCCATGTCCTCATGGGGGTGGAGCCTGTCGCCGTAGGTGGACTCGAGGACCAGGTACTGGGCGTCCCGGACAAATTCCGGATCGCGCAGGATGGGCTGGCCGCTGTTGCCCACGTCGCCGGAGAAGCAGATCTTGCGCTGCTCCCCGTTTTCCCGCAGCCACACCTCGATGGCGGCGGAGCCCAGCAGATGGCCTACATCCGTCAGCCGGATGGAGACGCAGTCGTTGACCTGGATCTCGGTGTCATAGGCGCAGGGGATCATGCGGGTCATGACGCCCTCCACGTCCTCCAGATCGTAAAGAGGCGTGACGCTCTCCTCGCCGGCACGTTTGGCCTTGCGGGATCTCCACTCGGCCTCCTGCATCTGAATGTTGGCCGAGTCTCGCAGCATGATGCCGCAAAGCTGCACAGTGGCGGCGCTGGTATAGATGGAGCCGCGAAAGCCCTGCTTCCACAGCAGCGGCAGCAGCCCCGCGTGGTCGATGTGGGCATGGGTCAGCAGGACAAAATCCAGCTGCTCCGCCGGGACGGGGACAGGCTCGTTCTCATAGATGTTTTTCCCCTGCTCCATGCCGCAGTCCACAAGGCCGCGTTTGTCGCCCACCTCGAGATAGGTGCAGCTCCCGGTCACCTCATGCGCAGCGCCGAGAAAGGTGATTTTCATGTGTGTGACACCTCCATCAATCTCATTTTTTCACAATCACAGCCATTCGACAAGGCCGCTGCGGATATTGTAGAGCGCGCCGCGGATATCCAGCCCTGCGGTTGGGATCTCCGGGTGATCGGCAAAGGCCGCACGGATCATTCTGACCGCGTGCTGCACGTTCAGCCGGCAGGCCCGGTCGGGATCGCGCTCCTCCCCCACGGCAAGCCGGATCTCATCCGTGATGTACTGGATGTAGCCCTCTCCCCCGCCGGAGAGCGCCGCAGCCACAGCGCCGCAGCCGGTATGCCCCAGCACCAGGATCAGCGGGCAGTGCAGATGCGCCGCGGCATATTCGATGCTGCCGAGCTGGTGCCGGTCCAGGACGTTGCCCGCCACACGGATCACGAAAAGCTCCCCGATGCCGGCGGAAAAGATCGCCTCCGGAATCACGCGGGAGTCCGAACAGGCCACGACGATGGCCTGGGGGTGCTGACCATGCTCGGCCGTCTCCATGCGGACCGTGGGGGAAACATCGCCCACAGCGGCACCGTAGAGATAACGGCGGTTGCCCGCGCGCAGCTTGTCGATCAGATGCCTGTGTTCCATTTTGTTTTCATCCTTCCCTGGTCAAGAGCGTATTATCTGATTTGATTATACCATTTCCCTATAAAAAGGAAAGAGGAAAGTGATACTTAGTTTCGATAAAAGCTTTGTGAGGCAGCATTGTGTCAGGCGAGGCAAAGCCCGAAGGGCATAACGGAGATACAGGGTCAAGGGCTTTCACGAAGCATGGCGCGATTCCGGCCGCAAAGATTGTCTTGTTTCTATTGAAAGTTCGTATGAAATCTTCGCTGCAAGTTTTCTTTTTCCGACGCCGCAGCACGGCCTTCCGCTTTTTCTTTTTTTGAAATTCACAATTTCCCAGTACCAAAACGAGGGGAGCTGTGCTATACTTTAATTTGTAGTATTTTGCGCACATGGTGCGCATTGGGAGGGAACCTGTCGGAATGAATCGAAACACGCTTCATGTTCTCGCCTGGCTGCTGTGCCTGGCGCTGATGCTCGCCCCGGCTTCTCCGGCCTTCGCCGCCGAGCAGATCCCGATCCGGGCCGTATCCGGAGAGGAGGCCGAGCTGCCGGCCGCTCCGGAGACGCCGGAGGCGGAAGCGGGGCCGCGCGACAGTCTTCTGGACAACGCCGCCATCACGGAGCTGGTGCAGGATTTCCTTCAAAAGAAGAATATCCCTGCCGACCGCGTGGGCATCGGCTACTGCTATACCGCCACCGGCGAGGAATGGTTCCATAACCCCGACACGTGGTTCTATCCCGGCAGCATGTACAAGGTGCCGCTGATGATGCTCCTGTCCGAGCGCATCCGGGAGGGCAAGGTCGGCAAGGACACGCAGATCGGCGGTCTGAATCTGGACACGGTCTTTGAATATATCCTTGTCAACTCCAACAACGACTATGCCCACATGGTGCGCAAGTTCCTCATCGACGGGCAGGGCGGGGACGAGATCTGGCGCGAGCAGGCCAAGCAGTATGCGCGCCTTGACAGCTATGACGAGCGGTATCTGCTCTACTGCTACTTCTCCCCGCGCTATATGACCCAGGTGCTGGAGACGCTCTGCCAGGATCCGGACCGCTTCCCGGGTGTGACCGAAAAGCTGCTCAAGGCGGAGCCCGCGCACTACTTCCGCCTGTCTTCCGAGATGAACGCCATGGATATCGCCCAGAAATACGGCAGCTATCTGGATCAGGAGGGCAGCAACTGGAACCACACCGCCGGGATCATCTATACCGAGCACCCCTTTATTCTGACGGTCATGACCAAGAATGTGGGCGGCTATGAATCCGTCATCGGGGAGCTTGCGGTTCTGTTCAAGGACTATACCCTGGGTCTGGATAAAACCTACGACGCCTGGCGGCAGGAGCAGGAGGCAAAGGAGGCCGAGCGGCTTGAAGCCGAGCAGGCGGCACAGCAGGCCGAGCAGGCGGCGCAGCCCCAGCAGCCCGGCGCCACCGCGCGGCCTGCGCAGGCCGTCACCCGCCCCGGCCAGCCTGAGACCCAGCTCCAGACGCCGACAGCCGACCGCGCAGCGCGCGGGCAGCGGGCGGGCATTATCGTGCTCTCCTTCCTTCTGGCGGCGGCCATCATCGGCGGGATCGGCGCGGTCATCATCGTCAAGGAGCGTGAGCGCAGGCGTTATGCGTCCTATCGCCGCCGCTTTGAAGAGGAGATGCGGCAGGAGGCGCTGGCAAAGGAGCGCGCCGCGCGCGCCCAGAGTCAGCAGCCTGCCGAGGCGCGTACCCCGCAGCCCGGGACACCCGGCGCGCAAACCGTGCGCCGCCCGGAGCAGCCTGTCCGGCCTGGTACCCCGCAGACGAATATCCAGCAGCCGCGGCCGAGCGTCCCGCAGGGGAAGCCGCTGTCGGGCGCGCCTCGGTCAAGCGCTCCGCAGCCGCAGCGGCAGACGCCGAGCTTTGACAGAAAACTCTGGGACAAGGATGAGGAAGACGAATGAAACGCCTGATCTGTCTTCTCCTGACCCTGTGCCTGGTTTTCTCCCTGTGCGCCTGCGGCGGCAGCCGCTTCCGCTACGGCATCAACACAGTGCAGATCCTGGTGCAGCAGGACTATTCCCTTGCCTTTCGCAATAACGATCCTCTCTATTTCTATGTCACTGCCGCGCTGAGCGTCCTGGCCGCCGAGGGGCGGGTGGACCAGCTTGCAACCAAGTGGCTGGGCAGTCCCGCCCTCAACTACGCCAAGCAGGCGGACGCGCTGGAAAAGCTCGTCCCGCCGGAGCCTCAGGATCTGATCATCGGCCTGGATGTGAACGCCTTCCCCTTCTCCTATCTCTCCAACGGGGAATACTGGGGCCTGGATGTGGAGCTTGCTCTGGCAGTGTGTGAGAAGCTGGGCTGGACCCTGAAGATGCAGCCCATCGAGAAGGAAAATGTGTACGTGGAGCTCTCCTCCGGTAATATCGACGTGGCGTGGGGCGGCATCGCCCTGGACCCGAAGGAGGCCGCCGCCGGCAATTACACCCAGTATGGTCCGTATATCCACAACGACATCGTAATTGCCACGCGCAACGGGTCGCCCGTGTGGAACAAGATGCGCCTGAGCGGACGCAAGATGTGCATGCCCTCCACGCCGGAAGCCCGCGCCGCCCTGGACACCGACCCGCGCCTGATCAAGCGCCTGGGCCAGATCACAAGGCTGGCCGGCGGCACGACGGAGTGCTTTGAATATCTCTACGCCGGCAAATGCGACGTCGTGATCACCGACAGCACCGCCGTGGATTACTTCAACTGTCATTAAGCCAACACCGCGCAATCCGCCTGCGGCATCTCCCGGAAAATTCGCGCTCTGATTTCCATCGCAGGGGCGGATAGTATCTGGCCGGCAAGAAAAGCGAACAAATTATAGTCAATGTTGGGCGGATTCGCAGCATTTTTACGAATCCGCCCAACATTTTTACAATATTTTTTATTTTCCCACTGCACGGGCGGCTGACAGCCGCCCCTACGGTTTTGCCGGACTTTTTTCACAGCCCCCTGTTTCTTACCATTTTTTAAGAAATAATATGGTTCCGTTTTAAAACAAATTATGTTACACTGCATTTGTATCTATAAAAAAACAGGAGGCGTGCAGCATGTCAGCGTACAGACCTTCCCTGACTGACGAAGCGCTTGCGTCTGTTTCAGGCGGCACAGCATGGGCGCAAAATGCCCGGGGCAGCTTCGTCATGGCCGGTGACCACATTGTTTATACTGCCGCAGAGGGCGATACCCTCGCCGCCGTCGCCGGGCGCTATGGCGTCACGGTCGGTCAGCTCCGTTCCTGGAACAGTCTTGCCGAGGCCGCTCCCCTTGCCGCAGGACAGCGGATCATCCTGTATCCGAACACCATTCGCTGAGCAGGCAGACGCCCGTTTGTCCTGCTCCGAGCCGTAAATCCGTATTGCACGGCTTCTTCAACGGCGCAATGCTCCGTTGCCTGTGAGCCAGTGTGCTCACAGGCAACAAAACGATTTCTAATCGTTTTGTTTAAAGTATAAAACGCCTGCTTCGGCAGGCAGCTTTTGTGCGTTTAAAAGCATACAGACCCTGCTTTCGCAGGGCCTGTGCGCGTATTCCGATTGTCAGGATCGGATTGTTAATTTCTTTGCGTATCAGGAAAGGGGAGAGCCAACAAAGGCATAGTCCTCAACAGCCCAAGGATCGGTGGGGAAGAAGATCTCGCCCTCGAGGATAGCTTCTGCCATCTCGCCGTAGGTGTCGATGAAGTTCTCAGCGAGCTCGGGGTATCTGTCAGCGAACTTGGCGTCGAACTTGGCGTCAATGCCGTTCTGGAACTTCTCGTAGTCCTTCTCGAGCTGGTCGTTGATGTCGGAGACAACCTGACGCAGAGCGAAGTAGGTAGCAACAGCCTCGTAGCCCTTCTGGAAGTCCTTGTCGGTCAGAGCCTTGGAAACGGAGTTGGCGAAGACCTGAGCGTACTTGATGGGGTCGATCTTATCGCCGTCGAAGTACTTGTAAGCATCCTTCATCATCTTCTCAGCGACCATGCCGTCGATCAGGCCACGGATAGCGTCCTTGACGATGTCGGAGTCAGCCTTGGTCATCTTGCCCTTGGAGATCAGGGGCTTGGCAATGCCGTCAACGAGGTTGACGATTGCGTCGTCCATGCCCTTGGCGGAGTTGTAAACAACCTGGTCCATGACGAGAACGCCGTAAGCGGTCTCAATGTTCTCGCGGGTGTGCTTGATCATGTTCTTGATCTCGGTAGCATAGGTGTTGGCGGACTCGAGGGGATCGTCAACGATGGGCCAATCTGCGAACGCGCTCGTCGGAATGACGGAGACGAACATCATCACGCAAAGAATCAGTGCAAGCAGTTTCTTCATTTGGATATATCCTCCTAAATTTATGTCACCAGGTTTTCCCTGAGTGCAGGCACAGTATAACGCGGCATTACGTATTTGTCAAGCAATTGTTTCAAACTTTTTAAATCGTTTAAAGTTTATTAATATTTACAAAAGGGTGACATAATGTAAAAAGACCTGCGTCAGCAGGTTTCAGTGCAGGCGAAGAGGCGCGGAAAGCCTTGAAAACAAACGCTTTTTTGTTTCATTGGCATGGAAGCTCCGCCCCGCTGCGCACGTGAAAAGCAGGGCCGCAAAAGCGATGTACGGCAGGGACGCTTCTGCGTTTCTTAACAAACGGCCGACTTTATGAAGCAAATGTTTCGTAATTGTTAAATGGATTTCTCCCGTCCCGGCGGATCATCGCATCCCGCGCGGCGAGGAGCGGTCTGGAATCGTTTAATCGTAAGGAAACGCCGAACAGATCGAAGTGTAAGGAAATACTGAGCAAATCGAAGTGTGCGGATTGGCGAGCAGGTTTTTCGTCAGATGAAGACGAAAAACCGCAGGAATACTTTGTGTGTTGCTTTATTTAAAATAACAAAGCAGAGTGCCTGACCACTCTGCAAAGTTAAGAAGGATTATGGAAAGAAATGAAGTTATTTTCTGCTTGCAAGTATACTATAGCGTAAAGATGTTACAAGGATAAGCGCAATTTTGTTTCTTAATTGTAAAATCAATTTTTTAGTGGCGCATTCTGATATTTTATGGTATGATAGGTAAAATTTAAGAAAGAGAGAGCTGAGTGCCTCATGAATAAAAGATCTCTTCTGACGACGCTCCTTGTGCCTGTGCTGCTGCTGTGCGGCTGCGCAAAGAAGGACAGCGCCCCCGCGGTCACAACGATCGCCCCCATCCCGACTGCCGCCGTGAGCGCGGCGCCGGCCACACCTGCGCCCACATCTGCACCCTCTGCCGAGCCCACCCCCGCCGGCAAGGCGCTGTCTCCTGAGGTCCAGGCGCTGACGGAGGAAAACCGGAAGGTCTGGAAAGAGATGTATGACCGGCAGTGGATGGAAGGCCGCCTTGTGATCCCGTCCGTCGGCATTGACGTGGCGCTCTTCAGCTGGGGCGTCGGGCCCGGCGGTCAGTCCGATCCTGACAAGGATGTCGAAGTCGTGCGCCAGGCCGTTGTGGACAATCCCGACAGCGCGCTGCTGTATTATGACAATCCGGTCGGCAACATCATCGCCGACCACTCCACGCAGGACTTCTCCGCCCTTTCCAATGTAAAGGAGGGCGACGCCGCCTATATCCTCTCGGGCGAGCGCATCCTCTCCCTGCGCTGCGATCTTGTGACCGACGGCGCCAACACCGGCTACGGCATCACGGATAAGGACGGCGGCTGGCACCATGACGAGGATTATACCTGCTACACCTGCATGGAGGACTGGACCCACGTCCTGCTTGTGGGCTTCACCATGACGGATGAGGACTTCTTCGACATGAACTGGATCGACATGGGCGGGGCTTCCGCCGCAGGCTCCGGCAGCAGCGCCGCAAGCTCCGGCAGCAGCGCCGTCACACCGGCGCCGGGTGCGGTCGTCACCACGGTCTCCATGCCCGCTTCGGCGGCGGAGGTGCAGGCCGCCTCGATTGCCAATGCAAACATTACACCCAGTCCGAGTCCCACGCCGACGGCCGCGCCGTCTTCCTCCGCAAAGCCCGCGGACGCCCGGCAGACCGCCGAGCCGCAGATTGTACAGAACAATACCAACATCGCGCCCGACGATTTTATCCCGCCCTCCGTTGATATATACGCGGACAACGCCTATGTCCCCAACAACGGCAACACCACCGTCAACAACAGCGGCGACGGGTATCTGTCCTGAGCCGAACAGCAATTGACGCCGCCCCAAACGGGGCGGCGTTTTGTGTTTGACCGTATTTCGGGCGTCGGCGTGTCTCTATCGTGACCTCATGCTTCCCAGCGGTGTTCCTGGTAGACCTCCCCGCTCTCCAGGTCGATCCAGCGGAACAGACCGTCCTCATAGCTCATGCAGCTGTGGGGGCTGTTCTCCTTCGGGATGGCGGCGGAGCCGGGGTTGAGGACCAGCAGCCCGTCCCGCTCCTCGCAGACGGGGACGTGGATATGGCCGAAGAGGAAGGCGTCCCCGGGGCAGAGCCTGGGATGCTCCTCCGGCGTATAGAGGTGTCCGTGGGTGACAAAGATCCTGCGCCGTCCGGCGAGGAAAAGGCTGTAGTCGGCCATGATGGGAAAGCCCAGCACGGTCTGGTCGATCTCCGCGTCACAGTTGCCGCGCACGCCGAAGATCGGGAGCGTAAGCCCCGTCAGCATGGCCGTGACCTCCTTGGGCGCATAGTCCCGGGGCAGGTCGTTGCGCGGGCCGTGATAGAGCGTGTCGCCCAGCAGGAGCAGGGTGTCGGCTCCTTCCTTGCGCAGCGTATCCAGGAGCAGGCCGCAGTAGTACGCCGAGCCGTGGATGTCAGAGGCAATGATCGTTTTCATGCGCTTACTGTGCCAGCAGGGTTTCGAGTGCGGCGATGCGCTGGCAGAGGCAGAAGACCTCCATGCTGCCGTGCAGATCGCTGATGGAGGGGAAGGACGGGGCGATGCGGATGTTGTTATCCTGCGGGTCCTTGCCGTAGGGGAAGGTGGCGCCCGCGCCGGTAAACTTCACGCCCGCGTCGGCGCACAGGGCGACGCAGCGCTTTGCCGTGCCGGGCAGACCGTCGAAGCTGATGAAGTAGCCGCCGTTGGGCTTTGTCCAGGAGCCGATGCCGTACTGGCTGAGCCCCTTGTCCAGCGCGGTGAGCACATAGTCGAACTTCGGGCGCAGGTAGTCGGCCTGCTTTTTCATGTGGGCCTTGATGCCGTCCACGCTCTTGAGATAGTGGACATGGCGGATCTGGTTGATCTTGTCGTAGCCGATGGTCTGCACGCCCATCTGCCGCAGCAGGTGCTTGACGTTGTTGGCGCTCGCGGCAAGGACGGCGACGCCGGCGCCGGAGAAGGTGATCTTGCTGGTGGACATGTACTCATAGACCATGTCCTCGCTGCCGTATTCCCTGCAGGCGTCAAAGATATTCAGCAGCTCGTCGTCCTGCTCGCGGAAGCCGTGAACCAGGTAGGCATTGTCCCAGAAGATGCGGAAATCGTCCGCCGCGGGCTTGAGGGCGGCGAAGGCGCGGACGGTCTCGGCGGAGTAGGTGTAGCCCTGGGGGTTGGAGTACTTGGGCACGCACCAGATGCCCTTGACGCCGGGATCGGACTCCACGTACTGGCGCACAAGCTCCATATCCGGGCCCTCCGGGGTCATGGGAATGGTGATCATCTCGATGCCGAACTCCTCGCAGATGCGGAAGTGGCGGTCATAGCCGGGCGCCGGGCACAGGAAGCGGATCTGACCCTGCCGGCCCCAGGGCTGGCTGCCGCCGTATACGCCGAGGACGATGGCCTTGATCACGCAGTCGTACATAAGGGCAAGGCTCGACTGGCCGCCCATGATGATGTTTTCCATCGGCAGGCCCAGAACGTCCCCGAAGAGCTCCTTGGCCTCGTCAACACCGGCAAGCTCACCGTAGTTGCGCACGTCGGTGCCCTTGCGGCTGTAGATCAGCTCGTAAGGATTCTGGCTCAGCATATCCATGCTGAGGTTGAGCTGGGTGGGGTCGGGCTTGCCGCGGGACATGTCGAGCTTGAGCCCGCGGGCCTTCACAGCCTCATACTGCGCCATGAGCCCATCGAGCTCGGCGCGCATTTCGTCCTTGGACATGGTCAGATACTTGTTCATTCTTTATTCCTCATTCCCAATAGAATTGTTGACAACCATTTATATGAGCGGGACGGGTACAAAGTCCCGGCCGTCAAACTGCCAGAGCTCCTCAAAGCCGCACGCGCGGGCCAGCGCCTCGCAGCGGTCGAAGGCGCAGTCAATGGCGTCGGCGGCATGGGCATCGGAGCAGATGCAGACGCGCCCGCCGATGTCCCGCAGATGCCGCAGCAGCGCCGGCTCCGGATAAGGGCTTGTGCGCCAGCCGCGGCTGATGGCGCCGGAGTTGATTTCAAAGATCTTGCCGGCGGCGCTGAGCTTTTCCATGGCGGCAAAGGCAGCGTCCCGATAGGCGGGGGCGGCGGTATCATAGAGCTGCACCCGCTCATTGTATTTGGTCGGCAGATCGAAGTGCCCCACAATGCTGATCTCGGGGTAGTCCGCCATGGCGCTGAGGCGCTCATAATAGAGCTCAGCGGCGCGCCGCTCCCCGCCGTGGACAGCGATCAGCAGGGCCGCCTCTTCGGGATCTGCGTCGATCGGGAAGCCGCCCAGCATATGGCAGGAGCCGATGATGTAATCATAGGGCGGCACGCTGCGCCGTACGGCGTCCATGTCATACTCCAGGCCGCACCAGACCGCGATGCGTCCGGCATAGGCTGTCTGAAGGCGGCGCATTTCGTCGATAAAGCGCTGCTCCTCCCCCACCGGGCAGGTCCAGGCATCCTCTCCGGCGATCGGGCAGTGCAGACTCACGCCGATGGAGCCGAAGCCGGCACGCAGCGCGGCAAGAACCATTGCTTCCGGGCTGTCCTTCCCGTCGTCGAAGGTGGTGTGGCAGTGCAGATTTTGGCGCGTCATCAGTCAGGCCTCCTTTTCCTCATGATGTGTTATTTTAGCTACCGAAAAAGCCCATGTCAAGATTTTCTTGACATGGGCTGTCGTTATCCTGCCAGCACGCGGTCAAAGGCGGATTGGATGCGGCCCTTGATGTCGGCGTAGCTGTGGGTAAAATGTGCCTCGTAGAGCTTTTCCCCGTTCCAGAAAATCGTCGGCACGCTGTAGTAATCGCGCTGTTCGGCGATCTCCGGCTGCTCGCTCTCCTCGATCCAGTTGATCCTGATATCGCCATAGGCGGGGTTTTCCGCAGTCAGCTCTTCGATGGCCCTCCTGGCGTTGCGGCAGTAGGGGCAGGATGCGAGATAGAACAGTTCGATTTCCTTCATGTGATCCCGGCCTCAGTAGTTCTCGGCGTTGATCTCAAAATAGGCCTGCGGATGGTTGCAGACGGGGCAGACCTCGGGCGCGGCCTCGCCGACGACGATGTGCCCGCAGTTGCGGCATTCCCAGACCTTCACGCTGCTCTTTTCGAAGACCTCCTGGAGCTCCACATTTTTCAGCAGCGCGCGGTAGCGCTCCTCATGGTGCTTCTCGATGGCGGCCACGCCCCGGAACTTGGCGGCAAGCTCGTGGAAGCCCTCCTTTTCGGCGGTATCCGCAAACCCCTCATACATGTCAACCCACTCGTAGTACTCCCCGTCGGCCGCGGCGGCGAGGTTCTCGGCCGTGCTGCCAATACCGTTGAGCTCCTTGAACCAGAGCTTGGCGTGCTCCTTCTCGTTGTCGGCGGTTTTGAGGAAGAGGGCCGCGATCTGCTCAAAGCCCTCCTTCTTGGCCTTGGAGGCAAAATAGGTGTACTTGTTTCTTGCCTGAGACTCACCGGCAAAGGCGGCCTCCAGATTTTTCTCAGTCTGCGTACCGGCGTATTTGTTTGCCATGAATAAAACCTCCTAAATATATAATGCGTTTGTACTTTGCCTAGAACAGCAGGGCGTTGGCGATGCCGAAGTAGACCAGCAGGGACAGGGCGTCGACGATGGTGGTGATGAAGGGGCTGGCCATGACGGCGGGGTCGAAGCCCAGCCTCTTGGCAAACAGCGGCAGCGTGCAGCCCACGACCTTCGCCACCAGCACGGTCACGGCCATGGTCAGGCAGACGACAAAGGCCGTCATCACGGTGATGTCGGTATTGCCGAGGATGATGCGGTCAAAGACCATGATCTTGACAAAGCACAGCGTCGCAAGGGCGACGCCGCACAGGACCGCGGTCTGAACCTCCTTCCAGACGACCTTCGGCAGATCGCGCAGCTCCAGCTCGCCCAGGGACAGGGCGCGGATCACGGTAACCGACGCCTGGGAGCCGGAGTTGCCGCCGGTGTCCATCAGCATGGGGATGAAGGCTGTCAGCACCACCTGGGCGGCCAGAGCGCTTTCAAAGCGGGTGATGATCATGCCGGTGAAGGTCGCCGAGACCATCAGCAGCAGGAGCCACGGGATACGGTGCCGGAACAGGTCCCAGGGCGTCGAGCGCAGATAGGTCTTCTCCGAGGGGAGCATACCGGCCATCTTCTCGATATCCTCCGTGGTCTCTTCCACAAGGACGTCGATGGCGTCGTCAAAGGTGACGATACCGACCATGCGCCCGTCCGTGTCCACCACGGGCAGGGCCAGGAAGTTGTATTTGGAGAGCATCTGCGCGACCTCTTCCTGGTCGGTAAGGGTGCTCACGGAGATCACGTTCTCGTCCATGATCTCAGAGACGACGGTGTTCTCATCCGGCGCAAGGAGCATGTCCTTGACGGACACGGTGCCGATCAGCCGCCGCTCCTTGGTGACATAGCAGGTGTAGATCGTCTCCTTGTCCACGCCCGTGCGGCGGATGCGCTGCAGGGCCTCGGCAATGGTCATGTTCGGGCGCAGGGAGACATACTCCGTGGTCATGATGGACCCGGCGGAGTTTTCGGGATAGCGCAGGATCTCGTTGATCTCCCGGCGCATGTCGGGGTCGGCCTGGGCCAGGATGCGCTTGACAACGCTCGCGGGCATCTCCTCAACGAGGTCTGCCGCGTCGTCAACATACAGCTCGCTCACGACCTCGCGCAGCTCCTTATCGGAAAAGCCGCGGATCAGGTGCTCCTGCAGCTCGGGGCTGAGCTCGGCAAAGGTCTCCGCTGCCAGCTCCTTCGGCAGCAGGCGGAAGAGCAGCGGGGTTCGCTCCTCATCCATTTCCTCGAAAACGGCGGCGATATCCGCCCCGTTCATGGTAGTGAGAATGTCCTTGAGCGTCTGGTACTTTTTGTCATCCAGCAGCTTTTTCAGGGACTTCACCAGCGATACAGTGTGTTCTGCCATCGGGGATTCCTCCTTTCAGGTTACCGTCCGTCCAGGGTAGGAAGCCGACACGCAGACCAAAGTACGGCATGTTGTTGACTTTATGATGCTGCGGAAACGCCACAGGTATTCCGCAGCCGACTTCGGCCTGCCGTTGTGCCGGTACTGCCTCCAGCGTCCATGACGTCTCCTCCTTTAAATATCAGGATTGGGCGTGTGCCCTGTTGAAATTGTAACCCGCGGGACAAGGGTTTGTCAACCCAAACCGGCGCCCGATGAAAAAACGGACCCTCCTTACGGAAGGCCCGTTCATGCTGCGTGTATCAGCCGTTGCTTGCCGCCGGGGCAGGCGTTTCTCCGGCAGGTGCTTCGCCGTTGAGCGAGTCCTTGAGCTGATCCAGTTCTGCCTGCACCTCGGGCGGGAGCTCCTCAGGGGCGATGATGGGCTTGACGTTCTTGGGGGCGGTGCCGACGCCGTTGACAACGTCATAGACGATCTCGCCGTTTTCCACAACGGCGGCAACGTCGGAGGAATAGGCGTCCTCCATCAGATAGACCAGAACCCTCAGGCCGGGATGCGCTTCACTGAGCGTTTTTTCCAGGGAGCCCCACATGTTGGGGAGAATATCGAGGATGCGGTTATAGGCGCTGAGAGACTCCGCATTGCCGTTCTGCGCCATCATGATGACATACTGGAAATAGTCCATGGCGAGCTTGTATATGATCGTGTTCTCATCCTCGCCAAGCTCAAAAACGCCGACTGAGGGATCCTCCTCCGTGCGCTGCGCGAGCTCTTCCTCGTTGAGCGAATCCACCAGAGACTGCAGGCTGGGGGCCGCACTGGGCGTCGGCGAAGCGGGCGCGGCAGATGCGGCGGGTGCTGCAGATGCACTCGGAGCGGCGGATGCGGCCGGCGAATCGGTTGCAGGCGTATTAGAAGACGCCTTGGCCGAGGCGCCGCAGGCGGCAAAGCCGAGGCAGAAGCAGAGAACCAAAAGGATGCTGACGGTTTTCTTCATTTTTATAATTCTCCTGTTTGTTTGACCATAGTATGGCTTCACTTTATCACAAGCCCAAGGCCGCGTCAAGTGTCGTACTGTAAAAGAACAATTAAATTATGTTAAGCTTTTTGAAAGCACGGGTCGGAAAAAACACGGTTTTTCAGGGCATGACCGCCACCGCGTCCATCTGGCGGCGCTTGGTCTCCTCCATCACGTGGGCGTAGAGATTCATGGTAATGCTGATATCCGCGTGGCCGAGGATCTCCTGCAGCGTTTTGGCCTGCATGCCCGATTCGACAGCGCGCGTGGCAAAGGTGTCGCGGAAGGCGTGGGCGCTGAAGCGCTCGATCCCGGCGTCCCGGCAGATAAGATCAATGTCCTTCATGATGCCGCGGGCGCCGAGCAGACCGCCTCGCGGCGCACGGAAGATCGGCCCGGCTCCCTCATTTGCCTCCTCGCCGAAGCGCAGCCGGTTTTGCCGCTGCTGGATCCTGACAGCCTCCAGCGCTGCGCGTCGTGCCGGGATCACCCGCATGGAGTGGCCCGTCTTCGTGCTGTCGCCGACGATCTGGTGCCCGTCGACCGTCCTCGTCAGCGTCCGCTCGATATGGATCAGGCCGTCGCAGAAGTCCCCCGTCATGAGGGCGCCGGCCTCGCCGAAGCGGCAGCCGGTATTCAGCAGAAAGGTATAGAGCGGGATATACCAGGAGCCGCGCCTCTCGGCAGTGCGGAAAAAGGCCTCGGTCTCCTCCAGCGTGAGGGCCCGGTGGATCGTCTCCCGGGCCGGTTTTTCCTGAGGCTTCAGGCTACGCATGCCGCGTGTGGGGTTCCAGGCGATCAGTCGCTCAACCAGCGCCGACTCCAGGATGGCCCGGATGACGGACAGGCTGCGATTTACGGTGGCGGGCTTGCAGCGCCGCCAGAGCGCCGTCTGCACGTCCCGGATGTGCCGGGTCTCCAGCTTGTCCAGGCACATGGCCCCGAGGCGGCAGCCCTCCGGACTGAGCGTGATATCCGCGGCGAGGCGGTAGATATAGCGTTCTGTGCGGATGGTGCTGGCCCGCACGCTTCCGAGGCGTCCCTGCTCCCATTTGAGAAAATACTGATCAAGCGTGAGCTCCCTGCCGGAATACCGCAGCCCCTCCTCGATCTCCTGTCTCCGTGCCAGCTCCTTTTCCTTGCATTCCTTCACGGTCTTTCCGTATACGCTGTAACGCTTTCCATGAATTGTAAAACGGCTTTCATAGGTGCCGCGGACGGTCTTTCGCATCCCCGCCGGGATTCTTGGCATAACACTTCCTCCTGATGCTGTTCAGAGCGCAGCGTGTTCTCCATGTAATAATACTATGATAAGTACCGTTTGAAAACCGTTAATCACCCTGATCGTGGTATTTCCGGCGTACATGGATAAACGCGCAAGTCCAGTGCCCGCAAAGAGAAGGCGTATGCCGCAAAAATTATAAACGATGCTGTTGGGGTAAAAACAGGGGTACAGGTTTTGAATAAAACTTTTAATAGGAATAAAAAGATAAAAAAACAGTTATAAATGAAGAAACTGCTTGCACTGATTCTTTGCGTGATGATGTTCGTCTCCATTATTCCGACGAGCGCATTCGCAGCCTATGATCACGAAGACCAGCGCCTTTGGCGCGGTGAAGGTCAGATCAAGGACATCATCGAAGCTCTCAAGACCAATGTTTACGTTATGCAGGGCTCCCTTGCTGCCGACCAGGCTGTCTACCAGACAGTCAAGTCCATCGACAAGATGATGAATGATGTTGTCGATGAGATGATCAAGGGCTACGCGCCCAGCGGCTTTGGCACCAGTCAGCCCGGCAGCGTAATCAGTGATGCCATCATTGCCGGTCTGAGAAGCACCATCGGCGGTCAGATCAGCGACTACCTGACCAAGCACACCTTCCAGTACTACACCACCGACGCGCGCACCGGTCTGCCCGTTTTTGATCCTGCCAAGTATGTTGGCGTTTTTGCCAAGGCCGCTTCCGAGGCTCTCTCCAGCAAGAAGGCTGTTGCGGGCATCCAGGCTTACATGTACTACATTCTCCAGCGCAGCACCTATGAAAAGGCCGCTGAGGATCTCGCCCTCCTCCGCAACGATATGGCTGGTTGGGGTCACTGGGGCCAGTACGGCTTCGACGATCTGGAGCACGCTTGGATGCATATGCCCGGCACTGACATCGACACTCTTTTCTTCCCCAGCAACATCGACGGCACCATGCACGGTGTAAACGCCATCTTCCAGGAGTACCTGACTTCCGACGGTATGCTCGGTGTTGACCTCAATGGCGATAAGGTCTGGGATACCGGCATTGACGGTAAGGCTATGGATATCCTTCAGGGTCTTGTTGATACCACAGGCTCCGATGACATCACCGGTCTGCCCAAAGCTGGCTCTGAGAATGCTGAGACTCCCATCTGGTTCGATACCGACGGCGATGGTATGCCCGAAGACTACCTCATCGTGGGCTGGAATAACAACTGATCCTCACGCAAAAGAATCAAATCTCCTTTCCCCGATCCTGACAATCGGAATACGCGCACAGGCCCTGCGAAAGCAGGGTCTGTGTGTTTTTCCCCGAACAGAGCCTGCCTCAAGCGCAAAGCCGTGGCAATGCCCGCAGCGGCCCGGCAGAGAAAAGATTAAAAATATGCGTGTACCCCGGCGAATCCGTAACCCTGTACGTTTTTCGCCGGGAGCTGTCTGCTCTGTTCGGGGCTGTACCGCTCAGGCCGATGAGGGTATCAGCCCCTGCGAAGCAAGGCGCAGGTTCCCCCGTCGTAGGGGTCGATCCCCTGATCGACCCGCACAAGGGGAAGCTGCCGCTCAGCGATTGCGCCGGGGCGAATCCCTTGACCTGCCACAGCCCCGTCGGGCCGATAATGGCACATGATGAATTGGCAAAAGGCCACCGGTCAAATAACCGGTGGCCTTTCTGCACGCTGTGATTGCCCTGCCGCGCCTTACAGGACGTGGACAGAGGCCGGGTCGAAGACCAGGTGGCAGCTGTCGCCCACCTGATAGATGTGCTTGTTCTTGGGGTTATGCTCCTCGAGCTTGACGAGGGTGTTGCCGACCATGACGTGGTAGTTCTGGTACGAGCCCATGAAGCAGCTCAGCACCACCCTGCACGGCAGGCCGCCCGCGTCGGCCAGGGTCGCGGCCTCGGGACGGAGGACAACGGTGTACTCCTTCCCCTTCTCCATATCGTCGCGCCCTTCCACGCGCAGGGGATTGCCCTCGATGTTCAGGATGACGAACTTGTCGTCGCGCCCGGTCATGGGGCCTTTGAGGAAGTTTGCCTCGCCGATGAAGTCCGCCACGAACTCGTTGACCGGGTGGTAGTAGATCTCCTGCGGGGTGCCCATCTGGGCAACGACGCCCTTGGACATGATGATGATGTTGTCGGACAGGGCCATGGCCTCAGACTGGTCATGGGTGACGTAGATGGCGGTGATGCCGACCTCCTGCTGGATGCGGCGGATCTCGGTGCGCATGGTGACGCGCAGCTTCGCGTCGAGGTTACTCAGCGGCTCGTCAAACAGGAGCACGGACGGCTCGATGACCAGGGCGCGGGCCAGGGCGACGCGCTGCTGCTGGCCGCCGGAGAGCTGGTTGGTCATGCGCCCCTCCATACCGGTGAGCTCCACGAGGTCGAGGATCTTCATGACGCGCTCCTTGATCTCCTCCTTCGGCACCTTCCGGAGCTTGAGACCGTAGGCCACGTTGTCAAACACATTGTAGTGCGGGAGCAGGGCGTAACTCTGGAACACCATGGCAGTGTCGCGCTTGTTGGGCGTGAGCTCATTGATGGGCTCGTCGCCGAGGTAGATCTCGCCCTCGTCGGGGCTTTCAAAGCCCGCGATCATGCGCAGGGTCGTGGTCTTGCCGCAGCCGGAGGGGCCCAGCAGCGTCACAAAGGAGCCCGGCTCAATGACCAGGGAGGTATCCTTGACGGCGTAGAACTCCTTGCCGGTTTTGGGGTCCTGATAGATTTTGGAAATATGCTCGAGGCGTACGCCTTTTTTGACTTTCGCCATGGTCTCAATCCTCCTTCATGTTCTTGCTGGTGCCGAAATGCTTGATAAACAGGTTCATCAGCAGCACCGCGCTGTAGGTGATGATGATCAGAATGGTGGCAAACGCGCAGGCCAGGCTGTAGGAGCCCTTCTCCGCAAACTCGTTGATCTGCACGGTGATGAGCAGGTAGCTCGGCGTGACGAGCAGGATAACCGCGGAGATGGCGGTGATGCTGCGGACGAAGGCGGTGACGAGGCCAGAGAGGAAGGAGTCCTTGATGAGCGGCAGCGTCACGGTCATGAAGACCTTGAAGCTGTCCGCGCCCATGTCGTAGGCCGATTCCTCAATCGACTTGTCGATCTGCCGCAGGGCGGAAATGCCGCTTCTCGTGCCGGTGGGCAGAGAGCGGATAACGAACACGATCACAAGGATCGCGCCCGTACCGTAGAGCCCCTGCAGGAAGCCGGTGTGGAACACGCCCTGGGAGAAGCCTCGGATATAGCCGACGCCGAGCACCGTGCCGGGCACAGCCATCGCCAGCATGGACACGGCCTCGATAAAGCCCTTGCCCCTGAACTTGCGCTTGACGACGAGGTAGGAGATGATCATGCTGAGCAAAGCCGTGATGGGGGCGGAGATAAAGCTCAGCACAAAGGAGTCCTTAAACGCCTTGAGGCCCTTGTAGCGGGTGAAGACCTGGCTGAACCACTTGGTCGTCAGCGGGAAGAAGTGACGGCCCCAGGTGGGGAAGAGCGCGCCGATGGGCACGCAGATGTACATGAGGATGACGAACGCGGCGGCGAGGGCGCAGAAGATGGTCAGCGGGATCTTCACGCTCTTGTCCTCGATGAGCATGCGGCCGCGGCTGGCCTTGCCGGTGAGGGTCGCGGCGGTCTTGGCCTCCAGATAGTACTTCTGCACGGCGAACATCAGCAGCGTGATGCACAGCAGCACCACGGCCATTGCGGCGGCGCCGGCCTTGTCGTACGCGCCGGTGATCTGCAGGTAGATCGTGGTCGCGAGCGTATCATAGGAGCCGCCGATCAGCATGGGGTTTGCAAAGTCGGCGATGGACTCGATGAAGGTCACGAGGAAGGCGTTGCCGAGGCCGGGCAGCATCAGCGGCAGCGTCACGTCCATGAAGACCTTCCAGCGGCCCGCGCCCATGTCGCGCGCAGCCTCCTCCAGGGAGGGGTCGATGTTTTTCAGCAGCCCTTTCAGCATCATGTAGCAGACAGGGAAGAAGGTCAGCGTCTGCACGATGACGATGCCCCAGTAGCCGTAGACGTTGTTGTCATAGATATGCAGCAGATAGCGCGTAATGATGCCCGCCCTGCCGAAGAGCATGATCATGGACAGGGACAGGACGAAGGGGGGCGACACGACCGGCAGCATGGACACGACCTTGAACAGGCCGCCCACAAACTTGTTCATGCGCACATAGACCTCCACATACGCAAACAGAAGTCCGATCAGCGCCGAGAGGATGCCCACGACGAAGCCCACCTTCAGCGTGTTCGTAATGGCGCGGGTAAAGCTCTTCATGGCGAAGACGCGCTTGAAGATGGAAAAGCCGAAGCTCCCGTCCCCCACGAAGCTGTCCACCAGCAATATCGCCAGCGGATAGAGGATGAACAGGGTCAAAAACGCAATCAGCACGACAATGGTGGTAACCATGATGGGGTCTGCCATCAGCTTTTTCCGGTCCAGCGCCGCGCCCTGGCCTCTTGCCATACGATTCTCTCCTTTCATATTGGACTATTAAAAAAGGGATGGCGGTTTACACCGCCATCCCCTGCGGGATTCTATGGTTCTGTCGGCTTCGCAAGGATCACGAGGTCTTGAAGCGGCCCTCGCCGGTGTCGCCGCCGGCGTTCTCGATCGCCGCCATCACGTCGTTGACGTTCTGCTCGGTATCGGTGACAGCCTTGGCAAAGTCATAGCCGTCCCAGACGAGGCTGGGATCCAGGCCGAACTCTGCGGCAGCCTCAGGCTGCTTGGCGTTATCAATGACCAGGAACTGGTAGGAGCCGTGCTGTGCGGCCAGCTCAACGCAGTCGGGGCTCAGGGCGTACTCCATGAACAGGTGCGCGGCATTGGGGTGCGCGGCACCCTTGAAGATAGCCACAGGGCCGATCTCGCAGGCGGTGCCGTCCGAGGGGACGACCAGGCCCACGTTGTCGTAGCCGTTGTCAATGATCTGGGTGATGCCGTCATGCAGGAAGCCGATGCCGATGATGCACTCACCGGTGCCGACGTTCTTGGACGGGCCGGAGCCGGACTTGGTGTAGACCTGGACGTTCTTGTCCAGATCGCAGAGGTACTGGATGCCCTCGTCATGACCCTTGAGCTGGATCATGAGGTTGGCGACCAGCTTCGGGGTGCCGGCGGTCTTGTAGTTCGACAGCCAGATCAGGCCCTTGTACTCGGGCTTGAGCAGATCATCCCAGCTCTTGGGAGCCTCAAGGCCCATGCGGTCGAGCTCGTCCTTGTTGACCATGAAGCCCAGCAGGCCGGTGTAAATACCGTACCAGTAGCCGTTGGGGTCCTTGTAAATGTCCTTGGTCAGGTGAGAGGCGTTCTGGGGCACATAGGAGTTATCCAGGAAGCCCTTGGCAGCCAGGCCGTCATAGGGGTTGTTGGTGCCGCCGAACCAGACGTCAGCGGAGGGCTTGCCGTTCTCTTCCTCGATCTTGGCAGGAACCTCGCCGGTGGACAGACGCTGATAGGTGGTCTTGATGCCGTAGAGCTTCTCGAAGTTCTCACAGGCGGCGGCAAGATATTCCTCCTCGCAGGAGCCGTAAACAACGAGCTCACCATCGGCCTTGGCGGCTGCGATCAGATCGTCCATGCCGTCTGCATGGGCGGAGACCGTGAACAGCGCGAAGACCATGACCAGCGTGAGAATCAATGCGATGGTTTTTTTCATGATAATCCTCCTTTTAACATATTATCCCGTACAGTCCTTGCGGACTGTGGAGAACAATTCCAGGCTCTTTCGAAACATTCCCTCGAAAGATAGGTACATTATAGCATATTTTACACAATGAAACAAGAATATTTCATCCGCATCTTGTACAAATTGCACATCAAATTCTTGTAGTATTTGACTATTGACAGCACGCAAAAAAAAGAGCAGGCGCCGCAGCGCCTGCCCCTGAAGCTTTTTACTTGTCCTGCTTGTCTTCCGTGTCTTCTTTTTTTGCTTTTTTGGGTTTGTCCTCTTTGTCGTCCTTTTCGACCTTTCTGGGTCTTCTGGGCTTATCCGCCTTGCTTTCATCGACGAGCTTCTTTTCTTTGGCGGCGGGCTTCTTCTCGACAGCGGCCTTCTCCTCCGTGACAGCCTTCTCCTCGACGGCGGGCTTCTCCTCCGCGGCAGCCTTCTCCTCGACGGCGGGCTTTTTCTCGTCCTCCAGCCCCAGGTACTTGATGGCGCTCTCCGCCGCATCGTCAATGGCTTTCTCGGTCTCAGCCCTGTATTCGGGTGCGTTCTTCTTCACATCCTCCACATAGTCCTCAACCTTCTTGACGGTATCGGGCGCGACGGCCTTTACGGTCTCATAGACGTTCTTTGCCGTCTCGTTCTCGGGGACAGCGGCTTTTTTGCCGGATTTGGAATCGGCGAACAGGCCGAAGTATTTGCCGGCCAGAACCTTGCCGGCGCCGCCGACCAGACGGATGTTCTCGGCAGCCTGCGCTTTAAAGTTCGGGATGAATTTGTCCCAGGTGAACTGGCCGCCCTGCTTTTTGGTGGTCTGTGACGCCTGCCAGGCGGTGTAGATTCCGCCGAGCACAACTGCGGTTTTGAGCGCGCGCTTGGGAAGACTGGTAAGCTTACTCATGTTTTTTCCTCCTGTATTGTTATTCTTTTTTATCATCCGTCTTGGTTTCGGTGTCCATGGCCTTCCTGGCGGCCTCCCTGACATCCTCCACAAATTCCTGGGCCTTGGCCTTGTACTCGGGGGCGTTCTCCCGCACGTCGTCCACAAAATCGTGCACCTTGTCGATGACCTCCGGGGCCTTCTCCCTGATCGCCTCAAAGACCTCGTCCACCTTGTCGCCGGCAGGCGCGGCATCCTTGTAGGCGTAGCCGTTCTCGCCCTCGTCGGAGACGCGGTAGCTGAAACCGGAGGCATTGCTGACCACGGAGGCATTGAACGTCTTTTTGTTCTTTCTGGTCTTTTTGGTTTTGCTTGTTTTGCTGCTCTTGCCGGTGATCCAGGATTTGACGGCGTCGAAGACCCGCATGGAATTTTCAATGGCCTGATCCTTGAAGTTGCGCACGAAGGTCTCCTGATCATAGCTGCCGGTCTGTTTCCTGGTCGTTTCGGAAGCCTGCCAGGCGGTGTATACGCCGCCGAGCACGAGGCCGGTCTTGAGAAGCTTGGAAAGTATACCCATTATCATTTCCTCCTGTATGGTTTTTTGTACACAGATTAAAAGCTCAGCCAGTAGTGGTTGCCGAAGAGATCGGTGATGCGGTAGCTGGGAATGCATTTGTTGGTGAGGTAGGTGTTTGACAGGATCAGCGGACTTGTGACGGTGAAGCCCGAGTCGAGCAGGTGGCTGCTCTGATAGCTGCCGTCATAGCCGTAATAGTCGCACACGAAAATCAGCTTGTCGCCGTACTGGATCGGGATCAGGCCCTTCGGGGCGGTTTCGGTCTCGCCCTTTTCATAGAAGGGATAGGCCCCTGTGACGGTGCCGTAGGGGTGTTCGTCATCGAAAACGACCTGGAGGTTCACAAGCTCCCCGTTCAGCATTGCCGGGATGCGGCCGATGGTGGTCCAGGTCCCGTCGGAATTGAGGGTGTCGGACACCAGATAGTAGGCGATGAGCTGCCCGTTGAGGGTGAGGACGGTCCCGTCATGCTCCAGGACCAGAGCGTCCCCGTCAAATTCAAAGACGTTGTCAAGGCCGAGGTCGATATAGCCCTCGCCGTCATCGGCGAAGATGTTGAGCTCCACCGTCTGCACCTTTGCCCATTCCTCGTCCGTGAGCTCGAGCACGGGCCGGCCGTTCTTATAGCTCACGGCAATGCGGCCGGGGTCGAGGAAGTCGTCCGCCATCTGCTTTGCGGAGGAGGCGATGAGCTTTGTATCCACCCAGCTCAGCTCGGCCGGCATGCTGCGTCCGGAGAAGGCGGAGAACAGGCCGACCAGATCGCCGAGATCCATGCTGTAGCCCGCAGAGCTCTGGCCGTAGCTGTTGGTGTAGCCGCCGGAGAGGGAGCCCAGGGGGGAAGTGCCGCCGTAGGGAGAGCCGCCGTAAGCGCTGCCGCCGGCATGGGCGGAGGAACCGAAGAGGCTCTCCAGCAGATCGCCGTAGCCGCCGGCGCCGAAGAGGCTTTCCCAGCCGTCATAGCTCTGGGAGGCGCTGCCGCCGAGCTGGCCGCCGTATTCCACGCTCGCAAAGCTCTTGATGACCTTGGCGTACTCCTCGTCCAGGCCCAGCACGTCATAGGTGTTGACCGCGGAGGACACGGAGCTCATGCTCTCATAGGGGAAGTAGATGCTCAGGCCGTAGCATTTGGTGATGGTGGTGCCGTTATATTTGACGCAGTCCTGGATCGTCCTGGCCAGGGCCTTGCCCTCCTCAGAGCCGATGCGCAGGGCCAGATCGGCCAGATCCACCTGGTTGATGCGGGTGGACTGGGCAAACTGCCGCGCTCCGGCGCGGGCGTTGGAGACCTGGCGGTATTCGCTGCCCTCGATCATCTCGTTGGTGGAGACGGAGAAGTCCCGGAAGACTGCGGGGAGCCTGCTTTCCAGCTCCACGAGGTCGGTCATGGCGAGGGTGACCTGGGCGCTGCCGGACTTCTGGCGGCAGGCGCTGACATAGCTGTCGATGATGGTCTTGCCGAGAGACTCCGTGGCGATGGAGGTGTTGCGCGACAGGGCATTGAGCCAGTCGGTATAGTACCAGCCGGTGCCGGGCTCCACTTCCTCCGAGGCGATCAGGTAGTCGGCATAGCCCGCGGAGACCAGCGCCGTCTCCAGTGTGGACATGAGGCAGGCGTCGTAACCGATCCAGTCGAAGCTTACCCCGGCGTTCTCGAGGGCCTGGCTGATCTGCGGCAGGGTCATGGAGCTGCGCCCGCCGGTCTTCTCATCATAGCCGTAGCCGCTGATGGAGCCGCCGCCGTGGTCCCAGAGAATGAGGATGTTGCGGTTTGCGGGGTAGTTTTTCGCGCAGTACTGGATGAATTTGGTGAGATTGGCGGGATCGGTCATGGCGGCGCTGCCGAAGTTTTTCTCCAGCCGCTCCACTCCCCCGTTCTGCACCCGGTAGACCTGGTTGACGGAGCTGGAGACCACGTTGTTTTTCCAGGTTCTGGCGCCGCCGGTCTCCACAATGACATTGACCTTGTCCGAGAGCCTGGCCTTCGTCATCTCGCTGAGATCGGAGGTCGCCATGCCGTACTTGGATTCGAGGTCCGTGCCGCACATGTAGATCATGACGGTGACATCGTCCAGGCCGCCGCCGAGGGGGGTGAAGAATCTTGCGCGGGCGTCCGCCGCGGCAGGCGCGGCCGTGGGTCCGGGCGTGGCCGTGGGCTTCGGTGTGCTTGTCGGCTTCGGCGCGGAGACGGCGCCGGGCAGATCCTGCAGCAGACCGCTGCCGGCGGTGTCGGAGGTGCCTGTCGGGTTCGCGCCGGAGTAGCTTTCACCGTAGCCGTAGAGGGAGCCGGGAGGAGTCGTCTGGCTGCCCGGCTGCGAGGAAAAGAGTCCCGTATCGTCAATCGTCTGCACGCCCTCGTCCTGCTCGGTGTAGGCCGGGGCCTGGGTATGGGTGACATAGGCCGTGGGCCGCGGGGTCGCGACAGGCATGCTCTGCACATCGTTGGAGCCGCAGCCGCGGAAAAACAGGAACAGGGCGAGCAGCAGAATGGTGCTGAGGCTGATGCCGCCGGTGGCCCGGCGCGCGCGTGCGCGGCGCGGAACGCCGCCGAACGGAGTCTGACTGCCGTAGCGCTGAGAGCCGCCCGACATCGGACGGGGCCTGCCGTTCTGGCTGCTGCCGCCGACGGGGCCGCCGGAGTTGATCTGCTGACCCTTGCGGGCGGTGACAGAGCCCTCGCCCACCCGTTTACCTCTGCTGTGGGGTCTGTTGTTATCCATACTATCGCCTCTTTTTGTCTTTACTTATGACTGCCTTTATTCCTGCCGTCTGAATAACTGCCATTCTTTTCGGCTGCCGCGCAAGCGGCGAGAAAAACGGCATTTTATGATAGCAGTCTCAAGGATTCAGATTATTTTGTTGCCGAAGCATCCATCACGGAGAAGGAATAGACCGTGACGCTGAGGGCCCGCTCCCCGGCATGGAGAACGGCGGACGGGAAGCCCCAATGCTTCATCCCGTCGGGCCAGAGCTGGGTCTCCAGGCATACCGCGCCGCGGTCGCCCATTTTAACGCCGCCCTTGCCCACCTGCTCCTTCAGGCCGTTGCCGCTGTAGAGCTGCACGCCTGGCATATCGGTATAGACATCCATGCGGATGCCGGTCACAGCGCTCTCAAGGGCCGCGCAGTGGGGATCGATAATGCAGAAGTTGTGGTCATAGCCGCCGCCGGCGCGAAGCTGCGCGTCATCCGCGCCGATGTCCTGCCCCACGGGCTTTGCCTTGCGAAAGTCAAAGGGGGTGCCGGTGACCTCGGCAATGGTGCCGTTGGGAACCGTGCCCTCCCCGAGCTCCAGATAGCGCGGGGCGTTGAGCCAGAGCACCTGCTCCATGGCCCTGCCGCAGCCGGACAGGTCGAAATAGCTGTGGTTTGTGGGGTTGAAGAGCGTGTCCCGGTCGCACACGGCGTCATATTCGATGGCCAGCGCCGTGTTCCCGTTCGTCAGCCTGTAGGTCACGCTGACCTGCAGATTGCCGGGGAAGCCCTGCTCCCCATCGGGGGAGAGGCGGGAAAAGCGCACGGCATTTTCGTCCAGGATCTCGGCGTTCCACATCATGTGGTCATAGCCGTGGAAGCCGCCGTGCAGACAGGCCTCGCCGTTATTCTTGTCCAGGGGATATTCCTTCCCGTTCAGGGAAAAGCGCGCCCCGCCGATGCGGTTGGCAAAGCGGCCGATCATGCCGCCGAGATGGCCGTGGCCGGTCTCATACGCTGCGGCGCTGTCATAGCCCAGCACCACATCGGTCAGGCTGCCGTCCTTATTGGGGACGCAGAGCGCCTGTACCGTCGCGCCATAGTCGATCAGGGTGCAGCTTGCGCCGTGCTCATTGGTGATGGTATAGGCTTTGACCGCCTCGCCGGAGGAGAGTGAACCGAAGGGACGAACAGAAACTGACATAGTGGGGGCCTCCTCTTTCATGAATTTGGAAAGATTGTAGCACAAAGCCAAAAAAAAAGAAATGCCTTTCGATCCCCATTGACAAATGTTCACATTCTTTTTATAGTTAAATAAAAAATATGGGTATCAGCTTACGTCAGCTAACAATCACCGCGTACATCGTAGGGGCCGTTCACGAACGGCCCGGCAGTATAAAGTCGGTTTTTCGGATT
>CADARY010000005.1 GCA_902790375.1 Oscillospiraceae bacterium | reverse complement strand
GACCCGCACCAAGATAATAAAAGGGCTATAAGGGCATACGAGAAAGCCGGGTTTAAAATCATTAAATCACTTCCAAAACATGAGATGTTTGAGGGAGAAGAAGTAGATTGCTGGCTGATGGAATTAGCACTGTAGATTCCAGTTTGTTGTGGATGGCCCTTTCGTTCACTTTGAACCCCCTCGGGAATTTGAACCCCCCTCGGACCCGGTTGAACCCCCCTAAAGGGCAGGTGAACCCCCCTTCGGGAAATTCTATCAAAACGCGATACCTTTTCCATTGAAAGTCCTTGATTTCGTTATGAGATCAAGGGCTTTTGCTTTGTCAGGCCGATTGCCCCGGGGGATTTTCTTATTCTATTCTTCAGCAAAACGATTAGGGCAATACCGCATAATTCGGCAAGAGCAAATCCTGAGAAAAAGGGAAACACCGGTGTTTCCCTTTTTCTCAGGATGTGATATACTGTCAAAAAATCTGTGCCTGCAAAAGAGGTTTTGACCGTGACGCTGACGCCGAAAATGTTTCTGATCGTTTGCCCGCTGCTGTTTCTGGCGGGCTTTGTGGACTCCATTGCCGGGGGCGGCGGGCTCATTTCCCTGCCCGCCTATCTCTTTGCGGGGCTGCCCGTCCATATGGCCATCGGTACCAATAAGCTCTCCTCCACCTGCGGCACCGCTCTGACTACGGTGCGCTTCATCCGCGGCGGCCTCATCCGCTGGCGGCTGGCTCTGCCGGGGATCGCCGCGGCGATGGCAGGCTCCGGCATCGGCTCCCGCCTCTCCCTCATCACAGATGAGCGTATCATCCGCATCGTCCTGTTCGCAGTGCTGCCGCTGGCCGCCTTCTTCGTGCTCAATCCCCGGCTCTTTCACGATTGTGCCGAACGGGAAATCATCGTGGACGCCCGCACGATCACGGTCTGCGTTCTCGCCGCCCTTGTGATCGGCTTTTACGACGGCTTTTACGGCCCCGGAACAGGGACCTTTCTTATCATCGCCTTCACAGTCTTCGCAAAGCTCTCCGTCGGCGCGGCAAACGCCCACGCCAAGTGCATCAACCTTACCACCAATATCACGTCCCTCGCGGTCTTTCTGCGGGGCGGCACCGTTCTGATTCCGCTGGGGCTTGCCGCCGCAGCCTGCAACATGCTGGGCAATTATGCAGGCTCAGGCCTTGCGATGCGCGGCGGCGCGAAGATCACGCGGCCAATCATTCTGGCCGTACTGGTCCTGCTGCTCGTGCGGCTGCTGACGGAGCAGGCGTGAAGCCAATAAGGCTGAATGCGCCGCATCATCCGCTCGTGCAGGCGGAAGCTGCTTCATTCTGCTTTCTGCTTTGCAGCAGCGACAGGCGCGCTTCCGTGCTGGAGGCCCAGGTGTACTGGGACATGTATTCCCCGAAATAGGCGTTGACCGCCTCCCGATCGCCCGCGAGGAAGCGATAGAGATCGCAGTCGATCAGCTCCGGGAGAATGCGCAGGCTGCGGTTTTTCAGCTCGAAAAGCTCCCCGATGCCGCCGCTTTGCAGCGTATGGCGCAGGGAGCGGATGATTACGTCCAGCTGCTTTTGCATGGGGGCATCGTATACCCGATCCTCCCACAGGGCGGCAAAGGCGTCCTGCCGGGTGACACCGGCTCCGCGCCGGTCCACCAGATAGGCCAGCAGCTCCTTGGATTTGGAGCGGCGGAAGGCCAGGGTCTGCCCGTCGACAAAGATCTCAAAATGTCCGAAGGTTTGCACCGCAATGTGGGGGAGCTTTCCGGCCTCCCGGCCGGAGAGGGCATATTCGATCTCCCGGGTCAGCCGCCCCTGGTCGAAGGGCTTGAGCAGGTAGCTCGTCGGATGGACCTCATAGGCTTCCAGGGCGTACCGGCTGGAGGCGGAAAGAAAGATGATCGCCATACCGGGATTTGCCTCTCTGAGCCTGCGGGCAAGCTCCAGCCCTGTCATTTCCGGCATGTTGATGTCCAGCAGCGCCAGATCGACCGGGTTGTTCTGCGCCCATTCCAGCGCTTCCTGCGGCCGGGCAAAGCCCTGCACCGCCTCCAGCAGGCGGTTGTCCCGGCAGGAGTCGACAATATGCCGGAGGGCCTGGGCTTCATCGTCCACACATATAGCGTTCATGAACGCTCCTTTCCGAAGGGGATGCGGATCGTCACGCAGGTTCCCCTCCCCTCTCTGCTCTCGATGGTCATGCTGCCGCCGCAGCGCCTCTCCGGGCGGACGCCGGCACATTGGTCAGGCAGTTATCCGCAATCAGCACCGGCGCAGGCAGCGGCAGTATGTTGAGCTGTTCCTGCAGCGCAGCCCGGTGCGCCCCTCTGTCCCGATTTGACGCTTTTTGTCAGCCGACATTATCATACTCGCAATACTGCCTCATTTCAAGCGTAAACGGCGGCCGCATCCCCTTCGGGAAGCGGCCGCCGCCTTTGTGATTGATTCTGTGTATCATACTAAGTTTCGATAGAAAGTAGACAAAGATTTGCGAGACAGAATTGTGCCAGACAAGGCAAAGCCCGCAGAGCATAATGGAGATATATGGTCAAGGGCTTCAACGCAGTATGGCGCAATTCTGGCCGCAAAGATTGTCTTGTTTTTATTGAAAGTTAGTATCAGTAATCCCGGCCGAAGAAGCGCTCATCCGTCTTCCAGTCCCCGATGGTTCTGCCGGAGACGCTGGCGCCGACCACTTGCGAATAGTAGCTGTCGCCGCGGGTATCGCTGATCACCGCCGTTGTGAGGTAGTAGCCCTCCGGCAGCGTTTCGCGGGTAATGCTGGTTCCGGTGTTGAAGATCACACTCTTGCCGTTAACATTTTTGGTCTCGCCGGTATTCAGATTTGTCACCTGATAGATCGGGACGATGCTCTTGCCGGCCTCGGGCTCGATTTTGGAGCGGGAGCTTGCAAGGGAGTTCACCTCATTGGACGTGTCCACCTTGCGCACGGCGCTGATGATGTACTCCTCGGAATCCCTGTCATAGGAGAGCATGAGGTAGGCCTCTTCCCCGTCATAGGTGATGTGCGCCTTGTATTCCACAGCAGACGCGGTGGAGGACACGGTCTCCACATACAGCGGCTCCCCGTTCAGGCAGATCCATGTGCCGTCGAAGTTGCTGCAGAGGCTCCCTTCCCCGTCGAGGGAGAGGACCTTGTCTCTGCCGTAATAGGTGATGGTGTTTTCGTCCTCATCGAATTTGCCGATCTCGAGCTCATAATCGTTCATGAGGCTCTGGAGCTCTGCATCGACGGGGATGGTGAAGCCCGCCTCGTCAATGTGCGGATCGGCCTTGCTGAAGTCTGTAAAGGGTGTGGTATCCAGGATCTTCGGTTTTGCATCTGTGAGAGTGGCAACATATTCCTTCTGCTCGTCATTGAGGCAGCCGGACTGCTTGTAGTAATAGAGGGCCTTCATGTTGTCGTCATCGCAGATGTCGTAAACATATTCGAGGTAGTAGAGCAGGCCGCCGAGGGTATTCACCTCGGTCGGGATATAGACGGCGATGCCGGTGGAATCGCACAGGCCGCCGTTTTCCCGGTGATAGAGCACCGCCTCGTTCACAAGCTCCTTGATCCTGCTGCACGGCTCGGGATAGCTGTCGATCATGTAATCGACATAGTTGCCGAGGTCGGCGGTGTTGAAGACGTTTGCGCTGTCGTCACCGTAGCGCGTGGCGCGGCCGCCGCAGCGCCCGATCTCCGCGAGTACGCCCAGATCCTTCACCGCGTCTGTGAGCTGGGCCTTTGCAAGCTCGCAGTATGCGTCGTAGAGCTCCGCCGCCTTATGGGCATCAATGACGGAGAAGGTCGTGTTCACCTGGACAAAGGGGACATTGATGTTCTGGATCATGTAATGATCGGTGTACGAATCCGCGATCTCCCGGCAGACCTTCGCCGGGCTCATCGTGGGATCATCCGTCATAGCCTGCAGCCAGGGGCCGTAATCCCAGCCGTCGCCGGGGATGCTCTCCTCACTCAGGCAGTAGTAATCGGCAAAGCCGTCCAGCGTTTCTGTCACCTCAAGGCAGCTCATAAGGCAGGCGTCAAAACCGATAATGTCAAAGGCGGGGTTCTTGCTGTCGGGGCGATAGACGCTCTCCAACGCCTTTCTGACATCCTTCAGGCTCAGCATTTCGCCGTAGATGGAGTCCATCCCGTAGCCGAAGGGGCCGCCGCCGTGATCCCAGAGGATCAGGATCGTATGGTCCGCGGGATACTCCGTCTTGCAGAAGCGCAGGAAGTCCGCCAGGGTCTCCGGCCGGGAGGCCGGCTGCAGCGGAAGATCCGCTACCTCGCTGAACCTGCCGCCCTTATACAGGAAGCGCTGGGTGCGGTTGGGGTTGATCATGCTGTTGCTCCAGTGGGTCGCGCCGCCGGTCTGCATCACGATCTGGATGTTGTCGGACCATTTGCCGGAGGTCATCTCCATGATATCAGCCGAGGCAAGGCCCAGGCGGTCGGACACATGCACATCCTTCGTCATGACCGTGGAGGAAGCCACCGGGGTTTCCGGATAGTAGAAGAACTTGGGCAGCTCCAGCCCGTTTTGTTTAAGCTCCCCGGTGTAGCGGTTCAGGCGCTCAATGCTCTGAGCGTGATTCGCTGAACTTGCGTTCTCTTTTTCCTCCTTCGTCATGACCGAGGTCATGATGGACAAATCATTCTCTCCGTCGTCCTCCAGGTCCGCCGCGACGAAATAGACGCAGACGGTCCATGTCTCGTCAGCGCCGACGGCCGGGAGGGCCTCGATGCGCTCGTTCCCCTTTTCGTCTACGGGAGAGAGCTCATAGATCTTTGCGATCTTGTCCTCGGTGAGCGGCTTGTCCTTCTGTTCGTTATAATACGCCCGCATGACCGGGATCACGACGGAGTTGAAGATGGTATTCATGTTCGCGGCCAGGACGCCAAAGATGATCGCCAGGACCAGCAGGACCTTGAGCGTCTTGCCGAGCCAGAGATGCCACGCGCGCTTGAGCGGCGGGGCATAGCGGTAATACTCGCGCTGCTCTTCTTTTCTGGCCTTTTTGGCCGCTCTCCAGCGCGCCTTTCTTTCCTTGCGAGTCAGCTTTTCCTTTGCGGGAGGAGCGACCGCCGCGGCAGTGCCCGGGTTTTGGTTTTCATTCATTCCGTTCCCTCTCCTTTCATTTTAAGCGGCATGGCCCCGGCAGATTTCCGCCGGAAGGATGCTGCTGAACCTGCATTATCTCAGGATTTGCTCTCGTCCGCACTCCTGCCTTTGTACTCCAGGCACAGCATCGTCAGATCATCAAATTGCATGGCCTGGCCGGTAAAGGCGTCCACGTCCGCCTTTACCCCCTCCAGGATATGCCGGGGATCCTGATCGGAAAGCCCGTTGAGGGCAGCGTCCAGACGTTCCAGCCCGTAAAATTCCCCGCTCTCATCGCTTGCCTCGGGCACGCCGTCGGTGTAAACGAACACGGCGTCCCCGGGCTCCATCCGGATCTCGTAGTCCCGGTACCGGGATTGCGCCATGGCGCCGACCACCAGCCCGTGTTTATCCTTAAAGACGCGGAACACGCCGTCTCTGCCCCGCAGGAAGGGGTACTCATGCCCGGCGTTCGAGCAGGTCAGCACACCGCTCTCCAGGTCCAGGATTCCGAGCCACACGGTGACAAACATCCGGGATTTGTTGTTCCGGCAGATCTGCGCATTCACCGCCTGCAGGATCTCGCTGGGACTGCCGCCCATCTGGGCGCGGTAATTGAGCAGGATCTTGGACGACATCATAAACAGCGCCGCGGGCACACCCTTGTCGGAGACGTCCGCAATCACGATCGCAAGCTGCGTGGGGCTGATGAGGAAGAAGTCGTAGAAATCCCCGCCCACCTCCTTGGCCGGCGTCATGCTGGCATAGAGATCAAAGTCCGTTCTGTCCGGAAAGGCAGGAAAGCTGTTCGGGAGCATGGATTCCTGGATACCGGAGGCGGTGCGCAGCTCTGTGCTGACGCGCTCCTTTTCCGCAGTCACCTGCGTCAGATGCTCCGTATAATCCACGATGCGGTTTTCCATGGACTTGATCTCCCGGTAGAGATCGCCGATCTCGTCATTGCTGCGGATATCCAGGCGGATCACATCATCCTTGCTGAAAACGCGGTCCTCGTTGGCAAAACGCAGGGCCGCCTTTGCAAGCTGCCGGAGGGGCCGTATGGCCGTGCGCTGCAGGATCACAACGCTCAGCGCGATCGCAGCGATCAGCAAAATGGCGACAAAGAGCAGGCTCTGCCTCAGAAAAACGCTGCGTTCATGCATCACGCCCGTCATGTTGATGTCCACGCCCGCAAGCGCTGCGGACTCGCCGGTCTCATAATCCATCACGGGCGCCATCGCCGTGCGCAGCCACCCGAATTCCGAGCGGTAAGTAACCGGAGGCACCGCCGCGTTGTCCGCATAATCCTCAAACTCCGGGATTGATTTTTCGGCCGTCCCGATATAAAGGAGGCTCTCATCCACATCCGCTAAATTGTAGGTCGCGGTGCCGTCGTCGTACTGGAAGTAGGCGCCGTCCGTCTCAAAGTATTCCTTGACCTCCAGCAGCACGGTCATGATATCCTCATAGTCAGCCATCAGGCTCCATTCGTCCCTGCTGTTGTCCTCGCCTGAGGTAAGCGCTGCATAAAAGCCCGGTTTGCTCCGAAGCCAGTCGGCAATGGGCTGCTCATCCCCGGCAGCCTGCGCCCTGTCGCGAAGCGTACGAAACTCCTCGGTATTGATCTGTTCCCAGAAGAACCGGATGAACTCCGCGGAAACACTGTTGGCGCAGGCCTCTGCCGCATGGGTGAGCGTGGCGTCGTATTTCCTGTCCACGCGCTGGCAGAACACATAGTAGCTGATCGTCATCAGGCCGATCGCGACGGCAAGAATACTGCAGATCACCATGGCGTTCAGCTTGTGCTGCATGCTCCATCTGTGCTTCAGGGGCTGGTCTTCCCTGTTCGTGTTCGTTTCTTCCATAGATCTCTTCTGTTGGAAAGCGGTATAAGCCCGGGCTCAGACGATGGTCAGAATGTCCAGAAAGCCCGTCACGTCAAACACGTCACGGATCATCTCGTTCACATGGCAAAGCTCCAATTTCTTTTCCTGCTCCTGCAGCTCCTGGAAGAAGGTGAGCAGTACGCGCAGGCCGGCCGAGGAAATATAATTGAGCTTTTCAAAATCCAGGACCAGCTTGGAAATGCCGCCGAACAGCGGCTCGATCTCGCTTTGGAACTTCGGGGCGGTAATGGTGTCCAGCCGTCCTTCCAGCACGACGGTGAGGGTATCCCCCTCCAGTTTTTTTGTGATGTTCAGCACGATAATTCCTCCTGTAATGTGTTAATCACGGATTGTACCAACACGCGCGGATGTGGCTGCGCCTGCTCAGGCGTATTGATATTGTCCGCGATATTTTTTCAGGGCATAAAAGGTGACAAGGCTGCTCAAAAGCTCAGCCGCCGGCCAGGCGCTCCAGAGGCCCGGCCCGCCGAAAAGGGCCGTCAGCCCGAACAGGCAGCAGGTAAGGATCACAAAGGAGCGGATCAGAGACAGGAAGCCGGAGACGAGGCCGTTTCCGAAGGCCGTGAAGAGGCCCGAGCCGAAGATGTTGAAGCCGATGAAGAGACAGGCGGGCAGGATGATCAGATACCCCTCGGACGCAATATCATGGAACGCCGTTCCCTTCTGGAAAAAGATCCCGACCATCCACTCTCTCAGCAGGAACAGGAGCGCCATGCTGACCGCCCCGAGCAGCAGATTCCAGCGGATGCTCAGGCTGAAAACGCGGCGGCGCATTTCCACATTCCCGCTGCCGTAGTGGTAGGAAAAAACCGGCTCCACCGCCGAGGTGTAGCCCATGAACACCATGGCGATCAGCACCTGCACATAGGTGACGACCGCAAGGGCGCTCACGCCCACCTCGCCGTAGCAGCGATAGGCCAGGTGGTTCATGAAAAGAACCGTAATCCCCTCGGCAAGATTGGAGACCATGTCCGAGGAGCCGTTGAAGCAGATGGCGCCGATCTCTTTCAGATCGGGCTTTGCAAGCTCCAGATGATAGGAGCTCTTGCGCGCTATGACATAAAACCAGACGGCATAGACGATGGTGCTGCAATAGCCGATCACGGTGGCGATGGCGCCGCCCCGGATGCCCATGTGCAGCTTCGCCATAAACACATAGTCCAGCACGCAGTTGAGCACGCCGCCGATCATGATGATGACAGCGGCCGTCACGGTTTTCCCCTCGCCGATAATGAGGATGCCGAGCTCAGACTGCAGCAGGATTGCGAGAGAGAACGTGCTCAGGGTCATATAATAGGGGCGAAGATAGGCAATGTTCCCGTCCGTCGCCCCGCACAGGCGCATGATAGGCTCGGCAAAGGCAAGGCAGAGCGCCGTAAAGACGATGCCGCAGAGCACCGTGAAGCTGATCACGCGCGAGAAGGTCTGTCCGGCCTCCTTCCGCTTCCCCTCGCCGACCTTTCGGACGATGACGGCATTGCCGCCGGTGCCGATCATGATGCCCACCGCAATGAAGAGACTGATGATCGGATAATAGAGATTCACGGCGCTGACGGCAAGCTCGCCCACATAGCGCTCGATAAACAGGCCGTCCACCATCTGGTAGACGCCGATGAAGACAAAGGTGAAGATGCTGGGAGCGACGAATTTCAAAAGCGACCAGAAGGTAAATTCCTGTGAGAGCTCTTTTTCCTGTTCCATGACCGGTCACTTCTTTCTGCTGAAGATGCCCGTGATGGTTTTGAAGAAGTTCCGCTTATCCGCAAGCTTCTCCCGGATTTCGCCGATGGTCACGTCCGCCTGGGAGTTATGGGTCACCAGCGCCTGGGCGAGCTTGACATAGATGTCCTTAAAATGCTCCATGCTCTCTTCTTTATAGCGGCTCGCGGCAAAGTCGATCATCAGCGTGAGCCCTTCTGCCCCGTCCAGGATCTCCATGTCCAGGATGGTCTGAGACGCCGCCTGATTCTGGCGGATGTCCACCATTTCGATGTCGAAGCCGTCCATGCCGCCCATGTCCCGGATATCCTGCTGGTACAGGAGATAGGCGCACTCGCTGCCGCCCGCCTGGTTGTGGCTGTCCACATAGGGGTAGCAGCTGTGCTCGATGCCCTTCTGCACCTGCTCATGCACATCCTGGAAGACATTGCGCAGCGTGTCGCTGTCCCGAAAGCGGATGCCCACCGGCAGATCACGAAACAGCAGGCCCACCGTTGTCATGTTCTGCAGATCCTCACGCCCGTTGTAGATCCAGGAGATCTTCACATCCGGCGCGTGATTATAGATGGAAATGGCCAGGGCCGCCACCGTGATGAAAAACTCATTGCGGCTGATTTTGTAGGCCTTCTCCATGGCGTTCATCTGCGGCTGGAGGATACCCAGCGGCGCAAACAGCTCGCCCATCTCGTTGTCTCTGGACTCGTGGTCGATCCGCGGAAAGCAGGACCAGTCCACATTGTCGTAGCGCTCCTCAAAGTAACGGCGGCTTTCCTCATAGAAGGGCGTGTGCACCGCGTCCTCACGGTGCTGCAGCATCAGATAATAGTAGTCCGGGTCGGCCTCCAGGCCCATATAGGTCTTGCCGATATCGTTCATGAACACCTTCAGGGAGGTGCCGTCAAAGACGGAATGATGCACGTCAAAGAACACATACCCGGCCTTCTCCGTCTCAAAGACGCGGCAGCGGCAGAGCCTTCCGCCCACGATTTTGAAGGGGTAGACCAGCACGTCGCGCACATAGCGAAATTCAAACTCCGTCAGCTTCTCCACCTGGATATTCCAAATCCTCTCGGGGTGGAAGCTCTGCACAAGCTGCCGGTCCCTGTTCCATGAGAAGCCGGTCAGCAGTGCCGGGTGGCGGGCAATGACGGTTTTGAGGGTCTCGGCCATTTTCTCCATGTCGATGAGCTCCTTGTTCAGCTTCATCATGGAGTAGAGGTTATACATGGTGGAGTTCGGCGTATAGAGCTGGTAGTCCACCATGTAGAGCTGCTCCGCCGTGAGAGGGTGCTCCTCCGCCCTGGCCTTCCGCTCCCTGATTGCAGGGGACAGGCCGTCGTTTTCCCGGAGGCTCTCGAGATAGAGCTTTGCGATCTTCTCCGGTGTGCGCCCGCGGAAGATGACCGCAGCGCTCAGGCCCTCCAGCGGGCACTGACTGACAAGCTCGATGGAGGCGAGCGAGTCCCCGCCCATCTCGTAGAAGTCATCCCTGATGCCGACCTTATTCAGGCCGAGAACCCGGGCCATCGCCTCGCAGATCGCAAGCTCGGTATCGTTTGTCGGGGCAAGGTAGCTGCTCCGGAAATCCTTGGCGTCCGGCTCGGGCAGGGCCTTGCGGTCAAGCTTGCCGTTGGGCTTGATCGGGATGCTGTCGATCTTCATGAAGTAGGCCGGGATCATGTAATAGGGCAGGCGCTTGAGAAGCTCCTCGCGCAAGGCCGCCCTGTCAAAGTGCACGTCCGCCGTATAATAGGCGCACAGGAAGCTCTTGTCCTCCTCTTCAAAGCCGCGGACCGCGCACCAGTCGATGCCGAGAGCCTGCTTTACGGCGGCCTCGATCTCCGCCGGCTCGATGCGGTTGCCGTTGATCTTGATCATGTCGCCGCTGCGTCCAAGCAGGACGTAATTTCCGTTTTCATCCCGGACCGCGAGATCCCCGGAGTGGTAGACGCCGTTTACAAAGGCCCTGGCACTCTCCTCCGGGAGATTGATGTAGCCGCGGACATAGGGATTGGTAAAGCAGAGCTCGCCGGTCTGACCGTCCGCGACCTCGCTGCCGTCCTCGCCGAGGAGGGTGATCTCCGTGTCCACCTGGGGCTTTCCGATGGGGCAGGTCTCATAGGCCCTGTCGATCCTGAAAAAGCCCACCGCAAAGCCGCTTTCACTGCAGGCATAAATGTTGATAAGCTCCAGGCTCCGGTTATAGAGATTATTGGCCGGCTCACTGCCGACAAACAGCATCCGCAGGAAGGGGCCCGTATTGCTGCCGAGCTTGCGCACATAGGAGGGTGTGAGAAAGGTGATGGTGATGCGCTTTGTGAGGAAGAACTTTGTCAGCGCCGCAGGATTTTTGATGGTGGCATAGGAGACGATATAGTTTCTGCCGCAGTAGACATTCAGCGCCGCCAGGATGACAATCACGGTCGCGACAAAGTTCATCGGCGCAAGCGTGGCAAGCCTGTCCTTTTCGGTGAAGGGGACCTTGCCGTCGATGCGGATGGAGTCGATCGCCTGCTGGAGATTGCCGTATTCATGCAGCACGCCCTTGGGATTTCCGGTCGTGCCGGAGGTATAGATGGCATAGGCCGCGTCATGCTCGTCCGGGTTTTCATGTCCCGCAAGCGGCTCAAGGCGCATGATCTCGTCCCAGCTGTCTGCATTGATCTCCAGCCTGCAGCCGCAGTCCTTACGAATATAATCAATACGCTCGGGGGCATAGGTATCCTCCACCAGGGCCCAGGCGGCGCCGGCCTTCCATACGCCGATCATGGCGATCACCGGCAGCACACCGCGCGGAAGCTTTATGAGCACGAAGCTCTCTCGCCCGATTTTGCGCGCCTTCAGCCATGCATAGACGCGCCCGGACAGATCATCAAGCTGGGCATAGGAAATTCCCTTGGTATGCACATCGTCAAACAGGATCGCGGCCCCCGGATTCATCCGGGTATACTCTTGCAGCCGATCAATGATTGTTTCCATGTTCCCGCCCCCTGTCGGTGTCGTGTTTCTATTTCTCTAATTTATTAAAATAACACGTGCATCCTGCCCGCGCAAGATTATTTTTGTTTTGCTTCCCCTGTTTTCTGTCCCCGGCCCTGTCCGGCCCGCCCGATTCGTAGATTTGTTGGAAGTTGGTTGGATATTGCATGGTATGATAATATAAAAATCCGGAAAGGAGATCTTTTATGAAAAAGCTGTTCAGTCTCTTGCTCGCCGTACTGATGCTGGCTTCGCTCAGCGCCGGCGCCTGTGCCGATACCGGCGACGGCGGCGCGTTTGATTTCGACATGCCGGAGGTCGGCCTTGTCATCCATATTCCCACCGAGCTGCTGATGAGCCCCGCCGGGCATGTCGACTTCAATTATGGGGAGGAGCTGTCCTACGGCTCCGGCGCCTACTACACCGAGATCGGCTACTATGCCATGAGCGAGGACGAGTTCAACGCCCAGGAGAGCTTTGACGAAACGCGCTACGCACCCCTGGCCGCCTTTGCCTGCGTGCGCAACGGCTGTGATCTCTCCGCCTTCGCCGACGCCGGCATCAGCATCAACTGGGCCAACTCCTGGCGTGTCGGAACCGTTGGCAATTATACGCACTACTTTATCTCCGGTGGAACCGGCGCTGATCTGCCCGTCGGCTTTGTCGAGCCCTATGCGAGTGAATACCAGAGTCTGCTCAGCTCCTACCAGGGTCTGGCCGCCACCACCGATTACAGTGAGCCGGTGAATCCCTATGCAGAGCAGGACGGCAAAGTCATCAGCTTTGAGACCACTGATCTGGACGGCAGGCCTGTCACCAGCACGGAGCTCTTCGCCGCCAACAAGGTCACCATGATCAACATCTGGGCGACCTGGTGCGGTCACTGCGTCGGGGAGCTTCCGGATCTGGCGCGCATCCACAACAATCTGCAGAGCATGGGCTGCGGGATCGTCGGCATTCTCTCCGACGGACAGGACCCCGATGATCTGGCGGAAGCAAAGCAGGATGTGCAGGATGCCGGCGTCGGTTATCCCGTTGTCATGATGCCGAAGGACGGCGATACGCTGTTCGACCTTCACGCGCTGCCCATCACCTATTTTGTCGACAGTACGGGCACGCTGGTCGGCGTTCCGGTCTCCGGTGCGCAGGTCGACGCCTATGAGAAGGCCGTGCAGGATATCCTCAACGGTACCGTTCCCGGCTGATGCTTCTGTGCAAACGATATACAGTCCGGCTTTCCTCCCATCGCCGCAGCGCGTTGGCGAAGGAAAGCTCCCCTCCGTTCAAAACAGCCGCTTCCAAACCGGAAGCGGCTGTTTTGTGTTATCCGCTCAGAGCAGGCCGTTGATGAAATCGGTCAGTGCGGCGCGGTCATAAAAGCTCGAGAGGCGGCCGATGTGGTGATCGGGCTCCACGCCCTGGTCGATGTCGTAGAAGGAGCCGTTTTTCAGGAAGGACATGCGCTGTGGGGCAGAGATCTGGAAAAGCGTCCCGTAAGCGGTGGTCATGGGTTGCACGATGCAGCTGCCGCCGCCGGAGGTCTGGCCGAGCAGCGTCACCTTGCCGGAGGACTTGAGCGCTGCCGGAACGAGATTGCCGCAGGAGAAGCTCACCGGGGAGATGAGGCAGAAGAGATTCCTGTCGGCGACCGTGTCCTTCTCGTCAAAGCTGCCGTCGAGGTTTACATCCGCGCGGTAAATGGCGTTGGTCATGGCGCCGGTGCCCATGTTCTTGACCGCGAACGGAGCGTCCCCCAGGAACCAGCCGAGTACAAACACGGCCGCGTCAACATCGCCGCCGGTGTTGCAGCTCATATCCAGGACCACATTTTCCACGGTGCTGCCCTCACGGGTGATCTGCTTGTGCGCCTCGATGATCTGTGCGATGGTGTCCCCCAGATCACGGATGTTGACCTTGGGGTCGTAGAAGGCCCTGGCATAATAGTTGGAGGTATAGGTGTCAAACGTGATGTAGGCCGTGTTGCCGACTTCCTCATACTTGAGCCAGCCGTCCGGATAGGCCTTGTCGCGGGCGGCCATGAAATCCGTTCTGTGCTGTTCCAGCTTGCGGTTTGCGATGCCGGTGCTGGCAGAGATGGGGTTCATCCCCGACATGGGAGCGTATTCCAGAAAGACGGAGTGGAGGTCATCAAAATAATAGTCGATCAGGACCTTGAGCGCGTTGTCGGCATCCAGGGGATTCGGGCCGCTGAGCGCTTCGTCAAAGCCGATCTGCCAGAAAAGCTGGCGGAAGTTGTCGATATCGTGCACTTCCTTCAGCCCGTAGAAGTGATCCAGGGCCATGCACAGCTCGTTGTAGCTGTATCTGGCCAGCGCGTCGCTGCGGTCCTTCGTCGGCACGTCATAAAAGATGTCGGCCATGTCCGTATATGCGCCCTCGCTGTAATCATAAAACAGGCTGTCACTGCCGAGAAACAGCGCTTTGCCGTTGAAGATCAGGCTTACCTGATCGGGCAGGAGCATAAGGTCGTTCAGCGTCTGCAGCGGGACATAGAGCCTGTTGTCCGCAACGACGGTATGGATATCGTAGGCGGCGAGATCAATCGTCAGCATATCGCCGTAGCGGTCAAAGGAGGACTTGGTATCGCGCATGATGAGCAGCGGATTGCCGTCTTCATCCGTGCTGTTCTCACTGACCATGTCAATCAGGGTGGAGTCGCTGGATTTGTGCATGAAGGCGTCATAGTCTGAAAAAACGATCTTGTCGTTTTCGTAGTCGATGGTCATGGTATAGCCGTTTTCCCGCGTCATCGTCACCACATCATCATTGGAATCAATCTCCAGCACATAACCCGGATCACCTGCATCCGTATGGTAGAAGTTCATCAGATCGACCCAGTCCCCGATATTGACATAGGGCAGGTCATCGACCCCGTCAATAAAGAAGAGGGGAAACTGCTGATTCAGCTTATCCTCCGGCGAGGCGCCGAGATAGGTCGTGTAGTCCCGCTCCTCTACGGTGTGCGTGCCGGTATTTTCCGCATACGCGGGAGCCGTGCAGGCAAAAGCCAGTGCCAGCACGAGCAGCAGCGTCAGGGCGCGCAAGGTGTGTCTGTTTTTCATGGGAGCTGCCGTCCTTTCCGAATATGCAAAACAGGCTGCAGCAGAGGTCATCGCTTTGCTGCAGCCGTTTCTTTGCCTTATGTTTTACTTTGTGGTCGTGGTCTCGGTGGTCTGCGTCTGGGTGTTGCCGTCAGAACCGGTGGTGACTTCGGTGGTCGTGGTCTGCGTGGTGGTGTTGCCGTCAGCATCGGTGGTGCTGGTGGACACAGTCGACGTGCTGGTGCTTGTAACCTTGCAGGCGCACAGGGACAGAGCCAGGACAACTGCCAGAACCAGGCAGATCATTCTTTTTGCATTCATTTTTTTCATTTCTTTTTCCTCCAAATAAGAGATTCATATTGGCGCTAAATTTTATTATAGCACCCGTCATCCAACCAACTTCCAACAAACATTTCTGTTCAGCCTCATGTATGGAAATCGAAGCTGGCATGGAATCCGGCTGTGTCTGCTGTGTCTGTCGGCGTGGCGGGGAGCACCGTGCTTACCGCGGCAGGCGCGGCCGGGCTCTCCTCCCGGTCAGTGCCGCCGCGAATCGTATCCACCAGGAACATGATCACCGCAAGCACGAACATGCCGATCATCATATAACCGAAGATTTTCAGGAAAAGCCTGTTCATCTCCCGGCTTTCTTCCCGTCTCTCGCGGCGCTCTTCCCGGCGGGCTTCCCTGCTCTCGCTCATCTGCTCGCCAAGGAAGCCGAAGAAGGAATCCGCCGTCCCCTTCATATCAAGCTTTACGGTATCCACATGCTCGATCTTCGCGTTCTGGATCGAGTAGTTCTGTATGGCTTTCTCCACGACAAAGGGCGTGTTGCAGTACCTGCAGACCGCGGCGTCCTGCGTCGGATCCACCTCGAGCCTTGCGCCGCACTGGGTGCAGATTGCCGGCACCAGCCGGGTCCTCAGATCGTTTTCGTTCACTTTATCCGCTCTCCCTGTCCCGTTTTCCCCTGTCTTTCTGATGCGCCTATCTTAGCACCGTTTTTATCACACAAGCGTCACACGGTGCTCTCAGCCCGGGATGTGCTCTGTATCGCGCCGGCGAAGTGGATGCAGAAAAAGGGCGCGCTGCAAAATGCATGATCCGGTCATTCCGAGCCAGTGCCCGACGTCGCTGGTGTGGGAATCCGTCCTCTTAACGCAGAGAAAACGGATTGCCGCGGCCAGTTTGAGAACTGCTCTCGCAATGACAGGGCATTTCGCACCGTGCCCCTCATATTTCCTGGCTCTCGATTACTTCCAGAATGCGGAATACAGGGATGCGTAGTTGTTCAGTTCCTGCTGGCGCAGACGCTGCATTTCCGTATCCTTTTTCTGCTCAGCGCGCCGGCGCTCGCTGACTGTGCGGCACACGTCCAGATAGGCCTGCGTCGTCTCCCGGATGCGCTGGCTGAGCTGCTTCATGAGCAGCAGGAGTTTTTCGGGCTTATCCTTCAGGTATTCTCTCAGCTCACTCTCGCCAAGCTCCCGGAGAACGGTGTCCTCCTCGAGCGCAACCGCCGTCGCGGAACGGGGATAAATCTCAATCATGCCCATCTCACCGAAGATCTGTCCGGCATCCAGCTCTGCGATCTTCTTCTCTTTCTCGGTCTGATAGTCGGAAAAGATCCCGATTTTTCCGCTGACGATGTCGTACATGACGGAGCCTATTTCTCCCTGACGGAAGATGACCTGATCCTTTTTGCAGCTGATCTCTTTCATGCTTTTCCCTCCTCCGCTCAGAAAATCGGTTGATAGTTGGTGTAAAACGCGCAGAGCTGATCAATACGGTCAAGCAGGCCGCGGTCCTTGTCTGCGCCGATTTTCTCTGTCTCCACCGTGTCATAGGCAGTGTGACAGGCTTCCACATAATCCTGCGTCGTCCTTCTCAGGCGATTGCACATCTGCTGCATCAGATCCAGCAGCATTGAAGGATTCTTCGTAAAAAAGGTTTCAAAATCAGCTTCGGTAATGCGCATCAGGATCGTGTCGTTCTCCAGGGCAACCACGGTCGCAGAGCGCGGCGCATGCTCAAGCAGGCCCATCTCGCCAAAGAGCTTGAGCTCGCGGCTGGTGTTAAACAGGGTGCTGATCAGCTTTTCCTTCGGTCCGCCATAGTCATGATAAACACCGACACCGCCGCTTTCCAGTTCATACATGCAGTCCCCGGCATCGCCCTCCCGGAAAACGACTTCACCGCGGCTGAACGTCTGGAAATTTTCCATAATGATCCCTCCATACTTTCTTTATCTGTGTGAGCAACGCACGCAAATCCTTGCTCTTATTATAAATAAGCGCGGTATGAAAGTCAAGGGCGCGGTATGAAAACACGGCTTTGCGCCGAATACTGAAAAATCGTAAAATCCCGCCTTGACTTTTGTCTGCCTCATGGTATACTGGGAAAAATATCATAACGGCGGCACGGCAACCGCGGATATCCTTTTGCTGGTATTATTGCCGTATTCATGCATTCGGAGGGAACAGGAATGACCATCGAAGAACGCGCAGAGCTCGGCGCGGAGCTCAAGAAAAAATGCAACTGCTGCCAGGCAGTGCTGCTTGCTCTGGCTGACCAGACAGGGCTGAGCGAGGAACAGCTCATGAAGCTCGGCTCCGGCTTCGGCTCCGGCATGGGCAATATGGAGGGGACCTGCGGGGCTCTCGTCGGCGCGGGAATGGCAGCCGGCTTTAAGCTCGGGCAGAAGAGCACCACGCCCTGGACCCGGCAGATCTCCGAGAGCTTCTGTGATCGCTGCGGCGCGGTCCTCTGCAAGGATCTCAAGGGCCGGGACACGGGCAAGTTTCTGTGCGCCTGCGACGAGTGCGTGCGCAATGCCGTGCGCGCCTACGGGCAGATCGTCGGCGCAGACTGATCCGGATGAAGAAATGAAATTCTGAATATAGAAAGGAAACTGCTATGGCTAAGATTATCAACGAGCCCTGCCACACTTTTAATGAGTACCTGCTGATCCCCGGCTACACGCCCATCACCTGCCGGTCGGAAAAGGTCTCCCTGAAGACGCCGCTGGTGAAGTTCAAAAAGGGTGAGCAGTCTGCCATCACCATGAACATCCCCATGGTTTCCGCCATCATGCAGTCCGTCTCCGGCGACAAGATGGCCGTGGCCCTCGCGACCGAGGGCGGCGTGAGCTTTATCTACGGCTCCCAGAGCATTGAGGATGAGGCCGCCATGGTGCGCCGCGCCAAGACGCACAAAGCCGGCTTTGTGGTCAGTGATTCCAACCTCAGCCCCGATCAGACCCTGCGCCACGTGCTGGCACTCAAGGAGAAGACCGGCCATTCCACCGCCGCCGTCACCGAGGACGGCACTGCCGACGGAAAGCTCGTCGGCATCGTCACGAGCCGCGACTACCGCGTCAGCCGCATGGAGCCGGACACGCTCGTGCGGGATTTCATGACACCCTTTGACAAGCTCGTCTGGGCCCGCGAGGGCACCACCCTCAAGGAAGCAAACGACATCATCTGGGATCACAAGCTCAACTCCCTGCCCATCATCTCTGACGACGGGAAGCTCTGCTACTTCGTTTTCCGCAAGGACTATGACAACCACAAGCAGAACCCGAACGAACTTCTGGACGCCCACAAGCGCTACGTGGTGGGTGCGGGCATCAACACCCGCGACTATGAGCAGCGTGTGCCCGCCCTGCTGGAGGCCGGTGCGGACGTGCTGTGCGTTGACTCCTCCGAAGGGCACACCGACTGGCAGCGCTTCACGCTGGGCTGGATACGCGAGCACTACGGCGACAGCGTCAAGGTCGGCGCCGGCAATGTGGTGGACGCGGCAGGCTTCCGCTTTCTGGCCGACTGCGGGGCCGACTTCGTAAAGGTCGGCATCGGCGGCGGCTCTATCTGCATCACCCGCGAGACCAAGGGCATCGGCCGCGGACAGGCCACCGCCCTCATTGAGGTCTGCGCCGAGCGAGACAAATACTTTGAAGAGACCGGCGTCTATGTTCCGGTCTGCTCCGACGGCGGCATCGTCTTCGACCACCACATCACGCTGGCCCTCGCCATGGGCGCGGACTTTGTGATGCTGGGCCGCTACTTTGCGCGCTTCGACGAAAGCCCCACCAACAAGGTCAACATCGGCGGCACGTACTACAAGGAATACTGGGGCGAGGGCTCTGCCCGCGCGCGCAACTGGCAGCGCTACGACATGGGCGGCGACAAGAAGCTGAGCTTTGAAGAGGGCGTGGATTCCTATGTCCCCTACGCCGGCTCTCTGAAGGACAACGTGGCCCTCACGCTCAGCAAGGTGCGCCACGCCATGTGCAACTGCGGCGCCATGACCATCCCGGAGCTGCAGGAGAAGGCCGTGCTGACGCTCGTGTCCCCCACCTCCATTGTCGAGGGCGGCGCGCACGACGTTATCCAGAAGGACACCTCCGCCGTCATCAAGTAAGGCACAAAGCGAATACGACGAAAAGGGATTGAAAGCTCGTATCAGGCAATCCCTGCATATAATGAAATGCCGCAGGGGCCGACGGCCCAGGCCGGTCTCTCTTGCCAACAGGCCACCGGTTATTTGACCGGTGGCCTGTTGGCAATTCACTTTCTGCCCTCATCGGCCTGCCGTTTTGCAGTATTCTGCGTTTTTCGGCGGGTCGATCCGGGGCTACGATTTTGCAATCGTATACGTCTTGAGGCAGCGCCTTTTGCATGCATCGCGCTCTGTCTCACGCCGAGCCTGAGCTTTAAGCGGCAAGGTCAGCCGGGCGATCGAGGGCCGCTTCCCTGCTCGTCAGCCTGGCGTAGGGCTCACCCATGCGCACATGTTCATAGCCGCCGAGCTCGTCCGCCGGGCACAGAAGCTCCACATCCGCGCAATTCTGGAAGATCAGAACAATGTCGCTGCCGCCGAAGAGGAAAAATCCCATCGGGTCGCCCTTGTTCACTCTGGCGCCGACCTGCACGCTGTCCTCCCAGTTGCAGGAGCAAATCTGGGACATGCCGATCGGCAGCATGGCGACGAGGCCGAATTTTTCCGTGTCGATGATAACGCAGTCGCGCGTCTCGATCATCTGCCAGCCGGGGATGGCGTCTTCCAGAATATAGCGCTGCTGCTGCGCATCCCAGACCGTGATGCCGCCTGCGCCGTTCACGCCGGGGATCTTGCGGACCTCGAGGATCGTGCCGCTCACCGGCGCGTGATAGCGGTGATAATCGTTCACATCCAGGAAGGTATGCGTCAGCGTGCCGCCTTTGAAGGCGTCGGCATAGGCGGAATCCGGCCCGATGAGCTGCGCGACGTCGTTAAAGTTTGCGCTCTTGATCGTGACGCCGTCCTGCTGCACGAGCTTACCGTCCTCATCGATGGTCCAGATGCCCTGGGGCTTGGAGTCGGCAGGCGAAACTACGTCGCTCAGGGAGATCGGCCGCATGGCCGGTGTGATCAGATGGCGGGAAAAATACTCATTGTAAGATTTCCAGATGTTTTCATCCCCGTACCAGCCGTACTGCATGTTCATGGTGGGGTCCTCCATGGCACGGCGGAAATAGGTATCGTTCCAGCTCTCGGGGGTGTTGAGGAAGGCGCCCCAATCGTCCGAATACTCCTTGAGCCAGCTTGCAATCGGCTCATGATACTGAAGCGTGGGATAGTAATACCCGCGGTTTTCCAGCTCCTCCAGCGGTTGATCCAGCAGGAACCAGATATAACAGACGCTCTGGTCGATAGAGCTGTACAGCGTGGGGTGCCTTTCGTCATCCAGCAGCGACCAGGGCATGCACGTCACGGCCCAGTCGGTATAATCATAGAGATCCTGCACCGACTGGACAGGGTTGGTTTCGCGGTCAGGGTTGATCTCGGCCGCCCTGGCAATGGACTTATCCATCATCGCCATGAGCGCGGGATCGGCCTCAAGCAGCTTTTGCAGATCCAGGCTCGCCTGGGAGCGCGGCAAGGGAGAGCCCGCCCAGGGCGCGGGAGCGGCCACGGAATCAGCTCCGTCCGCAGCGTATGCTGAAAGAGCAAAGAGCTGAAAAACAAGCATCACTGCCAGAACCATCGTCAGGATCTTTTCTATCTTTCGTGTCATCTTTATCTACTCCTCTCCGAAAACGTCTCATCCCGGGGCGTCGGGATTCATTGTACAGCACAAGATTATTTTATCAAATACGCCGTGCATTGGCAACAGAGAAAAGAAGAAAAGGGCTTGTCCGGTTTTGAGACAAGCCCTTTTCCTGTTCTGCTCAGGCGCCGGCATATCTTTGCCGGTACAAAAGTCTATTCGTATGTTTGATCAGTGCGGGAGCTCAAACGGGTCGGTGCCGGGGATCAGCGCGGTGCGGTCCGGATTTGACGGATCACCGGCTCCGCAGTAGATACAGATGCCGTTTACATAGGTGTGATCCGTCATCGGGATCACCTCCTGCGGCACCAGGATCTCCCCGCAAACGGAGCAGTGACTTCCCTGGGTCAGACCGGTTTTGGTGCAGGTGGCATCCACATGCGGGTCAACAACGACCGTATGCGTGTGCGGCGCGGATGCGCCCTGACTCCCGACGTCGGATGCGGCAGAAGTCGCAGCCGGGGCGCTCGTTGCGGCAGGCACGCTCGTTGCGGCAGGCGCATTCGTTGCGGTCGGTGCGGCGCTTGGTGCAGCAGTCGGCGCAGCGGTCGGTGCGGCGGTGGCGGTCGGCGCGGCGCTCGGTGCAGCAGTCGGCGCAGCGGTCGGTGCGGCAGTGGCTGTCGGCATGGCGCTCGGTGCGGCGGTCGACGCGGCGGTGGCTGTCGGCTCTGCGCTCGGGGACGGGCTCGCCTCAGCCGGCTTCTGGGATGTGCAGGCACTCATGCTCAGCATGAGCGCCAGGATCGCGGTGACAATAACAAGTCTTCTTTTCATGTTTTTACTCCTCAACCAAATCTTTTTCATGCAGACTTTGAACAAAGCTACGAACCGCATTGCGGGCCTTTTCCATGTCCGCGTCCGCATATTTTTCATGCAGCCCGGCCGCAATCTCCTCCTCGCTCTTTCCGTCCATAAGGCCCTGCAGGATATCGCGTCCGGTGTCGTTCAGGCGAATCAGCCCATGCACCTTTTCCGCTGCCGCGCCTACCGGTACAGCAAACTGTTCGCCGTCCACTTCCGTAATCAAATAACTACCGATCAGTTTCATGCTTCCTCCTCTGTTTTTCATAGCTGTTGAGCACGCATTCCCGTAAAAACTGCAGGTTCACACCCTGCAGCACGGGTGTGCACGCGCCGCCGCGCCCGAAGCAGTACTTCAGCTCCCGGCACTGCGGGTAATACGCGCAGCCCCTGCACGCCGGGATATCCTCCCGACGCTCCTTCATACGCTCGATTTCCTGTTGGTCCAGCGCATCGGAATAGATGCTGCCGATGAAATGATCCTCGGTAAAGTGATCGCACTTGCCGAGCTGGCCCTCCGGCAGAATCGTAACGGCATCGTCACTGTCCGCCATGCAGGCGTTGATTTTCAGGGCCCGGGGGATGCTCACATTCCCCGAGAGTCCCAGCTCCCGTATCTTTTCCGACAGTGCCTTATATTTCCGCAGGCCTGACGCCTCATCATCAAAGGCGTTGATCCTGTTGTTTCCGTAGTCCATCAGGCATGCGTCATAGACGCGGATGCCCTTTCTTCCGCCGAAGCGGCGGCCAAGCTCCTCCACGAGGAGATTGAGATCCTCGGCGTTCCTGTTGTCCACGTTCAGACGCACGATGACATTGATCCCGGCGTCGAGCAGCAGGCCAATGTTGTCGAGCACATGGCGATAGGCGCTCCCCTCCCGGTAAATAAAAGCCTTGGCGCGGTTGTAGACCTCCTCGGTTCCGTCCAGGGGGATCTGCACCCACCTGAGCTTCCAGATATTCTTCGCCTTCTCGATCAGCTCCGGATCGAAGAGATAGGCGTTGCTGATCATGGTGCTTTCATAGGGGATATTCTGCGCGCGCAGATCGCTCAGAATGGTCTCGATGGCAGCGAGGTTATACAGCGGCTCGCCGCCGTACCACTGGATCTTCACCTGCTTGCCCTGCGAAACGCGCGCCATGTAAGCCGCCGTGTCGTGGGCGGTCTGCACGCTCATGCTCGGACGCCTGCGCCCCATCTGGTAGCAGTAAAAGCAGCGGGCGTTGCAGTCAAGCGTCGTAAAGACCGTGAAGCGCGTGATGCCCTTTTGGGGCGGGTTCAGGAGCTTTGCAAGATGCACGACCTGATCGGCATAGCGGTTCTCGTCAAAGTCCGTCGGGACAAGGAAGCGGCGGCGGAAAAGCGCCTCACGCAGGTTCGGGTCGGTATCGCGAGCGGCCCACTCCTCATCAGTGAGCAAAAGCAGCTCACCCGTCAGCGTGTGATAGAGCAGCACCCCTTCCGCGCAGGGGACAGACACACAGTGATGGGTCATGCGCCAGTCGCCGGGGCAGGGCTTCTGCGAACCGCAGACCTTCTGCGCAAGCTCTATCGGCTGGGATAGGATCTCCATACAGCGTTTTCCTCCATTACCGTAAAATGTAAGAGCGGCAGGCAGTAAAACTGCCTGCCGCAGGTTTTTGCGATCAGTGCGGGAGCTCAAATCTGCACGGAGTGGGATCGTCCGGGCCATGGGGAGTCTCCCAAGTGCAGCCCGGGCTCGTCACAATGACATCACTGTTATCGAGATTGATGATCTCAAAAACAGGCTCAGCAAAAAGCTTCATGTTTCAATCCTCCTTCTTATCTAAGCAGAGGCGGGCGAACCCGCCCCTGCAAAGAATATTGTGTTTTCGATCAGCTGAACCACTCGACTGCAGCCAGGTAGTACAGGTACACTGCCTTGCAGACGTTGCCAAGGCTGCCCTCGTCGTTCTGATGCTGGTAGGCATACGCAAGAGGAGCGAGGGTCACAGTCATGGTCTCGTTGCCGCTGGTGACGGTGAAGTCATGCTCATCGCCCAGCTCTGCAACAGCGATCTTGGGCAGAGACACCTTGTACTCCTTCTTGGAGTAAGTGGCTTTCGCAGTCTCGCCTTCGACCTTGAACTGGAAGTCGCCCTTCTTGGGAGCTGCGAAGTACATGTTCAGAGTCGTGTCGCTGACCAGAGTCAGGGCAGGGCTATAACCAGTAATACCAGTCACGTTTCCTGCTTTCTTCACAGTGAACTCAGGAACATCCGTCGTGGTAACCATACCGGAGCTGTACTTGGCATTGGCGAGGTTGTCCGTGTCGTAGTTGAACTGGAGCTGAGAGTAAGCACCAAAGTCAAGCAGAGCAACAAGCAGATCCTTAAGCTCTTGTTCGTACCTCTCGTCTTCAATTTTCTCTTCAGCATAGCCTCTGACGGTGAGGGTCGCTGTGGTAGCTTCAACACCCTTGTAGGTGATGGTTACGTCAGCAGGATCATTCATCTGAGGTGCAGCAACAATTGCGATATCGGACAGCTTGTATTCGCCGCCTTTGTAGGTAGCAAGATCAGCAAGCGTGCCTTCCACTGTGGTTTCACCATTGAAGGTAACGGTCACGCCGTAATCGGCAGGATCGGTGCCTTCCTTGATGGTCACGTAGGCATTCATGTTGATGTTTTCCTCAAGGGACAGGGAGGAGACGACAGTTGCATAGCCGCTGTAGTCGGGTACAGGCTCGGCTTCAACCAGCGTGCCAACGAGCGTCATGGTCGCGGTGACAGGCGTCGTGATGTCGTAATCCTCACCCTTCAGCGTCCAGGCGTAGGCCTTGGTCTCATCCTCGGGCTTGGGCAGATTCTCGTATGCGGAAAGCGGCATGTTCTTGTCTACCTGGATGGTGCCAAGCAGCTCATCGTCGTAGATGAAGGACACATCAATCTGGTCGATCCAGTTGATCTGGAAGATCCAGGGATCCACGGTGTGGTAAGGAACCTTGCCGTTGTAGTACACGCCATCCTGGTCTTTCCATGTGTAATCATCATCGATACGAGCGTGGTCTTTCGTTCTCTTGCTCACGTCAGGCGGCGTAAGCTCGGAGCCGACAGCCTTGTCCGTATCAGTATGAATTACCTCGGAACCGTCAGCCCAAACAATCGTCACAGTCTCGGGCTCCCACTCGGCAACCAGAGTCAGATTGCTTGTTACCCCGGTAGACCAATCCCAAGCAGTGGGCTCAGCTGCGCCGGGTGCAGTGTACATCCAGGCTGTAACCTTGCCATCCTTGTAGCCTGCTCTCGTCCAGTCGGTGACTGCCGGGCCGGTAATCGTATCACCATACTTGACAGTCAGATCATTGACGGAATCATCCGGGACGTTGTCTGCAAGAGAGGTGAAATGAACGGTAAATTCATCCTTTTCCATGTTAGCGTAGAGGTTAACTTTACCATCCTGGATAAGATCAGACGTCACAGGTGTAGCCGCAAAGATGAACGAATGCTTAAACGCTGCATCTTTGTACCATCCAACGACGTGCCAGCCGGTAACCGTGTAAGTGGGCTCAGTAATCAGTTCACCATACTTCACTTTGGTAGCCAAGGCAGTAATCTCGTTCTCTCCATCGAAGAAGTGAACCTCAACATCCTGAGCAACCCAGTTCGGCGTGAGCACGAGGCCGTTTTCAGGCATCGCATCGGGGAATGCAAGGATACCCTCATCCGTGTCGGCGGTTGCAGCGTACTTATTGCCGTCGTTACCGTCATAGTACTCCGCCTTGTAACCGGTGCGCACAGGCAGGTTAGCGTCAGCATAGACGGTTGCAGCGATGGTAGCGTCGGGAATATCAATTGCGATAGTTTTGGGTTCAGTTGTACCATCAGAGAAGGAACCGCCTTCACCGGGATTCATGACGATGCTCTGCTTGGCAACAACTGTGTACGTGTAAACGCCCTTATGAACGCCGCTAACCGCATCAGTGTGCGTGTACGAGACACCGGAGCCTTCGATATTAGTCGTTACAACGAAGGAATTGACATCCTGATGATTTGCATCACCAATCTGAGCGATAACAACTTCATCGGCATCCTGAATCTCATAGCTCAAGTTGTTCTCCATCAGAACGATGGTCTTGGTGTTCTGTGCGGCATCGACAGCGCTTGTGATGGTGGCATAGTAGTCGTTGCGATAGATGGTGGCATAGTTCGCATCATAACCGACAGGCACGTCGGAAACGATGTAGCAGACACCCGCTACGAAGTCGAACTTGCCCGTAACCGTCTCATCAGCAACCGTCTCATAGCCATCAAGCTTGACATCAACCTCGTAGTTGACGTTCTCGGCAAGGAAGAAGGTGCGGAGATCACCAACCTCAGCCTCGGTGTAGACGTACTTGATGTCGGTCAGAGGAGTGATGGGGAGGTTGACGTTGCCATTCTGAACCTTCATGGCCTCAAGGAAGGTCTTGAAGAATCTGGGCGTGGCCTCGCCCGGGTAAACGATCATAGCTTCGCTGCCCTCAACAACAAAGGTAGCGACCTTGGGAGCAGTGGGATCATCCCATGTGTAGCTCAGCGCGACATTCTCACCGACAGGAACAATTCTCTTGTCGGCAATGAAGCCGGCGAGTTGATCGGAGGTGATCATGTAGTTGCGGTCAACCTGCAGGGAGCCGATTCTCATCTCGAAGACATCGTCATCTGCGAAGTCGGCGTACACAGCATTGATCTTAACGACCTTACCGTCTCTCATAGCGTCATTGGCGGCAGCGGCGAAGCTGCTGTAGTTGACGATCTTCTCGTCTTCCGAACCGGGTTCGGCCCAGACGGGGCTGTAATCGACGGAAGCAATGATCTGAGAGTTCTTGTACTGCGTGACACCGAGGTTCTCGGTACCGATCTCTTCAACGAAGTACTCCTTGTCTGCAGTACCAGCAGCAGGCAGGAGATTCGGCTTGAAGCCGTTATCGGCGATCATCAGGGACTGGACACCGGTGCCGCCGGGAGCGCTGAAGGTGAACGCAACGGGGTTGTCCGCCCAGAGGTTGATGACGGTATCGGGATTCGCAGGATCCTTGGTCTCGTCATTGTAGGCCTTTTCGTTCTCGATATCCTTAACCTTGAGAATGGCATCCATGAGGTTATCGTACACGTACGTGACTTCCTTGCCGTTCTCAACTGCGACCACGGAAGCGATGCCCTGCACGACAGAATACTCATAGTAGGTTACATCAACAAGGTCTTCACCTTCCTGGTAAACTTTTTCATCCCTTGTGACGAAGTAGCCATCAGGAGCGGAGATCTTCGCGGGATCGAGAGTGAATCCATTCTTCTTGACCATCATCTTGTCACGCATGCCGAACGTAAAGGTGAAGTCTTCAGCAGGCGCCTTATTCAGGGTCAGGAACGCAGTGTTGTCACCGGTGTATGCCTTGACAGCGTCTTCAACTGCCTTAGTCAGATCCGTATAAGGCTTCTCCTCACCATTAGCCTTAACGAAGGCGACAGTTTCGGTGACCGTGTAGGTGTGGACAGTTCCGACTACAACATCATTCAGCTCGTAGCCTTCGGGAGCGACGACAGAAACAGCTGCAAACTGCATGTCAACGATCAGGGTCTCGTCCGGCTGGACAGTGTAGGACGTGCCTGCGGGAAGACCGGCGTTCTCAGCATTGACAACGATGGTCTCCGTACCGGCTGCGGCTTTAACGGCATCAGCAAAGGTGTTGTAGAACACATAGTTATGCTGATCAACCACATCATGCTCGCCGGAGGGAACAGGCTTGGTGAAGTCGATGAACGCAACACCAGCACCAGTGGAGTAAACCGTCACATCACCGGTCTGATTCTCGAGGATGGAATACTGAACATCAGTGCCATCCTTCCAGTTCAGCTCGGGATCGACCTTGGTAACCGTGAATTCATGATCGTTCTTGTTGATGTAGAGCGTAGCGCCTTTGGCCAGCGTGGTGCTCAGATTGTCAGCAAGGAGAACGATCGGGAAGTTTGCGTTGCTGCCGCCCTTAACAGCATCTTCAATGGTGGCGAAGTACGCGACCTTGCCGGAGTTGCTGCCGCGGGATGCAACAGCCTCGATGATGTTGACCTTGTAGAGATCACCTTCGACCGGTTCAGCAAGAATCTTGACGGAGCCCGTCACACTGATGTTGGGCACTATGTCAATCTTGGTGTTGACCAGGACATAGCCAAGGGTAGTGGGCTCAAAGATATCATCCTCGAAGTAGGCCGGAGCCAGGATGTTGACCGTGAGCGCATTCTCAATGGCGGTATCCGCAGAAACAAAGGCTTCCTCGAAGGCCTCTTCCCAGGTAGCGTAGTAAGTGGGCTTGGGTTCGCTGTTGAACTGGATGGAGGCAACAGCGCCGATGCACTTAATGTTGGTCACAGTACCCTCGGTAACGTAGAGGACGTTGGGATTACCGCCAAGAATGGCAGCGGGTTCAACAACGACATCGTAATTACCATACTGGACATTGATCTGCTTACCCTGTGCAAGAGCATACTTGTCAGTGATGTTATCAAGAAGAACAATGATAGGAACGTTGGTTTCCGAATTGTCTCTCTGTCCATCCGCGACAGCCTTTGCAAAGGTGGAGTAGTACTTGGTGTTGCCAGCTACGGTGATGGAGGCGACAGGAGCACTCAGCTCATAGGTGGTGACAACGACGTCGTCAACCTTAGCGGTGGTCTCCTTGACAGCCTGGCCGGTCACGCCGGGTTCAACCGTCAGGGTACTGTCGTTCTTGTTTACGATCAGCTTTTTCACATTGCCCTCAGCGCCGAGCACGTAGTCGGCAGACTGATAGAGCGTGATGGTCTCCGTCTCGGCAGCAGCAGTGGCAGCCGTGGCAAAGTCGCTGTAGTACACGAGCTCATCGTCAGCGCCGATGGAGGCAACCGCCGTAATGCACTGGTAGTTCGTTACTTCGGTGGTCTCGTCGGTCTCGTCGAGGATCATGTACGGGCCTTCGTTGTAGGGAACCACGCCGACAGTGAAGCCATTGAGCTTGACATTGACCTGGTAGCCCTCGGTGAGCTTCATCGCAGTCTCGTCAGAGGCGAGCATGTAGATGGTTGCGGGAACAACCTCGCTGTCATTCGGAGCGTAGTTGCCGGCATCAACCGCGTGCTGGAAGCTATCGAAGTACGTGGGAACGCCGTTGTTGTCAACGTAAGCAACAGCGCCGACAATCGTAACGGTGTAGGTCGTGCCTTCGACAAGAGCAGGAGTGGCAACCAGAGTCGTACCCTCGGCAAAGCTCAGGTTATCACGCACGAGGACTGCGCCGGTCGAGCCGATGTCAACGGTGAACATACCGGGAGCAGAGACTTCAAACTTGTCATCCGTACCAGGTCTCTGGTACAGGGTGATCACAAGCTCACCCTCAGCGTCTGCGGGAACGAAGGCAAGCTTGGCAGCATCGTTGAAGCTTGCATAGTACTTGACGCCTTCTTCACCACCAAAGTCGATGGAGGCGACGGCGGCCGTGCACTGGTAGTTCGTTACTCCGGTGGCCTCGTCAAGCTTTTCCGTGATGACAAACGCACCTTCATTATAGGGAACCACATTGACAGTGAAGTTGTTGAGCTTGACATTGATCTGATAGCCACTGGAGAGCTTCATCGCGGTCTCGTCAGAGGCGAGCATGTTGATGGTAGTGGGAACTTCGTCGCCGATCGGTTTATAGTTGCCGGCATCAACAGCATCCATGAGGGTCGCATAGAGCTTGGTCTCGCCATTCACCACAACGGAAGCGACAGCGTTCACGATGGTAACGTTGTAGGTCTTGGTCCCGCCCGAAACGGGAGTGGGAGTGTCAGCAATCAGGGCAGTGCCCTCAGCAAAGCTCAGGTTATTACTCACGATGACTGCGCCGGTTTCGCCGATGTCAACGAGGAAGGAGCCGGCAGCAGCGACTTCAAACTTGTCAGTCGGGTCCTTGAGCAGGGTGACGGTGAGAGTGGGCTCGACGCCTTCGGCAGCGTAGGCAAGCTTGGCAGCCTCAGCAAAGGTTGCATAGTACTTGATGCCAACTTCTTCGCCAAAGTCGATGGAGGCAACAGCGTCAACCACGGAATAGCTCGTGACGCCGTTTTTATCCGTCTCGGCAAGAACAGCCTTGGGTGCCGCGGTAGTGACAGTCACGTCATACTCGCCCTTAATAACCTTGAAGCAGCTCTCGGCAGCAAGCTCATAGGGCTCCTCAATGGTCTTCAAAAGGGTGATGGTTTTGCAGGTCTCGAGAGAAGCGGTGTGCGCATCGGTTACAGCTTCGGCAAAGTCATCGTAGTACTTTGTTTCAGCAGTTGCTCCGGTGCCGGTCGTGATGGACGCAACAGGCTCGGCGAGGCTGTAGACGGTGACCTTTGCGTCGGTGGTGTCGGGCTTTTCAACAAGAGCAGCCTGACCATAGGGATTAACCTTCAGCCAACCAAATTCATTCAGTTTGACCTTCAGCGTGGAGGGACCGCCGGGGATACCGAGCTCGTAGGTCTCGGTGGTGGGCTCACCGGTGGTGAGGTCGGTGGGAGTGGCAATGAGCTCGACCACAGCAGTGCTGTCAGCCTCAACGGCTTCGGCAAAGCTTGCGAAGAACTTGGTATTCGTGCCGGGAACGACATCATAATAGATGTTCATTTCGGGCTTTGCGGGGATCTTGACGACTGCGGGGTTCAGGACATAGTTCGTGTAACCTTCTGCATCAGTCGCGGTGTAGGTGTAGAAGTTTTTCGGGTTCTCAGTCGGGTACTGGACGTCAGCCAGCTTGATCTTCTTCTCGCCGCTGTTGTCGATTCTGATGGTCTTGCCAAGGTACTTATCAATCTGATTCTCCGCTACGGTAAAGGTTTTATTATCCAGCGGGATCAGGTAGAGATGATCGTTGGGATGATCCTCAACGACAAACTTGACAGCTTCGTTGACGTCGGCGAAATACTCGTAGGTCTCTTCCGTGGTGTTCAGTCTGGCCTTTGCAACAGGAGTCTTTGCCGTGTAGATAAAGTCGGCATTTGCTTCAGTATGGTCTGCTTCGACAGCGACTTCCCCGTCGTTGGTGACCATCAGCTTGTAGTACTCAGACTTATAGATGGGATCCTTAGCTTCAAGCTCTGCAACCATGATATCAGTGCCGGTCGCAATAACGGTCAGGGTGCTGTTTTCGCTCAGAGCGTAAACATCCTTGACGGTATCGCTGAAAGCGGGCTTCTGATAAAGATTAACACGGAAGTTACCTCTTTGAGCCAGCTTGGCAGCCTCAGTGGCAGCCTCGGCAAAGGTCTCGGTATAAACTGTATTGCCCTCAGCATCAACGTAGGAGGCGACGGGAACAATGCACTTGTAGGTGTTGTATTCCTCGCCTGCGATCTTGACGATCTGGTAATTAGCGGGTACACCAAGATCCTTATTGACCGTAACCGTGATCTTATCGGTCTCTTTGATCATGATGACATCGCCGGCCGCAAGAGCTACAGAGCCACCGGTTTTCAGCGGTTCAAAAACAGCCTTCAGTTCCTTTGCATCGGCAATTGCCTCAGACCATTTCGCATCCGTATTCTCGTAGTACTGTGTGCCAACCTTGGCAATATAGTTCTCCACGATGATCTGAATGGGATTTTCGGTCTTGGGGATAGGTTTACCCGTATAATCCGCAAGAGGTTTACCAGGCTCATTCAGGAAGACGAAATACGTATTTACGGGATCCGCAAGATACGGGATAAAACTGACGTCGGTGTCCTTGATTTGGACCCGCATGCTGTTTCCGGCCTCGAGGGTAGCGGTCTGCTCGCCGGACTCAACGAAGAGGTAGAGGCTATCGTTCGCAGTTTTTTTGTAGCCAGTTATGGCAGCAGCAACAGCATCTGTAAAGTTGCTCTGCTCATAACCAACGCTCACTGATTTGTCTTTGTTAAGAATATACGCAACATAAGAGCCGGGCTGGATGGTCCAGGTGCCCTCGGTATTCTTGACGCAGACGCTGCCCTGCTTGAGGTATTTGTCAGAAACACGCGTGTCGTACGTGCCGCCGGAGAACGAAGGATTGACTTTGCTGTCGGCGGTTGTATCAACAGTCTTGAGCACAACAGTGTTCTTAGTGGCAGTCGTGTCAGTGGTCTTGAAGATGCCGCCGGTGACGGTGATGCTGACAACATTCAGGGAACCTTCTTCGAACACGGCGCGCGGGCCGCTGAGGGTGCCGTTGCTGATCGTTATGGTGGCTGTAAGATCACCATTGGGGTTAATAACATAAATGGCTGCTCCAATATGATCCTGAGTACTTAACGCATCAGCAGTGGAAGTGAGGGTACCGCCGGAAATGTTCAGCGTGCCGCTATCCACGTAAATCGCATTCGGGCCGCTGATTTTGCCGCTCTGAATGGTGAGAGTACCGAAATCATGATAGATAGCGTGCTTGACTCCTGTCCCTGTCGCGGTTATTGCGCCCGTGCCGGCAGTATCAGTGTCTTTGATCGTCAGCTGGGGGTTCAAATCCTTGACATGAAACAGCTCTGTTCCATTAAAGCCAGTACTGTTGGTAATCGTGTGTCCCTTGAGATCAAGCGTGACACGAGATGGTACCTCAACCATTCCACTCAGAGTCACATTTGCAAGCAGAGTCACATCACCCGCAAGATAAGGGTCAGAACCAAACTTGCCAAAAGCGTTTGCGAATTTGTCGTTGGTGTAGTAATATGTGCCGTTGGCATCTACACGGGTTGCGACCCAGGTGTACTTCGCAAGCCCATTTTTGGCTTGGACTGTACCGCTGAGAGGCTCCAATCCCTCATAACCCACGGGAGCATAGCCATCGGCAAGCAGAGAGCCGGAGATTTCGTCGAATTTGCCGCCCTTGACATCACCGGTGATCCCGGCAGATGCAATGATGCTCGTGTTGGTACCCAGATCATTTTCGGGAATGCTCAGCTTACCGCCGGTGACGGTGACACTTGTCGTGTTGACGTTTGTGAGAGTGACATGGCCGCCGGTGATGAGGATGGTACCAGTCAGTGTTGCTACCGTCGTGCCGGACTGAATCGTCAGATCCTTGTCGAGCGTAACGGGAGCAGCGAGAGTATCATCTGCCAGCATCGTGATGGTGTCACCCGCGACAGCGGCATCAACAGCGGCAGCAAAGGTCGGATATGTTTTGCTGCCGATCATAGCCTTGTCGCCTAAAGCCGCATATGCGTTGAGCTCCTCGGCGGTAAGGGCATTGCTCGTGTCGGCAGAAGCCTCAGCAGGCGCAGACTCCTCGGCCGCGGGCTCTGCAGGCGCAGATTCCTCAGCCGCGGGCTCTGCGGGGTCTGTTGCTTCGGGTTCCTCCTCGGCGGGTTCCTGTGTTACAGGATCCTCGTCGATGTACTCATCTTCCAGCGGAGCATCGTTCTGGACGGCAGCGTCGCCCTCGTCCCACAGTTCCACATCGTCTGCAAACGCATAGGTGGGAACCATGGAGAGGCACATCGCGACTACCAGTACGAGCGCCAGAATTTTCTTAAAGTTCATCCAAAAATCCTCCTTCTGATTTTTTTGGATTTTCGATCAAAATGTGAAATGCGTTTTGCCGGGCTCCCCCGGCCTGGATCTTTTGACCGCCCCTGCGGTCGGGGTCCTCTCTTTTCGCGCCGCTTCTTCCGATCACCTCCATGATCTGTCCGGTGCGGGCGTTCCGGCTGCCGTGTTCAGCAGCTACGCGCCGGCTGCCGAGTCTTCGGTCCAGCCGTTACAGTCCGCGCATTTCTGATTGCCGTCTATTTCAGCGGGGTCGCTATCCCCGATGAAAGCTATATAATTATAATAAGGAAGGCTCACCCCCGAGGGGGCTTCCGCATCGTTTCGGACGCCTTCCTCCCGCATCTGCATACGGATCCGATAATAGTTGACTATAGCTTGTTCATACTGGATTATACATTCAATCAACCTGTTTGTCAATTTCCTGGAATGATTTTTTTATACAAAAAATCCCGGTCGCCCAGGTTCGGCGCTGTTCAGTATGCTTTTGCGGACGCGGTTTTTTCTGCCAATATGGTCGGGCAACGCTACGATTGGGCTTGATTCGCGCGGCACGATCTGCTATAAATAGGATATCAAAAAGGAGTACGTCACGATGGGAAAGAAAAGCAGAAAAAAAGAAGCGCGGCGCGAGGAGATCCGTGAGGAGCTCGAGCGCTACGGCAGCGAGATCCTCCAGTCCGAGGAAATGCAGCAGGCCTTCCGGCAGCGGCACCATACCCTGTCCACGGTCGGCGCGCACACCATGCGCGTGGCGGCGACCAGCCTCGCCATCTGCTACGCGCTCAAAAAGCTGAAAATCAAAACCGATATCCCCGCCGTCGTGAAGGGCTCCCTGTGCCACGATCTCGGCATTCTCGGGCGCAATGAAAAGTTTCACTCCTCCGGGGAGTGCAGCAGACAGCATCCCGTCGATTCCGTGGAGATCGCCAGGCAGCTCACAGGGGAGCTCTCGGACAAGACGCAGGATATCATCGCCCACCACATGTGGCCCGTCGGCAAGTCCAAGCCGCCCAGGTCCCTGGAGGCCGCCATCGTCTCCGCGGCGGACAAAATCGCGGCCGTCACGGATTTTGTCGAGGGATACAGTGAACAGCGGCCCGGCGTACGGGATGTACTTCATATTATAAGAGACCGCAAGAAGGAGAACACAGAATGGAAAACGAAGAAAAAGTAGTCCGGCTGGCCAAGCCCGTGAAGAAGGGCCTGCTGCGCCTGGTGTTCAGCCGCTTCGGCGTGATCGCCCTGCTGATCGTGCTGCAGGTCGCGCTGCTGATCGTCCTCTACACCCGTTTTACCAAGGCGATCCCGGTCCTTGTCATCTTCCAGACACTGTTTACGCTCTGCATGGTCATCTATCTCTTTAACTGCAACATGGACTCGTCAGCCAAGCTGACCTGGCTGCTGGTCATTGCGATCGTGCCGCTGGTCGGCTCCGCGTTTTTGCTGTTTACGCAGTCGAATTTCGGCCACAAGCTCGAGTCGCAGATGGTCAAGAAGCAGATCGACGATACCCGGGGACTGCTTACGCAGAGCCAGGACGTTTTGAAGGAGCTGTCGCACGATGGCTCCGGTACCGACGACCTCTGCCATTATCTCAACAAGAGCGGCTGCTTCCCGCTGTACAAGCACTGCGCCGTGACCTACTATCCCCTCGGCGAGAACAAGTTCGAGGCCATGCTCGAGGAGCTGGAAAAGGCCGAGAGCTTCATCTTCATGGAGTACTTCATTGTGGAAGAGGGCTATATGTGGGGCCGCATCCTGGAAATCCTGATCCGCAAGGCGCAGCAGGGCGTGGACGTGCGCGTCATGTACGACGGCATGTGCGAAATGGGCACGCTGCCGCCCGATTACTGGAAGCTGCTTGAAGCCAAGGGCATCAAGTCGCACCCCTTCTCCCCCATCAAGCCCTTCCTCTCCTCCCATTACAACTACCGCGACCACCGCAAGATCCTGGTTATTGACGGCAAGGTGGCCTTCAACGGCGGCGTCAACCTCGCCGACGAGTACATCAACCGCATCGTGCGCTTCGGCCACTGGAAGGATACCGCCATCAAAATCGTCGGCCCCGCCGTGGACAGCTTTACGCTGATGTTCCTGCAGATGTGGTATGTGTGGGAGGATACGGCCGAGTACCAGAGCTTCCTTCACAAGGCCGAGGAGGCGCCGGAGGCCAAGGGCTATGTCATGCCCTACTCCGACTCCCCGCTCGACGAGTACAAGGTGGGCGAGTCGGTCTACATGGACATGCTCTACCGCGCGACGGATTACGTGCACATCATGTCGCCCTACCTGATCCTCGACGGCGAGCTTGAAACCGCCCTTTGCTTTGCCGCCCAGCGCGGCGTGGACGTGAAGCTCATCCTGCCGGGCATCCCGGACAAGAAGGTGCCCTATGCCCTGGCCAAGACCCACTATCAGTTCCTGATCGACGCGGGCGTCAGGGTTTACGAGTATACCCCGGGCTTCATCCACGCCAAGGTCTTTGTCAGCGACGATATCAAGGCCGCCATCGGCACCATCAACCTCGACTACCGCAGCCTCTACCACCATTTCGAGTGCGCCACCTATCTGTATAAGGCGGATTGCATCCCCGAGATCGAGGCGGACTTCCGGAAAACGCTCAAGAAGTGCCGGCGCGTCACCAATGAGACGATCCAGGCCGAGTCGTTTTCCACCAAGTTCATCGGCAAGGTCGCAAAGTTCCTCGGCCCGCTCATGTAATACACAGGCGGCCAGCCGCCCGAAAAAAGAACAGGCGTTCGGTTCCTTCGTTCCGAACGCCTGTTCTTTTTTTCTCTGTCCGCCGTTTCAGCGGCGGGCGGAGGCGGCCAGCGCCGTCTCTTCCTTGATCCGGCGGATCTCCTTTATTACAAGCTTGATGTCAATGGGCTTGGCAATATGGCCGTTCATGCCCGCCTCCATACAGGCGGCGACGTTTTCCGAAAACGCGTCCGCCGTCATGGCGATGATGGGGATGGACGAGGCCCAGGGGCGAGGCAGCCTGCGGATGGCGCGCGTTGCGTCCAGGCCGTTCATCACCGGCATCTGAATGTCCATGAAGATCAGCATGTACTGCCCCTCGTCGGCGGCCTCCATCTTGTCCACACAGACCCTGCCGTTTTCCGCCCGCTCCGTCGTGATGCCGTACATCCCGAGCATGGCGGAAATGATCTCCCAGTTGATGTCGTTGTCCTCCGCAACCAGGATGTTCAGGCCCGCAAGGTCGGTGTAATCATCCTCCGGCTCGATGGACTTTGCCTCGGTCCCCAGCAGCTCGTTGATCTTCGCATAGAGCTTGGAGCGGAACAGGGGCTTGCTGATAAAGCCGTTGGCCCCCGCGCCGCGCGCGCTGTCCTCGATATCCGACCAGTCATAGGCCGAAATCAGGAGGATGGGGATGTCGGGGTTGATGTCGCGGCGTATGCTGCGCACGGTCTCGACGCCGTCCATCCCCGGCATGCGCCAGTCCACAATGACGATGCCGTAGTCCCGGCCCTGCTCATGCCGCTGGGCAATCATATCCAGCGCCTGCGCGCCGTTGTCGGCGCAGTCGGCATGCACACCCATGGATTCAAGCGTTTCGGACGTCGTTTGCAGCAGGATCGGATCGTCGTCCACGATGAGCACATCCAGCTCGTCCAGCTTCAGATCCTCGCGCTGCCTGTCGGCAACGGGGATGTCGATTTTGATGGTGAAGGTCGTGCCCTTGCCCGGGGCGCTCTCGCAGTCGATGGTGCCGCCCATCAGATCCACCATCTTCTTGGTGATGGCAAGGCCGAGGCCCGTGCCCTGAATGCTGTTGACGCGGCTGTCCGTCTGGCGGGAGAAGGGCTGGTACATCTTCTCCATGAACGCAGGGGTCATGCCGATGCCGTTGTCCGCCACGGTGTAGCAGAGCTTCACGCAGCCGGGCACGCTGCTCTCCTCCTCGCGCAGGTCCACGCTCACGCGGCCGCCGGGCTGGGTGTACTTGATGGCGTTGGAGAGAATGTTGATGTAGATCTGGTTCAGGCGAAGCTGGTCGGCATAGAGATATTCCTTCTCCATGCGATTGATGCGGAAGCTGAAGTCGATGTTCTTCTCCTTGATCATCGGCTGGGAGATGTTCACGAGGTTCTCTGCCGTCTCCACGATGGAAAAGGTCAGCGGGCTCAGGGTGAGCTTGCCGCTCTCCACCTTGGAGATATCCAGAATGTCGTTGATGAGCGTCAGCAGATGGCTGCTCGCAAGGCTGATCTTCCGGAGGTTCTCCCCTACCGCCTGCGGATCGCCGAGGTTCTTCTCCGCAATGGTGGTCAGACCGATGATCGCATTCATGGGGGTGCGGATATCGTGGGACATGGTGGACAGGAAATCCGTCTTGGCGCGGTTGGCCGCCTCGGACTCCCGCGCCATGAGCTGCAGGCGCTTGTTGATGTACTGCATGTACACCAGATCCAGGATAAAGAGCGTCAGAAGCCCCAGCGAGACCACCGAAATCAGCAGCCAGTCTGAAATGTCCACATTCAGGTTTTTCTCCGACATCAGACTCAGCAGGACCCAGCCATCCGTGGAGAGGATCGGCGTGTGCGCGACGATTGCGTTTTCATTCCTGGAGTCCTTCATGAGGAAGGAGCCGGAGGTGCCCAGAACCTTCTGCTTCAGCTCGCCTGTGCGGGTAAGGTCCGTCTCGTTATAGGATTTGTAAAACTCGAAGAAATTCGTATTCTTGAACGCCCGCCCCCGGATGATGTAGTTTCCCTCCACGTCGATCATGGAGAGCTCCGCGCTCTCAAACTTTTCCTGGGGGAAGACCCATTTCTGCTCCATCTCCTCCACCGGGACCACCCGCAGCAGCAGCGCGTCGCGCTGCTTTCCGTCCTCTGTCACGCTGATCCTGTTGCAGAAGGCCATCGACTGCTCGCCGTTGATGGGGTTCGTGAAGGCCCGCGTGACGTTGATCGCCTCGCCGACATTATGGATCCAGCGGATATCGTTGAAGAGCGTGTAGTTGGCATAGGAAACGGCAAAGGAATTCGGGGACTGGGGATTGGCCCTCGTCGAAAGGCCCGTCAGCGTGTCCTGATACAGCAGGTGGGCGGAGGTGTTGGTGAGCACATGGGATTCCCGGATAAAGGCGGCCGCCTGCTCCAGCGTCATGTGCCGGGCGTTGATGAAGTGGGCCCAGACATCACAGATGCGCTGCTCCCCCTCCAGGTAGTTCTCCGTCACGCGCTCCATGGTCAAGGTTGTGTGTTCAAAGTTTTCCACCTGGTGGCGGTAAACGTCCCTGCTCTCGTAGCTGGAGTACAGCACAACAAAGCCGACGATGGAGAGCATCAGAACAATGTTCACCACTGCGATCCATTTTTTATTCATCAGAATACCCCCGAATCACCCTGTCTCCTGTTGATCCGGCCCCTTTCCCTCGGGTTCAGCGCTTGAGAACGATATCCACCTTATCCTTGTAGATGGAGTCCGCGGGGATAACGCCGCGTACACAGGAGGTGGGATAGATATTGGTATGGCGGCCGACGACCGTGCCGGGATTGAGCACGCTGTTGCAGCCGACCTCCACATAGTCCCCCAGCATGGCGCCGAACTTTTTGCGCCCGGTGTCAATGTTGCCGTCAGGGCTTTTGACGACGACGTGGCTCTTGTCGCTCTTGACGTTGGAGGTGATGGAGCCTGCGCCCATGTGGGCCTTGTAGCCGAGAACGCTGTCGCCCACGTAGTTATAATGCGGGGTCTGGACGTTGTCGAAGAGCACCACATTCTTCAGCTCCACAGAGTTGCCGACGACGGCGTTTTTGCCGACGATGGCGCTGCCGCGGATGAAGGCACAGTGGCGGATCTCGGCGCCGTGGTCGATGATGCAGGGCGCGCCCAGCCAGGCCGACGGAAACACCTTGGCATCCTTTGCGACCCACACGCCCTCATAGGGCTGGTCGTATTCCTCCGGGTCCAGCGTGGGGCCGAGCTCCAGGATAAACTCCTTGATATCGTCCAGCACCTCCCAGGGATAGGTCTTGCCCTCGAAAAGCTTCTTTGCGATCGTCTTGTCCAAATCGAACAGGTCTTTGATTTCTATCATGTCATTTCACCCGGATCAGCTTTCCCGCCGCCTGCATCGCGGCGATAATGTCGTCTACCTTCTCCTCGCACAGCTCCTTCGTGGTGGCCTCGCTCATGACGCGAAGCAGAGGCTCCGTCCCGCTCTTGCGAAGCAGCACACGCCCGTTCTCGCCGAGCTCCTGCTCCGCCTTTTTCACGGCGGCCCGGACCTCTTCACAGTTGAGGGTCTCGTCCTTGTCGGTGACGATGACGTTTTTCAGCACCTGCGGGTACATGACCATGCCGTCGGCCAGCGCGGACAGGGGCTGCTTGGTCTCGGTCACGGCCTCCATGACCTTGATGGCGGTCAGAAGCCCGTCGCCGGTATTGGCAAGGCGGCCGAAGATGATGTGGCCGGACTGCTCGCCGCCCAGGATATGGCCGTTCTGGCGCATGTTCTCGGCGACATACTTGTCGCCCACGGCGGTCTTCTCATAGCCGATGCCAAGCTCGTCGAGCGCCTTGTAAAGGCCCATGTTGCTCATGACGGTGGTGACCACCTTGGAATTGCCGAAGCTGCCGTTGTCCTTCATGTATTTTGCACAGATATACATGATGAAGTCGCCGTTGATCTCGTTGCCCTTCTCATCCACCGCAAGGCAGCGGTCCGCGTCCCCGTCGAAGGCAAAGCCCAGGTTGAGCTTGTTCTCCACCACGTATTTCCTGAGATTGTCCAGGTGCGTGGAGCCGCAGTCGACATTGATGTTCAGGCCGTCAGGGTGGTTTGCGATGACATGGGTGTCGGCGCCCAGGGCGTCAAAGACGCTCTTGGCCATCTGCCAGGTGCTGCCGTTGGCGCAGTCGAGGCCGATCCTGTAGCCCTTGTAGGAGCGGGTCGCAAGGGAGATGAGATAGCCGATATAGCGGTTGCGCCCGGCGGCATAGTCCACCGTGCAGCCGATGCCGTCACGGGTGGCATAGGGCAGGCTCCGGTCGGAGTCGAGATATTCCTCAATGCCGTCCAGCACGCTCTCCTCCATCTTTTCCCCGTCGCCGTTGAGGAGCTTGATGCCGTTGTCGTAGAAGGGGTTGTGGCTTGCGGAGATCATAATGCCGCAGTCGAAATCGTCCGCCCGGGCGATGAAGGACACGCTCGGGGTAGAGGTGACGTGCAGCAGATAAGCGTCTGCGCCGGAGGCGGTGAGGCCTGCGCACAGCGCATTTTCGAACATGTAGCTGGAGCGGCGGGTATCCTTGCCGATGACCACCTTGGCCTTGTGCTCCTGTCCGTAGTACCAGCCGAGGTAACGGCCGATGCGAAAGGCATGATCCACGGTCAGGCCGACGTTGGCCTCACCGCGAAATCCGTCGGTTCCGAAATATTTACCCATATGTATTCCTCCAATTTCAGAGATTGAACGCCTGCCGGGCAAATCTCCCCACCTGTCCGGCATGCGTTTGTTTACATAATATTGCTCTAATCCATTCCCGGAACGAAATCACCCTACAGCTTCTCCGCTGCCTCCCGGTCCAGCAGCACGGTGACCTCCGGCGGGATCTGAAGATAGGCCGCGGGGATATAGCTTGTGGTTTTGGCATAGAGCATCTGGTAAACCGCGGCGGCCTTCTCTGCGCCGGAGGCGAGAAGAAGGATGCGCCGGGCCTCTGTCAGTGTGCGAATGCCCATGGTCACAGCCATCTCGGGCAGTTCGGCCTGCTGAAAGCCCCGCTTTATGAGCTGGCGCTTCGTGCGGTCCGTGAGCTTCTGGACATGGGTGCGGGATTCAAAGAGGGTGCCGGGCTCGTTATAGCCGATGTGGCAGTTCTCCCCGAGGCCGAGCACCGCAAGGTCGATGCCGCCGAGGCGCCCGATCAGGCGCTCATAGTCCTCCGGCGCATCCGGGTCCGGGAAAAAGCAATTCTCCGGCTTTGCGTCGGTTTCCTTCAAAAGCCCTTCCGTCAGCGCGTGGCGGCAGCTTTTGGTCTCTTCCACGCCGCAAAGCTCCGTCACGCAGAGGATGCGGGCATTGAGCAGGCTGAGCCTTCCTTCTCTGTAAAGCCCGGCCAGCCGCGCCCAGAGAGGCTTCATCGTCTCCCCGCAGGCGAGGGCGAGCACACTCTCCCTATTGGCATCCATTACCTGTTCGCGGACGATGTCTGCCGCTGCCTCAAAGAGCGGATTCTGACTGTTTTCACAGATAATGGTTTTCATTCGACACCTTTAGTTTCTCTCTTTTCGGGCAAACTATGTCCCGAGGTGAGAAAATTGGCGATTGTGATCATTCGTACCGGCATTATCTATTTCGCGCTGCTGCTGGCCATGCGCCTGATGGGCAAGCGCCAGCTCGGCGAGATGGAGCTGTCGGAATTTGTGGTGGCCTCGCTCATCGCGGACCTGGCCTCTCACCCGCTGCAGGATGTTGGGATCCCCATGGCCAACGGCCTTGTGCCGCTCCTGACGCTCTTTTGCTTCGAGGTGCTGATTGCGGGGCTGAGCATGAAGAGCATCCGCCTGCGCACCCTCCTCTTCGGCAGGCCAAGCACCCTCGTCACGCGCGGTGTCATCGACCAGCGGGAGATGCACGCAAACCGCTTCACGGTGGACGAGCTGCTGCAGGAGCTCAGAAAGCAGGGCATGTTCGATCTCAGCCAGGTGGAGTACGCCGTGCTGGAGACCGACGGGCGTCTGAACGTGATTCCCTTTCCCGCCGCGCTGCCGCCCACGGCGGAACAGATGGGGGTCCAGGTCCCGGACGGGGGCTGTCCCCTGATCGTTATCAGCGAGGGCCGGGTCATCGAAAAGAATCTCAAAGCCCTGGGCCATGACGCCGAATGGCTGCGGGAGGAGCTCAAGCGCCGGAAAAAGCGCGAGCCAAAGGAGATCTATCTTATGACGGTAAACCGGGCGGGTCAGAGCTATATAGCGGAAAAGGAGGCGGGCGCATGAAGCGGGAAATCGGCGCGGCGCTGCTGCTGCTTGCCCTGATCGCAGTTTCGGTCTGGAACATCCGGCGGGCAGACCGCCTGACCGGAGAGATCCTGGAGCATCTCGAGCTGTCGGAAAGGGCCATGCTGGCTGCGGATACGAGCTATGCCGAGGAGCAGTTTGAGGCGGCAAAGCGCCTCTGGTTCTCCGCGCGAAGCTATACCCGGGTGTTTCTGCGCCACCCGGAGCTGGACGCGGCAAGCGACATGTTCTACGAGCTCATGCAGGAGCTGCAGCGCGGCGAGATCCGCGCCCTGCCAGCGGTATATGCGCGGCTGCGCTATCGCCTGGACTGCATCCGGGAAATGGAGCATCCGGGCTGGGGCACAGTGTTCTAAGGCAATACCGCATCATTCGGAAAGCGCAGATTTCCCAGGAGATGACGCAGGCGGACTGTGCGGCGTTGCCCTGATCACTTCTCGGTCAGGAGCTTGGTCAGCTCCTCCATGAAAGTGTTGATGTCCTTAAAGCTGCGGTAGACCGAAGCGAAACGGACGTAGGCCACCTCGTCCACGGCCTTGAGGCGGGACATGACCATCTCGCCGATCTCAACGGTGCTGATCTCGCGCTCCAGATTGCTCTGCAGCTCCTGCTCGATATCGTCGGCAATGCCCTCGAGCGTGGCAAGGGGGACCGGCCGCTTTTCGCAGGCGCGGACCATGCCGTTGATGAGCTTGACCTTATCGAAGGACTGGCGGCTTCCGTCGCGCTTGACGACGACCAGGGGCAGGCGCTCGATGATCTCATAGGTGGTGAAGCGCTTCTGGCAGGCAAGGCACTCCCGGCGGCGGCGGATGGTGGTGCTCTCCTCCGCCGGGCGGGAGTCAATGACCTTGCTCTCGGTATAACCGCAAAACGGGCATTTCATATTTCTCTCTCCCAATTCTGCGCCGGCGGACCCTGTTTGATCCGCGGAAAATTATAACCAACAGCCGGCGCGTTTTCAAGTATTGATCGCCCTGAACAGGCCCGCAGAAGAAAAATTTGTGTAATTATACAAAACGGAGCTTCAGCTTAGCCGGATGATCTCGCCGGACAGAGGTGCGGCCGTACCGGTGTGCACGCCGAGGCCGGCTTCGCTGCAGTCGGCGCTGTAGTCCCGGGCGGTTTCACCGCGGTTGATGACGCACAGCCACACGCTGTTCTCGCACGCTTCTCCGAAGATATCCTTCCCGTCCGTGATGTAGCGCAGGACCAGCAGGACATCGCTGTTGTCGGCCATGAAGACGGCCCGCCCGGTGGAGAGGGCGGCGGCGCTCCGGCGCAGGGCGGCAAGATGCATATACCACTGGTGCAGGCTCTCGCTGCCCTCCCTGAAGGGGGCGCGGTTGAACGGATCGCCGATGCCCTCCATTCCCTGCTCATCCCCGTAGTAGATGCTGGGCACGCCGGGCAGGGCAAACTGCAGCGCGGCGCACATCTTCTCAAGCTTCTCCGCCCGCCTCAGTCCCTCGGGACTGAAGCTCACGGCAAGCTGATCCTCCCGGCCGATCGCGCGCAGGTTGATATCCGTTGCCAGAACGGTCTTCAGGCGCGGCACATCGTGGGAGCCCAGCAGGTTCATCAGCGCATAGTAGAAGGGCCAGGGGTAGTTCATCTGCTGGCCGATCAGAAAATCGCGCAGCTCATAGGCGTTGATGGTCCAGTGAGCAAAATCCATCACCGCAGTGCGCAGCGGATAGTTCATTGCCGAGTCGAGCGCGGTGCCGAGAGCGTATTTCCGGCGGGAGCCGTAGCTCTCCTTGATGATGGCGTCCTCCCACACCTCGCCGATGATGGCAGCGTCGGGGTCCTGCTCCTTGACGGCTTCGCGCATCAGGCTCAACACGTCGTCCGGCAGCTCATCCGCCACATCCAGCCGCCAGCCGGAGGCGCCCCGCTGCAGCCAGGTCTTCATGATGCTGTGCTTGCCGGTGATGATATAGTGCTGCCAGCGCGCATCGTGCTCATCGACCTCGGGCAGATCCTCAAAGCCCCACCAGCAGCGGTATTCGTTCGGAAAGCTGTGGAAATCATACCACGAATAGAAGGGCGAGCCCGGGCCGCTGCAGGCCCCGTCGCTGCCGTAATTGCCGTAGCGGTCAAAGTAAATGCTGTCGGCGCCCGTGTGGGAAAACACGCCGTCGAGGATCAGCCGGATCCCCATCTCCTTCGCCGCCCTGCAAAGGTTCTCAAAATCCTCCGTCGTGCCGAGGATGGGGTCAGGCCGGGAGTAGTCCGAGGTGTCATAGCGGTGGTTCGAGCGCGCCTCCACAATGGGATTTAAATACACGCAGCTCACGCCCAGCTCCTTGAGATAGGGGAGCTTTGCCTCAATGCCCTTGAGGGTGCCGCCGTAAAAATCATCGGGGCTGTAGTGCTGCTCAAAGTCGCGGGGCAGATAGCGCACCGGCTCGTCGATGCTCTTGTGCAGCTCCGGAGTCTGGTGCAGCTTCTCATGATAGGCAATGCCGCGCTCGGCGGTGCCGTCGTCGGAGAAGGCGAAGCGATCCGGGAAGATCTGATACATGACGCTGCGGCGAAACCATGCCGGAGTATCGAAGTCCGGGGCATACACCGTCAGGCGGAAGCCCCCTTCCCGCCGGGGCAGGATGCGCCCCAGGTAGCCCGTCTCGTCCGGACACAGCCAGTGGGCGCTGCTCTCAGTCTCGACATAGAAGGCGTACCAGAGGGCCATGGGGGTATTGTCCATAATAATGTTTACATAATGCAGGTTGTCTTCCTGCTCCATGGACCAGCTGTGCTCAAAATTATCGCCCCAGAGCACAAGCTCAGCCCGGGTGATCTGACCGCCGCGGCAGCGGAAGGCCAGGCGCAGATCCCGCCCCATGCGCACCGCGCCATAACGGCTGCGGTATTCGCTCAGGCGGCTGTCGTGGATGAGAGCCGGGGTGCTGTCGATGGTGCGGCGCAGAATGCTGACCACATGCGCGGTGCGGGGCTGATAGGCCTTGAGATACTGGGGCTGTATCCCGGCGCAGCTCAGATCGTCGCAGCAGCGGGCCGTGATGCGGTACGCCTCCTCCAGGCGCATGCCGCAGTCATCCATCAAAAGGCGCATGAGCTCCGGCGCCGCAAGGGGCATGCCGGACACCTGAAAGCATTCATACAGCCGCTCCAGCTTCAGTCCCTTGGAGAGGCATTCGTGCACCGCGGCATAGACCGTGGCCGCCGACTGGAAATAGTCCTGCATCAGCTCCGGGCAGAAGGAGGACAGCAGCAGGGCGCAGATCTGCTTATCCCCGCTCACGGGAACCCACTTGCTGCCGTTCCAGCCAGCCTGGACCTGACGCCGATTCTCGTAGTGGATGGAGAGGATATAGTCCTCCGTCCAGTCTTCATGATAACGCCCGCCGAAATAGACAGCGTAGCTTGTTTCGTTCACAGCATCCATATATAATGTCTCGCATATTCCTCGGCTGCATGTTCAAAGCCGGATTTTTTCTTCATTGCGTTTGTGATAAGCCCCTCCATGACCTCCGGCTCCTTATAGCAGGCCATGGCAAGGCGCATGGCGTCGCGCATCTCCCAGGCGTCGAAGTCGCGGAAGGAAAAGCCGTTCCCCTCCTCGGGGAAGCGGTTATAGGGGATCACGGTGTCCTTGAGGCCGCCGGTCTCGCGCACGACGGGCACGGAGCCGTAGCGCATGGCAATCATCTGCCCGAGGCCGCAGGGCTCAAAGCGGGAGGGCATGAGGAAGAAGTCGCTCGCGGCATAGACCAGGTGCGACAGCTCCTCCTTGTACCCGATATAGGCGCACAGCTTGCCGGGATAGCGTTTCTCAGCGGCAGCCATGAATTTTTCAAAGCGTTCATCCCCGGTGCCGAGGAGCATAAACTGCATATCCTCCCGGCACATCATGTCGTCGAGCACACAGGCCACAAGATCAAAGCCCTTCTGCTCGGTCATGCGGGTGACCATGGCGAAAAGCGGCACGTCCGTGCGCTGCGCAAGGCCCATGGAGGTCTGCAGCAGGAGCTTTGCCGCGGCCTTGCCCTGCTTTCTGTCGGCAAGGGTATAGCGGGCGGGCAGGGCGGGATCGGTCTCAGGATTAAAGAAGTCCTGGTCGGTGCCGTTGAGGATGCCGGTGAGAGCGTTTGAACGGGCGTTCAGGATCCCCTCCAGCCCCTCGGCAAAGTAGGGTGTTTTGATCTCTTCGGCGTAGCTGGGGCTCACGGTATTGATACGGTCGGCAAAGACGCAGCCTGCCTTGAGATAGTCCGCGCATCCGTTGAGCTCGATAAACTCCGGCGTATAGTAGCAGGGATCAACGCCGAACATATCCTGCACGAAGTCGAAGCCGAACTTGCCCTGGAAGGAGATGTTATGGATCGTGAGCAGATACTTTAACCTGTCCTGCATCCCGCCGCGGTACTGGGTATGGCCCAGCATGGGCAGCATCGCCGTGTGCCAGTCGTTGCAGTGGATCACGTCCGGGGCAAAGTCCAGGCGCGGCAGCGTTTCCAGGATGGCCCTTGTGAAGTAGGAGTACTGCTCCCCTTCCCTGAGGCCGCCGAGATAGATCCTGTCGCCGAAATAATCCTCGTTGTCTACGAGGTAGACGGTGATGCCGTCCACGATCAGCTTTTCAATGCCGACATAGGAGTTTCGCCAGCCGAGCCGTATGTAGAAATGAAACATATGCTCGACCTCGGCGGCATATTTGTCCTTGATGCAGCGGTGATACGGTGTGATGACACGCACCTCGACGCCGACCTCTCTCAGCGCTTTCGGCAGGGCGCCGACCACATCGGCAAGCCCGCCGGTCTTGGACAGGGGCGCGCATTCTGCGGCGGCCAGCAGCACCTTGGGCATCTCATGCAGTCCGTGCTGACGCAGCAGTTCGCGGAACTCTTCTTTCATTTTTTCACCCTCCGGAATGTCAGATAATACCAAGTTTTGATAGAAAGCAGACAAAGATTTGCAAGGCAGAATTGTGTAAGGCGAGGCAAAGCCCGAAGGGCATGATGGAGATATATGGCCAGGGGCTTTCCCGAAGCATGGCGCAATTCTCGCCGCAAAGGCTTTCTTGTTTCTATTGAAAGTCAGTATAAAAACCAATTTATGGCTTTCATTTTAAACAGCAGAAAAACAGAGCGTTCCAAAAAGGGGGGAACGCTCTGTATTCTATGTGTCAGACTTTCTTATTTTTCCGATCCTGCGCAGCTTCTTCAGCCCGCTGTTTGGCATCGGCGCGCAGATAAATCACCACGCCGATCAGGGCGATCAGGGCCAGCACCCCGATAATGCCGAATAGGATGAGCTGGAAGCTGATATTCGTCGGGCCGCTCTGCCGCGGGGCAGGCGTGGGTGTCGGCGTCGGCGTGGGGATGGGCGTGGGCGTGGCAGGCACGGCGATGCGGATCTCGGCAGGCTCGGAATAGACTGCCTGGCTGCGCGCGCCGTCCTTCGTGTTCCAGACGGCCACCCAGTAATAGGCGGTGCCGTCGTTCTGGTTGACGGTGTAGCTCGCCTCGGAAGCGCCGCTGATGGGCAGGGCCGCGCTGCGGTTATTGGTGGCAGCGCTGTACCACTGATAGCTGAGCTCGCCGTTGTTTGGCGAGGTCGCGATCACGCTGAGGGTATAGGCCTCGCCGGGCAGCAGCTCCCGGCTCATGGGCTGAATGCTGATGTTGGCGGTTTTGGCCTCGGTGCTGACGGGCATGTCGTTGCTGCCCACCGAGGGCGCAAAGGTAAAGGCCGGGGCGGGCACAGGCGTGGCTGCGACCTGCTGGTTGCGGATGGGGTTACCGTTCTCGTCAACGATCGTGATCTCCGCGCCGTTGGACTCGGCATGCCGGTTCCCGTTCCAGAACTGGGCCTCCACGCGCCAGCCGTCGAGCGTCCGCGGGATGTTCGAGAGCACCAGCGTATCCGTGCCGAGGCCGGACACCTGGATGCCGGGGAAGAACTCACCGGCTTCGGTGCACTGGACGGTGTTGGTGGTGTCGTTGCTGACAAGGCGCCAGACGATACGCTCGGAATTATTGGCGCGGGAAACGAATTTGGCCGTACCGCCGGCCTCCACATGCTCGCCGGTGGGGCTCTTGGTGATGACGATGCCCTGCACCGCCGGGGCGGGCGTCGGGGCCGTGGCCACTGTGAAGCTCAGGTAGGCCGAGTCGACCGCCTCCGTGGTCATGACAAGGTATTCGGCGACAAAATTGCCCGTCGTCTCGGGGATACCGGTGATGTATACGCCGTAGTCCTCCGCGATGACCTGGACGCCGGCGGGAAGATAACCGGAGGAGAGGATGCAGCTTTCAATGGGCAGAGAGCTGGAATAAAACTGAATCCAGCCCATCTCCTCCCCCACGGGATAGGTGCCGATATTCTCTGCCGAAGCCGTCATACCAGGCAGTGCAAGGACGACGCACAGCATGAGCGCGAGGATGAGCGCAGTTCTCTTTCTTATTGTTTTCATCTCTATCAATCTCCGTTACTCTGTCTGGTATGTTCATAACTGTCGATTTGGACACGTTATGTTAATTATAGCACAGCCATCTTGCCCCTGCAAGCCCCGGCGCGAGAAAGATTTTAGCAAATTTGGAAAAGCAAGGGCCGGGATCTCCCCAGCCCTTGACAGCTCTTACTTTCCGCTGCTGCCGAGCTTGCCCGTGCCGCGCTCGGACGCGCAGGCGAGCACCGCCTCGACGCCGACCTCCTCGATCCCGACTTGCGGGATCTCGCGCACATGAAACTGGCAGATCGCCTTGCCGTAGGGTACCAGCACCCGGTCCTCCAGACGCCGAACCTCCTGCGCGGCCTTGCTGATATGCACCGGCAGCGGATTGCCGTTATAGATCGCGCAGAGCCACTCCCCCCGGTAGCCGCTGTCGATTACCCCGGCCTGGACGATGCCGCACCATTTGGTGTTGCTGCCGCGCTCCTCGAACTTGACGCCGAGCTCCGGCCCGAAGGCGCTGATGATGCCGGTGGGAATAAGGCGTGTGGACAGGGCGGGGATGACAAATTCCGCCTCCTCAAAGCAGGCATAGAGGTCATAGTCCGAATCCTCCTCGCGCTTCGAGGGGATCACCGCGCCCTCCCGCAGCTTTGCAAACTGGATCTTGTACATGCTGTCTCCTCTTTTTTACGGATGCTGATAATAGGTATCGAGCGCGTAGTTGCCGGGGGTACCGGGGTTCAGAACCTGATCCTCCACGGTATTGCCGTTCTCGTCGATGACGAGGCGGTGAGTCAGTGTGCGGATGCCGGTGGAGAAATCGTCCTCAAAGTTATAAGTATCCACGCTGAACTTGATCTTGTAGCCCGGGCGGTCCGGATAGGCCGGGGCGATCACCCGGTCGTAGTCATGCTCCCAGCCGTAGGTATTGTCAAACTCAACGGGCATGTAGTCATAGGGCTCCAGCGTGCCCCAGACCTCCACGCCGATGGTGCTCTCTTCGTTGTTGAAGTAGGCCAGGATCTTGATCGGGTAGCTCTTGTTGTTCATGAACTTGAAGTCGATCGTTTTGCCCTCGGCCGGGATGGTGACAGTGGCGTCGGTGCCGCGCTGCATGTAGCTGACCTTGAACATGTGGCTGGTGCGCTCCACGGTTTCCAGGAAGGCGAAGGCCGTGGCGGCATAGAGGGTGCTGGAGACCTGGCAGGCGCCGCCGCCGATCTCCTCCTTCTCCGCGCCGTCGACGTAGGCCGGGGCCGGCTTGAAGCCCGCCTCCTCGGTGCGCTCGCCCACCACCTCGTTATACGAGAACACCTCGCCCGGGTAGACGACGTACTCGTTGATCTTGGAGGCGCAGAGCTGAAGGTTGCTGCGTCGGTTCTCGCCGGAGTTGGGGAACTTGGTCAGGCAGGCGCCCAGCAGATCGTGGAAGAGCTGGCCGCGAAGCTGCTCGCCGGTGACCTGGGGCCAGATGATCTCCAGCGGGATTTTCACCTCGTCGCCCGGCTGAGCGCGATCCCAGATCTCTCTGGCCTGCTGTGGGTCAAAGCGGCAGCCGACCACCTCGTCCACCACGCGGAAGCTCCCGTCATCCACATAATAGGCGTCGGAGGGCTCCTTCCACAGCTCGGAATGGATGGCCTCGAAATCGGGGGCCTTGGGCTCGGAATTGAGGCGGTTATAGGTGAGCTCGCTCTGCCCTGCCTCCAGAGCGTAGATGATGGCGTTGCGAAAATCCTCGCGGTTGATGTCCAGAGCGCTGCCGCCCTTGATCATGGTCATCACGCCGGCCTGGGGATCCACGTTGTAGCCCTCCTCGCCCATGCCGTTCTCGATGCGCTCGACACAGGTATTGACAAGGCTGTCGATATAGGCCACGTCAACGGCGCGGCCCTCCCGGCTCACATCGATCGCGTGCTCATAGACGTAAGCGGCGGTCTTTATGTTGCTGATAATGTCGCTGTCATGGCCTACGGCGTAGGCCTTGTCCACGAGCGCGTCCAGCGGAAGGGCAACGCCCGCGCGCACCGGGTCGACCTGGAAGCGTTCCCCCCGGAAGGCCGTGACGACCAGCGGCGTCTCCGCCTTGTCGCCCCAGCCGCGGCTGCGCATCAGATTTTCCGTCTCATCCGGAGTCAGGCCGCTGACATTCACATCTCCGATATAGACATAGCTGAGGTTTCGATCCCCGCTTACCACCCAATAGCCGTAAAAAAAGCCGGCCATGGCAAGGATCACCGCAAAGGCGAGCAGATAGACCAGAAAGCTCCCGAGTTTTCTCATACAGATCCTCCTCCCTGAGCGCCGCCAAAAGTGCGACGCCCGGGCTGTGTTCATTTTATCATTATACGTTTGTGCTGACACAAAATCAACACCATTCTTTCCTCCCGGCGCTTTTTTCGTTCTCCCCCGGTTTCCTGTCCCGTTCTCTCCCCTTGCTCTCCGCTCCGTTCTTCTGCCGGTCCCCTGCTCTGTTTTCCCGGTCCCCGGTTCTCCTCCGGTCTCGCAGCTGCGCCGGGCCGGGCAACCCGCTTGTCATAATTTATTTTACGTAATTTACTTTACGTATTTTACTTTACGTATTTTACTTTACGTATTTTACTTTACGTAATTTTATTTACGTATTTTTATTAACGTAATTTACTTTTCATAATTCTATTCCAATAATTTTGTTTTCATAATATTTTTAACATAGTTTTGTTTACGTATATTTGTTTACTTAATTTTGTTTCCATAAAGTGAAACCGACCCTGTCAGATCCTTGAATCTGAAAGGGTCGGTATGCATCATCACTTTATTCGGCGCAGCCGCTGTCCTCCCCGGTCTGCATACCGTCCAGAAGACGGTGCAGCAGGGTGTAGAGCTGCATGGCGTCCTGCGGCTCCATGCGGATGCAGGCGGCCATTTGTCCCGGGACAAAGGCGGCGCGCGCTTTGAGTGCCTGCCCCGCCTCGGTCAGGGTGACAATCAGGTTGCGCTCGTCCTTCTCGTCCCGTTTTCGGTTTACATAACCCATAGTCTCCAGGCGCTTAAGCACCGGGGTGAGGGTGCCGGAATCCAGGAAAAGCCGCCGCCCGAGCTGGCGGGAGCTGACGCAGGGCGTCTCCCACAGCACCATCATGGCGATATACTGGGTATAGGTCAGGCCCAGGTCATCCAGGAAGGGGCGATATCGCTTGACCACCTCCCGCGCGCAGGCATAGAGCGGAAAGCAGAGCTGATTGTCCAGCAGCAGCGCATCATCCGCGCTCAGGCTCTCCTTGTATTCGGGCATCAAATCAACTCCGCGATCTTCTCGCGCACGAGCTTCATGTCGGCAGTCGGCTCAAAGCGGGCCTTGATGTTGCCCTCGCGGTCGATGAGGAACTTGGTGAAGTTCCACTTGATGTTGCCGTTATTCTTGTAGTCCTTGTCCATCTTCCTGGCGATGCCGGCCATGGCCAGAGCCATGGGACTGTGGCCGAAGCCCTCAAAGGTGGTGGCGGTGGTCAGGTACTTGTAGAGCGGGATAGCGTCGTCGCCGTTGACGTCGATCTTGGAAAACTGCGGGAAGGTGATGCCGAAGCGGCCCTGGCAGAAGCTGTGGATCTCCTCATCCTCGCCCGGGGCCTGGTTGCCGAACTGGTTGCAGGGGAAGTCCAGGATCTCAAGGCCCTTCTCGTGGAACTCATCATAGATCTCCTGCATGGGCGCGTACTGGGGCGTGAAGCCGCAGGCGGTGGCGGTGTTGACGATCAGCAGAACCTTGCCGGCATAGTCCTTCAGGGCGACCTGGCTGCCATCCTGGGCGGTAACGGTGAAATCATATACGTTCATGTGTGTGCCTCCTTCAAAGCTTTCGTTCAATTAATTGTGTTCAATTGATTTTGCTAAATTGATTATAGCGTGCAAATCCCCCATTGTCAACAGGCAAAGAAACTTTTTCTTCGTATAGTCTGCCGCAAGGCGCGCAAACTATCCCTACTGCTATTGAGAGGAGCCAAACCGCATGATCGAACAAGACACGATAAAGCTGCTGCGCGAGTGCGACGCGGGCATCCGCATGGGCACCGGGTCCATCGACGAGGTCGTCGATTACGTCCACGCCCCCGGGCTGCGGGATCTGCTGAACACCTGCCGCTTTGAGCATGCAAAGCTCGGCGCCGAGATCCAGACGCAGCTTGACCGCTTTCAGGACCGGGGCAAGAGCCCAAACCCCGTTGCCCGGAAGATGAGCTGGGTGAAAACCAGCATGAAGCTTGCCATGGACGAATCCGACGCCACCATCGCCGACCTCATGACCGACGGGTGCAACATGGGCGTCAAGTCCCTCAACCGCTATCTGAACCAGTACCAGGCGGCGGACGAGCTGTCCAAGGACATCACCAAGCGCCTCATTCATCTGGAGTCTCAGCTCAGCGTCAATCTGAGAGGCTATCTTTAAGGCAACACCGCACAATCCGCCTGCGGCATCTCCTGGAAAATTTGTGCCCTGATTTCGAGCCTTTTTCTTGAGGTACACAATACGATTCGCTTCGCTCACATGCATAAGTTCGCGTTAGCCAAATCAAAGATTTGGACGCTTACTTAAGCACATCTGCGAAAAAGTGCCTTTATCAGAACCCAAGTTTTCTCAGGATCTGCTCTTGCCGAATTATGCGGTATTGCCTTCAGGGATAAAAGGTTTTCATGAGGTTCTAATATGAAATATTATATCCATCATCCCCGGGCGTGTCAGCAAATCCCGGCTCCGTGAACTCCTGTATGATTTCATTGCGAATGCGGGCGCCGCGGGATCGGGATGCCTCCCCGGCGCACAAAAGAGCGGGGCAAATTCGTACGCTACATCTCGGTACGAATTTGCCCCGCATCTTTCATTCCTGCAGCGTTTCATTTCGGGCGATCCCCGGCCCGCCGCTGCGCGCTCTGTGTATCCGGCGCTGCCTTACCAGAGATCGACGGCGCCGTTCTCCTCGCCCCGTACCCAGTAAGCCTTATTCTGGTCCACGCGCACATAGATCGCATCGGCCTCGCCGACCTTGGCATAGATCTCCTCGGGTGAAATCTCGCCGCCCTGGGGAGACTGGATCACCATTTTCGGCAGCAGCTTCGCGGCGGCCTTTTCCACCACGGCTGCCTCGAGCTTCCTTCTGCCGCGGCGCGCCTTTCCGGCGCCCTTTTCCACCATGTCGGCCAGGGCCTCGGTGGTCATTTCGACCGAGGGCTTGTCGGCCTGAACCGCAGCCTTTGTCCGGCGCTTTCTCCTGTCGCCCTTCTTTTCCGCATCCAGCACCGCCTCGGCTGCGGCCGCGGCGGCCTTGTCTGCCTTCTTCTCCACCTTCGCGGCGGTCTTTCTGGTCTTCCTCTCGGCAGGCTCGATAAACTCCCCATAGACCTCGGCGATCTTGTCGGAGAGTTTTTTGCTGAGCTTCATTTTACCCGCCTCAATCAGGTAGATGGATTTGCCGCTCACCCCGAGAGTGCCTGCAAACGCAGCCTGGGAGAGCTTGTGCTTTTCACGCAGTTCCTTGAGCTTCATTTTGAAATCCCCTTTCCTTATTCTGTCAGCCTCTGTGCATTTGATAATCTTATAATACAAAGTATTGCCGCATTTGTCAATTTTTCTTTCCGAAAAACTGTTTTTTCCTGCGATTGCTTCTTGAAGAAAAGTCTGGAATCTATTATAATATATTTGGTATCATTTAAACTGCGAATACGCGGGATAAAGACAGTTCATCCAAAAGGAGTGTGCGACCATGAAAATGTATAACAGCCTGAAAAAGCTGCTTTGTGCCTTTTTGGCGGCCGCGCTGATCCCGACCTTCTTCACCGGGTGCCAGAGCGGAGTGTCGGCCTCGCCGGACCCTGTGCAGGAGGCAGCGGAGCCGGACCTCTCCCGCTATCTGATCAGCATTGAGGATGAACCGGACACCGTGGATTTCCAGTGTACCTCCATCCACTACACCATCGCGCAGAACGTGTTCAACCGCCTGGTGAGCATGGAGAATGACGACGCCGGAAACGCTATGATCCTGCCGGAGCTGGCAGAACGCTGGGAGCTCTCCCCCGACCACCGTGCCTATACCTTCCATCTGCGCGAGGGGGTGCGTTTCAGCAACGGCTCTCCCCTGACCGCGTCTGACGTGCAGTATACCTTCACGCGCCTGCTCACCCATCCGGAGTCCTGCAACCGGGACATCGCGGATATTATAGAGGGCGCGGCCGCGCTCGAGGCCGGAGAGACGGAGACGCTCGCGGGCTTTGAGGTCCTTGACGAGCTGACTTTTGTTATCACGCTCACCGAGCCGTTTGAAGGCTTCCTCGCCTGCCTTTCGATGCCGGGCGCCTCGATCCTGGATGAAGAGACCATGCGCAAGGCCGGAGAGCGCTTCGGGCTTGCGCCGGAATGGACGATCGGGACCGGCTCCTTCATCCTCAAGAGCTGGGAGTCCGGCAAGGGCATGCTGCTCACGGCAAACGAGGACTGCTGGCAGGGGCCGCCCCGCTGCGCGGGTCTGGACCTGCGCTTCATGACGGACGCGGAGGAGATCCGCCTGCTGTTCGAGCAGGGCGGACTGGATCTTTTGAATCTGGACGATGTGGGCAACGCCTCCGAGTTTTTCCTGCACGGGGACATCTATCAGGACAGGCTCCATACCGTGCACCGCATCAGCACCACCTACATTGCCCTCAACGAGTCCATCCCCCCGCTGGACGACGCGCGCGTGAGAAAGGCGCTGCAGCTTGCGCTGAATCGGTCGCTGCTGCTGGACGCTGCCTATATCGGCCGGGGCTTTCTTGAAAACGGCATTCTTCCCCACGGCGTGTACGGCTTCAATCCGGCCCTGCCGGAGATTCCCTATGATCCCGAGGAGGCAAAGGAGCTGCTCAAGGAGGCGGGGTATCCCGGCGGCTTTTTCCTGAAGCTCAGCGCAAGCGCGGCCTCCACCCTCCGGGAGATGACCCTGCTGCGGGCCTGCGCCTCCCTGTGGGAAAAGATCGGCGTGCACACCGAGATCGAAACGCTCCCCGACAGCGAATTCATGCGCCAGCGAAAGAGCGGAGAGATGACCTGTTACTCGGCCACCTGGACCGCTGACTTCAACGACCCCGACAATTTCTTCTATACCTTCTTCGGCAATGCGCAAAACACCCGCTTCCGCTCTCTCTGCTACCCGCGCGAGGAGATCATGGAGCGTGTGCGTAAGGCCCGCGTTATCCCGGACGCGAACGCGCGCATTGCGGAATACCGGGCGCTTGAGCAGATCATTGTGCAGGAGGACGCCGCCTGGATCCCGCTGTTCTCCCGGTTTTACACCTATGTTATCTCGCCGCGCCTTGAAGGCTTTCAAGCCTCCTGGAACGGTTCTGTCAAGAACAAATACCGGGAGATGTCCATCAAGGAGGCCTGAAGACGATGAAACTGCATTCCATCCGCTTTAAGATCACGGCGATCACCGTCGCCGCGATCCTCGTTGCCATCTTTGCGATCGTCTCGGCAAGCGCTCCCTCGACCCGTGAAGAAGCGGAGCGGCGCTCGGTGGAGACAATGCGCCTGATCGGTGAGAACACAAAGGACAAACTCAACGACTACTTCTCGAATGTGGAGCAGGCGGTAAACCTCACAGCCAACCTGGCGGCAGACTCTCTGGACAGCCTGGTCCTGGTGGAGTGCGGCGCCGCCGGCAGCAGCGCCGGGCCGGACAAGCGCACTCCCGAGCAGACCGCGCGTCTCGACGCCTATATCTCCAGGCACTGCGAGAGCGTTCTGCACACCTTTCAGAGCGCCGCAAGCCACACCAACGGGATTATAACCTATTATTACTGCATCAATCCCGAAATCAGCGAGACGGTGCATGGCTTTTTCTACTCCCGCGTGGGCAAGGCCGGCTTTGTCGCCCAGCCGCCACTGGATGCGCGCACACTGGACCCGACGGATCTCATGCACAACACCTGGTACTTTACGCCTATCCAGCGCGGGCGCCCCTCCTGGGTGGGGCCGTACTCGGCGCATTTTCTGGGGGAGCTGCAGACGAGCTCCTACCTTGTGCCGATCTACAGCACCGGCACCCTGATCGGGATTCTCGGCATGGATATCCCGCAGGAGCTCCTGATCTCCCATGTGCGCTCGGTGCGAGTCTATGATACGGGCTTTGCCAGCCTCTTCGATACCGAAGGGCACGTCCTCTATCACCCTGAGCTGGAGCCGGGCGACGTTCCCTCCCTCTCCAATCTGTCCAAGGAGCTGCTGCAAAACGAGAACAGCGGCGACGCGCTGATCCGCTATATGGCAAACGGCGAGGAGCGGCAGATGTCCTTCTCCACCCTGCGCAACGGGACGAAGCTCGTCATCAACGCCCCGGTCCGGGAGATCAACGCCTCCTGGCTGCGGCTTAACCGCAGCATTGCGCTCATCACGCTGATCGCGCTCGCCGTGTCGGCGGCGCTGGTCATGCTGGTCATGGGCATCGTTACCTCCCCGCTGCAGAAGCTCACCGCCGCGTCACGGCGTCTTGCCGAGGCTGATTACGATGTGGCGCTGGATTACCGCGCCAGGGACGAGATCGGCCAGCTCACCCAGGCCTTTATCCGCATGCGCGACCAGATCAAAGACTATATCGCCGACCTCAACCGCCGCATCAACACCGACACGATGACGGGTCTGCCGAACATGCGTCACTTCTTCAAGCTCGCCACAGCCGAGCGCAAGCGTCTGAGCGACGAGGGCAAGGCCTCGGTCATGCTCTACTTTGACCTTGTGGGCATGAAGCATTATAACCGCCAGTACGGCTTTGAAGAGGGCGACAAGCTCCTGTATGACGTGGGGCAGATTCTGATGCGCCACTTTGGGGAGCAGTGCGTTTGCCGCTTCAGCGAGGATCATTTTGCCGTCGTGTGCGCGGAGGACGGGCTGGAGGAAAAGCTGCAGGCCGTTTTCCGCGACTGTGAGGGCGCAAACGGCGGTAAGAGCCTGCCGATCCGGGCGGGTATCTATCACGACAGCACTGAGCCCGTGAACGTGAGCATTGCCTGCGACCGCGCCAAATATGCCTGCGACAAGCACCGGGGCTCCTTTGAATCCGGTTTCTACGCCTTTGACAGCGGCATGCTCGCCCAGCTCGACGGGGAGCGCTACATCACGAGGCATCTGGACCAGGCCCTGGCCGAGCATTGGATCAAGGTTTACTATCAGCCCATCATCCGTGCGGTCAACGGCCGCGTCTGTGATGAGGAGGCGCTCTCGCGCTGGATCGACCCGGAGCGCGGGGTCCTGTCCCCCGGTATCTTCATCCCGGTGCTGGAAAAGTCCCGGCTCATCTACAAGCTGGATCTCTACGTGCTCGATCAGATCCTGAAAAAGATGAAAGCGCTGGAGGCAGACGGACTTCGCGTTGTGCCCCATTCGCTGAACCTTTCGCGGGCAGATTTTGACGCCTGCGATATCGTGGAGGAGATCCGCCGCCGGGTGGACGCCGCCGGCATCGCCCACGACAGGCTCACCATCGAGATCACCGAGAGCATCATCGGCAGCGACTTCGACTTCATGAAGGAGCAGGTGCGCCGCTTCCAGGCGCTGGGCTTCCAGGTCTGGATGGACGATTTCGGCAGCGGCTATTCCTCCCTCGATGTGCTGCAGGAGATCCACTTCGACCTTCTCAAGTTTGACATGCGCTTTATGAAGAACTTCAGCGAGGGCAAGGAGAGCAAGACCATCCTGACCGATCTCGTGCGCATGGCCATTGACCTCGGCCTTGACACCATCTGCGAGGGCGTCGAGAGTGCCGAGGAGGTGGAGTTTCTGCGGGAGATCGGCTGCAGCAAGCTGCAGGGCTTCTATTACTGCAAGCCCATCCCCTATGAGGAGATCCTGGAACGCTACCGCAAGGGCATCCAGATCGGCTTTGAAAATCCGGAGGAGTCGGAATACTACGCCTCCATCGGCCGTGTAAACCTCTATGCCATTTCGATGATCGCCAACAAGGAGAAGTCGCGGCAGGATTATTTCGACACCCTGCCTGCCGGGATCATGGAGGTGCGGGAAAACGACGTCTGCTATGTCCGTACAAACCAGGCTTACCGCGACTTCATGAAGAAGAACTTCTCCTTCCAGCTCGAGGATCAGCCCTGCGGCTACCCGGTGTATCCGGGCGGCTCCGGCTCCGCGTTCATGGATCGGGTGCGCCAGTGCTGTGCCGACGGCAGCCGCGCCCTGTACGATGGGAAGCTGTCAAACGGCTACAGCATCCACACCTTCATCAATCCCATCGGGCGAAATCCCGTCAACGGCGCCACAGCGGTGGCTGTGGCGATCCTCTCCATATCGGCCCCGGATGAGAGCACCACTTATGCTGACATTGCCCGGTCCCTGGCCGCAGACTACTATAATATCTACGTGGTGAATCTGGATACGGACGAGTTCATCGAATACACTTCCCGGGTCGGCGGCGAGGAGCTTGCCGTTGAGCGCCACGGGACGGACTTTTTCGCCTCGGCCAAGCGCGACACCATGACCCGGATCTACGAGGAGGACAGGGCAGCCTTCCTGACCTGGTTCTCCAAGGAGAATATCCTGCAGGAGCTCGACAGGCAGGGCGTGTTTACCGCCACCTACCGCCTGATCGACACGGGCGAGCCCCTGTACGTCAACATGAAGATCACCCGCATGTCGGGCGGCAACCGTATCATCATCGGCATCAGCATCATCGACTCCCAGATGAAGCAGAAGGAGCTTCAGGACGCGCTGCAGAAGGATCGGGACACCATGGTGCGTCTCATGGCCCTCACGGACGGATATCTGAGCCTCTACACCGTGGACCCCGTGAGCGGGCAATATGTGGAAAACGACTCCACCGACGATTTCAACAGTCTCAGCGCCGCGAAAACCGGGAGCGATTTCTTCAGGCAGGCAGTGATCGACGCAAGGAACGTGATCTATCCCGAGGATCTGGACATGTTCCTCGAACACTTCTCAAAGGAGAACATCCTGCGTGAGCTGCGGGAGCACGGTTCCTTCAGCATCCAGTACCGTCTGATGATCGGCGGCAAGGTCCTGCCCGTGCAGCTGAAGGTGGCCTCGTTCAAGGAGCACGGCGATGAAAAGCTGGTCGTCGGCGTCCGGGCCATGAAGGAGCGGAAGAAGAGCAGGAGCTGAACCATACAAATCAAAAGGCCGAATGGGTCGATCCGGAGATCGACCCATTCGGCCTTTTACTTTCCTGCTTACCAGCTTTTGAGCTTGCCGTGGCAGATGGGGCAGATATTGTTGTTGTAGTACTGGCCCATCATCGGGCCGCTCAGGTGGATTTCACGACCGCAGGTGCAGCAGATCACTTTGTCGATATGCGCGCCGCCGGCCACGGATGCCGCTGCCGCATCGTCCAGGTTCTGCAGGGAGCTCTTGATCTTCTCGTTGTTTTCCATCTTTCCTGTCCTTTCTTATAACTTCATTATCAGACGCTTGCCATGCCGCTGGCATAGATGCTGCCGATGGGAACGCCGCCATAGGTGCCGTTGAAGTGCCACACCGCCGTGATGGACACGTTGCCGTAGACATTGGGGACGGTGAAGCTTGCGAGCATATTGGTCGTCATGCCGCCGCCCATGTAATTGATGGGGTTGTTGCTTGCTGCGTAGGACATGCCGTTGACGGTCACCTCCACGCCGTTGAGGAGGGAGCCCGCCACCAGGTTGCCCGAGGTCGCGCTCACGTTGATCAGCAGGCCGTGGTTGCCGTACATGTCAATGCCGGCGTACCAGTTGACAACGATGTTCAGGCTTGTGCCGGTGTTGGACATAAAGCTGCCCGAGCCCGTAAGCGTGACGCCCTCCGCGCCGCCGGCCACGGCTTCCAGAGAATCGTCATCCAGCGCTTTCATTTTTTTCTTTTCGGTCATATTCTGCATCTCCTTCTTCATGTTCGCGGCACGCCCAGGTGCTTCATTTGTTCTTTCCGCCTACGATTATATTGTATCACAGAAACTGTCACAAAAACAGCACACTTTTCCTGAATAATTCTTAAGGCAATACCTCGCAGATGTACTTTGTGTACCTCAAGAAAAAGTGACGAAATCAGGGCACAAATTTTCCAGGAGATGCCGAAGGCGGATTGTGCGGTGTTGCCTTAATACGAAACGCTCACTCTGCGATCAGGGCCTCCAGCTTCGCGCGCTGTTCCAGGATTTCCCGCAGCAGGGCGTCGCAGCCTGCGGGCGTTTTGTTCCGCAGAAGCTCTGTCAGCTCTGACGCCGGGCGGTACATGGGTTCCAGCGCGAGGTTTCCCAGCACGCCCTTGAGCGCGTGCGCCGCGGCGAAGGCAGCGTCCAGATCCCCGGCCTTCAGCGCGTCCTCGAGTTTGGCAAAGCCTGCGTCCTTCACCGCAAGGCCGACCATGCGGAAATAAAACGCCTCGTTATTGATGCAGCGGGCAAGCCCCTCGTCCGTCTTTGCGCCGTACTCGCGCAGCTTCTCCATTGTAAGCAAATCCATTGCCTCCTTCTCGTTTCCTGTAAAAACAGTTTTCGATTCTATAAGCCTTATTTTACTACAAGCGCATCGGCTTGTCTACCGCTTTTGCCTAAAACATCCGTGCGCCGGTTTTCGTCCTGACGACGGCACGGAGCTTCCGCCGTGCGCGAAAGGCCGCGAGAACAAGGCCATGTACGCCGATAAGCGCCGCATGAAGGGGCTTGATTAAAGGTGCATAAGGACATAAAAAACGGCCGTTCCCGTTGGAACGGTCGCTTTTATGTTCGCTCAGTCATTCTGCTTGGGGTCGGGGCCGAACTCGTTTGCTCCCGAGACGCCCTCCTGGCAGAACCAGTAGATCAGGACGATCCAGCCGACAACGGGGATCAGACCGAGGAAGTACCATGCGCCGGGCTTGCCGATGTCATGCAGGCGGCGCCACGCCACCGCAATGCCGGGGACAAGCAGCCCCAGGGAGACGATGATAGACAGGATGTTGAAGACGGAGCTGCCGGTGGCCTGATACAGCCCGCTGATCACCAGGCTGATCACAGCGGTGCAGAGGGTGTAGCTCCAGTATTCGGCGCGTCTTGCGCGGCCATTGAAGTTTGCGTAGTTCTTTGTAACGCACTCTACGGCATAGTTGATGATTTTGTTGAAATCCATATATTTGTCTCCTTTCATGTATTCTCGTTCAGCAGTATACCTCTTGTTCTGACAGGAATCAAGCGTGTTTTGAAATATTTATACACTCTTAAGAAAAAACGCGGCGCCGAAGCGCCGCGTCCAGTTCTTACTCCTGTGCGGAAAAATCGTCCTTGCCGACGCCGCAGAGCTCGCAGGTGAAATCGTCGGGCAGGTCTTCCCACTTGGTGCCCTGCTCGTCCTCGTCATAGACCCAGCCGCATATATTGCAAACGTATTTCACAGGTGGCTTCTCCTTTCGGTATTACAATTCCGTTGGGGCCGATGCCCTCATCGGCCCGCGGATTCACATATTGTTATGGTTCAGGGTCGATCGGGGCATTGCGCCCTTTACGGGTGGATCGACCCCTGCGGGCAGAAAACGAATTACTTGAAGTATCTCTCCAGCAGGCCCTTGAAGGCTTTGCCGTGGCGGGCCTCGTCGCGCGCCATCTCATGGATGGTGTCGTGCAGAGCGTCGAGATTGTACTTCTTGCAGAGCTTGGCAAGATCGGTCTTGCCGGCGGTGGCGCCGTTCTCGGCGTCGACGCGCATCTGCAGGTTTTTCTTGGTGCTGTCGGTGACGACCTCGCCCAGAAGCTCGGCAAACTTGGCGGCATGCTCGGCCTCTTCCAGACCGGCCTTCTCCCAGTACATGCCGATTTCGGGATATCCCTCGCGATAGGCGACGCGCGCCATGGCGAGGTACATGCCGACCTCAGAGCACTCGCCCTCAAAGTTGGAGCGGAGGCCTGCGATGATCTGCTCCTGCACGTCGATGGGGACATCGCCGCCGAACTGCTTGCCGACGCCGACCACATGCTCCGAAGCCCAGGTCAGATCGTCAGCCTGGAGGGTGAACTTGCTGCCCGGGACCTTGCAGATGGGGCAGAACTCGGGAGCCGTCTCCCCCTCATGGACGTAACCGCATACAGGACATACCCATTTTTTCATTGTAATTTCCTCCTATTGTAAAAAATGTCACAGACAATTTCTGTTAAACTTGCGTACAATTAGAATATACCATAAGCCCTGCCGCTTGTAAAGACAATTCGCTTACGACAACACCAGATCCTGCAGCGCCGGGGCGACGGCGCGGCCGAAGAGACGGATGGCGGCGAGGGCCTCGCGCAGGGTATTGCCGCTGCTGCCCACCTCCACGATCAGCGAGCCCGGCGTGAGCTGCTGATTATAGCGCTGGCTCACCAGCAGCACCGGGCGCATCAGGGTGGGAAAGGCGCTGTTGACGGCGTTTTGCAGGTAGAGAGCAAAGGCCAGGTTCCCGCGCCAGAAGGCGTGCTCCAGCCCGCTCTCGTCCGTGCCCACCAGAAGCATGATCTGGCTTGCCACGTTCCCCTCCTCCTCTGCCATGGTCTTGTACACCACATCGCCGGAGCCCAGGGCGTCGCGGTGGATATCCAGCACCACGCGGATATCGGGAAAGCTGTCCAGATACTGGGTGATGGCGGCCTCGGCGCGGGCGTAGGAGCCGGTATAGCTCGGATAGTCGTAGATTCCCCGGTCGTGCACCACGTTCAGCCCCGCCTCGGTCAGGATCTCGGTCAGCTCGTCGCCGATGCGCACGACGTTGAACTGCGTGTCCTCGGTGCGGCCGTTGTCACTGGCTGCGTAGCGGTCCGCGCCCGCCTGGGTGTAGGCCTCGCTTGCGTGGGTGTGGATAATGAGGATCTGCGGCCCCTCCGCCGGGAGGGTCAGCCCCGGCCCCTCGGCGAGGATCTGGGCCGCGTCCACCCAGTAGCCTGTCTCGTTTTTGATGCGCATGCCGCCCTCGATGGTGGTCTCCAGCACCGTCTCGGCAGACGGCTGTCCGGTCTCCTCAAGCGGCGGCATGCGAAGCGATTGCAGGACGGCCTGCCCACGCTCTGCCGCGTCTGCCGCCGTTGTGCCCTGCCGGAGCTCCGCGGGGAGGAGCACGTTCTTCATCCGCTCCTCCGGCGGCCTTTCGGCCAGCCATGCGCCCGGACTGCCATGGCCGCTGCCTGCCGCCAGCAGGCAGATCCCCGCCATCGCCAACAAGCCTGCCAGTTTCCTGATTGCTCTCAATATGCTCCCCCCTGCTTTCTGGTTCTCTTTCAGCTTATGCGGCAATTCTATGCAAAATGCCCCTCTCAGGCCCCCGCGCATGCAAACAAATTGTGAATATTCGTGTATTTCCGGAAAATGCAACTTGCAATGAACCGTGGGGAATGCTATACTGAGTCATGTTATGTAACCCTGAACATTTTCAAAGGGGGCGTAAACGAATGGCAGAACGGTATTCCAGACTTTTTACTCTGCCTGAGGATCTCTATGCGCCGGGCTCACCGCTGGTGATTGCGGCGGGCGCGCTGCTCACCGACAATCAGACGGGGCAGTGCGTGGCCCAGCTCAAGCTGCGCAGCATCTCGTCCAAGACCATCAGCACCGTCAGGGTCCTGGTGATCGCTTATGACGGCAGCGACAGCGAAGTCTGCCGGGTGGAACATCTGTATGAGGGACTGCACGCCGCGCGGGACGCCCTGTTCGGTGCAAAGGAGGCGATCCGCCTGCCCGCGCTGGAGCTGCGCAGCTTTGGCGTCCGGGTGCTCTCCGTCACTTTTTCTGACGGCAGCCGCTATCTCGGGGACGGCGCGGTCTGGAGATCTCTGCCCCGGCAGGCGGATCTGAACCAGCGCCTTTTTGACAAGGAGCTGATCCGTCAGTACCGTCTGGAGACCGGCAGCCAGAGCCGCTTTGTCCCGCTGGAAATACAGGATCTGTGGCTGTGCGCCTGCGGGGAGATCAACCACAAGGGGGAAAGCTGCCACCGCTGCGAGCAGACGCTGGAGCATTGCAGGCAGTATCTGAACGTGGAGCTGCTGCGGGAGAACAAGTCCCTGCGGCTCAATGCCGAGGCGGCGCAGGCCGCGCTCGACGAGGAGAAAAAGCAGTCGCGCGGCAGGATCCTCAAGCGCATCCTGCTGGTGCTGATCCCCATGCTGCTCATTGCCGCGATCGCCGCCGGGGTCTATGTCTTCACTTCCCGCCGCAACGCGATCTATGAGGAGGCAGCCCGCCTCTACGCCGCCGGGGATTACGTCGAGGCGGCGCTGCGCTTTGAAAAGCTCGGCCATTTCCGGGATTCCGCCGAGCTTGCGGCCAAGGCCAAGAAGGCCGATGCCGAGATTGCCTCCTACGCCCGGGCCAAAAAGTTTCTGGAAAACGAGCGCTGGGACGACGCTTACGGCGCCTTCACGGATCTGGGCGGCTATCTCGACAGCGCCGAGCTTGCCCAGGAGGCCCTGTACCGCAAGGGGCTCTCCCTGATCGAGCAGGGACAATACGGCGAAGCGCGCGAGCTCTTTCTTGATCTTAAAAGCTATCGGGATTCTCTCTCCATCGCCTTCCACTTCTTCGACCGCCTTCTCTCTGAGGAGGTCAGCCTGAATCCCGAGTGCAACGGCCCGCTGACCACCGACTACCGCTATGACGAATACGGGCGCGTCGCGGAGAAAACGGAGCGTTTTTCCGCCTATCCCGGGATGGAGGATCGGGTCTATCTCTACAGCTATGAAGACGACGGCAGCTACACCATCATTGAGAGCCAGGTGGGCAGGCGCTACGACGCCGCAGGCGCGTACCTCGGCCAGGGGGACGTGCTCTCCACGGTATATGAATACGACTACTACCCGGACGGCACAATTCACTACCGCATCGGGCTCGACGCTGTTACCGGCGAATACCGCAGCTCTGCCGCCTATGACGAGCACGGTAATCTCATCGCCCTGCAGAATGAGGACGGGACGAGCTACACCCTGCTCAACGAATATGACGGCGACAAGCTCTCCAAGCAGGAGCGCTTCAATGCCGACGGCACCATGCTCAGCCGCACCAGCTTCGAATACGATGACAAGGGGCGCATGAAGCGCGCCACCTTCCTGACACCCGGCGCCGCCTCCACCGTCACGGCTTTGTACACCTACGGTCCGGTCTACGCCCCGGAGGCGACGGAATAAGACGCTCTGTTCTGAGCTCCCTTTTTTGAAAGGGGAGCTCAGAACACTTGACATCTCGCTTCCCTTCGTGGTATTATCGACGAGGAACTATGTTGCGTTTTGCCTCATTTTCCCTTTTGGGGAATGTGGGGTTTCTTTTTTTGACAAAGGGAGTGTAAGTATGAATTATGATGTCATTATCGTCGGCGCAGGCCCCGGCGGCATATTCACTGCCTATGAGCTGGCACGGGCAAAGCGCGGTCTGAAAATCGGCGTGCTGGAGCTTGGCAAGCCCCTGGACAAGCGGCACTGCCCCATCGACGGGAAGAATGTCAAATCCTGCATCCGCTGCGAGACCTGCAGCATCATGAGCGGCTTCGGCGGCGCGGGCGCCTTCTCCGACGGCAAGTACAACATCACCAATCAGTTCGGCGGCACGCTTTATGAGCATATCGGCAAGACCCAGGCCATAGAACTGATGCAGTACGTGGACGCCATCAATCTCAGCCACGGCGGCCAGGGCACGAAGCTCTACTCCACCGCCAACACCGCCATCAAGCGCATGTGCCTGGAAAACGGCCTGCATCTGCTGGACGCCCAGGTGCGCCATCTCGGCACGGACATCAACTATGTGGTGCTGAAAAACCTGTATGACGAGTTGAAGGAAAAGGTGGATTTCCATTTTGAGACCTCCGTCACCGAGATTCGCCGGAGTGGGGACGGTTATGAGCTGGTCACCGACAAGGGCTGCTTCACCTGCCGCAAGTGCGTGATCTCCGTGGGCCGCAGCGGCAGCAAGTGGATGGAATCCGTCTGCAGCTCGCTGAACATCCCGACGCTCTCCAACCGCGTGGACATCGGTGTGCGCGTGGAGCTGCCGGCGGAGATTTTCGCCCACCTGACCGACGAGCTGTATGAGAGCAAGATCATCTACCGCACACAGAAGTTTGAGGACATGGTGCGCACCTTCTGCATGAATCCCCACGGCGTTGTGGTCAACGAGAACACCAATGGCATTGTCACCGTCAACGGCCACAGCTATGAGGACAAGAGCAAGCACACGGAAAACACCAACTTCGCCCTGCTGGTCTCCAAGCACTTCTCCGTCCCCTTCAAGGATTCCAACGGCTACGGCGAGAGCATCGCGCGGCTTTCAAACATGCTCGGCGGCGGCGTGATCGTGCAGCGCTTCGGCGATCTGGTGCGCGGCCGGCGCAGCACCGAGGCGCGCATCCGCGAGAGCTTTGTGACCCCGACCCTCGCCGCGACGCCCGGTGATCTGAGCCTTGTGATCCCCAAGCGCATCCTCGACGGCATCATCGAGATGATTTACGCCCTCGACAAGATTGCCCCCGGCACCGCCAATGACGACACGCTCCTCTACGGCGTGGAGGTAAAGTTCTACAACATGGAGGTGGAGATCGACAACCGCCTCGAGACCTGCAGTCCCGGCCTCTTTGTCATCGGCGACTGCTCCGGCGTGACCCACTCTCTCTCCCACGCCTCTGCCAGCGGCGTTTATGCCGCGCGGTGTCTGCTGGAGGAAATTTGAGGAGGTTTTATGTCTAAAGCCAAAGGTCAAAACTATATGCACGGCGCCGCCATCCTCACAGTCGGCGTCATCATCATGAAGATCCTCGGCTTCTTCTACAAGATCCCGCTGGGCAATATCCTTGGGGACGAGGGCTATTCGATGTTCATGGGTGCCTACAGCATCTATTACATCTTCTTTACCCTCGCCACCGCAGGTCTGCCGGTAGCCCTGTCCAGGCTCGTGGCAGAGGCGGACGCCAACGGCCGTGTCCGGCAGGAGGAGAAGACCTTCCGCGTGGCCCTTGTCACCTTCACGGTCATCGGCCTCGTGTTCGGGCTCATCATGTTCTGCTTCCCCGAGTGGCTTGCGGCCGAGTATTTGGAAAACCCCGACGCCGCGCCCAGCGTGCGGGCCATGGCTCCGGCGATTTTGCTGGTGTGCATCGTGTCGGCCTATCGCGGCTACTGTCAGGGCAACGGCAACATGCTGCCGACTACCGTGGATGAGGTGCTGGAGGTTTTCTTCAAGGTGGTCTCCGGCCTTGTGATCGCGGTGGTGGTGCTGCGCTCCTATCCCCACGGTCACCCGATGGCCCTGCCCATGGGCTCGGCGGGTGCGATCTTCGGCGTGTCCGTCGGCTCGGCGGTGTCGCTTGCCTATATGATCGTATACAAGCGGCGGCACTACGCACTCCCTCCCGATCTTCCCGAGGACCGTGTGCCGGTGGACTCCGCTCTCAAGATCGTGCGGGACATTCTCACCATCGGCATCCCCATCGCCGCCGGCGCCTGCATCATGGCCCTGCTCAACAGCGTGGATTCCAAGCTCTGCATGAACCGTCTGCAGAGCGCCGCAGGCTGCAGCTACCAGCAGGCCAAGGTGCTCTACGGCGTATACGGCAAGGCGCAGACCCTCTTTAACCTCCCGGCTGCCTTTATCACGCCCCTCACCATCTCCATTGTCCCCGCCATCTCCGGGGCGCTGGCAAAGGGGGAGCGCAGCGTGGCCGCCGGCGTATCCGAGGATTCCATGCGCATTTCCGCCTTCCTGGCCATTCCCATGGGCGTGGGCCTCGCGGTACTGGCAGGGCCCATTATGTCTGTTCTGTATCCCGGCAGCCATCTCGCGGGTGCCGGGCTTCTGCGGATCATGGGCATCGCCTCCTTCTTTGTCTGCCTTGTGCTGATGGAAAACGCCATCCTTCAGGCCTCAGGCCGGGAGAAGCTCACCATGGTGACGCTCATCACCGGCGGCGTCATCAAGATCGTGATCAACTGGTTCTTGGTGGCAAGGCGCGACATCAACATCTACGGCGCGCCGGTCGGCACCCTTTGCAGCTACTGCGCCATGGCGGCATTGGATTATGTCTTTTTGTGCCGCGCGCTTGACCGGCGGCCGCGCCTGCTGCGCATCTTCAGCGCGTCGCTTGTATCCAGCGCCCTCATGGGCCTCACGGCCTGGGCTGTGTTCGGCCTTGCTCAGCGCGCCCTGCTGCAGATGGGCCGCCTGGGTACGCTGCTTGCCATGTGCGCCGCGATCGGAGCGGCGGTCATCGTCTATATGGCGGCGGCCATTCTCCTGCGCGCGGTCACAAAGGAGGACATGAAGCTCATCCCCGGCGGTGAAAAAATTGCTCGTATCCTCCATATGCGCTGAATTTCTTCATAAAAACGCAAAAAAACACAAATAGGGCTTGCGAAAACCGTCGAAGTATGGTACAGTCTACTTGCTTTCAGTCTGCTACTTTTTTGCAGACCGTGCACCATGAGTAAACCGCAAAAAATGTGGGAAAACTCACCATATCATGGCGTCAGGCCATACTTTCATCAGGAGGAATTTCATAATGAATAAGGCAGAATTAGTTGCAGCAGTCGCAGAGAAGTCCGGACTCTCCAAGAAGGACAGCGAGAAGGCCATCAACGCCGCATTTGAGACCATTTCCGCCGCCCTGGTCAAGGGCGATAAGGTCCAGCTCGTCGGTTTCGGTTCCTTTGAGACCAAGGAGCGCAATGCCCGCATCGGCCGCAATCCCAGAACCAAGGAAGAGATCCAGATCCCTGCCAGCCGCATCCCCACCTTTAAGGCCGGCAAGGCCCTGAAGGACGTAGTTGCCAAGCCCGTCGGCAAGTCCAAGTAAGAAGCTGTATTATCATATGACCGCCTTTCCCATTGGAGAGGCGGTCATCTTCATATTGGTTTAAGGAGGGCAGTCATGCGGCTGGATAAATTTTTAAAGGTCTCCCGGCTTATCAAGCGCCGCAGCGTCGCAAACGATGCCTGTGATACGGACCGCATTTTTGTCAACGGCCGCCAGGCCAAGGCCAGCTATCAGGTCAAGGAGGGCGACGTGATCGAGATCGCCTTCGGTCAGCGCACCCTGAAGGTCGAGGTCACGCAGGTTGCCGACAATGTCTCCAAGGCTGATGCCCCGGCCATGTACAGGGAGATCGTATAAGAATTACGCCCCGCCGTCCGGCGGGGCGTAATTCTTACGCAAGGTTGAGCTTGTTTTTCAGAAAATACCGGGTCACGAAATAGTACAGTGCGAACAGGGCTGCTCCGATCAGGATGTTGACGCCCATGACGGCATGGATGGCCGCCGCAGGCCCCATGCT
>CADARY010000004.1 GCA_902790375.1 Oscillospiraceae bacterium | reverse complement strand
GTGCTTCGTTCGACTTGCATGTGTTAGGCACGCCGCCAGCGTTCATCCTGAGCCAGGATCAAACTCTCAATAAATTGTATCCAAACAAGCTCTCGCTTGTTCAAATCTTATTGAAGCTTACTAGCTCTCAAAGAAATCTTTATAGTCATTTCTGACTTTTAAGAACCCTTTTCTTGGTGCTTATTTAGCATAAGCTGTTCTTACATTGTTCAATTTTCAAGGTACATCCGCGCCCCGCCTTATCGGCGACAGCTTGGTAATTTTAACACATGATTTTCTGTTTGTCAAGAGCTTTTTTCAAATTCTTTTGAATTTTTTTGAAGCTCTTCAGAAGATCTTCGGGATCACTCCCGAGTGCTTGGATAATATAGCACTGCGCAAAGGATTTGTCAACACCTTTTTCAAAGTTTTTTCGACTTTTTTTAAAATGGTGTTTTCCGTATGTTTCCTCTCTCTTTTCCGTGTATCTGTTCTCTCACTTGAGCAGGTCTTTGAACCAGTTCCCTATATAGGGGAGAGGCTTCTTTTTCCCGTCTATGACGTTCTTGATGCCGGTTATGGCCAGAAAGATCCTGGCAAGACCAACCAGCCAGCCCACGCCGAGAAGGCCGCCCGCGATATCGCCGATGATGCTTGCAATAAAGAGCCCCATCCCCTGCTTTGCATGATAGGTTGCAAACTCATCGTTCTTCCGGAACAGATACGGCAGCATAAACAGCACGCTGATGTAGGACAGGCCCGCCATCACCTTGCCGGTATCATCGCTCGCCATGGTTCTCCGGATGGTCTGATAGACGTCACTTCCCGACCTGCCGGAGGTATTCGTAAAATTTCGCGCCTGCTCCTCTCTGGCCTTCTGGCGCTGGGCATATTCGGTTTCCGCCCATTTCTTGCTGTTCTCCTGCTGGCGCTTGCGCTGTTCCTCAAGCTGTTTGCGCAAAAAGTCGCTGTCGACCTGTCTGTACTTTTCATTGCCGGACGCTGTTTGCGTATTCCTGTCAGACGTTTTCTGCGCCGCGGCTGCGCCGGATGACTGATAGGAATTCTTCGTCTCCTGCTTTGCATTCTCGTCATAGCCGCAGGCCAGACAGACCGTCTGGTCATCGGGAATATAAGCTCCGCAGCTTTTGCAATATGCCATAGCCTTATCCTCCGTGAATTTTTTTCTTTATTATACTGTACGATTATTAACAATTCAATACAAAATATCGGTTTAGGAACAAAATCGATGCTTGCCGATATTGACGATCAGAGGCCGCGACCAGATCCATTTGCTGGTTGCGGTGGAGGGGTTAAAATAATAGATTGCGCCATAGCTCGGGTCCCAGCCGTTGACAGCGTCGCGCGCCGCGCGGTAGGCGCTCTCGGCCACCGGCTCGTCAAACTGTCCGTCGTCCAGGCAGGAGAAAGCCCCCGGCTGATAGATCACCTCTGCGACCGAGCTTGGGAAGGACGGGTGCTGCACCCGATTGAGCACCACGGCGCCGACCGCGACCTGCCCCTCGTAAGGCTCGCCGCGCGCCTCGGCGGAAATGAGCCTCGCCAGCAGATCGAGCGAGCCGCTGCTGTCCCCTTTTTCCGCAGTGCCTCCGCTCGGCGGGATACCGAGTGCCGCCAGCGTCAGGTCGCCGACCTGCCCGTCGACAGAAAGGCCGTTCTTCTGCTGGAACCAGCGCACCGCTTTTTCCGTCCGGCTGCCGTAAACGCCATCCACGGAGCCGGTGTAGTAGCCCCAGTTTTTGAGCCGTGTCTGGATCTCGCTGACCGTCGGGCCGCCGCTTCCTTTTTTATACAGCTCCGCCGAGGCATGCTGGGCCAGGGCAATGATGAAAATATTCACCGCAAAAATCAGCGCCAGCGCCAGTACAAGCTTTTTCCGTTCCCGACTCATAAAGAATCCCCCCACAGACGTTTTTGTTTAGTCTGTGGAGGGAAGCTGATTTTATTCTTTTCCTTCAGGCAGCGCCGCACAATACGACTGCGGTATTGCCTTTATTTCGCTCTGGTCTCGATCTCTTTTTTGATGCGGGCGATAAAATCATCCAGGGGCATGGCGCCCAGATCCTCACCGCTGCGGGTGCGGACAGCGACCGTGTTGGCCTCGGCCTCTTTGCCGCCGAGAACGAGCATATAGGGCACGCGGTCCTCCTGCTGGGCAAGGCGGATCTTGTAGCCGATCTTCTCGTTGGATTCATCCAGTACGGCGCGAAGGCCGGCATCGAGCAGCTTCTCATTGACCGCGCGCGCGTAGTCGAGGGTCTTCTCGCTCAGGGGCAGAACCTTGACCTGGACAGGAGCAAGCCACGCCGGGAAGCGGCCCTTGGTCTCTTCGATAAGGTAGGCCATGAAGCGGTCAAGAGAGCCGAGGATGGCGCGGTGGATGACGACCGGGCATTTCTCACTGCCGTCGCGGTCGATATAGCGCAGCTCAAAGCGGGCGGGCAGGCAGAAGTCGAGCTGGCAGGTGGAGAGCGTGTACTCGGCGCCGACGGCGGGCTTGACGTTCACGTCCAGCTTCGGGCCATAGAAGGCGGCCTCGCCGATCTCCTCGGTAAAGTTGATGCCGAGCTCGGTCAGCACCTCACGCAGGGCGCTCTCAGCGTTGTTCCACATCTCGTCGTCGTCGTGGTATTTCTTCTTGTCCGCAGGGTCGCGCAGGGACAGGACGCAGCGGTAGTCGGTGATGCCGAAGTCCTTGTACACATCGAAAATCAGATCACAGACAGAGGCGACCTCGGACTTGATCTGCTCGGGCGTGACAAAGAGGTGGGCGTCGTTCTGGCAGAAATGGCGGCCGCGCTCGATGCCCTTGAGCGTACCGGAGGACTCATAGCGAAAGTCGTGTGCGATCTCGCCGATCCGGATGGGCATGACGCGGTAGGACCGGGGCCGGTTGGCGAAGATGCGCATGTGGTGCGGGCAGTTCATGGGGCGCAGGACATAGGACTCCCCTTCCATTTCCATCGGCGGGAACATGTTGTCCTTGTAGTGATCCCAGTGGCCGGAGGTCTTGTACAGATCAACCGTGCCGACGCAGGGGGTCAGCACGTGCTGATAGCCCAGGCGGCGCTCCTTCTCCTTGATATAGTTCTCCAGCTCCTGCCAGACCACATAGCCGTTGGGCAGGAACATGGGCAGGCCGCGGCCTACCAGATCGTCGGTCATGAAAAGCTGCATCTCGCGGCCGATGCGGCGGTGATCGCGCTCACGCGCCTCCGCCTGCTGCTTCTCCCACTCGGCGAGCTCTTCGGCAGTGCGGAAGGCCACGCCGTTGATGCGGGTGAGCATCTTGTTTTCGCTGTCGTTTTTCCAGTAGGCGCCGGACTGCTGGGTGACCTTGAAGGCCTTGAGGGCTTTGGTGTAGCAGATGTGGGGCCCGAGGCACATGTCCACATACTCGCCCTGCTGGAAAAAGCTGAACTCCGTCTCCTCGGCAAGATCGTCAATATGCTCAAGCTTATAATTCTCCTTGCGTTCGGCCATGAGCTTCTTTGCCTCCTCGCGGGGCAGAACAAAGGATTTGAAGGGCAGATTCTGCTTGACGATCTTCTTCATTTCCTTTTCGATCTCTTCGAGATCCTCGCTCGTGAGCTTTTTGTCTCCCAGATCCACGTCGTAATAGAAGCCGTTCTGGGTGGCCGGGCCGAAGGCAAAGTCAGCCTCAGGATACAGGCGCTTGATGGCCTGGGCCATGATGTGGGCAGCGGAGTGGCGCAGAACGTGCAGCTCCTCCTCCGGTGCGCATTCGGCAACCTGGCCGTTTCTGTCAATGATCTTCATGTTGGTTCCTCCATATTTTATAATAAACAGCTTGCGCGGCTTTCCCGACGGCATCCGTCTGCCGCGCAGCGCTGTTTATGATAATGCAGATATAATACTGAAAGAAGCAGCTCTCTCTTGCCCGCCCCCGCCATGGATGAATCCTCCGGCATTCCGGGCGGGATGAACCCGCCGCCTGCCGATCGCAAAAGGGCGCAGCAGGCATCCGCTCACGCCTGCAAAAAAACACCCTTGGCTGCCGCCAAGGGTGCATAAGGCACGGTTCCACCTTGTTGTTTCACTCAAAAACACAGTAACGCGTGTCAAACGTGCGGGCTTGATCACCCGCCGGCTCGGGAGTGGTGGCTTTGATCCCTGTGCCGGCCGGGCGGCTTGCAGCCGATGACCGCCCTCTCTGTACGCCTGATGGGACCCGCGTCTCCGTCTTTGCTTTTAAGCGTAAGTATCATATCACCGGGCAAAGGCGCTGTCAATCGTTATTTTTCACGGCCGCGTTTTCGCGTTCTGCCCGCAGATAGCGCAGAAACTCCTCCTCGGGCAGGGGGCGGCTGAAGTAATAGCCCTGGATCATATTGCCGCCGGAGGCTGTGACGCGCTCAAGCTGCGCCTGCGTCTCCACGCCCTCCTGAATGACATTATAGCCGAGGCCGCGGATGATATGCGTGAGACTTTCCAGCAGGCGCCGGGTATTCGGATTTTTGTCCGCCTCCCAGAGCAGAGGCTTGTCGATCTTCACGTTTACAAAATCGCCTGCGATAAGGCGGTTCAGGTTGGAATAACCGCTGCCGAAATCATCCAGCGAGAAGGTATAGCCCAGCCTGCGAAGCTTCTCCATCCCCTCGGCCACCCCGGCCACCGCCTGCTCCGACGCGGTCTCCGTGATCTCAATGTTGATCCGGGAAGCCGGAATGCCGACCCCGCCGCGGATCTGCTCAAAGGCCTTCGCCAGATCGTCATAGACGAACTGGTAAATGGAGAGGTTCAGCTCGATATACGCAAGGTCCTTCGTTTCCGCCGGATGCTCCTGTAAAAAGCGGCAGCATTCCGAAAAGACGAACATGCCGATATCCCGGATCAGGCCGCTTTTTTCCGCGATGGGGATATAAACCTCCGGGGATATGCTGCGAAATACCTCATCATCAATGCGCAGCAGCGCCTCCGCCGCCACCGTGCGCCTGTGCTCCGTGGACCAGATCGGCTGATACCAGACGCGAAGCTTTTTGTCCTCGATGGCACGCCGCAGGGCAAGCTCCAGATTAAAGCGGCGCTGAAAGCTCATCAGCTCATCATAGCGCAGCAGCCTTGTCCCCGTCTCTGTGTTCTGATACACCGCGGTCAGCATCTCGTCAAGCTGCTCAAGGGTCGCAGCCTCCTCCGGAATGTGGACGATCGCGACGGTCGCATCCAGGCGCAGGGTCATTTTGCTGCTCTTCCATTCCTTCTCAAAGCGCTTCAGGATCTGCCCGACCTTCCTTTCGGTGGCTTCGGGCGAGGGGTCCATGAGTACGATGGCAAATTCACCCCGCCCATAACAGAACAGATCCTGTTCGGAGGAGATCGCAATCAGCCAGGTGGAGATCTGCCTTAAAAGCTTCTCCATTTCTCTTCCGTCAAAGAGCCTGGAATACAGCTCCAGATTGTTGAGCTTTACGAGGATCAGGCTGTAGTGCTGATTTGTCAGGATCAGGCGGCGGTTTGCATCCGCCAGTGCCAGGCGGTTGAGCGCCCCCGTCAGAGGATCAATGTGGCCGCTGCGTTCCTCCAGCAGGACCATCAGCATCAGGAAGGCCAGGGCCTCGGCGAACAGCTCTACCAGCAGCTCCGGGTGCAGAGCCTGGACGACGATGCCGAGAGCGGCCATCACGATCACAACGCCGATGGCGTTGCGTTCCACCCGGGAAACCGCCTGATTATAGCGGGCAAAAAAGACAAAGCCGAGGATGATATAGAACGCGCCGATCGCATAAAGCACGGGCATCAGCGGTCCGCGGTGATAGACGAAATGCTCGTCCATATAAAAGGCAAGACCGGTATAGCCGTTGGTCAGCACCAGAAGCTCCGCGCAGATATACGGCAGGGCAAAGAGAATATAGAAGCCTCTGCTGCGCCCGATGCTGGTGCCGTTGACATTCATGATATACAGGGCAAAGCAGATGGAGAGCGTGCTGTGGAAAACAAAATAGAAGGCGTGCAGCAGGTACTGCCAGTGGACCACCTTCACCGAGGCGATGGCCTGCAGATACACCCCTCCCACCGAGGAGGCTGCGGAAAGGAGATTGCTGATCAGAAGCAGAAGGAACACAAAGTGCTGATTCTGCAATTTGGTGGCGAGGCTTCCGCGTACCTTGTACTGGCGCCGTTTGACCGTCAGCGAATACACAAGGCATACCAGCGAAAGAATAAGCGCTGAGATCTCAAAGCTGATTTTGTACACGCGCACCCCCCCTTTCCCAACAGTCTCATGAAAGCCGCCCATAATCTTTTGTGATTCTACCAGAAGATTGCGCACTTTTCAAGCCCGAATCCCAATGTTGCGCTGCGTTTTTTTGTTTTCCCGTACATCCTTAAATGGTTCTTGAAAGGGAGCCGGCAAAAGCCTCAAACCGATGCGGTTTGAGGCTTTTGCTCCTGTCTGTATCGGAATGCCCGACGGGATGCCGCCCGGTAAACCGGCATCACTGCCGGCCGGAGATAGCGTCGGCGATACGCTCCTTCTCCCAGATGCCTTCCTTGATCCATTGCCGGATCTCTTCCGGCATCAGCGCCGGGTCGTAATCCGGATAAAGAAGCTTGATCTCCTCTTCGCTGTTTTCAAAGCTGGGCCGCCCGTCCTTCTTGATTCCGTTTCTCGATACGAGCATGCAGACGATGAAGGAATAGAGATACTTCCCGATGTCCGAAACCTTCTCCTCCGTCAGCACCTCATACAAAGGATAGAACTCCCGCAGGGCACAGTTCAGGGTTCGGATATGATGATAGCGTTTGACCAAGCTTCCCCGGTTTGAGGGATCCCCGCAAAAGACATTCAGGATCCTCTGCTCATTTTCATTCAGGAAATCCGCGTATTCCTGGCTCGGCCATGTGGATTGCGTGAGCACATTGTGAATAATCGTTTCATATTCCGGCGTATAGCGCACCGTGCGGGCGAGCGTCTTTTCCTTCACCGTTTTGTAGAGCAAGATATTTTCCTCATTTGTCGGTTTGAAGGCGTCTGTATCGCCAACCACGATCGTCGTGAATTTTTTCTGCTCGCAGTAATGATTGATGATGCCGACGAACTTGCTCCAGTTGAGCTCCGAGCGGTTCAGATCATCGAAGACGAGCACGACCCTCTTTTTTGCGCCCTTGTTGTGGAAGTCCTCCACCACCGGCTCCAGAGGGACATAATCCAGCAGATCGACCGAGCCGACCGCGGAGGCAATGCTGCCGCCGATCGGCGTCAGCGAGCGCAGGATGTCGTTGAGCGCGGAAAAAATATTCCTGTTGCGTTCCCGTTCCTGCTTCATCTTTCCCAGAAACGGCGTGCAGACCATGAGATATTCCTTTCTGATGGCCTTATTCAGCGCCTCGACATTGTCCACGCTGAGAAGAGAAACGCGGACGATGAAATGCGTCTCACTGAGCTCCCGCGCCAGATCATGCTCGATCAGATGGGTTTTGCCGCAGCCGCCCTCGCCCGTGAGCAAGAGCGCGCCGAGATGCTCCTCTTCGTTACAGTATCGAACCAGTTCCTGCAAGGTGCTCATAGCGTCTCTTCCTTTCCCTGTGAAATCCGATTTTGAACCTCAGTCTATCCGTACTATGTACAATGGCATCATATTACGGTTTCAGATTCTTGTCAAGAATCGCAGGGTGCGGGCGCAAAGTCAGGGCGGCTTTTCAATCAGCCTGCGTTGCAGGGAATGCCGCGGCTTTCACACCAGGCGGCGGCATAGCTGCCGGCCGGGCAGATCACGGCGATATCCGTTCCGGCAAAGGCGTCGTCCGCAATCTCGCCGACGGAGGCCGGGATCACCGCGATCAGGAGGCTGCCGCAGTCTGCGAAGGCCCGCTTGCCGAGGGAGAGGGTGCCCGCCGGGATATTGACCTGCTGGGCGGAAATGCCCGTGAAGGCTTCCGCTTCAATCTGCTTTGCCATCGCCGGGAGCTTCAGAACCTTCTGTGCGGAGACCGTCCTGTCCGCCTCCTGTACTGCGCGGCAGACGCTGCAGAAGATGCCGCCGCGCACGCCGTCAGCGCTGTCCGTGGCGGCGGTGCTGGGGCCGTGCGCCCAGCGGTGGATCAGGAGATAGCGCCTGCCGGTGACGGAGCCGTCGCCCGGGTCCTCCGCAAAGCCCTTGCCGATTGCCCAGGTTTTCGCGTAGGAATCACAGCCCACGCTCAGGCAGACGTTGTCCGCGCCGTCGAAGGCGCTGTCCGTGATGCTTGTCACCGAGTCGGGGATCACGACGCTCTCCAGGTTTGTGCAGCCTGCAAATTCCTGGGTTCTGATCGCGGTGAGCCCGTCGCCGATAAGCACGGTCCTGAGCGCCGTGCATTTCCAGAACGCGCGCATGTTCGTTTGGGTTACACCGGTCAGGACCACGCTTTGGAGCGTGGTGTTGTTCGCGAAGGCGTACTCGACAAGCGCGCTCACATAGGCAGGCAGAACCACATCCGTTTTGCTGCCCGTATAGGCCCGCAGCGTCACGACGCCCTCGCCGCTGCAGCGCAGGGCAAAGGAATCGTCCCCGACGACGTAGTAGTCATGGCCTCCCTGATAGGCATTGGAGACAGCTATTGCCGCGCTCCCGGTCGGCGTGGGTACATAGACCCGCATCTCAGGCGGGCACATGCCGTAAGGGCCGATTTCGGTCACATTGTCCGTCAGCGTCAGGGAGGGCAGGCTTGTGCAGCCGCTAAAAGCGCCGCCGCCGATGCTCGTCACCGTCGCAGGAATGCTGACGCTTGTCAGATTCACGCAGTTGACGAAAGCCTGTGTCGGGATTGCCGTCAGTCCCTCGCCCAGGGTCGCCGTCTCCAGCGCGGCGCAATCCCAGAAGACGCTTTTGCCCATACTCTTCACCGACGTCATGGTCACGGTTTTCATCGTGGTATTGCCGCTGAAGGCAGATTCATAGATCGCGTCTATGTAAGCCGGGATCACCACATTTTCGGCGCTGCCCGTGTAGGCCCGCAGCGTCACAACGTCTTTGCTGCTGTTGTATTGCAGGGCCATATCGGTCCCGATGACAAAATAGACCTTCAGCTGATTCCCGTAAGCATTGCAGACCGCTCTCGCGGCGCTGCCGGTCGGCGTGGGTACATAGATCCGCAGGGCGCCTTCGGCATAGCCGAAGCCCTGGTACGGGCCGACGGAAGCAAGGCTGTCCGTCACGGTCAGCGCCTTCAGGGCGGAGCCGGTGAAGGCCGTATCACTGTAAATGGCAGTGACATAGGCGGGCAGGGATGCCGACGCGGCCGTGCCTGTATACTTTCGCAGGTTGAGCACGTCCCCATAATAGCGAATGCCCCAGGCGGTGTCGCTGCCGACATAAAAGTGCGTCGCGTTGGAAACAGCCCTGGCCGCGGCACCGTTATAGTCCGGTACATGGATCTTCGCGTTATCACTTCCTGTGAACGCAGTCGACGAAACGCTGGTCACGGTGTTTTGCATGGACACGGTGCTCAGCGCGGGGCAGTTCCCGAAGGCCCTGTTTCCGATGCTGATTTCAGTCGCGGCAGCAAAGGTCGTGTATTTTTCGCTTGAGAAGGTGACGCTTGCCAGGCTGGTGCAGCCCTGAAAGGCATAAGCCCCGACACGCGCCACATCGGCGGGGATCTCGATGCTCTCAAGGTTTACGCAGTCCTCGAAGGCCCGCTCCCCGATCGAGGTGACACTTACGCCGCTTTTCCAGACGACCCTTTTGATCTGATCCTTGTACTGCCTGAAGTCGGCGGTCGAATTGGGCGGGTAGTCCGGAATATAGTTTTTTTCCATCTCATTGCTCGTTCTGATTGTCAGGTCGCCGTTATCCTCCAGAGACCAGGACAGAATCGTATTGCCGATTGCCCCCCAGGCGATCGGCTCGGCGTGGGCCTTCGGTGCGACGGCTCCGGCGCTGAAAGCGATCAGAAAAAAGCACAGCACAAGCGCGGTTTTCAGCAGCTTTTTCACTTTTCTTCCATCCTTTCCTTTTTGTTTTTGATTGCGCCAGTCTCTTTTCCCCCGGCGCAGCTTCCGGGACAGAGCTGTCAGCTTTCTTTGTGCTCCTGCGGATCCTTGTCCTGCGGGTTCTTGTCCTGCTCCGGTTTCTTTTTGCCGAGGATTGAGATGGCCGTGATGGCGATGCCGCCAGCAAAGACAGCCAGCCAGCTCTGCTTGACGCCCGCGTACATCAGGATGAACATGAGCAGGACCGAGACCATGGCAATGATGGGGATGAGTTTTTTGGGTTCCATAAGACCTTCTCCTTTTCTGTAAATGTTGTAAGTGCTGCCTTAGAACTCCTGTGCGATTACCGTTTCGAGGAAGACGCCGTTATACCAGAAGGAGATCGCATCCCCGAGTCTGACAAGCTCAGGGGACATGATCGTGACAGAGGTCCGCGTCACATTGTTGGCCCAGATCTCGTCCGGGGATACAAGGGAAGCCGCCGTCTTGATCTCCGTGCCGTCGGCGGTTTTCAGGACAAACAGAGACGGATCAAAAACCATGGTTTCGCCCCTGGGATTGTGCAGCGCATAGCCGAAGCTCCAGGTGCGCCCGCCGGCGAGGCGAACGCTCAGCTCATCGATCACGATGCCGTCAGCCGTGGTATACACGCCTTCGGGGTTTTTCTGCGCGGAATCCTGCGAGGGCCGGATCTCCTCAGTCTCGATGCTCCAGCGCCGGCCTCCCCTTTGGGAGAGTGTGACCCTTACTCCCGGTTCCAGGTCTTGAAAACCGATATATTCCGCCTCAAAGAGTGTGCCGTCATCCGCTCTGACCCGGTATTGATCAGGGAAGTCTCCCGGCAGCTTTTCTGTGATGACGCCGTGTATGTCCTCGGGTGCCTGCTTTGTCTTGCAGATACTTGTGATGATCTGTTCCGTCAATGCTTCCGCGTCATCCCCGTCGAGCCAGAAGCAGAGCTCGCCGAAATCATCCCCGGCAGTGAAGAGGTAATTTGCTACGCGATAGCTCTTGCCGGCATCGCTTTCCTCGGAATAATACAGCGCGAGCGCAAGACCGTTGACCTCCAGGTACTCTACCGTATCTGTGCCGTATTCCCGCGCCTCTGCGGCAGCGTAGTCGGCAAGGCTCTGTCCCCCGGCCGCGAACTGATACACATCAAAGTCCATCAGGTGCCTGTCGCTGCGATAATAGCCGATCTGATCCTCCTGCCGATCCTCTGCCGTGACCTCGCCCGCGGTGTAGTCTGCGGGAATAATGACAGCATACCCGGTCGTGCCGAGGGTGAGAATCTTTTCATACCGTGTCACGCTGTCGGGCGCGCGCAGCACCAGCAGGCCGTCCTCAATCGCAGCCGTGCAGTCCTTGCCGTTTATGCTGCAGCTGCCGGTGTCGTCGCCGTTATCCGTCCAGGTGTTGCTCTCAAAGCCGTTGAAGTTTGTAATCTTGAACCAGCCGTCATCCCCGATGTGCAGCGTCTCAGCGTCTGCATAGTCGCGCCCCTGCTCCTTCAGTGCCGGGAGCTTTTCGTGCGGCACGTTCTGTTCCGCATCATCGCTTTCGCGGGAATAAAAGCGCCATTCGCCCACAAGGAGGGAGCCGCTCTTGACCTGCTCGGGCATTTGATAGCTGTATTCCTCCTGGACGGCGCCCCAATCTATAACGGTGGACCCGGCCAGTTCCTCGGCGGACTGCCCGCTCTTTTCAAACACGTAAAAGGAATTGGACATGCCCGCGCCCATATCAACCCACAGGAAGCCGTCCCGTACGCTCATCTGACAGGCGTATCCGTTGATGTTGAAGATGCCGGTGCCGTCGCCGTTGTCTGTCCATACATCCTCGACAAGCTCGCCCAGCATATTCACGCTCAGCGTTCCGTTTTCCCGTAAGCTGGCCGCGATGCTGTCCATGAACGTGCCCGCAAGCTGCTCATGCGGGACGGGCATGTCCCCCTCCATGGCGTAGAGCTTCCAATCCCCGACGAAGGTCGAAGCGTCCGCTGCCGCAAAAGCCGGGACGGACAGAAGGATGCAGAGTATCAGGACAATTGTGATTGTTTTTTTCATGTCACTCTCTCCTCGAATCTTTTTTTCTTTGGATCTGTAACAATTCGTTGAGCTCCTGTACTTCTCTCTTACAACGCAGGTACATGATCAGCCAGATCAAGACAAAGCCGAGTGCCATAAAACCTTCAATGGTCAGCAGCAGCTTTATGGGCATGTCCCAGCATAAAAGCCAATTGGGGATCAGATAGCCCAGCGCCATCAGCAGATAATGCGCCGCAGTCGCGCAGGCCAGCGGCCAGTTTTCCAGCTCATAGAAGAGTGTGCCGCCCATACAGAGCGATCCGAACACACCCATCACCAGCAGGCTCAGCACTGTTGCCGCCTCCGGGCTGCCGGCGCGGGCAAGCAGCTTGTCCGAATAGAGCCCTGTTCCGACAGGGATTCCATTGAGGATGGCCGGGACAAGAAGCATAGCCGCCATGCCCAACAGGAAGCCGAGCAGAATGCGGATCAGAAGCTTCTTTTTCATCTCGCTCCCCCCTTTCCCAGCAGGCGTTTGCGGATCGCCGGGATGCAGCGGCGGGAGGCCCAGGTCTCCAGGCCGCCCGCAAGCTCCAGCCGCAGCGTTCCGGCGAGGGTAAAATCGTAGCGCAGCACCTTGTCGAGATTGACGATCTCATGGCGGGATACACGGAGAAAGCGGCTTTTGTCCAGCGTTTCCTCCAGATTCTGCAGGGTCCGGCGCGTGTACCAGCTCCCGTTTTCGGTGACGATGGTCACGAGCTTCCCCTCGGCGAAGGCGGACAGGATGCTCTCCTGTGGAAGCGTACGGAAATTGCCTGCCCCGTCAAAGACCGTGATCGTATCCGGCGTCTGGCCGGAAAGCCGCTCCATCAGCGCCGTCACCTCCGCATCCTGCTCACGTGCGCGGATCAAAACGTCGATATGGTCAAGGGCGGGATCGGGCTCGAAACGTATCGTGATCTTTGCCATATGTCTGTCTCTTTTCGTTCTCACTCCGCTATGAAGGTGCAGCCGTTTTCCTTTGCCCATTTCTCCGCCGTGCCGCCGGCAGGGGCCGTAACGGTGGTCAGCGCCGTGCAGCCGTCAAAGGCGCCGTCGGCGATGTCGCAGTCCTTCGGCAGGCGCAGCTGCGAAAGATTCGTGCAGTCGGCAAAGGCGCGCGCCCCGATGGCGCTGACAGTGTCGGGGACGTAGGCCGACGGGATGGAGCGGTCCCCCGCAAAGGCAGCTTCGCCGATCTTCGTCAGATTCAGCGGCAGGCTGAGCTCATAGGAACAGGGCTCCACGATCGACCAGGACACGGACTGGTAGCCGATGATGTTCTGGTTCTTGGAGGAGACAAGCATACTGTGCTTTCCAACCGCCGTTTCCGATACAGTGCCTTCGACTTTCCATTCGTTCCGCTTCAGGACAAGGCCGCCCGCCCTGACCTCTGTGATGAGCGGAGCCTTCTTCGTCCCGTCATAGGCAAAGGCATTGTTGTCCAGTGTCACATCGCTGATTACTGCGGGTTCGATTTGCCACAGAACAGTCAGGGGGGAGGTGGTGCCGTCAGACCATATCCAGCCCGGATCCAGAACAGCAAAGCACGTGTAGTCTCCAGCGTTAGTGGCGGAAAAATCGCCTTCGACCGTGTAACCTTCGCCCGATACCACGCCCTGATGCTCCTTCCGGTCATAGGTGAAGGTCCGGACCTCGGGCAGTTCGGCTATCCACGCTTCCTGGCCGGGCGTGATCGTCTTGGGGTACTTGCTCTCGTCCTCGATGGTGAAGGTGATCGGGTCGGACTTCACATAGGGGCCGTCCGGGAACAGCTCCTCAACGACAGCCGGTGGGAAGCTGCTGGTATTCACGACGGTCTCAAGCTGGACTGTGACCTGATCGCCGACCTTGAGGCCGTTGACCTCGGTCAGCCCTGTGGCGAGGCTCTTTTCGACGGTCTGGGTCTCGCCATCCTCCAGCAGCGGTATCTCAAAATAGGCGATGCCTGTGCCGGAAAAGTCGGTCGAAGACCATGACCAGCTCCACATATTGCTGTCGAGGGGGACGTCAGGCTTCACCGGCCCATTCAGCGTCATGCCGAGGCCTCTGATGCTCTCGGCTTTTCTGCCGTCCTGGAGCGTAGCCTGCAAAGTGCCCTCCACGAAATAAACAGCCTTCGGGTCACTGAGATTTTCAGAAGCATTGAAATGCAATTTGAGGGGAAGGGCTCTTGAACCGTCTGCAATTTTGAGCGGCACTTTGAACTCGGCTTTACGGATTTTCGGCTTGAAGATGTCCGGACTGAAAGCCATCGCGCTCACAGGCAGAAGGCTCAGGCACATCACCAGCACAATCGCGAGGGCAAGGATTCGTTTTGTCATGGGTGCATTCTCCTTTCTGATACAGCAGTCTGTTTCCCGAAATGCAAGGCAGGAAAGCCTCTGTTTTCATTGTACCGATGCGCAATTGTCTGTCAACGGTTTTGGCGCAAGCGGTAGGAAAACGGGGATAAACGGTCGGCGGCCTCGGACGCGCTTCCGTCCTCGGGCTTTTTCCGACTCAGGTTCGGTGAATATTCCGGCTTGTCAAAGTATTCCGCCCCGTGGTATGATTATGCTGGATAAAGATTTCATTCCTGTCTCTTATAAAAAGAAAAAGAGCCGCGGTTCGGCCGAAAATTCAAAAGAAAAGAAGTGAGCATATGCTTCAGCATCATTTTACATTCACTAAAAATACAGTAACCAGACTGACCTTTGCCATCGTGCTGGTCAGCTTCCTGCTTTCCACCTTTGTCTCTCTCTGGTCTCTGAGCGTCATGAGCCGGCGCAACACGCGGGAGCTGAGCAGAATGATGGCAGCCCGCATATACGACTCCATCAGCAGCGAGCTGAACGAGCCGGTCACGCTGGGGCTTGCCATGGCAAGAGACAGCTTTCTGATCAAGGCGCTGCAGAACGAGAAGAACGTACCCGAAGCGGAGAGCACCGCCGCCTTTCAGGAATATCTCTCCGGGATCCGCGACGGGTTCCGCTATGAATCAGTCTACGTGATTTCCGACGCCACCAGGCGCTATTATAATTTCGACGGTCTGAGCAAGATCGTGGACCCAGAGCACGACGAGCATGATTACTGGTACGGGCAATTTCTGAATAAACATACCGACTATGATCTGGACGTCGGCTTTGATGAGCAGAGCCAGGACACCTGGGCCGTCTTTGTCGACACCGCCATACGGGATCGCGCCGGAACCTTTCTGGGCGTGTGCGGCGTCGGCATGCATATGCACCAGAGCCACGATCTGTTCCTCAGTCTGGAGAAGGAGCATCAGGTCAAGATCATGCTGCTCGACACCGCCGGGCAGATCCAGGTGGATACGGAGGAGGGCAGGCTTCTCACCAGGTATGAGAACGATTTGAAGCTCAGTCCCAGCGGCGATTATGTGTATCATGACCTGGGCGGCGGGAAGATCGCGGTCAGCAAATACCTGGAAAAGCTGGACTGGTACCTGGTGGTGGAGAGCGACGGGAGCGGCATCCAGGAGGAGACCTTCAACATGATCCTGCTGAATATCGCCCTGTTTGTGTTCATCATGATCATTCTCATCCTGACGCTTCGGATCATCTCCATGCGTACCGCCGCGCTGACCAACGCCTCGCTGCGGGATCAGGATACGCAGCTTTTCAATCGCAGAGCCTTTGAAGAAGAAAAGGCACGATTGATGGCAAACGCCCTGGACGAGAACTTCGTCTATGCGATCATGGACATCAACGGCCTCAAAACGACCAACGATACGCTGGGACACGCTGCCGGGGACGAGCTGATCCGAGGTACGGCGGACTGCCTGCGCAAATGCTTTGGGCGTTACGGCAAAATCTACCGTATCGGCGGAGACGAGTTTGCCGCCATGCTGCACATCAGCGAGAGCCAGCTTGACCAGGCGCGCGAGGAGCTGAACAAGGCCGTTGCCGAATGGAAGGGAGAACTCGTCGACAAGCTCTCCATCTCCTGCGGTTATGCCTCCGCCCGGGAGTTCCCCTCGGAAAACGTCGCGGACCTCAGCCGTATCTCCGACGAGCGCATGTACGCGGAAAAGACAGAATACTACAGGCGCACCGGGATCAAAAGGAGAAAGACCTGATTTTGTCCTTCCTGCGCGGATGCGGCAGCTTTCAGGCAATCATCTTTCTTGACAAATCTCTGTTGAAACAATAGAATTATATAAAATCAGTTCAGCCTGCGTCCGCAGTCATGGCATGTGGCCCGGCAGGCTGAAAAAGGAGGCTCAGCGCACCATGAAAAGAATGCAGAAACTGCTTGCGTCCCTTCTCGCTTCCGTCTTTCTGTTTACACTCATGCGTTTGTGTCCTGTCGCAGCCGATGCGGAGGAGAATATCTCTCTTGCCAACCGCTATAATGTTGTGCTGGTCATGGATAAGAGCGGGAGTCTTCGCGACATGAACGGCATCGGGACCGACCCCGACGGGCTGCGCTTTGACGCCATGCGGCTCTTTCTCGGACTTCTGACCGAAAAGGGCAACAACGTCGGCGTGATCGCCTTTGACGAGGCGATCCGCTATGATTCGGGCCTGCAGCCCATCAACAGCATGGAGGACAAGAAGGCCCTCGTGGAGGCGGCAGAGGCGCTCCGTCCCAGCTACGATACCGACATCGGGTCGGCCATGCTGCGGGCGACGGAGGAGCTCGGCGGTATGCGGGAGAAGAACGGCCTGCCCTGCACGATCCTGCTGCTGACCGACGGCATGACCGATTTCACCTCCGGCGGCTCCACCATCCTGCGCGAGCAGTCCGGACAGGCCGCCCGGAAGGCGCTGGAGACGGCGCAGGCAAACGGCATCACGATCCACGGCATCCTCCTGAACGTAAACGGCATGGCCCGAAACGGGGAGCAGGAGCTGCGCTTCTTCACCGACGGCACTCTGGGCCAGGTGGAGACGGTCTCCGCCCCCGGGGATCTGACGACGGCCTTCGGGCGTTTCTATTCGATCATCAACCGGACCGAGTATAACAGCGCGCACCGGGTCGACTTTTCGGAGCACGGCGAGATGGAAGCCGCCTTTACGGTCCCGTCCCTCGGGGCGGAGGAGGTCAACATCGTCATCGAGCATGACGGTGCCTCCGTCGATCCCGCAAGTCTGCGCATCACCGGGCCGGACGGGAAGGACTACAGCATTGACGGGCACATTCTGGAAACCTCCCGTTTCCTGCTGGCCAAGATTCCCGAGCCCGCAGCCGGGGAATGGAAGGTCGCGCTCAGCGGCAATCCCGGCGACTCCATCGATGTTTGCATGATCTATAACGCCAGCATGAGCGTTGCGCTCTCCTGCGAGTCGGCCATGGATTCTCTTGAGGTCCTGAAGCCCATCCGCGTCGCCGCCCATGTCAGCGACACGGATGGCCTCGTCCCGGACGAGAAGCTGCGAGACATCGCCTGCACGCTGAGTGTCCGGGATCTCGACACGGGTGAGACGGCGACGTATCCCATGACCCTGGAAGACGGCAGGTATCTCTGTGAGCTCAGCTTTGACCGGGGCGGACGCTACGAGCTGACCGCCGTTGTGGATCTGTCCGACTTCGATCTTCTGTCCAATCCGCTTGCCGCCCAGGTTCTGGTCCCCCTCCCCGCAGCAAAAGAGAGCCTTGTTTCCACTTATTCGGAGCTCGGCAGCGTCAGCGATAACGTGTGGGAGGTTCCGCTGGACGAGCTCTTTGACGATCCCAAGGGCGGCGCGCTCAGCTACACGCTTTCGGACGATCTCGGCGGGGCGGCGGAGATCGTGGACGGTGTGCTGCGCGTGAAGCTCAGTGAGGCAGCGCCTTTCACCGTGACCGCCACCGACTCCTACGGGCAGAGCGTTACGCTCCCCTTTGATCTCGACGTGCCCGAGCCCGCGCCTGTACCTACGCCCGAGCCCGCGCCTGTACCTACGCCCGAGCCCGCGCCTGTACCTACGCCCGAGCCCACGCCTGTACCTACGCCCGAGCCCACGCCTGTACCTACGCCCAAGCCCACGCCTGTACCCACGCCCGAACCCACGCCTGTACCCACGCCTGTACCCACGCCGATACCGACGCCTGTGGCAAAGCTGACGGAGGGCACGGACCCGACCGCTCTCGGCGCCCTGCAGGACGGGGTCTGGGAGCTGGCGCTTGAGGAATGCTTTGCCTCCGCCGATGATTGTACCTATACCCTGTCTGACGATCTGGGCGGCGCAGTCAGGATCGAAAACGGCGTGCTGCGCGTGGATCTCGAAGCGCTCGGCGGCAATGCCGACTTCACCGTGACGGCAGCGAACGCCGAAGGAACCACAGCAGAGCTCCCCCTCTCGCTCTCCGTGGCCATCCCTGAGGCGAAGAGTACCGAGGTCTCCGACCCCGTTTCAAGCGGGAGCTTTGCCGGGGATCACTGGGAGCTCAGATTGGACACGCTCTTTGACGATCCCGCCGGGAACGGCCTCCAGTATACGCTCTCCGATGATCTGGGCGGGTCGGTGACGATCGAAAACGGCGTGCTGAACGTGCGGCCCGACGGCAGAGAGGAAGCCTCCTTCACCGTAACGGCGACGGACGCCCATGGCTTCAGCAGCGCGCTCCCCTTCTCCCTGCACTTCCCCGCTCCCGCGGCGAAGAGCGACGGCATCAACGAGACCGTGAGGACCGGGCTTTTCCAGAAGGGCACCTGGGAGCAGGAGCTCGGCGCTCTCTTTGAAGACCCCAAGGGAACGGCGCTCAGCTATGCGCTCTCGGACGATTATAACGGCGCTGTGAAAATCGAGGACGGTGTGCTGAAGGCAGACTGCCGTGGTCTCGGCGAGGCAGCGTTCACCGTCACAGCGACGGATGCCCTGGGTCTGAGCGCGGAGATCCCCGTGACGCTCACGGAGAAGAACATGACCTGGCTTATACTCGGCATCGGGCTTGCGGTGGTGGCGCCCGCATCGGCGATCACGCTCCTGAATAACTTCGGCAAGAAGTAATGCCGGCATATCCAGAGAAAAGAGGAGAGCCATCCACAGCGGATGGCTCCCCTTTTCATTTGACGCAGCGCGGCCCGTAATTACGGGCTCTGGTCCTTTCCCGTTTCCGCATTCTCCCCCTGCAGGCGGCGGAGAATATTTGCGCTCATACGGCCCTCCAGTTCCCGGTAGATGCTGATCTGCTCGGGGGTGAAGCTCTCGAAGCGCAGCGCATCAAAGTCACGGTCAAGCTGGCGGAACTCCTCGCGCAGCTCAGGCGCCCGAAAACCGATGCGCGTGTCGCTGCGTTCCACCAGACCTTTGGACAGCAGCTGGTTCAGCGCCATGCCGACCGCGTCTTTTCCCAGGCCCGCAAGCCTGCCGAGCGTATCCGCCGAACAGGGCTCGGGCAGCTTTTCCAGCAGATATAAAAGCACGAGCGCGTTTCTCTCAAGCCCCGTCTTGCGGGCAAGCGTCTCCAGATAGCGCTGAATCAGCCTTTCGGTGAGAGCCGCGCATTGCATGGGGATCTGCACGACAGCCGCGGCCGCCTGAGCAGACAAGCCGCCGTCCTCCCCCAGCCTGCGGGTGCCGTGGGCAAAGGGCAGGGCAAGACTGTCCCGGCTCACAGCCAGCAGATAGCTGTACACCACGGGCAGGCGCTGCTGATAGCTTTGGGCGTCAAAGGTGTTCTTGAAAAAATTGTTGTAATAGCCGATGACGCTGGTCTTCATTCTCACCGTGCTGCTGAGATTCATGCTCTGATCAACAAGGGAGCCCTTGGTGTACTGGTAATAGTAGACCGGCGCCTTGAGAATGGCCACCGAGTCCACATGCAGGAGGTACTCAAGGTTGAAGATCATGTCCTCGCTGTAGCTGATGTTCTCATCCATGCGTACATGGTGCCGTTCGATCAGCTCCCGACGATAGAGCTTATTCCACAGGACGCCGAAATAGAGGTCTGCCGGGCCCAGCAGCATCTTGTCGGCGTAGGCCTGCTTTGTAAGCACACCGCCCTTTTCGATGGGTCCCTTTTCGGCCGCGTTCATGTTGACCACCCGGTAGAAGTCCCCCACGACAAGCTGGGCATCCGTCTTCTCCAGCTCGCGCACAAGCAGCTTTGTGGCGTCCATGGGCAGCCAGTCGTCCACATCCACAAACTGCACATAGTCTCCGCAGGCCTCATCCAGGCCCCGGTTGCGCGCGGAGGACACCCCGCCGTTTTCCTTGTGGAAGATCCTCACGCGCCCGTCCTTTTCAGCGCAGGCGCACAGGATCTCCCAGGAGCCGTCGCTGCTCCCGTCGTCCACGGCGATCAGCTCCAGCTCCGGGTAATCCTGGTTGAGGATGCTCTCCACGCAGCGCTTCAGGCGCTTTTCTCCGTTATAGACCGGAACGATGACACTGACCTTTTTCATGCACTCAATCCTTCCTGAACAGTACGAATTTTTCCAGCGGAAACAGGACAGCCACCTGCACAAAGCCTGCCAGCATGGCGGCGATCGTCCGCGCGAAATCCGCAAGCGGCGTCACGCTGAGCTTTGCGGTCACATAGCCCTGCAGCCAGGTGGAAAACAGGATCAGCAGCGTGAGGACCGCAAGATACAGCACGAAGCCTGCGCGGCTCCCTTTTCCGCGAAAGGTGGTTTTCATATTCATATAGTAGCCGTAGATATTGGCGATGAAGTTGGAGAGGAAAAAGGGCAGCACAAAGCCCCAGGTGACCACTCCGTCCACCACATAGGGCGATGGCCCCTCGAACAGCACCTCCGGCCGGAACACCGGCCTCAGAAACGCCGGCAGCTTCGCTGTCACCCCGTCAAAGAGCAGCGGCAGGAGATTGGCGAGCAGGAGCTGCAGGAGCGTGATGCTCGTGGAGACCAGATTGAATTTGACGTATTGCCAGAGCGCATGATCGCCGAACCGCGCGTCCAGCTTTTTCAGAAGGGACATATCCACATACTCCCATTTGTGCAGTCGAGTGGTCATTATAACAGCTTTTTTTCAGCTGTCAAGCGAGGGCGCCGCTTCGCCGGTTTTTCCGGCAGAGCTTGCATCCCGCCCCCCGGCTGTGATATGCTGCGGCACGGAACATACTCCCTGTCGAGGTCAGAGCATGAAAGAAAACGCACGTGAGTTTTTCCCTGTACCGCTCCGGCGCAGAAAGGATCGGTGAAGCCTGTGCTCATCGGAAATATCATCTCCCTGGCAGGAGCCTGCTTCACCTTACTGAGCGCCTGGAGCCGGGACCGGAAGCGCATCTATCTCTATCAGGCCGCCCAGTGCCTGCTGCTCGCGGTCGCCAATATCTTTTTTGCCTCCATCAGCGGGGTGACCACCTGTGCGCTCTGCGCGGTGAGAAACTGCCTGCTCGCCTATGACCGCTTCACGGCAGAGCGCTGCGCTCTGTTTGTCGTCGCCGTGGCCGCTCTCGGCCTCTATACAAACAATCGGGGCCTTACGGGCCTTCTGCCGATCATCGCCACCGTTCTCTATACGGTAGGCTGCTACTTTGCAAAGCGCGCGAAGGCCATCAAGCTCAACATGATTGTTAATCTCGTGCTCTGGGCCGCGTATGATCTGCTGGTCGGCGACTATGTCTCCGGCGTGGTGGACTCCGTCTCCGCGATGACCGCGCTGGCGTCGATTCTGAGATAAGCGGCGTATGTCATGCCCAGGTGCCGCTGCGGAAAATGGGAGCGCTGCTGCCGTCGGGGCGCACGCCGTCGATGGCAAGATCGTCACTGCCCACCATGAAGTCCACATGGATCATGGAATCGTTGATGCCGCGCTCCTTCGCCTGCGCCACGGTGAGCTCGTTCCCGTCCGGCAGCACCTCCTTGTAGCCTGCGCCGAGGGCTACATGGCAGCAGGCGTTCTCGTCAAAGAGCGTACTGTAGAACAGGAAGCCGCAGGAGTTCACCGCGCTCTCCTTCGGCACGAGCGCCACCTCGCCGAGCATATTGGCGCACTCGTCCATGCGCAGCATCTTTTCCAGCAGCGCCTGCCCCTTCTCCGCCTTGCAGGAGACGGCCCTGCCGTCTTCAAAGGTGATGGAGAAGTTCTCGATGAGCTGGCCGTTCCAGGAAAGTGGCCTGGTCGCGACCAGGGTGCCGCCGCAGCTTCCCGCAAGCGGAGTAGTGAAGATCTCCTCCGTCGGCATGTTGGGGATGTAGCTTGCCCCGTTTCGGGAATTGACATCGGCAGCCCCTTCCCAGTGGGCGTCGGGGATCAGCTCGACATGAAAGTCGGTGCCGTTTGCGCTGTGATAGCGAAGCTGGCAGAAGCCCTGAGCATTGAGCCAGGCGGCCTTTTCACTGATGCAATCCGTATGCGCCTTCCAGGCTGCCACAGGGTCGTTCACCCCGTCGATACGCATGGTTTTCAGCACCGCGTCCCAGAGCTTTTCCATAGCCCGCTCGGTCGTATCCCCGGGGAAGCATTTCTTCGCCCACTTCTCCGAGGGGATGGCCGCGATGCACCACTGGTGCATGCCGTCGATGGCGTCGTCATAGGGCTTGAGCACCTTTGCCCTGCTCTGCTCCACAGCGGAGAGCTTATCGGGCGAAATGCCGGCCATGGCGTCCGGGTCCTCTGACTCCACAATAATGCAGCAGGGATAGTCCACGGTCATCTGCCGGGCCTTGGCCTCCTCCCATTCCCGCACCTCGCAGAGGGTCTCCTGTGCGGCATACTCGAAATGCAGGCGCGATACCTCGTCGCACTGCCATTCAAGATCGACCCGCTTTGCCCCGGCCCGGTAGCACTCCTCCGTGAGCATGGCGGCAAATTCCGCCTGATCCACGGAGATGTTCAGAAGCACCGCCTGTCCGGGCTGGACATTCGCGCCGGAGCCGACAATCAGGCGGGCATAGCTGTGTAATATTTCCTTTGTGACCTTCATTTCCTTCTCCTTTTCCGATCAGGATGCCCATATTGTAACCCGGGCACAGCAAAATAGCAAGACGCTGTATTGCAGCACGCCCCTGTCCCGGGTGCGGCATCCTTCACCATGAATTGCAACAAAAGGCTTGCCATTTCCTCCCTGCATGTGGTAACGTATAGAAAACACAGATTGGAGCAGACAGCGGTCTGCGGGGAGCAGATACGGGCATGAACAACTTCGCACACATTCTGCGCCGGGAGTTTATTTATCTCTGGTACTATTTTGATATTCAGTTCAGGCAGATTTTCTGGTATTGGGTGCTCGGCATCGCCATCGGCTCCTTTATCTCGGTGTTTGCCAAAAACGGCATTCACAATCTTTTCCGCCGGATGCAGGGGAAATCCTGGGGGCTCTTCGGGATCGTTCCCGCCTGCCTGCTTGGCATCGCCTCTCCCCTCTGTATGTACGGCACCATCCCCGTCGCCGCGTCCTTTTCCAGGCAGGGTATGCGTCATGACTGGCTGGCCTCGTTCATGATGGCCTCGATCCTGCTGAACCCCCAGCTCATCGTTTACAGCGCCGCGCTGGGCCCCACCGTGCTGACGGTGCGCATCGTGTCCTGCTTTCTCTGCGGCTGCGCGGCGGGCCTTCTGATCCGCCTTTTCTACAAGGACAAAGGCTTTTTTGATTTCTCCGGCTTTGAGGAGCGCGCAAGCCACGATACGCACCCCAATATCCTGATCCGGTATCTGCTGAACGTCTGGCGCAACATCCGGGCTACGGGGCCGCACTTCCTCCTCGGCGTGCTGCTCTCCGCTCTCTTTCAGCGCTATGTGTCCCAGGAGCAGATGGCCGCCCTCTTCGGCGGAGACAAGGCCTGGGGCGTGCTGATGGCCGCGACGATCGGCGTGCCGCTCTACGCCTGCGGCGGCGGGACGATCCCGCTTTTGCGGGAGTGGCTCTGGGAGGGGATGAGCATCGGCAGCGCCGCGGCCTTCATGCTCACCGGGCCCGCGACGAAGATCACGAATCTCGGCGCGCTGAAAATCGTGCTGGGTATCCGGCGTTTCCTGCTCTACTGGGCCTTTGTTATTGTGTTCGCCCTGTTGACCGGTCTCGTGGTCAACCTGATTGTATAAGCATATTAAAAAACAGGAGGATTCATACATGAAGAAAGTGCTGTCCCTGCTGCTCGTCCTGCTGCTCATCCTTGGCGTTCTCGGCGCCGTGCGTGCCTATGCGGACGAACCGGAAAAGCCCGTCGTCTATTTTACGGACGATATCTCCCCCGAAGGGCTTGTGAAAATCTATGAGGCGCTCAACTGGAAGCCGGTCGGTCCCGTCGCCGTGAAGCTCTCCACAGGCGAGCCGCCTGCCAGCAACTATCTGCGCCCCGAGCTGATCGTGGATCTTATGAAAAAGGTCGACGGCACGATCGTCGAATGCAACACCGCCTACAGCGGCGGCCGCGCCGCGACTGCCGAGCACTACCAGGTCGCAGAGGATCACGGCTTTACCTCCATTGCGGACTTCCAGATCCTGGACGAGTACGGCTCTGTGGAGATCCCCGTGACCGGCGGCACGCGCATCCAGGGCGATTTGGTGGGCGCGCACTTCAAGGACTACGGCTCCTACCTCGTGCTGTCCCATTTCAAGGGCCATGCCATGGCGGGCTACGGCGGAGCGATCAAGAACGCCTCCATCGGCCTTGCCTCTGCCATGGGCAAGGTACGCATCCACTCCGGCGGCACCAGTGACACCCACTGGCACGACGAGCTGCAGCTGGAGTTCCTTGAGGCGATGGCGGAGGCCACGAAGGGCGTCTGCGACTATCTGGGTGATCAGGTTGTGTTCATCAATGTCATGAACCGCATCTCCATCGACTGCGACTGCGACGGCAATCCCGAGGAGCCCGACATCCATGACATCGGCATCCTGGCCTCCACCGATCCCGTCGCGCTGGATCAGGCCTGCCTGGATCTCGTGTCGAAGGCGGAGGGCAATGAGAAGCTCATGTGGCGCATTGATGACCGTCAGGGTCTGCATACGCTGGAGCACGCCGAAGAAATCGGCCTCGGCAGCCGCAGCTACACGCTGGTGGACATCAACAAATAAACGCTTGACTGGACAAAACCTCCTGCCGCATAAAGCGGTGGGAGGTTTTTGCTGTGCATCCGCATATAGCAATGGCGAAAACGCCTGCAAGAAAAAGAAAAACCCGCAAACCCTTGATACACAAAGGCTTGCGGGTGGAGCTGGTAATGTGACTCGAACACACGACCTGCTGATTACGAATCAGCTGCTCTACCGACTGAGCTATACCAGCATGCTTTTCACAGCGAGAGATAGTTTAGCACACTTCTCCCGTGAAGTCAAGCTCTTTTCCTTCCACACAGCAAAATAATTGTTGACCGCGTCCAGGAAATTACGATTTGTATTATTTTGTCACTTTTTGTGCTTTTGTCAGCATTTTTTCTTTTCCGGTTTTCAGGTCAAATAAGCGCAGTTTTTCAGTATTGCATGCTGTTTACTGGCGTTTTCGTCCTTCAAGCAGTCGGTAACAAATGTTTACATAAATGATTCCCATAATAATATAGCAAATAGTTATCAACATTTTCAACAGCTTTTTCAACAGGCGAAAGAGCCGGATTTTTCAGCGCAAAGCGGAAATACAGCGGGATCATGTCGAAGCCGCAAAGCGCATATAATTACATTTTGGAAACAAATAGTGGTGAACATAATCAGTATTTGTAGAAACTCATCATGCCGGAATCCGCAGCAGAAATATAATCCTCATCGGCGACGATGATATGGTCCTCCAGGCGGATGCCGACCGTTTCCAGCGCGTCATACAGGCACTTGGTAAAAAGGTCGTCCTCCCGGGAGGGGATGGCGATACCGTTCGGATGGTTGTGGGCGATGATGACGGAGCAGGCTTTGACCTTGAGGGCCTTCTCCGCCATGCGGCGGATATTGGCATCCACCGTGTTGACCGCGCCCCGGCCCATCTCGGTGCAGCAGATCACCGCGCGCTTTGCGTCGAGGCAGAGCATATACACCACTTCGTCCTGTTCGTTCATGAAGTAGGGCAGCAGGTACTCCCCCGCATCCTCCGAGCATTTGATCTGCCTGATCTCTCTGACCTTGGAGAGGCGTGCCTTCTTCATGATCTCCGGGATCAGGGTGATAAGGGCGGCGGCATATTCGCCGACCCCTTCCACCTCACACAGCTCCTCGATCGGGGCAGAGAAGACGCCGTCGAGACTGCCGAAGCGCTCGAGCAGCAGGTGGGCCGTCTCATTGGTGTCCCGGCGAGGCAAGGCGTAAAAGAGCAGCAGTTCCAGGGCGTTGATGTCGTTCATGCTCCGCAGCCCGTGCTCAAGAAAGCTTGCTCTCAGCCGGGCCCGGTGTCCATCATGTATCCCCATTGCCCACTCACCGTCCTTCTGTGGTTTAGATCTCCATGGTCGCGTAGGCGTTCAGGTCGCTTCCGGCCCGCACGCCCGCGAGATATTCATAATAGCCCTGGGCGCCCACCATGGCGCCGTTGTCGCCGCAGAGCCTGAGCGGCGGGATGAAAAGCTGCCGTCCCGCCCTTTCGGCTTCGCGCTTAAAGTCCGCGCGGATGCGAGCGTTGGCCGCCACGCCCCCCGCCACGACGATTTTATCATAGCCCAGCTCCTGCGCCGCCTGCATGGTGCGCGGCACGAGACTGTCGCTCACCGCCTTGGTGAAGGAGGCCGCAAGCGAGGCCCGGTCGATCTCCTCCCCTTTTTGCTCTGCGTTATGTACAAGGTTGATGACCGCAGTCTTGAGGCCTGAGAAGCTCATGTCGTAGGGGTGCCCCTCCACATGCGCGGTTGGGAAAACGTACTTGGTGTCATCCCCGCCTTTGGAGAGCTCTTCAATGGGTCTGCCGCCGGGATAAGGCAGGCCGAGAACACGGGCTGTTTTGTCAAAGCACTCCCCTGCCGCATCGTCCCGGGTACAACCGAGGATCTTCATATCCGTGTAGTCCCGCACATCCACCAGCAGGGAGTTGCCGCCGGAGATGGCAAGGCAGAGGAAGGGCGGCTCCAGCTCCGGATAGGCCAGATAGTTTGCCGCAATATGCCCGCGGATGTGATGCACCGGGATCAGCGGCACCTTGAGCGCTGAGGCGCAGGCCTTGGCGAAGTTGACGCCGACCAGCACCGCGCCGATGAGGCCCGGGGCATAGGAGACCGCCACCGCGTCAATGTCCTTCTTTTCGATCCCGGCAGCCTCGATTGCACGCTGAGCCAGGATAGAAATGGCCTCCACATGGCAGCGGGAGGCGATCTCCGGCACGACGCCGCCGTAAACCGCATGCAGGGCTGCCTGGGACAGGATCTGATCGGTGAGTATCCTCCTGCCGTCCTCCACAACGGCGACGGCGGTTTCATCGCAGGTGGATTCAAATGCAAGTATTTTCAAAGCTCTTGCCTCGATTCAAAGAATTTTGTCATGATGATCGCGTCCTCTCGAGGGCGCTCATAATAGTTTTTGCGCAGCCCCGCGCGGGCAAAGCCGTGCTTTTCGTAAAGGGCAATGGCGGGGACATTCCCGGCGCGCACCTCCAGGCTCACAAACGCAAGGCCGTGCCCGGAGCAGAGCTCGTCCAGCCGCTCGATCAGCGCGTCGGCGATCCCCTGCCGCCGGTATTTCGGGGAGACGGCCACGTTGGAGATGTAGCCCTCGTCCAGGACGAACATCATCCCCACATAGCCGAGGACAGTGCCGCTTTCGTCTGCGGCGGCGATGAACTCGTGCTGTGCGTCCTTCATCTGCCCCGCAAGCTGCTCCGCCGTCCAGGGCATGGAGAAGCACAGCGTCTCGATTTGCCCGATCTGCGGGATATCCTCCGGCGTCACATCACGGATCGTGTATTCCATCAATGCGCCTCCGCCCAGCTGTGGCCGATATGGGCCTCAGCGATCAGGGGCACGGAATAGTGCACGGCATTTTCCATCTCCTGCTCAAGAAGCCGCTGCACCTGCCCGGCCTCCGCCTCGGGGCACTCGACAATAAGCTCATCGTGTACCTGGAGGATGAGCCTTGCGGCAAGCTTCTCCTCCTTGAGCCGCCGATGGACATTGACCATGGCGAGCTTAATGACATCCGCGGCTGTGCCCTGCACCGGCATATTGAGCGCCACACGCTCTCCGAAGGCGCGGACATTGAAGTTGGCGCTTTTGAGCTCGGGCAGATAACGGCGGCGGTGGAACAGGGTCTCCACATAGCCGTCCGCCTTGGCCTTCTCCTTGATCCGCTCCATATAGTCGCGCACACCGTGATACTTGCTGAGGTAGGCGTCCATATAAGCCTTGGCCTCGTTGGGAAAGACGCCGATATCCTGGGCCAGGGAGAAGGCGGAGATGCCGTAGACGATGCCGAAGTTGACGGCCTTGGCCCGGCTGCGCAGGGTGGGTGTGACCTCCTCAAGCGGGACGTTGAAGACCTTGGACGCGGTGACGGTGTGGAAATCCTCACCGCTCAGGAAGGCCTCGCGCATGGCTTCATCCCCGGAGATGTGAGCCAGCAGCCGCAGCTCGATCTGGCTGTAATCGGCATCCACCAGCACCATGTCCGGCCCCGCGACAAACATGCGGCGGATCTGCGCGCCGAGCTTTTTGCGCACCGGGATATTCTGCAGGTTCGGCTCCGTGGACGAAAGCCGCCCCGTCGCCGTGACCGTCATCTGGAAGCTGGAGCGAATCCGCCCGTCCTCCTCAATAACCTTGAGAAGCCCGTCGGCATAGGTGGACTTGAGCTTTGTAAGGGTGCGGTATTCCAGCACCTCATCCACGATGGGATGCTTGCCCCGCAGTTTTTCCATCACGTCTGCATTGGTGCTCCAGCCGGTCTTGGTCTTCTTGCCGGAGGGGAGCATCAGCTCCTCAAACAGAACCTCGCCGAGCTGTTTGGGGGAATTGATGTTGAAGGCATGTCCCGCATGCTGCCAGATGCTCTCCTGCAGGCGTTCGATATCCCCGTTCAAGCTCTCACCGAACTCATACAGGGCAGTGCGGTCGACATAGAAGCCCGCCTGCTCCATATCCGAGAGGACCATGCACAGCGGCATCTCGATCCTCTCATAGAGCTCCTGCATGTTGAGCTCTTCAAGCTTCCTGCGCAGTACGGGATAAAGGAGCCATACCGCCTCCGTCCCGGCGTACTCCTGCCCCAGCCAGCGGGCGGATACCCGCTCGAGCGGATAGTCGCTCTCATTGGCGTCCAGGAGATACGCGGCGAGGGCCGTGTCAAACGCAAAGCCCTCCCGGCTCAGGCCCTCCCGTGCCAGGGTGTTCATAAGCTCCTTGACATTATGGCCGAGCTTCTGTTTTTCCGGGCGGAACACCGCTTTCAGAAGCTTGTTATAGTCCTCGTCGCAGCTCTGCCAGGCGGCGGTGTAGACCGCCCTTCCGTCGCAGAGCTCGATGGTATCCGAATCTTCGCCGAAGGCCACGGCAAGAAGCTCTGCCTCCTCCACAGCCTTCAGGAGTGCGGGCAGCTTATCCGCCGTCGCCTCGATGCGGGGCAGCGCCTTATCCGCCGCCGCAGGCGCTGCCACGGCGCTTTCGCTGACGCCCCATTTCTCGATGAATTTCTGAAAGCCCAGGCGTTTTAAGAGCGGGTACAGGGCGTCCGTGTAGTTTCGGTTCCAGCGGTTCTCCGCCGGATCGAAGTCCATGGGCACCTCCTTGAGGATCGTCGCCAGCCAATAGGACATGCGGGCGCTCTCCTCCCCGGCGGCAAGCTTTTTGCGCACGCCCTCCTTTACCTCCAGGGCGGAGAGGTCGGCATAGATGTTCTCGATGGTCCCGTATTTCCGGATCAGCTCCAGCGCCGTCTTCTCGCCCACGCCGGGCACGCCCGGGATATTGTCGGAGCTGTCGCCCATGAGGGCCTTGAGATCCACCATCTGCGGCGGATCAAAGCCGTATTCCTCCCGGAAAACGGCAGGCGTATAGTTAATGGTCTCGGTCGCGCCCATACGGGTTTTGACGTTTGCGACCGTAGTGGTATCGGTGATGAGCTGGAGGCTGTCCTTGTCGCCGGTGACGACCACGCAGTCCCAGCCCGCGTCATGGCATTTGACGGAGACGGTGCCGAGGATATCGTCCGCCTCGTAGCCGATCAGCTCATAGCGGCGGATGCCCATGGCGTCCAGCATCTGCTTGAGGATCGGCATCTGCTGTTGGAGCTCCTCCGGCATGCCCTTGCGCTGAGCCTTGTACCCCTCATAGGCTCTGTGGCGGAAGGTCGGCTCCCGCCGGTCAAAGCCCACGCAGACCGCGTCCGGCTTATGCTCGTCCAGCATGCGCTGGAGAATATTCAGGAAGCCGAAAATGGCGTTGGTGGGCGTACCGTCCGGCGCGTTGAGAGCGCGCACGCCGAAAAAGGCGCGGTTGACGATGCTGTTGCCGTCCAGGATCATGAGTTTCATAAGCTTCCTCCCTCAGGCTTCGCCCTTCAGGCGTATGATTTCGTCGCGCAATTGTGCCGCGATCTCGTATTCGAGCATCTGTGCCGCCTTCTTCATCTGGCTCTCCAGGGAGGCGATCAGCTCCCTGCGCTCGCGCTCGGTCATCTTGACGCCCCTGGCCTTGAGTCTGGGAGAAGCGTCGCTGGAGATTTCCAGAAGCTCGCGCACGCTCTTGACAATCGTCTTGGGGACGATGCCGTGCGCCTCATTATAGGCCTGCTGCTTGGCGCGGCGGCGCTCCGTCTCCGTGATGCAGGCGCGCATGGAGGGCGTAACGGTGTCGGCATACATGATGACATAGCTCTCAGCGTTGCGGGCTGCGCGGCCGACGGTCTGGATGAGGCTCGTCTCGCTTCGCAGGAAGCCCTCCTTATCCGCGTCCAGTATGGCGACAAGCCCCACTTCCGGTATATCCAGACCCTCACGAAGGAGGTTTATCCCCACCAGAACGTCAAATTCATGCAGGCGCAGGTCGCGGATGATCTCCATACGCTCGATGGTGCTGATGTCGTGATGCATATAGCGGCAGCGGATACCGGCGCCGGTGAGGTAGGCGGACAGATCCTCCGCCATCTTCTTGGTGAGGGTGGTGACCAGGGTGCGCTGGTCCTTCTCGATTTTCCGGTTGATCTCCCCGATCAGATCGTCGATCTGCCCCTCCACCGGGCGGACAAAGATCTCCGGGTCCAGAAGCCCTGTCGGACGGATGATCTGCTCGGCGATCTGGCCGGCGCGCTCCCGCTCGTACTCGCCGGGGGTGGCGGAGACATATACCCGCTGGTGGATGCGTTCGGTAAACTCGTCAAACTTGAGCGGGCGGTTATCGAAGGCGGAGGGCAGGCGGAAGCCGAACTCGACCAGCGATTCCTTGCGCGCCCGGTCGCCCCGGTACATAGCCCGCACCTGGGGCAGGGTCACATGGCTCTCATCCACGAAAAGCAAAAAGTCCTTCGGGAAATAGTCCAGCAGCGTCATGGGAGGGCTGCCGGGGGCGCGGTTGGAGATGACGCGGGAATAGTTCTCGATGCCGGTGCAGTAGCCGAGCTCCTGCATCATTTCGATGTCGTAATCTGTGCGCTGTTTGATGCGCTGGGCCTCCAGGAGCTTGCCCGCGTCGGTGAAATACTTTACCCGCTCGTCGCACTCCTCACGGATGCGCTCGATGGCGCTGGCCATTTTCTCCTTGGTGGTGACATAGTGGCTCGCCGGATAAATGGCGGTGTGGTTTAAGTAGCGGGTGGCGGTGCCGGTGACGACGTTAATTTCGCTGATGCGGTCCACCTCGTCCCCGAAAAACTCCACGCGGATGGCCTTGTCGTTCGAGTAGGCCGGGAAGATCTCCAGCGTATCGCCCCGGACGCGGAACTTGTTGCGCTCGAAGGCAACGTCGTTGCGCTCATAGCGGATCTCCACCAGCTTTTTCAGCAGCTCGTCAAAATCCCGGGTCTGGCCGGGCCGCAAGGAGATCACCATGTTGGCATAGTCGATGGGGTCGCCGAGGCCGTAGATACAGGACACCGAGGCCACCACGATCACGTCCCGGCGCTCAAAGAGGCTGGAGGTGGCGCTGTGGCGCAGGCGCTCGATTTCGTCGTTGATGGACGCATCCTTCTCGATATAGGTATCGGTGTGGGGAATGTAGGCCTCGGGCTGGTAGTAGTCGTAGTAAGAGACGAAGTACTCCACCGCATTTTCCGGGAAGAACTCCTTGAACTCACTGCAAAGCTGGGCCGCCAGGGTCTTGTTGTGTGCAAGAACCAGAGTCGGTCTGTTCAGGCGGGCAATGACGTTTGCCATGGTGAAGGTTTTGCCCGAGCCGGTCACGCCCAGCAGCACCTGCTCGTCGATGCCGTTTTCGATCCCGCTGACCAGCGCGTCGATGGCCTCCGGCTGGTCGCCGGTGGGCGTATAGTCTGAGACTAACTGAAAGCGGTCCATGCGCGCTCCCCTTCCTTATGTAATAACTGTAACAGTATAACATAATCGTGTCTCTATCTCAAGCGTTCCCACCTCATTTTCCGCACGGAAAGTGCCGGGGCGCTACTCCTTCCGTCCCGGCACTTTTCACTTCTCAATGCGGATCAGAACCGTCGCCTCCTCGGACACGTTGCCCGCGGCGTCAATGGCCCGGTAGCCGAAATAGTCCCGGCCCTTTCTGTTCTGCCGCGGGGTGTAGAGGAAACGCCCGTCCGCCTCCAGCCGAATACTGCCCCTGGCCGGCCCTGTCGTAATGGCGAAGGCGTTCAGATCATCCTCCGCGTCACGGGCAGAGAGGCGGCCCTCGACAGGCGCGTTCCGCTTCGTCACAAGCTCCAGATTTTCGGCGACGGGCGCGCTGCCCCCGGCGCTGGCCCCTGCCGCAAGGGCGAAGCTTGCCAGCATCATCAGAAAAAACGCGGCGAGAGACAGGGAAATTCTTTTCATCGTCAAAACCTCCGTTGCGGTCCTGACCTTAGCTTTTGCGCATCGGCGCGGATTATGTAAAGGCAATACCGCATAATTCGGCAAGAGCAGATCCTGAGAAAATTTGGGTTTTTCGCAGATGTACTTTGTGTACCTCAAGAAAAAGTGACGAAATCAGGGCACAAATTTTCCAGGAGATGCCGAAGGCGGATTGTGCGGTGTTGCCTAAATAAAGCTGGCATTTTCCCTGTCGGTATGATAAGATTGAATTATTACGACATACGGAGGTGTCTCTATGGAAATGACCGCACCCGCGCTCTGGATCAACCAGACCTTTTCAGGCTTTGATACAGCCGTCACCACCGCTGTCCACAAGCTCTATGAATTGGGCGGCGCGTTCTTCACGGTATTTTTTGAAATCATATCCATTCTCGGCAAGGGCGGCATTTTCCTGATTGCGCTATCCCTGATCCTGATGGTCAATCGCCCGACCAGGCGCTTCGGCACGGCCATGTGCTTCGGCCTCGCCATCGGCGCCGTCATCACCAATCTGATCCTCAAGCCCTGGATCGCACGACCCCGCCCCTATGTGGATCAGGCCAGCATTTTTTACCAGTACTGGCTGACCGTGGGGCAGAATCTGGAGAGCGACAAGAGCTTTCCCTCCGGCCACACCACCGCTGCCTTCGACTCCATGATGCCGGTTTTCCTCCTGGGCAAGCGCCGCCTCAGGATCATCGCGGTCTGCTTTGCGGTTTTGATGGGCATTGCGCGCATCTATCTCTGCGTCCACTTCCCGAGCGACGTGCTGGGCGGGATGCTTGTCGGTATCTTTGCCGGGTGCATCGGGACCCTGATTGCCAAGAAGCTGAACAGGAAATGGTATGCCTGGGACCTGCGGGAAAAGCTGCCGCAGAAGCAGCAGGAGCCGCAGGAGCGCGGCAAGCATGAGATCGTAAAATAAGCAGCAGAGGCTGTCTCAATTCGCATATTGATACGCACCGTAGGGGATCGATCCCCGGATCGACCCGCCGGGCAACGCAGCTTGACGTTGAACAGCGGGCCGAAGAGGCCGTCGGCCCCTGCGGATTTGTATGCTTATGCCTTTTGAGACAGCCTCTTTTTCATTCTTCCAGCCGAATTATATTATGCGCAGCTTTTTCACCAGCTCCTCGTCGCTCTGCACCATGACGGTACTGTAGTCGGTGTAGATGACCTTGCCGGGCAGGGAGCCGGAGGGCTTGCGCACGTTTTTCAGCATGGTGTAGTCCACCGGGATCTTGCCGCCTTCCCGCCCCTGCGAATACCAGGCGGCAATCGCGGCAGCCTCTTCGATGGTCTTTTCGGACGGGGCCTCGCCCTCACAGCGGATCAGGACATGGCTGCCGTGGATCTTCTGGGTGTGCAGCCAGTAGTCCGTCCGGCGGCCGAGCTTCGTGGTGAGCTCGTCGTTTTGCAGATTGCTGCGCCCGACGAGGATCTCCATTCCGTCGGAGGAGCGAAAGCGCAGCGGGGCCTGGGCCTTGCTCTTCACCTGCTTTTTGCCGCCGGCGGGCTTGAGACAGCCGGTATCGACCAGCTCCCGCCGGAGATCTGAAAGATCCTTCTCCCCCTCCGCTGCGCCGATCAGCTCCAGCACGCTGTTGAGATATTCAAGCTGCTCCTCGCTCTCGGCGATGAGCTTTGTCAGATGCTCGCAGGCGGCCTTGCGCTTGTTGTATTCCCTGAACATGGCGGCGGCGTTCTGCTGCGGAGTCTTGAGCGGGTCAAGCGTGATCTCGATTTCGGGGCAGTCGTCCCGATAGTAGTCCTGGCAGGTAAAACGGGTGTCTCCTTTTTTGAGACGGTAGAGGTTCGCCGTGATGAGCTCCGCCGTTTTGCGCAGCTCCTCCCGATCCTCGCTCTTTTCCAGCTCTCCCTGCCGGACGATCAGCTTGCGCTGCTGCCGGTCACGCAGGGTGCGCACGGTTTTCATCAGCTCATGGCTGCGCCGGCGCTGCTGCTCAAGCCTGTCGCGCCCGGCATAAAAGCTGTCGAGCAGGGCTGAAAAGCTCTCCGCCTCCTCACAGCGGAGGCTCTCCCCGTACTGGGTCAGGCGCATGAAGCTGAAGTCCACAGGCTTTTTTCCGTCGCAATAGAGGAAGGGCTGCAGCTCCCCGGCCTGCACGCTCTCCACAAAGGCGGCAAGCAGCAGGGGCAGGCGCATCCAGTCTCCCCCGCAGCGAAAGGCCAGCTCCCGGCACACCAGGGGCGACAGCCCCGCGAAGCTCTCCAGGAGCCACTTGTCGATGGGCCTCGACTTGTCTGCGGCGTCTATCATGGCCTGGCGCTGCTCAGCGCTGCTGTCGAGCAGCGGGAGCTTTTCCTGGGGCGGCGGGTCCCGATAGAACATGCCCGGCAGCATGCGGCGCAGCGCATCCCCGGCAAAGTCCATGCGGCGCAGGCAGTCCACGATGCGCCCCTCCCCGTCCACAAGGATGAGGTTGGAGCTGCGGCCGATGAGCTCGGCAATCAAGGTCTTGCTCCCGGCGCGGTCCAGCTCGTCGCGGGTCTCGAGCGCGAGCTTCAACACACGCTCATGCGCGGGCTGGGTGACGGAGAGGATGTGTGCCCCCGTGAGGTGCTTTCTCAAAAGCATGCAGAACATGGGCGGCTCCGCCGGATTCTCAAAAGAGGCCTGGGTGAGCTGCACCCGGGCGTTCCCCGTCCCGGCCGCGAGCAGAAGCTTCTGCTTGCCCTCTCTCCCGTGCAGGGAGAAGAGGATCATGTCCCGTTCCGGCTGCTGGATCTTGTCAATTTTGGCCCCCTCCAGTTTGGCATTCAGCTCCTTTGCCAGGGCGGAAAGGGTGATGGCGTCAAGCGGCATGGCTCATTCCTCCATAACGGCGGTAAAGAGCTCGCCGATTCGCGCGGTCTTCCCCTGCAGATACAGCCAGCCGAACAGCGCCTCCAGTCCGGTGGCCGCGTGGTACTGGGCGATCCCGGCGTGGTGGGGGGCGGAATTTACCTTGGTATTGCGCCCGCGCTTATAGACGGCCAGCTCCTCCTCCGTAAGGCGCGGCAGGAGCTTCTCGGCCGCCGCAGCCTGGGCCTCGGCGCAGACCTTCTTTACCGTGAGGCGGTGAAGCTGCATGACCGGGGCGTTTTTTGCGTTGCAGAGCATGCTGCGCACCAGCAGCTCATACACCGCGTCCCCCACATGGGCCAGCGCCAGCATGTTCATCTGATTGACTTCCCTCTGCGAAAGCTGCGGGTACAGGGTTTCCATAGAAATCCTCCATGAGAAAAGGGCGTAGAAACGCCCTTTTTTGTTTATTCGGTATAGTCGCCTGTTTCCTCGTTCATCTCGGCGGCGATGGCCATATCGTCCCCGCCCAGGCCGTACTGGGCGCGGATCTGGTTCCAGCCCTCGCGGTCTACGATCACCGAACGCGGCTTTGCCCCCTCGTAGGGGCCGACGACGCCCAGCTCCTCCATCTGATCCACGATGCGCGCGGCGCGGGAGTAGCCCAGCTTGATGCGCCGCTGCAGCATGGAGACGGAGCAGGACTTGGTCTCCAGCACGACCTCCACCGCCTGGGGCAGCATCTCGTCATAGCCGGAGTCGCCGCCCCGGTCCTCCTTGGAGGAGCCCGCCTCGCCGCTGTTCTTCTCCTCGGCAGCCTTGTTCATGAACTCCTCGATCTCGGTGTTGCGCTGGCTCTCGCCGGTGTTCTCCTTGATGAACTGGATGACCTCTTCCCTCTCCTCGTCCGAGACGTAGGCGCCCTGGATGCGGATGGGCTTGCCGATGCCCACCGGGGAGAAGAGCATGTCGCCCATGCCGATGAGCTTTTCCGCGCCGCCCTGGTCCAGGATGATGCGGCTTTCAAGGGTGGAGGACACGGCAAAGGCGATGCGCGAGGGGATATTCGCCTTCATGAGGCCGGTAATGACGTCGGCGGAAGGCCGCTGCGTTGCGATGACGAGGTGCATGCCTGCGGCACGGCCCATCTGGGCCACGCGGCAGATGCTCTCCTCCACGTCCTTGGAGGCGATCATCATCAGGTCGGCCAGCTCGTCGATCACAATGACGACCTGGGGCATGGTGGGCTCGCCCACGCTGCGGCAGTGCTTGTTGTAGTTTTCCAGATCGCGCACGCCGATCTCGGAGAAGAGGCGGTAGCGCTTGAGCATTTCGACCACGGACCACTGCAGGGCGCCGGCGGCCTTCTTCGGATCGGTGACGACCGGGACATACAGGTGCGGGATGCCGTTATAGATACCGAGCTCAACCATCTTGGGGTCGATCATGATGAGCTTGACCTCATCCGGCCGCGCCTTATAGAGCAGCGACAGGATCAGCGAGTTCATGCACACCGATTTGCCGGAGCCTGTGGTGCCGGCGATGAGCATGTGCGGGAGCTTGGCGATGTTGCCGATGATCCCCTCGCCGCTGATGTCCTTGCCGATGGCAAAGCTGAGCTTCGACTTGGCGGAGGCAAATTTCGGCGTGTCGATGATATCCCGGAGGCAGACGGTGCTGACGATCTTGTTCGGCACCTCGATGCCCACGGTGGAAATTTTATCCGGGATCGGCGCTATGCGCACGTTCACCACGCCGAGCGCCAGAGCCAGATCCCCCGCGAGATTTGTGACGCGGGAGAGCTTGACGCCCTGCTCCAGCTCGATATCATAGCGGGTGACGGTGGGACCGCGGATCACGCCCACGATGTTGGCCGGGATGCCGAAGCTGTGCAGGGCTCCCTCCAGGCGCTCCTTGTTGACCAGGATCTCCTCCCGGCTGTCGCCGGCGGCTGCAGTACCGCTTCGCAGCAGGTCCACCGGCGGGAAGATGTAATCGGGCGCATCCTCGGTGGCGTTGATGGCCGAGGCCACCGCCTGGGTTTCCGCCTTCAGCTCGTCCCGGCTCAGGCGCTGGATCTTCGGCGGATCGGAAATCTCGGCCGACACGGTCGTGCCGCGGGCGGCGGGCTTGACGCTCACGCCCTTGTCGGGCTTCTTTGCCCTGCTCGCCGGCGCTTTGGTTTCGTCAAAGCTCTTGATCTCAACGCCGGCAATGGCAGCAGCCTCCTCCGGGCTGAGGGGCGGGACATCCACTGCCGCCTTCTCGCTGATGACGGTGATCTTCGGCTTGCGGCGGGGCTTGGCCTCCTCCGTCTCTGCGGCAGGCGCGGTGTTCGTCCCCTTTGTCAGCAGGCTCAGCGCGTCGTCCGCCTCCTCCCCGAGGGGGATATCCGGACTGTAGGCCCCGCGCTGCACCCGTTCGATTTTTCTCGGCTGCTTTGCCGCGAGATTGTTCGTCACAGCCTCGATGGGCGTAAGGGCGTTTTCGTACAGGGCGGGGTCATACTGGCCCTGCATCTGGATCTTCACCTTGTCGGCGGCCTTCTTCATGCTGCCGCTGCAGGCATAGACCCCGCACACGAGCGTCAGCACGACGAGCACGGGCAGCGCCCCATAGATGCTCAGAGCCTTTTCGAGCCCATGGGCCAGCAGTCCCCCGAAGACGCCGGCGCTCTCGAGCTTCTTGCCGTAATCGAAGAGCATGTCTGCCATCGTCGCAATATCGGCGCGGGAAAAATCAAAGGGATTGGCAAAGAGACTCACGATCGCCGCCACAAAGATCGGGATCAGAAAGGCGCAGAAGCTGCGCAGCGCGACAGGTCTGCCCCGGTGGAAAAAGAGGATATAGGCGATCAGAAGGAAAACCGGCGCCGCGAGCCAGTAGCCCCAGCCGGCAAAGCCCTTGACAATGTCCGAAAAGAACTGAACAAAGGCTCCCTCGTTCCTGAAATAGCTGATCACAATCACCAGCGAGAGGAAGAGGAAGAAAACGCCTCCCAGCTCCCTGCGGATGGGGACGACCGGCTCCGGCGGCGTCATATCCGCAGCGGCGCGCGCCGTTCTCTTCGGCGCGGAGCTCTTGGATCTTGTCGATTTCGTTGTTGTTTTCTTGGTGCTGCTTTTCGTTTGTGCCATGAGAACCTGTTCCTTTCAGAACCTTTTCAGAAGATTAAGTGCAGGATGATCGACAGCACGCCGACGACCCAGCAATAATAGGAAAAACCGCCAAATTTGCTCCTTTTACTGATGTAGCGCATGATGTGGATGCACACGACGCCGCTGGCCATGGCCACAGCCGTACCGATCAGATAGGCCGGTACACAGGACCAGTCAATCCCGCTGCGAAGGGCGTCGGCAAAGGAGAGGATCGCCGCGCCGAGCACCGCGGGGATACTCAGCAGGAACGAAAAGTTCACCGCAAAGTCCCGCCGCAGACCGGTCGCCACCCCTGCCGTGATGGTCACGGCCGAGCGCGAAAGGCCCGGGATCGTCGCCACGCTCTGGCAAAGCCCGATAATGAGCGCGTCAAGGACGGTCATGCTGTTCTGGTTTTTCTTTCCGGGGATCATTCTGTCCGAGACATAGAGCAGGCAGCCCGTCAAAATCAGCATAACGCCGATAAAGATATTCCTGCCGTTCAGGACCGCCATGCGGCTGTTGATGGGCAGCGCCAAAAACAGCGGGAGCGTGCCGAGCGTGAGCATAAAAAAACAGCGCGCCGCCGAATAACGCGGGTTTTCCTGCCCGGCGAGCGGCCCCATCCCCCCAAGGGACAACAGCTCCAGGTACATGATACGCAGTTCCGGCCAGTACACAAGGCAGACCGAAACCAGTGTTGCAAGATACAAAAGCGCCTCAAACAGCGCGTGCCCCTCGGAGAGATTGGAGAGCTTGAACAGATTGTTGACAATGGCCAGATGCCCTGAGCTGGAGATCGGCAGAATCTCTGCGATGCCCTGGATCAGGCCCAGCAGCACCGCATTCCATATCGACATAACGGAACCCCTCCATAATTATCGTAAACCGTATCATACCACAACTCTCCTGCAAAAATCAAGACAAGGAAATTGTTGGGAGCTTTTGGCATTGAAAACCGCAGAGGCCGGCAAACTCATCGGCCTCTGCGGTTAATTGGCTTATGCTTTCGGCGCTTCATAGAACGATACGCCGTTTCTGCCCCTGCGCTTGGTTTCATAGAGGGCCGCGTCCGCGTGCTCAAACAGCTGCTCCGTCGTCCCGGCTTCCTCGCCGAAGCCGACGCCCGCACTGACGGAAGCCTGCGGCAGCCCGTCCGCCGTATCGGAAAGCTCCGTGTTGATCTGTCTGACCTTGCCCTCAATCAGCGCCTGATGCTCCCTGCTGGAATTCAGCATGATCGTCACAAACTCGTCCCCGCCGATCCGGCATACATGATCGCCGTTTCGAAAATGCTTGCTGATCACCGCGGCGACCTTGCGCAGGATCCTGTCGCCCACCTCATGGCCATAGGTATCGTTGACATCCTTGAAGCGGTCAACGTCGAACAGGACGAGGCTGGTCGTTTTGAGATCAACGCCCGGCAGCAGCACGTCATAGCCCGCGCGGTTATAGACCTTCGTCAGCTCGTCGTGGCTGGCCTTATAGCTGAGGCTTGCCACGCTGCTCCTGTATACCTCATACATGCGGTTGTAGGCCTGGGCCAGATAGCGGAATTCGTTTGCTCCCGTGACCGGGATGGGGCTGTCCTCCCGAATTTTGTCCACAGCCTTTAAGATCGGCGTGATGCCGAGATGCGCCGTCGCCCAGGTCATCAGCAGGATCGCTGCCGCCTGTATGATCGTCACGGTGCGCACGCCGCCCAGGCCCTGCCGCATCTCTGCTGTGGATTTGAGCTGGATGCTGCGCGTTCTCTCCTCCAGCGTGGAAAGGCTCTCCCGCATGTCGGCGCGTATCCTGTCCAGCCTGCGGTAATAGTCCTCGTCCGAGACCATGTGCTGGGCCGCCGCCTTCTTCTCCCAGGCGGGCAGGGGCGCATGCTCCGGCCGCAGCTCGATATTCAGCAGCTGCTCCGGTATCGGGGAATAGCCCGTGGCCTCGATCACAAGCCTCATCGCGTAATAGTCCCGCTCGGCAAGCTCCTGCGACGCATCCATCGCCTTGCGCAGCTTTTCCACCGCTTCCTTCTCCTCGGCGTAGACGGACATCTTTTCGATCGCGTCCTCGCGACGGCGGGCCTCAAAGGCCTCCTTAAAATAATTGTGGAGATACATGCTGTTCCCGTCAAGTGTATAGCGCTGGACCATTTCCACGAGGTAGTCGGTGGCGTCCATCATTTCGCTTGCGGCCTTGTGCATCTCGATATACTGATCCGTCGCCTCCGTCACGTCCAGGAAGGTTTTGGTCAGGCGAACGGTCGAATAGATCAGAAACCACGACACGATCAGGGCGATGATGACGAGGGCGGAATGAATAAAGCGCAGGGAAATCCCTTCGATCTTGAGCTTTTCCTTGAACGACACGGTCATCACCTGCGCTTTCTCCGACATTCTGATACTATTTCTCGATTAAATTCTTTAAGGCGAAGCCTTCCAGATGGATTGGGGCTTTACCAAAGTGCAGGAATACCCCGGCAACGGGAAGGAATTCACGGTGGCCTGCTTCGCCATGGTATGCCAGGGGTTATTCGACTGCGTATGTGGCGTTCATGGCCACGAAGGGGATGCCGTTTGCTTCGGCGAAGCGCTGGGCCTCGCTGCCCGTCTCGCCGTAGACGATGACGAAATCGCTGCCCTGGAGGGCCGTGTCGTCAATGTGTTCCACCGTGGCGGGCACAAAAAACTCGCGGAGGTTTACGCAGTCGGCGAAGGCGCGCGGGCCGATGGAGACCACGTTTTCCGCGATCTCCACACGCACGGCGTCAATGCCCTCAAAGGCCTCCTCTTCGATGGTGACGAGCGCGGCGGGGAGCGTGACAGCCACTACTTTGTTCCACTGGGCGTACAGCTCCGTATCCTCCGTGTAGACCGTCTCGTCCGTGACCCGTTCGCCGCCGGTCGGGGCGGTGAACCAGCCCGCAAAGGTATAGCCGACGCGGGTGGGCGTCAGCAGCTGGTAGGGGCATCTTCCGTCTTCGTTCACAAGGACGAACCCCATCTCTTCCGACCCGTCATTCATGTGGAAGATGATGACAGTGCGGACGTCCTCCACCCACTTGGCGAAGAGCGTCATATTCTCTGTAACGGGCGCGCTGAAATCGTAGGCTGTGGTGAAATCCTCCGTGGTGTACCATCCGTCGAAGGAATAGAGATGCCCGGGTTCTTCGGCGTTCACCTTCTTCGGGTCGGATGGCTTCTTCAGACACTTGCCGTGCTCCACCGTTTCGGCCTCGATCACGTCGCCGCCATAAGTCTCGAAGGAGACGGTATGGAAACCCTGCTTCGCGGTAATCTCCTTCCAGTCGGAGTGATAATTCGCGTTCGTGGGGCTTTCCACACGCACATGGTAGACGCCGGGCTCGCTGAAGGTCACAAATCCATCCTCGGTAAGCTCGATGCCCTCGCTCTCCTGTGCTCTCCAGACGTAGCGTACCGGGAGCATCTTGCCCGTCGCATCGAACGCGACCACCTCCAGCCGGCCCACCGTCTCAACGGGGTCGGGACGCGCGCCCGAAGTACCCTCGTACTCACCGTTGATCAGGAGTTCGGTATCCTCCGTCACATCCAAAAGTTCATCCACCAGGATCGGCCCGTTCGTCGCGTCGCCTTCGGCCACGATCTTATACCAGGGGGAGTTATAAGTCGTGCCGTTCCCGGCTGTTGTTTTCACTCGCACGTCATAGGTGCCGGGCTTGGTGAACTTCACAAGCGAGTAGCCGTCCTCGTCCTTCGTGATCTCGATCCCCCGGCGTTTTGTCTGCATCGCTTCCCATTCGTAATCAAGAAACTTGCCGTTGTCGTCGTTATCCACGCAGGTCACGAAGAAGCGGGTCGTGTCTGTATTATCGTCGGCATCCAGATAATCCCAGTCCGCGTCCACGGTGCCGTTCGTATAGTTGTTCTCGACGGTGATCGTGACGGGCGGATTCTTCACAGTGATCTTAATGCCGGCAGTGCCGCCCGTCAGATCGGTATTCTTGATAAAGCCTGTCCTGTTGTCCGCGACGGCGTAACAGTTTTCGTCGATCACATACTTCAGGTAGCAGGTGCCCGGCCGGACGGCATTTACCACGGTGCCATACTCATCCACCAGCTCCACCGGCAGGTCGTCCCCCTTCAGCTCCTCGCCGTTCTCGTTGGCAATGACCCAATGGCCGTTATTCTTGCTGAAGTTGTAGAATTCCACGTTGTCGGTGTCCAGTCCGATCAGATTCAGTTGGCTCGTACGGAAGGAGTCTCCGATGTTCATCTCGGCTGTCTGACAGTTGTAATTCCCGTAGACGCTGCCCCCGGTGCTGATAAAGGTGATAGATTCAGGCGGCAATACCTTGATGCTGGCCAGCGGCAGTGTCGGCCACAGGCTGTAGCTGATCTTCGTGCCTTCGACCTTCTGGGTAAACTGCGCGGGGGTGTCCATCATGGGCAGGCATGTTGCGCACAGTATGACGGGGTCAACAGTTTCGTTTCCATCTATATAATATTGTGTAACGTTCTGCTCAATAGTCTTCCCCGCAAATGTAACGTATTGTGTATATCTGTTAATTTTTTCGATGTCCCATGCGATTTTCTCTTTCTCCCGCGCCTTAACCCAGTTAATCCCTTCACGGTCGTAGTTTGTTCCGCCTTCGATGATTGCCCGCTGGTACAAGTCGCTGCGCGCGGTGGCGTCAAAGGTGTACGTCGCGGTCTGTCCCTTACTCGTGTGGCTGTAATACCTATAATTTTTCGTCGGCCCCTGCGTATTGTATTGGATGGTGACCCTCGCTGTATAATTCATGGCGAAGGGGCTATTATACTTGCTGGTGATGGTTGATTTGCTGCTTTCCGTCGTCATGAGCGCCTGGGTGTGAGGGGGCAGGGTGATTGTCTCCGTGATTGCTTTTTCGTCCGTTTTTGTTTCACCCGTTGTGTCGGAAAAGCTCTTCTTGATCAGTTGGGTGGCCTCAAACCCGACGTTGACGCCGAACTTCGTGCTTTCACTCAGATATTCCACCCCAACGGAAAACTCTTCCTCAACACTCACGTTGAGCGATTCCTTAAACGTCAGATCCTTGCCGCCCTCCCTCGTGTGCGAAGCGGTGGAAGAAAGGGAGGCGCTCGTCGTTACCGACGCGGTTTGCGCATTGGCGGTGTTGTTCTTCACCGTGGTGGACAATGTGGAATTCGACGTCGTGGAGTCTTGCACCGTGGTTGTGACATAATTGCCGCCTTCATCCGGCGGCAGCAGCACCGTGGCTTCAAAGTCGTAAAAATCCACTTCATAGACAGCCAGGATGTTTTCCGTGTTTACGTTTTGGATGGTACAGCTTACCTTCACATACCCTCCGTCCCTGTAGCTCTGGTCATTGACCCATTCCGTCGATGTATTACATCTTAGCGTACCGTTATATATTTTTTCTGCATCAAAACTTCCTCTACCAACTCTTCTATGAAGACCGTAAAATAAATTATTACCTTCTTCATTATATTCGTACCACCAAGGATCCGAATCATATTTGTATACATTATCCCAAGTGTTCGTGCCTTCCTCCTTGCACAGCATGGCTCTCACATCATAGAACCAGATGTCGTCAAATTGGGCATAGCTGAGCTGCATGGCGAGAAGCAGCCACAGCTCCCCCAACGTCATGTTTGCTGGGGCGAACGGGTTTGGCGAATTGATCATATCCTTGTAGATATCCTGTTTGTTCTGGTGCGTAGTGTGGATATTGTAATAATTTACCCCATCCACCTCGTACGTGTCCGCCGCCGGCGCCGGATCATCCTCCGCATACGCCTGCAGGCCCATGGCGGGCACGAGTGACAGGAGCATGGTGAGCATCAGCAGGACGCTGACGGCCCGTTTTCCGAGTTGCTGCGAGATCGTTTTCATGTTTTTACCTCCCTTTTCAATTTGTTTATTCATTAAGGCAATACCGCATAATTCGGCGCGTGCATGTGGTCGAATCGTGCGGTATCATGCTTATTTATTATAACGGGAATCATATTTTATAGCAAGGTTTTTTTGCTTTTTTTATTCTCCGGCGCGCGCGTGGAGGTAGGCCAGCACATCCGAGAGGGTGCCCACGCTGTCTATCAGCCCCGCCGCGACGGCCTCCTGTCCGGTGAGGATGCTGCCCACGTCGTTTGCAAGCTGGGTAGTGTCGGACATAAGGCTTGTATAGCGCGCCTCGCTGATGCCGGAGTGCGCCGTCACAAAGGCGGTGATCCGCGCCTGCATCCGTGCGAGATAGTCCCAGGTCTGCGCCGCGCCGATCACGACGCCCGTGATGCGCACGGGATGCACCGTCATGGAGGCTGAGGGCGCGATAAAGCTCCTGTCCGCCGAGACCGCCAGCGGCACGCCGATGGAGTGTCCCCCGCCCAGAACAAGGGACGCGGTCGGCTTGCGCATGCCTGCGATCATCTCCGCAATGGCAAGCCCCGCCTCCACATCGCCGCCGGCCGTGTTGAGCAGGATGAGCAGAGCCGAGATTTCCGGCGACTCCTCAATGGCCGCGATGCTGGGCAGGATATGCTCGTACTTCGTGGTCTTTACATCATCGGGAAGGATCTGGTGCCCTTCGATCTGGCCGATCATGCTCAGGCAGTGGATGCTGCCCTTCTGTATCTGCCCCAGCTCCCGTATTTCTTCCATGTCCATCACCTCCCGGCTATTGTTGCCGGTTGGGGCCCGGATTAGTCAGCGCCCGCCGAAAACCGGCGGGCGCTGAAGCTTATTCCTGATCGCTGTATACGGCGAGGATTCCCTTGTAGGTCATGAAGCAGTCGAGCTTTGCCACAAGCTCAAAGGGGGCGTGCATGCTCAGGACGGGCACGCCCGCGTCGATGGTGTCAATGTTCCGGTTTGCCATGAATTTGGCGATGGTGCCGCCGCCTCCCTGGTCCACCTTGCCGAGCTCGGCCATCTGCCAGAGGACTCCGGCCTTTTCGAAGACGCGGCGAAGATACCCCACTACCTCAGCCGAGGCGTCACTGGTGCCGGACTTGCCGCGGGCGCCGGTGAACTTGCAGATGCCCATGCCGTAGTTGAGCTTGGCCTCGCTGCGTTTCTCGGAAACCTCGGGATACAGCGGATCGAAGGCCGCGGTCACATCCGCCGAGAGGCAGAAGCTCTTCTCATAGCAGCGCCGGAGCTCCACACCCTGGGCGGCGCAGAGGTCTGCCATGAAGGTATCGAAGGCCTGGCTCTGCATGCCGCTGACGCCGTCGGAGCCGGTTTCCTCCTTGTCGGCCAGGATGCACACGCAGGTGCGGGCAGGATCCTTCACATCCAGGATCGCCTTGAGCTCCGCATAGGCGCAGACCCGGTCATCATGGCCGTAGCCGCCGATCATGCTGCGGTCAAGGCCGATCTCACACACGTCAAAGGCGGGCACGGCCGTCAGCTCCGCCGAGAGGAAATCCTCCTCCGTAATGCCGTAGAGGTCATTGAGGACACTCATGACCGCGAGCCTGACCCTGTCCTTGCCCTCATCGGCATAGGGGACGGAGCCGATAATGATATGCAGGCCCTCGCCGGTGATCCCTTCGGACATGGTCTTTTTCATCTGCTCCTGCGCCAGGTGCGGCAGCAGATCGGTGATCACGAAGCGGGGGTCGCCCGGCTCGCGCCCGAGGCGCACATCCACGGTCTCCCCGCTCTTGAGGGCGACAACGCCGTGCACTTCCAGCGGGATGGTGACCCACTGGTATTTCTTGATGCCGCCGTAGTAGTGGGTGCGGAAGTAGCACAGCTCGTCCGTCTCGTACAAGGGGAGCTGCTTGAGGTCAAGGCGCGGGGAGTCAATATGCGCACCGGCAATCACAGCGCCCTCCTCAAGGCTCTTTTTGCCGATGACAGCCAGCATCATCGCCTTGCCCCTGTTGACCTGATAGAGCTTCATGCCGGGCTTGAGCTCCATGCCGGGCTTAAACTCCGCAAAGCCGTTCTCCTTTGCCAGGGCGACGGCGTTGATCACAGCCTCGCGCTCGGTGCGGGAGTCGTTCAGAAAGGCCATGTAGCCGCGGCAGTAGTCCTCACTTGCGAGGTGATCGTCCCGGCTGATCAGATCATAGCCGTTCTTCTGTTCGTAAAAAAGCTGTTTCCTTACGTCATCCATGATTCAGTATCTCCTTAAAAAGTGCTCTGCAGTCCGCGGAAAAACGGTCTGCATCGGCATTATTAAACAAAATATGGCTGCAATTTTCACGATAATACGTGTCCGGCTTCTGCGCGTCTATCCGCGCCTCGGCCGCCTCGCGGCTGATCCCGTCGCGGCGCATGATGCGCTCGATGCGCTTTTCCCGCTCAGCGAGGATGCCGACGGTGGCGACGCATTTTTCAGCCAGGCCCGCCGAGATAAGCTCCACCGCGTCTATGGCGGCAAGACGCCCGCCCTGCATGGCGTAATCCCGCAGACGCGCATCCACGGCGCGTGTGACAAAGCGGTGCGCGATCCGGTTGAGCTCCGCAAGCTTCCCCGCGTCAGTGAAGACGATGCGCCCCAGAGCCTTTCTGTCCAGTCTCCCCTCCCGGACCGTACCGGGGAAAGCCTCCTCCAGGGCGGCAAGGAGCTCCTCATCCTGCTCCAGAAGCTCATGATAGATCTCATCGCAGTCCAGCACGAGCGCGCCCATCGCTCCAAGCTCCTGCAGGGCCGTGGTCTTGCCGACGCCGGAGGGGCCGGTGATGCCGACGAGCGTCAGCTCCTCCGCCAGCGCTGCGGCGATGGTCTCCCGGGGCAGCGCGCCCTCGCGCAGAATGCGGTAGGGCGTATCGCTCATGTCGATCAGGGTGGATTCACGCCCGATGCCGCAGGGCCCGCCGTCGATGACGGCGTCGATCTTCCCGTCGAAATACCCGAGCACCTGCCCGGCCGTCTTGGGGCTTTCCGCGCCGGAGGGGTTTGCCGAGGGCGCCGCGAGCGGCAGGGCACATTCGCGCAGAAGCTTCAGCGTAAGGGGGTGATCCGGGCAGCGCAGGCCCACCGTTTTGCCGCCCGCGAGGACGATGGACGGGATCTCCTCCTTCGCCCTGAGCACGATGGTCAACGGCCCCGGCCAGAAGCGCCGGGCAAGCGCGCGGGCAGTCTCGGGCACAGCCTCGCAGTAGCGCTCCATGGCGCTCTCGTCCGGCACCATGAGGGAGAGCGGTTTGACAGCAGGTCTCCCCTTCACCTCATAAATCTGCCGTACAGTCTGTTCGTTGAGGCCGCAGCCGGCAAGGCCGTAGACCGTCTCCGTCGGAACGGCTACAAGCCCGCCCGCGCGGATGATCGCCGCAGCGTCCGCGATATGATCGGTGATCCTTTTTGTTTCCATTCACGCCTCCGTCTGCGCCTGTAAAAGCGCCGCCTGGTCGGCCGTGATGAGACTGTCGATCAGGGCGTCCAGATCCCCGTTCAGGATCGGCTGCAGATTGAAATTTTTGACCTCCCCGCCGAGGCGGTGATCCGTCACGCGGTTCTGCGGGAAGTTATAGGTGCGGATGCGCTCGCTCCTGTCGCCGGAGCCGATCTGGCTGCGCCGGGCGCTTGCGATGGCGGCGTGCTGTCTGGCCTGCTCGGCATCGGCGAGCTTGGCGCGCAGGATCTGCATGGCGCGATCCTTGTTCTTGTACTGGCTGCGCTCATCCTGGCACTCCACCACGGTGCCGGTGGGCAGGTGCGTAATGCGGATGGCGCTCTCGGTTTTGTTGACGTGCTGGCCTCCCGCGCCGGAGGAGCGGTAGGTGTCGATCTTGAGATCGCCGGGGTCGAGGTGGAAGTCTAACTCCTCCACCTCCGGCAGGACGGCGACCGTGGCGGCGGAGGTGTGGATGCGCCCGCCGGACTCCGTGACCGGGACGCGCTGAACCCGGTGGCCGCCCGCCTCAAACTTGAGGCGTGACCAGGCGCCTGCCCCCTCCACGACGAAGCTGATCTCCTTGATGCCGCCGAGCTCCGTCTCGCTGATGTTGGCAACGTCGATCCTCCAGCCCTTTGATTCGGCGTACATGGAGTACATGCGGAAGAGATCGGACGCAAAGAGCATCCCCTCCTCCCCGCCGACGCCGCCGCGGATCTCCATAATCACGTTCTTGCTGTCGTTGGGGTCCTTCGGCAGCAGCAGGATCTTGACCTCCTGTTCCAGCCTCTCCTTATCCGCCCGGGCGGCGGCATACTCCTCCTGCGCAAGCTCCTTCATCTCACTGTCGGACATGAGAAGCAGGGCCTCCTCCATGGCGGCGCAGGCCCTGTTATAAGCGCGCCAGGCCGTAATGAGCGGCTCAAGCTCCCGGGCCTCCCGCTCATATCTGGCGTAGACGGCGGGATCCGAGTAGGTGGCCGGCTCTTCCATACGGGCACAGAGCAGATCGTATTTATCGGCAAGCTGCCTGAGTTTGTCAAACATAGTGTTCCCCCGGAAAATGATAGCATATTATAGCATGGCGGACGAGGAAAGTAAACATGAAAAGGAGCCGGTAGCTCGGCTCCTTTTTCATGTTTACCGGGTCAGTTCCCTGATTTTCCGGCAGCAGACGTCCACCTCCTCCCCGCGCACAAAAGGGGAAAAGCTCATGCGCAGGGTGCCCGTGTCCAGTGTGCCGGCGCTCTTGTGCGCAAGCGGGGCGCAGTGCAGGCCGCTTCTGAGGCAGACGCCCTGCTCTGAAAGGCGCAGGGCCGCCTCATCGGCATCCACGCCCGCAATGCGCAGGGACAGCACCCCGCTCTGTGTCCCCGCAGGGCCGGTGAAGAGCTCGACGCCCGCGAAGTCCGAAAGCTGCTCAGCGGCCCGGCAGAGGAGCTTTCGCTCGGTCTCAAAAATCGCCGGGACGCCCCGCTCCTGTACATATTGCATGCCGGCGTTGAGGCCTGCGATGCCGGGGACATTGTGGGTTCCGGCCTCCAGGCGGTCCGGCAGATAGTCCGGCATCTCCTGCAGGAGACTGTCGGAGCCGGAGCCGCCGGAGATCAGCGGCTCGCCCAGGGCCCCGCAGAGCAGGAGCCCGGTTCCCTGGGGGCCGAAGAGGCCCTTGTGGCCGGGCATGGCAATAAAGGCCGCGCCCAGGGCTGCGAAGTCCACATCGAGCGCGCCCGCCGCCTGAGAGGCATCCACGATCAGCGGCACGCGCTTTTCGCGGCAGAGCGCCGCGATATCCCGGATCGGGAGGATAAAGCCAAAGACATTGGAGACCATGGTGCAGACCACAAGCTCCGCCTCCCCGATCTTCTCCTTGAAGGCCTGAAGACACGACTCCGGGTCAAACAGGGGTGATTCCGCGATCAGGAGCTCCGCCCCCAGCCGATGCAGCGGGCGGGTGACGGCGTTATGCTCATAGCCCGAGATCAGCACCCGCGTCCCGGGAGAGGCCAGCGAGCAGATCGCAAGATTGAGCGCGTGAGTGGCATTCATGGTGAAAACAACGCGCTCCGGTTCCGGGACATGAAAAAGCGCCGACGCCGTCTCCCGGCAGCGGTACACCGTCTCCGCCGCGCGCATGGCCGCCCGGTGCCCGCCCCGGCCGGGACTTGCGCAGCGCTGCATGGCGCGCAGCAGCTCCTGCCCGACGGAGACCGGCTTTATGAGTGTCGTGGCCGCGTTATCGAGATAGATCATACTCCCCGACCTCCAGGTATTCCCCGTTCTCCAGGCGGCGATAAATCTTGCCGGTGAGAAGCCTGCCGTTTTGCAGCGTCGTCACCGCCTCCTCCAGATTCCGGTAGAGGCTCAGCGCATAGCCGCAGCCGTTGCCGCGCAGATGCTGCGGCGCCTTGACGACGGAAGCGCTGATGCCGTGCCTTTCCAGCAGCAGCGCGCCCCGTTGGGCCGTCGTCAGGGACTTGCACATAATCAGATATTTCATACCTTTCGTTCCCTCCAAAGAAAGACAAGGCAGCGATCCGCCCCGCAGGGAACCCCATGCGGAGCGGATCGCTGCCCTTGCCGAACAATCACACAGGATCGTTCTATCCTATGTCAGGACGGCGGAAAGTGTTTACTTTTCTTCGATCAGCGCCACCGCATGGGCGGCGATTCCCAGCCCCTCGCCGGAGAAGCCGAGTCCCTCCTCGGTGGTGGCCTTGACGCTGACACGATTCAGCTCCACCCCCATGGCCTCGGCCAGGATCTCGCGCATGCGGGGAATGAAGGGCGCAAGCTTCGGGCGCTGGGCAATGACCGTGCAGTCCACGTTGCCGACACGGTAGCCGTTTTCGGAGAGGACGCGCCGCACCTCGCGCAGAAGCCCCACGCTGTCAGCCCCCTCGTAGTTTGGGTCATTGTCCGGAAAGAGCTTGCCGATATCCCCGAGGGCAGCCGCGCCGAGCAGGGCGTCCATCAGCGCGTGCGTCAGCACGTCGGCGTCCGAATGGCCCAGAAGTCCCTTCTCGTAAGGGATCTCCACCCCGCCGAGAATGAGCCTGCGCCCCTCGACCAGGCGGTGTACGTCATACCCATGTCCGATTCGCATTCCATTCCCCCCTGTTCTGTACGATCGCCCTGGCAACAACCAGGTCGTCCGGTGTTGTGATCTTGAGGTTTTCCGGCTCCCCCTCCACGGCGAAGGTCTTGACCCCCATCATGTCCATGGCGGAGCAATCGTCCGTCAGGGGCAGGCCCTCTTCAACCGCCTTGGTGAGAGCGCCCTTGATGAGGTCCGCCTCAAAGACCTGCGGCGTCTGTACGCGGCGGGTAACGCTGCGGTCCACCGTGGCGGTGATGAAGCCCTTTTTATCCACGACCTTCAGCGTGTCGGCGCACTCGACGGCAGGGACCGCCGCCCGGTATTTCAGCGCGGCCTCCACCGTGCGCTTGATCAGCTCCTGGGAGACAAGGGGCCTTGCCCCATCGTGGATGGCGACGTACTCTGCCCCGTGCCGGACAGCCGAGACGCCCGCGAGCGCCGATTCCATGCGCGTTGCCCCGCCGCTGACGACCCGCTTGACCTTGTTCAGGCCGTTTTTATGGCAGAGATCGGCAATCTCCTCAAGCTTCTCCGTTTTGGTCACAATGATGATTTCGTCGATATACGCATTGTTCTCGAAGGCAAGGATCGTTCTGGCCAGCACCGGCATGGCGCCAAGCTTCATCATGATCTTGTCCGTGCCCATGCGCTGGGAGCTGCCTGCGGCGACAATGACCGCGGAGCACACCGGTTTCTTCTTATCCTTCCTGAGCGAACAGCAGTTCATATATCCGCCTCCTTATCAACACCTGATTGCAACTGACACATTCAGCCTTTCAGCTGGCGTTTGCGGTAAAAGTTCATCATCCCGTCCTGCAGCATGTCCAGGTGCATCAGCATCTTGCCGGCCCCGTAGGCGGCGCAGGAGATCGCATCGTCCACGACCAGGGTGCGGATGCCGGTGCTGCGCTCGATGAGGCGGTCGATGCCGTAGATGAGACTGCCGCCGCCGGACATGATGATGCCGTTTTTGTCGAGGTCGCCCACAAGCTGGGGCGGCGTGCTCTCCAGGACGATGTGGATGGTCTCAAGGATACGGTTCATCGGCTCCACAAAGGCCTCAATGAGCTCCGTGGAGCTCACGCGCACGGTCTTCGGCAGGCCGTTGGAAAGGTCCCGGCCCTTGACCTCCTCATAGCTGATATCCGGCCGCTGGATCACGCAGCCAATGCTGCGCTTGAGCTCCTCGGCCGTACTCAGGCCGATGAGCAGATCGTATTTGCGGCGGATAAACTTGACGATGGATTCATCAAAGCTGGTCCCCGCGACCTTGATGGACTGGCACTCCACCACGCCGCCGCCGGAAACCACCGCCACCTCCGTGGTGCCGCCGCCGATGTCGATGATCATATGTCCGTCCGCCTTGGAGATGTCCACGCCCGCGCCCATGGCGGTGGCGACGGCAGTCTCCAGCAGATAGACCTTGCGTGCGCCGGCTTCGATCGCGGCGTCGATGACGGCCCGCTCCTCCACGCCGGTGATGGAGCTGGGCACACAGGCCAGCACGCAGGGCTTGAAGAGGCTGAAGGAGGTGATGCGGTTGACAAGCTCACGCAGCATCTGGGCCGTGATCTCATAGTCCGAGATTACCCCGGCGTTGACCGGGTGGATCGCCACGATATTGGCGGGTGTGCGCCCCAGCATTTTCTGCGCGTCCTGACCGATCTTCAGGATCTTGCCGCTGAACTTGTCCACCGCCACGACGGTCGGCTCCCTCGCCACGACGCCCTTTCCCTGCTCAAAGAGCAGCGTGGAGGACGTGCCGAGATCAACGGCTATATCTCTTTCAAACAGATTCATTCTATATCTCCTCTATCGCCTCAGTGCCTTGAGGCGGCCGCGGCGGCCCAGACTTCGGCGCACCCGGCCTTTTTCAGCGTCAGGGCGCACTCGGACAGGGTCGCGCCCGTCGTGACGATATCGTCAATCACCAGGATTCGTTTACCCCTGACCCTCTCCGGCGCGCAGCAGGCATAGACGCCTTTGGCATTCTCTCTGCGCCTTTGCGCATCGCCCATCCCCGACTGGGGCTTGGTATCCACCCGCTTTTCCAGCAGCTTTTCACAGGGCGCGCCCAGCCTTTCGGCCGTCGCCTCCGCCAGGATGCGGGCCTGATCGTAGCCCCGGGACCGCAGGCGTTTGCGGCTCAAGGGTACCCATGTAATACTATCGCAGGAAATCCCCGATTCGTCAATACATTTTGCGAGAAATTCCGCATAGGCTGCGCCGTAGGCCGTCAAACCGCGGAATTTGTAGCGCAGGATGGACTCGCGCACCGGCCCCTCATAACGAAAGGGCGCGATGCAGAAGGCTGTATGCGGAAGATCCCGGCGAAAGCTTCTCCCCTCATGCTTCTTTCGGCAGAAGCGGCAGACGCCGTTCTCTCCCTCCCGCAGAAAGCGCCGGCAGAAAGCGCAGCGCGGCGGATAGATAAGGTCGAGAAGCCGATCGAGAAAGCGCTTCATACACCGCAAAGCCTCCGCAATCTGACCCGCAGGGCTGTATAGCGCCTCGACTGGCGGAAGTTGTCGATCATCTGGTGGGCGGTCTGATCGTCCCCCACGAGGATCAGAAGCTCCTTTGCCCGCGTGACCGCCGTGTACAGCACGCTCCGCGTCATCAGCAGCTGAGAGCTGCCGCCGAGGGCGAGGATCACCGCCCGGTACTCGCTGCCCTGCGCCTTATGTACCGTGATGGCCCAGGCATGCTCAAGCTCGGTCAGCGCGTCAAAGCCGTAATTTGCAAGGCGCCCGTCAAAGTCGATGGTGAGGATCTCGTTCTCCGGATCGATCCTGCGCAGGATGCCCATGTCGCCGTTATAGATGCCGGCGCCCGTCTCGGTGTTGCCGGCGTTTCGCCAGAGGATATCGTAGTTGTTGCGCACCTGCATCACCCGGTCCCCCTCGCGGAAGATCAGATCTCCGAAGGGCTTTTCCTTCTTATCGGGCGCGGGCGGATTGAGCGCCGCCTGCAGCCTGCGGTTGAGATTGACAGTGCCGGTCTCCCCCTTGCGTGTGGGGGAAAGCACCTGGATCTCCTCAGGCGGGATGCGCATTTTCCCCGGCAGGCGCACGGCGAAGAGCTCGGTGATCGTCTCCACGGAGCTGCCGCCCTGCATTCTTTTGAGCCGGAAGAAATCCCCGGCGTTTTCGGAAAAATCGGGGTGCTCGCCGCGATTGATCATATGGGCGTTGCGAATGATACGGCTGCCCTCGTTCTGCCGGAAGATCTCCGTGAGGCGCACAGCCGCGACCACCTGGCTTCGAAGCAGAGCGGAAAACACGTTCCCCGGGCCTACGGACGGGAGCTGATCGGCGTCGCCCACCAGCACGAGCCGCGCATCCGGCGGCAGGGCCCGCAGCAGCGCGTCCATGAGCTGGATATCCACCATGGAGCACTCATCCAGGATGACGGCGTCACAGTCCAGACGCTCCTCCTCATCCTTGGTGAAGACCACCCGGTTCCCCTCCTCATCGAATTTCGCGCCGAGCATGCGGTGGACCGTGGCGGCTTCTCTCCCTGTGAGCTCGGTCATACGCTTGGCGGCGCGTCCCGTCGGCGCGCACAGCAGGGTCTTGAGGCCAAGCGCGTCAAACATGGCGAGGATTGCGCGGATGGAGGTGGTCTTGCCGGTTCCGGGCCCGCCTGTGATGACCAGAAGCTGGTTTTTCAGCGCCAGCTCCAGCGTCTGCCGCTGCATGGGGGCATAGCGTATGCCCTGCTGGACCTCCAGCCTTTCAAGCAGCTTTTCGGTATTGAACTTCTCCCTGTATTCCCGCCTGCTCATGCGGGCAAAGCATTCGGCGGCATTGGTCTCCGCCTCGTAAAGCTCCGGCAGATAGCAGGCCCTGACCCCGGCGATCTCCTCATAGCGAAGGCGCAGATCCTCAATCATCTCGCCGATACACGCATCCGCCTCCGACGCCTGCACACCGATCAGCTCCGCCGTGACGGCGGCGAGCTTTTCCCGGGGAATAAAGCAGTGGCCGTTGCCTGTATTGTGCACGAGCTCAAAGAGGATCGCGGCGGCGATGCGGTTTTTGCTGTTCTCCCCCACGCCGAGACCCATCGCCATCTCGTCGGCCTCGCGAAAGCTGCCGCCGACGAGGGAGCTGCAGAGCAGGTAGGGGTTTTCCCGCAGCGCTTCCAGCGCCTTATCGCCGTAATATTTATAAGCCCTGAGGGCAAGAACCGGGCGCAGACCGAAGGAGCAGCCAAACTCCATCAGCATGCGCAGCCCCGCCTGCTGGCGAAAGCTTTTGGAGAACTGCTGTGCCTTGGCGGAGCTGATGCCGCGGATCCCGGTCAGCTCCTGCGGGTTGTTGAGGATCACGTCCAGGGTCCGCTCGCCGAAGCGGTCCACGATCAGCGACGCCATAGCGGGGCCCACGCCCTTGACCGAGCCGCCGGCAAGAAACTGATAGATCGCCGGGGCGGTACTCGGCAGAAAGCGCTGGGAAAACTCGGCCTTGAACTGCCTGCCGTGGACATTGTGCGTCATCCACTCGCCCGAGAGGATCATCGACTCCCCGGGCGCGGCGAAGGGAAAGCAGCCGACGACCGTGACCGTCTCGCCGCTGTCGTTTCGGAGTCTTAGAACAGTATAACCGTTTTCCTCGTTTTTAAAGATGACCGTCTCTACGGTCCCGGAGAGCTCCTGGTAATCCAGTTCCTGATCCATGGGCCACCTCGCCGTCAAGTATTATCCGTAAATCCCCATGCGGCAATACCGCACCACGATAAATGAAAAGCCCTGTCGGCATGGGGATTTCCACGCATGTCATTCGGTTGCCGCGTCAGCGGCGAGAATGACGCGTTTGAATCAAATTTTACGATGGAAGCGTCAGCTTTCATCGTAAGCAGGGCTTCAAAAAGCGCCCTGTAAAGCTCGCCTCACATTTGGCGCAGTCCTCCGGGGTGCCGAAGAAGACCAGATTTCCGCCCTGGTCGCCCCCCTCCGGTCCCAGGTCGATCACCGTGTCGGCCACCTTGATGACATCCAGATTATGCTCGATGACGACGACGGTGTTGCCCGCGTCCACAAGCTTGTCCAGGATGTTGACGAGCCGGTGCACATCGGCGATATGCAGGCCTGTGGTCGGCTCATCGAGCACATAGACCGTCTGGCCGGTGCTGCGCCTGGAGAGCTCGGTGGCGAGCTTGACGCGCTGCGCCTCGCCGCCGGAGAGGGTGGTGCTGGACTGGCCCAGCTTCACGTAGCCGAGGCCCACGTCATAGAGCGTTTCGATCTTGCGCAGGATTTTCTGCTGGTTTGCAAAGAAGCCGCAGGCCTCCTCCACCGTCATGTCCAGCACGTCCGCAATGCTCTTCCCCTTGTATTTGACCTCCAGGGTCTCGCGGTTATAGCGCTTGCCGCCGCACACATCGCAGGGTACAAACACGTCGGGGAGAAAGTGCATCTCGACCTTGATCAGACCGTCCCCGCTGCAGGCCTCGCAGCGCCCGCCCTTGACGTTGAAGGAGAAGCGCCCCTGTCCGTAGCCGCGCAGCTTCGCGTCCTGCGTGGAGGCAAAGAGATCGCGGATATCGTTGAAGACGCCGGTGTAGGTCGCGGGATTGGAGCGCGGCGTGCGTCCGATGGGACTCTGGTCCAGGGCGATCACCTTGTCCACATACTCCAGACCGTCAATGCCGTCGCTCTTGCCGGGGCGCACCTTGACGCGGTTCTTGACCGCGGCGAGGGTCTTATAGAGCACCTCGTTGATCAGGGATGATTTGCCGCTGCCGGAAACCCCCGTCACGCACACGAACTGCCCGAGCGGGATCTCCACGTCGATGTTCTTGAGGTTATTCTCCCGCGCCCCGCGAATAAGAAGGCTGTGTCCGTTCCCCTTCCGCCGCTCACGCGGGACGGGGATGGACTTTTTGCCGCTCAGATACTGGCCTGTGACGGATTGCGGGCAGGCACAGATATCTTCGATACTGCCCGCGGCGACGACGGTGCCGCCGTTGACGCCCGCGCCGGGGCCGATGTCGATCACATAGTCGGCAGCGCGCATGGTCTCCTCGTCATGCTCCACCACGATCAGGGTGTTGCCGAGGTCGCGCAGCTGCCGCAGGGTCCGGAGGAGCTTTTCGTTATCCCGCTGGTGCAGGCCGATGCTCGGCTCGTCGAGGATATAAAGCACCCCCATCAGGCTCGAGCCGATCTGCGTGGCAAGGCGGATGCGCTGGGTCTCGCCGCCGGAGAGGGTCGCGGCTGAGCGGGAGAGCGTGAGATAGCCGAGACCCACGCTTGTGAGAAAGCCGAGGCGGGCGCGGATCTCCTTCAAAATCCGCTCCGCAATGAGACGGTCCTTCTCGCTGAGGGTGAGATTCTCGATAAAGTCCATGGCCTTCACGACCGAGAGGTCGGAAAACTCCGCTATGCTCATCCCGCCCACCGTGACGGCGAGGGCGGTTTTCTTGAGCCGCTGTCCATGGCACTCCGGGCACTCCACCTCCGCCATGCACTCCTCGATATCGGCGCGCATGGCCGGGCTCTGCGTCTCCCGGTAGCGGCGTTCAAGGTTCGTGACGATGCCCTCAAACTCCCGCTTGATGACGCCGTAGCCCTCGTTCCGCTCATAGCGAAGCTGCAGGGGCTCCCCCTTTGTGCCGTAGAGGATGGCGTCCATAGCCTCTTTTGAGAGATCCTTCAGGGGATCTGTCAGCTTGAAGCGATAGCGCTTCGACAGGGCTTCGAAATACATCTTGGAGATGGAGTCTCCCTTGATGTTGTTCCAGCCGGAGGCCACGATCCCCCCGTCCATGACAGACAGGCTGGGGTTTGGCATAATGAGCTCCGGGTCCACCAGAAGCTGTACGCCGAGGCCCGTACAGGTCGGGCAGGCGCCGTGGGGATTGTTGAAGGAGAAAAGGCGCGGCGCCAGCTCTTCAATGGAGATGCCGCAGTCCTCGCACGCGTAGTTCTGTGAAAAGCTCAGAAGCTCGTCCCCTCCGGCGTCCACATAGAGGATGCCGCCGGAGAGGGCCAGGGCCGTCTCGGCAGAGTCCGTCAGGCGGCGCACGATCTCGGGCTTGAGGATCAGGCGGTCCACAATGATCTCGATATTGTGCTTCTTGTTCTTCTCAAGGCGGATCTCCTCGCCCAGATCATAGACGATGCCGTCGATGCGCGCGCGCACATAGCCGGATTTCTTCGCGTCCTCCAGAACCTTGATATGCTCCCCCTTCTTCCCGCGGATCACCGGGGAGAGGAGCTGCAGACGCGACCCCTCCGGCAGGGCCATGATACGGTCCACGATCTGGTCAATGGACTGCTGCCGGATCTCCTTGCCGCATTTGGGGCAATGCGGCACGCCGATGCGCGCCCAGAGAAGGCGCATATAGTCATGGATCTCCGTCACCGTGCCGACGGTGGAACGGGGGTTTTTGGAGGTGGTCTTCTGGTCAATGGAGATGGCGGGCGACAGGCCCTCGATATAGTCCACGTCCGGCTTGTCCATCTGTCCGAGGAACATCCGGGCATAGGAGCTCAGGCTCTCCACATAGCGGCGCTGGCCCTCGGCATAGATGGTGTCGAAGGCGAGGCTCGATTTCCCGCTGCCGGAGAGGCCCGTGATGACCACGAGCTTGTCCCGGGGGATCTCCACGTCGATATTCTTCAGATTGTTTTCACGGGCGCCTTTGATAAAAATGCTGTTCTGCAGCATACGTGATTCTCCTAAACGATCAAATCTGCGGTCCTTCCGCGGGTAAGGGCGATGAGCGCTGCGGGCGCAAGCTCCACCTGAGCGCCGATCTTCCCGGCGCTGACGGCCATACTTTCAAGCCCAAGGCAGCTGTCATGATAAAAGGTCTCGAACTGTTTTTTCATCCCGACAGGCGAGCAGCCGCCGCGCACGTATCCCGTCAGGGCGTTGATCTCGCTGACATGGATCATGGCAATGGACTTTTCCCCGGCAGCCCTGGCGGCTTTTTTGAGATCCAGCTCCTCCGCCACGGGGATCACGAAGACGTAGTTTTTCTTACTGGCTCCGCAGGTCACGAGGGTTTTGAAGACGCAGGCCGGGTCAAGCCCCGTGAGCTTTGCGACTGTCACGCCGTCCACCGCCTCCTCCCCGTGGGGATAGCTGTGGGCAGTGTAGGGGATTTTCTTCTGTTCAAGCACACGCATGACGTTGGTTTTATTGTCCGCCACAGTCCGTGTCGCCCCTTTCGTTTGATTACTGTAACTGATTGATTATACCGCATTTTCCGTCCTCTTTCAACTGCCAGAACGCGTTTTAACAAGTAAATTTAAAAAGACAGTGCCGTCTGCCGGAAAAGCGTGGGGGCCGATCCCCAGATCGACCCCCGCATCCCCGGATATTGAACGGCTTTCAGGCAGCGCCTTTCTTTCAGCTTTTCTCAAATCTCGCCATGATGTTCTCGATGCTGTTGTCGAGGACCCGCAGGACCTTGTCTGTCGTGATCTCCTTCGGAAGCTGCATCCCCTGATCCATCCACTGGGCGATCAGGCCCACGACGGTGTGGGAATAGAACTCCACAATGAACTCAAAATCCTGCCGGTCGATGGAGCGATCCTCCGCCACGATCTCGGAAAAGCTGCGGATACAGTCGCGCAGGCGGCTGCGGATATAGCGCAGCATATACATGCGGCTGTTGGAATTATAGACGTTCAGCGCGAAGGCGGAATTGTCCGAGAGGTATTTGAACCAGAGCATAACGTCGTGCTTCCAGTTGTCATATACCACTTCACTCGGGAGGTTTGCATTGGCGTCCTCTTCAAAGACCCACTCCAGCAGATCATATACATCGTCAAAGTGATAATAGAAGGTCTGGCGGCTGACGCCGCAGCTCTCCACCAGGTCATTGACCGTGATCCTGTCGATCGGCTTGATGGCCATCATTTTTTTCAGTGCATCCGCGAGCGCTTTTTTCGTTGAACTGGCCATAACGATCCTCCTGGATTCCGAGTTTAAACGTAGGGATAGGCCGTTTTGAATTATACCACATTGGCCGCGCAAAGGGAATAGTTTTTTCACACATTGCGTTTTGTGTAAAAACACTTTTCTGTATTGTCCAATATTCAGCGATGTGGTATGATATTCAAAAAAAGGAGGCAATCTGCCATGACCGTTCTATGCTATGACAAATGCACCACCTGCCGCAAGGCGCTCCGATGGCTGGACGAGAAGAAGGCCGAGTATACCGTGCGCCCGATCAAGGAGGAGCACCCGAGCTATGAGGAGCTTTCCGCCTGGTGGAAGAAAAGCGGCCTGCCGCTCAGGCGCTTTTTCAACACCAGCGGCATGCTGTATCGGGAGCTCGGGCTGAAGGACAGGCTCGACGCCATGTCCGAGGAGGAGCAGCTCAGGCTGCTTGCAGGCGACGGGATGCTCGTCAAGCGCCCGCTTCTTGTCAGCGGCGAGACCGTGATCCCCGGCTTCAGGGAGAAGGACTGGGAAGCGGCGCTGTGATACGATCCCCTGAATCGTATCAGCATGAAAAAAGCAGAGGCTGGTTTCAGTCTCCGCTTTTTTCATGCTCCGTCGTCATGAGCTCTTCCGCAAGGCGCTCCTTTTCCATCTGAATGACGGCGGCGCCGATGCTCTGCTCGGCCTTGATGTATTCGCTGCCTGCGGTGGATTCCCCGGCAAAGGTATCGAAGAGCTCCTGCTTGGCCCGCAAAAGCTCCAGGATCCGCTCGTCCACGGTGTTGTCGCACAGAAGCCTGTGCACCAGCACCGAGCGGACCTGCCCCATACGGTAGGCGCGGGAGATGGCCTGCTTCTCGGCAGAGGGCTTGATCTGCGGCTCGCAGAAGATGATGACGCTTGCCGCCTGGACATTGAGACCCGTGCCGCCGGCCTGCACCTGGCAGACCAGGACCTTGCCTTCCTCGGCGGCGGTGAAGGCGTCCACAAGCTGCTGGCGGCGCTGCGGCGACACCGCGCCCGTGATGGGCTCCAGGGCGCGCCTGCCCAGAAGCTGGCAGACAGCGCGTATCGTCTCCCGGAAATAGGAAAAGACGATGACCTTTCGCCCGTCCTCCTCTGCCTCCCGGCACAGCTCCAGAAGCCGTACCGCTTTGGAGGACTTTCTCAGATCCCCCACGTCCCAGGAAACCTGGCGCATGGCCATGAAGTTTTCCGCCGAAACCGCGAGCAGATACATCCGCCGCTCCTCCGGTCCCAGCTCGCACCACTGCTCCTTCTCGATGAGCTCCGGCAGCTCCTGCAGCACATCGTCCCGGGTACGCCTGAGATAAACCGGGGCCAGTTTCTCCCGAAACTGCGGCGCCGAGGAGATGTATTTCATCTCCCGCAGCTGCCCTGCGATATCCGGGCGCAGGCAGGAGACGAGAAAGCACATCTCGTCCACCCGATTCTCAAGCGGCGTGCCTGTCATGAACACGACTCGCTCCGCCCGGCGGCGCAGAAGCAGCAGGGCCTGGGTGCGCCTTGTCGCAGGGTTTTTCGCGTAATGCGCCTCGTCCGCAACGATCATGGAAAAGCGGAAGTCCTCCGGCAGGGCAAAGCGGCTGATGGATTCATAGGTGGTGACCGCAATGCCGCCCTGCTCCAGCCAGCGCATGACGGCATGCCGGTCCCCGCCGCGGATGGCCGTGGCCGGGAGCTCGCAGAAGCTCCGGATCTCGCGGCACCAGTTGACCAGCACGCTTGCCGGACAGACGACCATGAAGTGCGTGGCTCCCCGGGCATGGAGCGACACCATGGCGGCGATGGCCTGCACCGTCTTGCCAAGGCCCATCTCATCGCCCAGCAGGACATTGCCCTGGCGCAGGATGTAACGCACGCCGAACTCCTGGTATCCGCGCAGGACGGCGTGAAGCTCTTCCACATGGATGGGCTCCATCTCCACCTGACGCACCAGCTCCTCCGGCAGGCCGCTGTAGCTGTTGTCGATCCTGGTGTTGAGGGCGCGGGCAAAGGCGTCGAGCCTGGCATAATAGGCCGCGCTGTTTTTTCTGAAATCCTCCCACACGCCCGCTTCATCCGGGATCTGCCGGGCATCGTAAGCCTTTGTCACCGCCCGCACGCGCGCGCCGTACTCCCCGGCCAGAAGCTCATAGAGATAGAGGGCCGCGTCGAGGGCGCGCTGCTTTTTCTCCCCCGGCAGGAACAGCCAGCCGACACTCCCGGCGGCGGGCTTTGCGTCCAGATACGCCGCGGCAAGGGAGTCATGGTAGTCCCGATAGAGCGCCTGTGCCTCGCGTATGGCGGCGTCGGTCTCCATCGCGGCTTTGGCCGTGAGCAGCAGCCTTGTCGCGTCCGCGTTTCTGTCGTCCAGACTGACGCGCAGCTTCAGGCCCGTCTCCGCCTCCCGCCGGATGCGGCCCGCCATGGTATAAATGAGCCAGGCCGCCTCGTCTCCGATGCCCCGGACGGCATTGATGTCATCGGCCGACAGGGCGCAGAGCTGCTCCATATTCTCAATGCCGGCAGCGCGCAGGGATGCCACGCGCAGCCCCAGCCTGTCGCGGTTGATGCTCTCCACATCCATCCCGCGCAGGATGCCGGACAGCTCCTTCTCGCCGAGGCGTCTCATCGCCTCCGCCGCGGCCGCCTGCTGCAGCGCCTCCTGGGAGGCGATATCGGCCACGTCCGCGTCGCACTGCTCGATGAGCATCAGGATATCCCGGATCTGCTGTTTGTCACGCTTGAGCGCCATCGTGTCCGCCCTCCTTCCATACGCTGACCGGCGGCTTTTCCGTCTCTATTCGACCGCCAGTACGCGAAGCTGCTCGACTCCGGGGACTTCTCCCAGCAGGGCGACAAAGCTTTCCATGCTGCCGTCCACCTCACTTACATCCAGAGAAATCGTAACGCTGGCCTTGTCCCGGATGGGCAGGCTCTGCGTGATGGTGAGGACGTTGGCCCGGGCCTCCGAAATACGGCTCAGGAGCGCGCTGAGAATGCCCTGCTCGTGATTGAGCATCATGGACAGCACCGCCTTGCGACCGCCGGAGATCTCCGTCGGCTCCAGGATGAAATCCTTGTACTTGTAGTAGGTGCTGCGCGAGATGCCGACCTGCCGTACCGCCTGGCTCACATCCTTGATTTTGCCGTCCTCCAGCAGTCGCCGCGCTTCAATGACCTTTTCATAGTATTCGGGCAGAATGCTCTTGTGAATGATAAGATACTGGTCAAGCATGCTCTCCCCTCCTTTTATGCTTCTGCTTTCTCCGCTTTTCCGCCGGGCAAGGCTTCCCTCTTCTGTGGATCATAGACCCAGATCGAATAGCTCTGCCGGTGGGAGTCGACTTTGATCCCCCGGATTCTGTCAAGGGTTCCGTGCTTCTGAAGCTCCCATCCCGGGCGCCCCCTGAGCAGATGCCCGCTCTGCTGATCGTACCAGCTTACCAGCGTGATCGGATGCGTCAGCGTTTTTTCAAGCGTTTCCACGAAGGCAAGGAAGGTCTTCGGCAGGAAGGAACGGGCCAGGCCCAGGATTGAATATCTGTTATAATCTATCTGGAAAGCATCGCCGATCATGACCTCGACATGCTCGTAACGCTTTGTCCATTCGGCGGCGATTTTCCCGACTTCCACATTGTATTCCACACCGTGGATCATGCATGGACAGCGCTGTTTGATCAAGAAGGCCAGGACACGCCCCTTGCCGCAGCCGACATCCAGGAAGCGATCCTCAGGCGAAAAGCGCACATCCGCAAAGATTTCCTCCAGAACGGCATAGTGGGTCGAATGCGAGCCGGTGCCTCCCACGCCCTGCCTGTCGTCACGAAAGATGCTTGGGACATATTTTACCAGGCTTCTCCCGCAGATACGCATATCGAGGAAGAAATCCATCATCATCCAGAACTTATTGCTGCAATAGTTCTCCACTTTTCCGGCGAAATGATTCAATGTCCCGACCCTCCCGGCTTTTTTGGTTCTGCTTTATCATAACCCGTCCGCGGTAAAAAGACAAGTGTCTTTTTGTGTTTTCCAAAAGGCTGCATATTCTGCTGACGCAGGTCGAAAAGCAGTTGAAAAAAAGACGCTTGTATGATACTCTTATAATAAGCGTGTTTTATAATAAAAAAGAGTATTGGCAGATTTGAAAGGAGACAAAACATGGCAAGAGAGATCCTTTTTGAGCTCGGCAAAATGATTACGGACCGCCTGCCGTATAAATTCGGTATAAAGCGTCTGACCGAAAACGACCCCGAATACATCATCCTCGACCGCGCATGCTCCAATGATGAGATCGCGGAGGTCATGCTGAAGATGGGTCTGAGAAAGCCCAAGACCACCGCGGAGATCGCAAAGCTCACCGGCAAGTCCGAGGCGCGCATCGAGGAGCTGCTCACCGATGCGGCCAACCACGGCATCGTCGAGTACCACTGGGAAAACCCCAGACATGAGAAGCAGTGGTATGTCCAGCTCTTTGTCCCCGGTATCGCCGAGATGACCAACATGGTCCTCTGGCAGGTCGAAAAATATCCGGAGCTTGCCGATTCCTTTGACAAGATGACCTTCCTCCCGCTTGAGGGAAAGACCCATCTGATCCCCCCCGGCGGCGACGGCATCGGCATGCACGTCATCCCCGTGGAGAGCGCTATCCCCGCCAAGAGCGTTTCCGCCTCCATTGAGCATATCTCCCACTGGCTGGACAAATACGATGGGCAGCTCTCCGTCGGCTACTGCTCCTGCCGCAACGCCAGGCGTCTGCGCGGTGAGGGCTCGGGCGAGATGCAGGACGACTGCTGCATCGGTCTCGGCGATTTCGCCACCTACCTCATCGAGACCGGCAAGGGCCGCCCCATCACCAAGGAAGAGGCCCTTGACATCTGCAAGCGCGCCGAGGAGAACGGCTACGTCCACCAGACCACGAACATTGACGGCTCCGACAAGATCTTCGGCCTCTGCAACTGCGACGTGGGCGTATGCTTTGCCCTGCGCACCAGCCAGTATTTCAACACCCCGAATCTCTCCGCTTCCGCCTACCGGGCCCACGTGGACAAGGACAACTGCGTGGCCTGCGGCAAGTGTGTGGAGGTATGTCCCGCCGGCGCAGTGAAGCTCGGCCAGAAGCTCTGCACCAAAAACGGCGAGGTTCAGTACCCGCAGCAGGAGCTGCCCTCCGGCCTCACATGGGGCAAGGACAAGTGGAACCCCAACTATGTGGTGGATAACCGCAAGAACTGCCACGAGTCCGGCACCGCGCCCTGCAAGACTGCCTGCCCCGCTCATATCGCCATCCAGGGCTACATCAAGCTCGCGAAAGAGGGCCGCTATCTTGACGCCCTCAAGCTCATCAAGCAGGATAATCCCTTCCCCTCCGTCTGCGGCTATGTCTGCAACCGCCGCTGCGAGGATGCCTGCACCCGCGGCAGGCTCGACAAGGCCGTCGCCATAGACGAGATCAAGAAGTTCATCGCCGAGCAGGACCTCAAGGGCGAGACGCCTTACATCCCCGAACCTCTCTACCGCCGCCCCATCGACAAGCCCTATGAGGAGAAGGTCGCCATCATCGGCGCCGGCCCCGCGGGCCTGAGCTGCGCCTATTATCTTGCGCGCATGGGCTATGTGAACGTGACCGTCTTCGACCGCAACAAAGAGCCGGGCGGCATGCTCATCATGGGCATCCCCAGCTACCGCCTCGACCGCAGCGCCCTCAAGGGCGAGATCGCCGTGCTCGAGAAGATGGGCGTCAAGTTCCAGATGAACACCGAGGTCGGCAGGGATATCACCATCGACGAGCTGCGCCGGCAGGGCTACAAGGGCTTCTATGTGGCCATCGGCGCGCAGAAGAGCTCGAAGCTCAACATCCCCGGCGAGGAGCTTTCCGGCGTGTACGGCGGCGTTGACTTCCTGCGTGAGGTCAACCTCGGCGAAAAGCCCGCCATCGGCAGGAAGGTCGCCGTCATCGGCGGCGGCAACGTCGCGATGGATGTCTGCCGCACGGCTGTCCGCCTCGGCGCGGAGACTTACGTGATCTACCGCCGCAGCGAGGCCGAGATGCCTGCCGACAAGGAAGAGATCGCCGAGGCCAGGGCCGAGGGCGTGAAGTTCTGCTTCCTCAGCGCCCCCGCCGAGATCCTCGGCAGAGACGGCAAGGTCTGCGGTCTGAAGGTCGAGATCATGGAGCTCGGCGAGCCCGACGAGAAGGGCAGACGCGCCCCCGTCGGCACCGGCAGATTTGAGACTCTCGAGGTCGATGCGGTCCTCTCCGCCGTCGGTCAGGTCATCGACTGGGGCAAGCTGGATGTCGGCGCGCTCCAGACCGGCAAGAAGGGCAACGCCCTCGCCGACGCCGTCACCTACCAGAGCGGGCAGAAGGATATCTTCGTCGGCGGCGACGTGTACACCGGCCCGAAGTTTGCCATCGACGCCATTGCCGCAGGCCGCGAGGGCGCAGAATCCCTGCACCGCTTCGTCCAGAACGGACAGAGCCTCACGGTGGGCCGCAATCTGCGCGAGTTCTATGAGCTCAACAAGGACGACATCGTCCTTGGCATGGACAGCTTCGACCGTCCTGCGCGCCAGGCCATCCTGCACGATCCCGCCAAGGCCAGATCCTTCGAGCATGACCGCCTCACCTTTACGGAGGAGCAGGTCAAGGCCGAGGCGAGCCGCTGCCTGGGCTGCGGTGTGACCGTCATCGACCGCAACCGCTGCATCGGCTGTGGTCTGTGCACCACGCGCTGCATGTTCGACGCCATCCATCTCCAGCGAGACGTGCCCGAAGCCTCCAACCTGGTGCGCTGCGAGGACAAGGTCGGCCCGATGCTCAAGCACGCGGCCAGGCAGGCTGTGCGTATCATTCGCAAGGGATAAGCATGCACGAGTTAGGTACGATATATTACGTCATCGACACGGTGGAAAAGCTGATGGCGGAAAACGACCTCAAGAAGGTCGGCTCCATCACGCTGGAGGTGGGTGAGGTCAGCGGCATCATCCCCATGTATCTCACCGAATTCTGGGAGTATGCCCGCGCCAAGACCGAGCACTTCAAGGACACGGAGCTCAAAATCGAGGAGCTCAAGGCTGTCACCTACTGTCAGGACTGCAGACAGACCTATCCCACCATGACCTACGGCAAGGAATGTCCCTACTGCCACAGCCCCAACACCTTTCTCGTGACCGGAAATGAATACAACATCAAGGAGATTGAAGCCCTGTAGGCGCGTCTCCCGGCAAAAACGGACGGTGAGTTCAGAAACGATCTCACCGTCCGTTTTGTATGCTGCGTTTTCAGCGCTTTAATACTATCTCGCCGGCCTGACCGCCGACGTAAGCCCCGTCCTGCAGGACGGGCCTGCCGTTTACGTACACATGCACGATGCCGCCGGGCTTTGCATCGGGCTTCTTCTCGTCCACACGCATCCCGTCAAGATCAATGACCGTGAGGTCCGCCTTGCAGCCCGGCTTGAGGTAGCCGCGCTGCGGGATGCCGTAGCGGTCTGCCGTCGCGCCGGTCATCTTGCGCACGATCTTCTCCGCGGGAATGCCATAGCGTTTTGCCAGGACAAAAAACTGCGGGAAGGTCTGGAAGGCCGCAATGTTCTGCAGGCCCTTTTCCACCACCCAGGCGTCCGTCATGAATACGGAGAGCTCATCCTCCATGAGTCTGCGCACGATCTCCTCATTATAGTACTTGCCGAGATAGATGCTGCCCGCACGATTGGACAGATCCACCAGCTTGAGATACATGTCGAGATTGGAAAGCCCCTCCTCCGCCGCGGCCTGAGGGATGGTCTTGCCCTCGTATTCCGGATGCTCGTCCGAAATGTAGGCGATGACCATATCGTCCCAGTCGATGCCCAGCACCTTGCGGTACATGAGGATCGTGAGCTGGAGCTTGAAGCGGTTTACCGGCTTTGCGGCCTCCTCCCTGCTGAGCTGGGCATACCACTCGGGAAAAACAACGGTGATGACCGAGGCGCCGTAGTGGAAAGCGTAGTTGTCATAGGCGATGGGATAGCCCTTGCGCCGCTCCCGATAGAAGGTGTCCAGCATCTTGTCCAGGAGCTTCCAGCTTCTCTGCCCGGTGAAAATCAGGTGGCTGTATTCAAGCCGGCAGCCGGATTTCTCCATGATGTCCACCGCCTCGTCCAGGCCCATTTCGAGGTGGGACTTCTTCGTCAGCAGCGGATAATCGGCGCTGACGATGGAGCAGGCGCGGGGATGGACGGTGACGATGCCGCCGTATCTGGCGATTTCCCTGGCAAAGGCGAGGATCTCATCCTCCCGGGCGTAACGGTCCGGCTCATACATGAAGCCGAGGGAGCCGCCGAAGGCGCCGCCCTCCATGGCCTCGCGCACAAAGCCCAGCTCCTTCTCGATCTGCTCCGGTGTGAAGGGCGCGGGGTTATAGCCCGCGATGCCGGCGCGCACGGAGCCCTGCCCGATCAGCGGGACAAGGTTTACATAAAGTCTGCCCGCCGCGCGTTCTTTGAATTCGGCAAAGCTGCAGGGGGCCAGCGTGTCGAACAGACCGCCGCCCATCTTGTCCCGGTACGGGGTGTCCGGGTCCGCGCCGAAGGGCGAAAAGCTGCAGTTGCCCGTGATCTGGGTGGTGATCCCCTGCTCGATAAAGGGCTTGTAGTACTTCTCCGCATCCTCCCTGTCATAGAAAAAGTCGTTGTGGGAATGGGCGTCGATAAAGCCGGGACAGATCTGCAGGCCTGTGAGATCCACGACCTTGTCCGCCGGCGCGCTGATGCTGCCGCCCACCTCGAGGATGGTATCATCCTCGATCAGGACATCGCCGACAGAGGGGGCTTCCCCGCTCCCGTCATAGATGCTGCCGTTTTTGAACAGTATTTTCATTCGATCAGCTCCCGTCGGAAAAAATTGAGAAAATAATAACATAGTTTTCTTCAGGAATCAATCCTTTTCCGCGCTGTGCCGATTCTTTCGATCTGCGCATTGACAAGTCCGTTTTTTCATAGTACTTTAAAGAATACAAATTTTACGGCGGCAGCGCCGAAGAGAAGCTTGAGGTTGTATTTTGGAACTGGACGATCTGACGGCGTATGCCGAGGAAAAATATCATCTTGCCGAGCAGCACAAATGGGCGGACTTTCCGGGCTTTTCGGTGCTGGCCGACCCGATCACCGGAAAATGGATCGCGCTTCTGATGCGCCAATGGGATCAGGAGACCGGCACGGAGCTGCAGCGCTGCGACCTGAAGTGCGGGCAGCAGAGCATGCTGGAGGCAAAGGCCGATTACCTCTGCCCGCCCTTTCGCATGAAGGGGCGCAAGTGGCTGGGCGTCCGCTTCGACGAGCGCACCGAGCCGGAGCTTGTCTTCCGGCTTTTTGACCGGGCTTTTCACTCGGGCGAGCAGCGGGGTTATACCTTGATCCTTGAGGATCGGCCCGAGGATTATGCGGACGCCTGGACGGATAGTCCCCTGCCCGCCGCCGGGGCGCTTTTTTCGGATGAGAGCGTGCCGGAGATCCCGCCGCGCATTCTCGAGATGATGCGGCTGTATGAGCCGGGCGACGGCTCCCTGCCGCAAAAAAGCAAAAACTTTTACAGGCAGGGCTGCTTCATGGCTGATTATGAGGACGATCTGCCCTGGTACGGGGACTTTAACCGCTATTTCCCCACCTATCACGATCTGAACCTGCGGCAGCTGCGCGGCTATTTCACCTGGCGCACGGAGCTCAGGCGAGGCCGGGTCCGGCCGGTCACGCTGTCCTTCGCCTACATTTATCTTTATGAGCTTCTGTGCGGCATCGGTACGCAGGGCCCGGAGGACAGTCTCGGAAAGATGCGCGAATTTGACGCCGCCTTTCTCGACGCCGGCTACGGCGACGCGGCCATGAAGGCAAACCTCCTGCGCTGGATGTCGGAATACGCGGTGCTGCACGATCTGCCCGGTGAAACGATCCTGCAATATGCCGATCCGGCGGTGCTCAGGAGGGACAGGGCCCTTGCCCTCCTCCGGCAGCCGGAAGCTGCCGCGGATGACGAGCTGTTCTCCGCGCTCTGCGTTTTCGCGGGTGAAAAGCTCCCCCAGTCCCCCGTCATTACGAAGGAGGACGCGCGGGGCAGGGCGCTCTTTGCCGCGCTGTGGCGGCATGCGCGCAGGGAGTTTGACGGCGATCTGTTTACGCTCTGCTTCGGGCCGATGCGCGCGCACCCCTGGAACCCGCTTTCCAATGCGGTGCACTGGGAGACCGAGCGCCACGGCCCCGCCGTGTTTGAGCTGAACCCCTGCCGCCGCTATCTCTGCCGCGGCGACGTCTGGGAGGAGGAGCGCTACGACCGCCTCAGCTTTGACGAGCGGCGCTTCCTGGCCCTGCTGCACGAGGGGGACAGGCTCTTTCGCAGGCACCTGAAGACCGGGCACACTCTGCGTGTAAAGGCCGAGGAGGCCTGGGCCGCGCCCTTTGCGGAGGCCGCCATCGCCGATGACCGGCGGGCGCAGGAGGAGGCCGCGAGGCCGAAGATCACGATTGACTTCTCAGGCCTTGCGCAGATCCGGCGGGACGCGGGCATTACACGTGAAAGCCTCCTGACTGAGGAGGAAAAGGAGGGCTGGCAGGAGCCGCCGGACACAGCCCCCATATCCGCCGCTGCGGAAGGCAAGGCAGCCCCGGGCGTTTTCTCCGTCGGTGGGCTGGATGAAACGCACATGCGCATTCTCTCCGCCCTGCTGCGCGGGGAAGCTGTGCGGGAAATGATAAAGGAAAAGCATCTCATGCCCTCTGTTGTCACCGATACGCTCAACGAGGCGCTGTTCGACCTCATCGGGGACAACGCCCTTGTCTGTGACGGCGCGGAGATCCGTGTTGTAGAGGACTACAGAGAGGAACTGGAGGAGAACCTTGGAGGATACAGGCAATGAATGAAAGCGTCAGAAAGGTGCCGAAGCGCATCGCACAGGCGGTGCTCAACTCTCTGAAGGGCGGCGTGGTGCCCCGCATCGGTCTGCCCTATATCGCGGTGGGCAGGAAAAACGAAATTGAAGCCCTGCTGCACGATGTGGACATCATCGCGGAGGGCGGGGCCTCCTTCCGTTTTATTGTGGGCCGCTACGGCTCCGGCAAGAGCTTTCTGATCCAGACCATCCGGAACTATGTGATGGACAAGGGCTTTGTGGTGGCGGACGCGGATCTCTCCCCCGAAAGGCGGCTGCAGGGAACGCGGGGCCAGGGCCTTGCCACCTACCGGGAGCTGATCGGGAACCTCTCCACAAAGACGAAGCCGGAGGGCGGGGCGCTGACCCTGGTGCTGGACCGCTGGATCAGCAGCGTGCAGACCCAGGCTCTGCAGGAGACGGGGCTTTCCCCCGATGATCCGGCGCTGACTCGGGCCGTGGATCAGAAAATCTACGCCGTGAGCGCCGCCATCAGCGAGCTTGTGCACGGCTTTGAGTTTGCAAAGCTCCTGAGCCTCTACTACCACGCCTATGCGGAGGGGGACGACGAGACGAAGATGAAGGTCGTGCGCTGGTTTCGCGGGGAATACGCTCTCAAGCGCGAGGCGAAGGAGGAGCTCGGCGTCAACATCATCATCACGGATGACGACTGGTATGAATATCTCAAGCTCTTTGCCGTGTTCTTCCGCCTGGCGGGCTATACCGGGCTGATCATCATGATCGACGAGCTGGTGAATATCTACAAGATCCCGAACAGCATCACCCGTCAGTATAACTACGAAAAGATGCTGACCATGTATAACGACACGCTGCAGGGCAAGGCCCGCTATCTCGGCATCCTCATGGGGGCCACGCCCCAGGCGGTGGAGGACAGACGCCGCGGCGTATACAGCTATGAGGCGCTGCGCTCCCGCCTGGCGGAGGGAAAATTCTCACGCCCCGGGGCCCGGGACCTGTTGGCCCCGGTGATCCGACTCGAACCGCTGACGCCGGAGGAAATGCTGATTTTATGCGAAAAGCTCCGTGATATGCACGCGGGGCTCTATGGGTATGAGCCCCGGCTCGGCGCCGGGGAGCTTGCGGACTTTATCCGTCTCGAGTACAGCCGTATAGGCGCGGATCAGAATATCACGCCCCGGGAGGTCATCCGGGACTTTATTGAGCTTCTGGACCTGCTGGTGCAGAACCCGGCCCTCTCCCTGCAGGAGCTGATGCAGTCGGACGAGTTCAGCTACGCGAAGTCCGAGGCTGTCTCCGATCAGGCCGAGGAACGCTACGCGGAGTTTGAGATATGAATGTTTTTGCGCGTTACGCGCCCTTTATCCGGGATTATATCTACCGTTCAAACTGGCAGGCGCTGCGCGGGGTGCAGAACGCGGCGGGCGAGGCGATCTTCAGCACGGAGGAAAATGTGCTGCTGACCGCCTCCACCGCCTCCGGCAAGACCGAGGCCGCCTTCTTCCCCATCCTGACGCTGTTGGACGAGGAGCCGTCAGGCAGCGTGGGGGTCCTGTACATTGCGCCGCTCAAGGCTCTCATCAACGACCAGTTCGGGCGGCTCAATGAGCTGTGCGAGGAGGCGGGGATCCCGGTTACCCGCTGGCACGGGGATGTGCCGCAGACGCAGAAGCGAAAGCTGCTGCGAAAGCCCGCGGGCATTCTGCAGATCACGCCCGAGTCGCTGGAATCGCTGATGATCAACAAGCACATGGAGATCCCCGCTCTCTTCGGGGATCTGCGCTTTATCGTCATCGACGAGATCCACTCCCTGCTGCGCGGGGACCGGGGCATGCAGACCTTCTGCCTCATTGAGCGTCTGTGCAGGCTGGCGGGCTGCAGGCCCCGGCGGATCGGCCTTTCCGCCACCATCGGAAATCCCGAGGCCGCAGGGCGCTTTCTCGCCGCTGGCAGCGGCAGGGGCACGGTCATCCCCCGCTTTGACGGCGGGCGGGAGGTCTGGCGGCTGAGCATGGAGCATTTTTTCAACACCGAGCCTCAGGCGGACGCCGGGCAGACACCCCTGAGCGAATCGCCCCTTCTGGAGGAGCCGACCGACACCGCGCCGAAGGCGGCAGATCCCGGCATCGGCTATATCTTTGAGCATACGCGCGGGAAAAAGTGCCTCGTGTTCACAAACTCCCGCGAGGAGTGTGAGGCCGTCTGCCAGCAGCTTCGGCAGTACTGCGAGGTCCAGCATGAGCCGGACCGCTTTCTGATCCATCACGGCAATCTCTCCGCCTCGTACCGGGAGAGCGCGGAGGAGGAAATGAAGGACGACGATTCCCTGCTGTCCGTGTGCGCCACCGCCACGCTGGAGCTCGGCATCGATATCGGCAGGCTCGAGCGCGCCTTTCAGATCGACGCCCCCTTCACCGTGTCCGGCTTCCTGCAGCGCATGGGCCGCACAGGCCGGCGCGGCGATCCGTGTGAGATGTGGTTCGTCATGCGGGAGGAGCACCCGGAGGCCCGGGCTATGCTGCCGGATATGATCCCCTGGTATCTGGTGCAGGGCATTGCGCTTGTTCAGCTCTATATTGAGGAGCGCTTTGTGGAGCCGCCGCGGACAGAGCGTCTGCCCTACAGCCTTCTCTACCACCAGACCATGAGCACGCTTGCCTCCTGCGGAGAGATGACGGCGGGAGAGCTTGCCTCCCGGGTTCTGCCGCTCAATTGCTTTCACCGCGTCACGCCGGAGGACTACAGGCTTCTGCTGCGGCATCTGCTGGACATCGGCCACATCGAGCGCACGGAAAACGGCGGGCTCATCCTGGGCCTTGCGGGCGAGCGTGTCGTGAACAACTACAAGTTCTATGCAGTCTTTCAGGAGAACATCGAATACTCCGTGCGCGCAGGATCCGAGGAGCTGGGCACCATTGTCAAGCCCCCTCCCGTCGGGGACAAGATCGCCATCGCCGGCCGGGTCTGGGTCGTGGAGGAGGTGGATCACCAGAAGCGCGACGTCTACTGCACGCTGGTCAAGGGGAGCATCCCGGCCTATTTCGGCGATGTGGCGGGCGATATCCACACCCGTATTCTTGAGCGCATGTACGCCGTCCTTGCAGAGCGGAAGGCCTACCCCTACCTCATGCCCCACGCGGTGTGCCGCATGCAGGAGGCGCGGGGCCTCTTTGAGAAGGCCGGCATGGCCGGGCGGCCACTGATCCATCTGGGCGGCAATATGTGGGCGCTGTTCCCCTGGCTTGGGAGCTTCGCCTTTCTCGCGCTGGAGCGCTTTCTGAAGCTCCGCTGTGCCGAGCGCCTCGGTCTGCGGGGGCTGAGTCCTTCGAGACCCTATTACCTGCAATTTACGATGAAGGTCAGCGAGCAGGACTTCTATCGCATCACGGCGGAGGAAGCCGCCAGGGACTTCGATCCCCTGGAGCTCGTGTACGCCAATGAGGTCCCGGTATTTGAAAAGTATGACGAGTATGTGCCCGGAGAGCTGGTGCGCAAGGGCTTTGCCCTGGGTGTGCTGGATGTGGAGGGCATGAAAAAACGGGTGCTGAACGGCTTCTGTATCGAACGGGGCGCGCCTGCGTCCCAGTCGTGACGCTCCCCTGCTTCCATAAACGAGCAAAGAAAAACCTCCTGAACCGTACAGGAGGTTTTCCTCATTTTGTTGCTTCTCTTTCGGCTTCCCGCCTGCGGATCTGATCTGTCCGTGCGATGATTTTTTCCTTCCAGTCGTCATCCTGAGCATCCAGACGATAGACCTCATATCCGTATTGTCTGCCGTTGACGCATATGATTTCCTCATCATCAATGTGCAGAGAGATCCTGTAATGATTGGGAAGCTTCTGCGGCAGAGTCTCGCTGTGGTCGCGCTGGACCTCCCGCAGATGCCGCTGACCGTTGACGATGCCGTCGAGCTTCACGCCATAGCAGCGAAAAAGCCCCCGGATGTATTTCTCGGAGCGAAAGGAGGAGGTATACACCCATACCTGATCCCCGTTTTTTTGCAGCTCCCGGATCAGGTCAGGGGCGCCGAGGCGCAGCCGCTCCTTGTAGATCCGGTTGAGCGGAAAGGGCAGGACCGCTTCCGTCTTATGTGTCGCCGGTGATACAAAAAGCACCTCATCCAGATCGAAGGATATCCTCATGTTTCCTTTTCTCCCCTGTTCAGCCGCTTGATGATCTCTATCACTGCGCCGGACCATGCCGCAGGCTCCGCCTCCACGGGGTATTCCGCAAAAGACCTGGTGTCACGCACCGTTTGCAGGACGAGATCCCTGTCGATGTGCAGCGTCTCTCCATACTGATCGGCGATCATTTTTTCCGTCCGCTTGGCAAGCTCGTTTCTTTCCTTCGACATCCTGCGTCCGGCGCCGGTGACGATACCGTCCACCTTCACGCTGTAGCGGCGGAAATAATGCCGGATATATTCAATTGAATAATAGCGCACACTGTATACCCAGATATCATAGCCCTGTTCTCCCAGAAAGTGCAGCAGGGCCGGGATCCCCAGACGCATCCGCTCCTTGTAGATCCTGTTGGCCGGGAAGGGCAGGGCCTTCTCCAGCGGCACGCCGGAGCCCTCGCCGCAGAAGACCAGCTCGTCCAGATCCAGGGTGACGCGCCTGTCATGCTTGGAGCTGCGGATCATGCGCTCAATATCCGTCGCCTGCGTCAGGTTGACGATGGAGATTTTCACCGGATTGCAGCCGGTCTTGAGTGCCGCCGCCCATCTGTGATGCCCGTTGAGGATCCTGTAGCCGTCCGGATGGACCTTCTCGACAATGATCGGCTCCTCCCAGGGTTCCATATTCTGTGTGGCGCTGTTGCGGATCTTCTGTACGTAATCAGAGATGATCCTGTCATTGGGGCCGATCGCGGGATCGCAGAACTCATCCTCCGGGTTGGGATGCAGCTTTTTGATATCTGCCTTTTTGACGAGCAGCCGTTCCCTGGCGCTCGCCTTGACGGGCACCAGCCTGCCCTCGTCTTCCTTCAGCTTTTGCGCAAGGTACTTTTCAAATTCTGATTTTGCCGCCATTTTTATTCCTCCGGCGCACTATCATAAAAACAGCGCTCCATTTGTCTACAGGGTTTACTGAGGTCAAATGGAGCGCTGTTGGTTTGGGTCTGCTTTGGACGGCCCGGTCAGCGCATCGGCTGGCCGGGCTGTCCGGATGTCCTGCCGTCAGTACTTGATTTTGAGTACCTGACCGGCGGTCAGCATGTTGGGGTTTTTGATGTGATTCCAGGCCATGAGCTGCTCGACCGTGCAGCCGGTGTCCGTTGCGATGGAATTAATGGTGTCGCCCGCCTTCACGATGTAGGGGATCTTGGAGCCGCCGCTTACGAGTTCGAGCTGATCATCGTCGATTGCCATTTTATTCAGTGTCATTGTAGTCTCCTCCGTTTCATTTTTGATTGTGTCTGAAGTATAGCACAGCTTTTGTCACACTACTGTCACACTGTCGTCAGGGTGCCCAGCCGCAGACGGGGCAGGAAACGTCGCCCATGGAGAAATGGTTGCCGCAGTTCGGGCAGGTGATACGGTTGTGCTCGTCCGCAACGGGATTGTAAAGGGGATTGTCATAGGGATTCATGAACACAGGCTCATCCACATACCAATCATCGGAACCGTAGATGTCCACACTGTAGATATTGTCAGAGCTGGGATAGTTCTGGTAGTAGACCGTGCAGGAAGCGCCGTCGTAGAATCTGCCGGAGACATTGCACTTCCAGCTGTCCACGTAGACCTGCGTGCCGTTGGAGAGGTCGATGGCGTATCCGCCGCCGCCCTCGTGGGCCGAGCCGCTCATGGTGCCGTAGACCGGCCCGACGATGGGTTCATCGCTGCCGTAGATATCCACGCTGTAGATATTCTCGGAGCTGGGATAGTTCTGGTAGTAGACCACGCAGGAGGCGCCGTCGTAGAATCTGCCGGAGACATTGCACTTCCAGCTGTCTACATAGACCTGGGTGCCGTTATTGAGGTTGATGGCATATCCGCCGCCGCCCTCGCTGGCCGTACCGTTCATGGAGCCGTAGATCGGCTCAACGGGTCTGTTGCCGGAGATGCGGCAGTAGGTCACGCTGCTGCCGTCCCAGTAAACGCTTGCGTAGGCGCCGTAGTAGAGATCACCGTCGATATCGCAGAGCGAGAAGGGGATCGTGACTGTGACCTGGCCGGCCACGTTGACCGTCACGCTGCTGTAGTTCCAGGAGGTAACCGTGCCGTCATAGGTGCCGCTGGGTGCCTTCGGGCTCTGCTTGGCGGCAACGGAGAGATAGGCAGTGGTGGTACGCGCGGTCTGTCCCTTGTAATAGAAGGTGCAGTAGGCGCCCCAGCCGCTCATATCCGGGGCGACGTTGCCGATGCTGAGCGTGGTGCTGTTCTGACCGCCGACAGAGGCATCGGCGAACATGTAGGCAAAGCTCTGGGGGGTGTATTCACCGCCGTCAGGAGAGACGAAGGTCCAGGTCAGAGATTCATAGGCGTTGGCGCAGGAGACAAAGTAGGCCGTGTCGCCCTGCTTTCTGTTCTCGTTGGTGGGGTTCTTGGTAATGGTCAGATAGACGGTAGCCGCGGGGGCCGGCGTGGCAGCGGGTGCAGGCGCGGCAGAGGGCGTGGGCGTGGCAGCGGGCTGCTGGAGGATCGCGGGCTTCGGGACCGGGAAGGTCCTGGTCGGGGCCTTCTGGTTCATGAAGACGGCAAAGCTGTCGGTCAGGCGGGTGAGATTGTCCGTCTCATCGGCCTTCAGCCACTCAAAGCTGGTGCTGCTGCGGTCGTTGCCGACGAAGGCATTGGTGCCGGCTGCATTGTACTGCTCTCCGGAGATGGTGGCGCCGTTGTTGTCCATGTGGGAGACATTGCGCTGGCCGTTGACGATCTCCGTATGCTCAATGGCGTAGGGCACATAGCTGATAACGCCGTCGTCCAGCTTGACGGCAGTCTTGATGGTGTAAACGTCCGAGTCGGAGCGGATGATGTTGTCATAGAACAGATAGTTCCAGGTATCGCTGGCCTGGTTGTGGAAGGTATCGGCACTGTCGGTCATGATGTCGGGGAAGGACTCATCCTCGTCCTTGTTGAGCTTGCACTCGTTCATCTTGCTTCTATCATCGCTGACCTCCCAGACGCGCAGGTTGGTGGAGCGGTCGGCCGGGTGGAGAGAAGCAGCGATAAACTCAAGATTCCCGTCGTGGTCAAGGTCGGTCACAGTGTAATACCAGGTGTTCTTGCTGCTGTCCTGCATGAGGCTGCCGATCTGAGAATGAATGTAATCCAGCTGTTTGTCAATGTCGGTCGGCTCCATGGTAACCGTGTGGATATCATCGGCATATGCGGCGACGGAGCCGGCAAAGGCAATGGAGGCCAGCATGGTCAACGCAAGCAGGCAAGAGAGAAGTCGCTTCATTTTTGACACGTTCATATACAGTTCTCCTTTCGGTTGATCGCACGGGAGCTCTTCCCTGCCCTGCGGCCGGGGCTGCACATGCTTCCGATCTGTTTGTATCATATCATTTACAAAATGATTGTCAACGGGGAGACTGCCAATTTTAAGAAAATTTAAAAGGAAATCCTCACATTCGGCAGTCCGGTTATATGTTTTATGTAAACTGTATTATGTATTCTTTGCTATTTTTTCCGTGTCCTGCGGCGCTGCCGCCCGGTCCGCTTCGTCTGTCTGTGCTGTCTTCTGCCGGCCCCGCTTCCGAAGGATCAGGGCGATCAGCAGCGACAGCGCGGAAATGCTCAGCTTTGCCGCCAGCGCGATCACAAAGGCCGGTGATTTCGGGTCATGGACGCTTGTCCCCATGACCGTATCGGTGATAATCATCGGCAGAAGCCCCAGCACCGAGCCCAGCAGATACCTGTCGAAGCAGACCTGCGCCGCGCCGAGATACAGGCTTCCCACATGCAGGGAAAGGCCCACGGAGCGCAGCAGCAGAGACAGCATCAGCTCGCCTCCGATCGGCTGACTCACGAAGTCGTTGAGCTTGGGATACTTCCTTTTCAGCGCCTCCAAAACCGGCGCGCCGAGCGACCTGCCGATAAAGTAGACCGGCGTCACCATGATGGCAGCGCCCACGATGTTCAGGGCGATTGCCGCCGGCAGCGGAAACAGGATGCCGCTTGCGGCATAGAGTACGCCGGAATACATAATGAAATCCACGCTTTTGAGCAGAAACAGGCCCAGCATCGCAAGCGCTGCGACGACAGGGTTTTTCGGCCGGTAGTTCACCAGCTGCTCAACAGTCAGGTTTCCGTTGCTCTTATAGAGGATCAAGCCGATCAGGCACCAGGCGGCAATCAGGCACAGGCCCCAGATGAGCTTTTGCCTGTTGCTCCATAACACTTGCTTTTTCATGATTCTGGCAGAGTCATTCCTATCTTTTATATTGCGGGCAGGACTGCGCGTTGCTCCAGCATACCGCAAAGAGGGCGTCCGGTCAATAGAGCAAATCGTATTCAGCACGGTCGTTTCGCAAAAATGCCCTGCGGGTATTTTCATGGAGCAAACAACCGTGTATTCAGTTCGCTGTTTTGTTGACAAGAGGACCGTCCTGCTGGTAAAATGTGCAAAGGAAGCAGCTCTATAGACCGGCTTCCTTTCCCGATACGGGCTTGCGCCCGTTTCAGTTTTTTGAAAAGGAGGAGAAAGAAAATGTGGACAAGAGATGAAATCAAAGCACAGGGAAAAGCCGCCTTTAAGGCCAATTACTGGAAGTGCGTACTGGTGGGTATTCTGCTGTCGCTGCTCTACGGCAGCGGCGCGCAAGCGGCCTCCAACGCCAGCAATACGGTCAATACCGCCGACAGCGCCGATCAGGCCACCGCCGCGCTCCAGCAGCAGTTCAATTCCCTTCCCCAGGAGCAGCAGGTGCATCTTGCCCTGGCGATCCTGAGCGGAATCTCCCTGGTTCTTCTCGTCAGCTTCCTTCTGAGGATCTTTGTCTTCAATCCCCTGAAGGTCGGCTGCCGTGAGTTCTTTGTTGAGAATGTGGAGGAACCCCCTGCCGGGCTCCACGCCATCGGAACAGGCTTCCGCAAATACGGCAAGACCTTCATCACCCTGCTTCTGACGGATCTGCTGCTCTTCTTATGGGCTCTGCTGCTGCTCGTGCCGTTCTTCATCAAGGTTTATTCCTATCGCATGGTCCCCTACATCCTCGCCGAGCATCCGGATATGTCCCCCATGGAGATCATCAAATGCTCCAGCGAGATGATGAACGGTCACAAGTGGAGCGTGTTTCTCTATGACCTGTCCTTTATCGGCTGGTACCTGCTGAGCGTCTTGACCTTAGGCCTGGTCGGCATCTTCTGGACCAAGCCCTACAAGGAAAGCTCCGATGCGGCGCTCTATCTCGCGCTGCTCTGAACCCGCGCACAAAACAGATCCGGAGATCGGAAACGATCCCCGGCGCAGAAAGAGGGCGCGCTGCAAAATGCCGTTTTGCAGCGCGCCCTCGCTTTTTTGATGGGCGCTTATTGAGCCTTCCAATCGTTTACACCTTGTACTTTTCGGCGTACTGTGCATAGAACTTGTCAAAATTGTGGGAACGCAGCTCTTTCAGATTGATGATATAGTCGTGGGTTTTGAACTCGTCCTTGTTCAGTTCGATCATGGCCACGGCGATGTTGGAGCAGTGGTCCGCCACGCGCTCAAAATTGGTCAGCAGATCGTTGAACACGAAGCCGATCTGCAGCGAGCAGATGCCCTTCTGCAGGCGGTCGATATGGCGCAGCTTCAGCTCGTCACACAGCACGTCGATCAGCTCCTCCAGCGGCTCGACCTTATAGGCACGCTCCAGATCCTCCTCTATAAACGCAGAGAAGGACAGATCCAGGATCTCGCTCACGGCGCTGGTCAGTACATTGATCTCATGATCGCCGCTCTCAGAGAAGGTGATCTTCTTCTCGTGCTTCTCCTGGGCTACCTGCCGGATGTTCATGGCATGGTCGCTGATGCGTTCAAAATCACTGAGGGTGTGCAGATATTCCGAAACCCGCTCGTTCTGGCTGGGGCTGAGCTCGGATTGATTGAGCTTCATGAGATAGGTGCCGATCTTGTCCTCATAGCGGTCTACCAGATCCTCATCCTGCTCCACCTTCTTGGCCAGCTCCTCTTTATAATCATAGAGAAGGAGCATAGCGTCGTTGATGTTCTCGTGGGCTTTTCTCGCCATGGCGTCGATGGTCATGCGGCACTGTTCCACAGCGAGGGCCGGGTGCTTGAGAAAGCGTTCGTCCAGACGGTCGAAATCGGCGTTGGCCTCCCGCTCCTCATTGCTCTCCTTGATCAGGGTGTTGAGGATCTTCTCAATGGTCCCGATGAAGGGCAGCAGCACCACCGCGCAGATCACACGGTAGATCGTGTTGACCGCCGCGATATTGAAGGGATTCATGACCATGTGCTTGATCGGAAAGTCGAAGATGGCGTCGGCGACGTAATAGACCGTGGCGCAGAAGATTGCGCCCAGAGTCTGGATCACGAGATAGGCCCAGGCTGTGCGGCGGCCGTCGGTCCGGGCGCCGAGCGCCGAGAGCAGGACCGGCACCGCAGCGCCGATACTGATGCCGAGCAGGATCGGGAAGCCCTCCGCAAATCCGATGGCACCGGTCACGGAGAGGGCCTGCAGGATACCGACAGCAGCGGAGGCACTCTGCAAAATGGCAGTGAAGACTGCGCCGACCAGGATGCCGAGCAGCGGATTTGAAAAGGCGGTCATGAAACGGATGAAGGCGGGGCTGTCCTTGAGAGGAGCCACTGCCCCGCTCATGGACTGCATGCCGAACATCAGCACCGCAAAGCCCAGCAGGATGTCGCCGACATGGCGCCTGCTCTGCTTCTTGGAGAACATGCGCAGCACAATGCCGATGATCGCAACGATGCCGCTGATGCTGGAGGTGGAGAGGAGCGAGACCAGATTGCCGCTGCCCTCCACATAGGAAAGACAGATGATCCAGCCGGTGATGCTGGTGCCGACGATGGCGCCCATGATGACCGCGATGGCCTGCCGGACCTTCATCATGCCGGAGTTGACAAAGCCGACCACCATGACGGAAGTGGCGGAGGAGGACTGGATGATCGCCGTAACACCCGCGCCGAGGAGCATTCCCCGCAGCGGCGTGCCGGAGAGCTTATAGAGCACGATCTCCAGCTTGCTGCCGGCGACCTTTTTCAGCCCGTCTCCCATCAGCGACATGCCGAACAGGAACAACGCCACGCCGCCGAGCAGTGTGATGACATTGGAAATTCCCATTATTTTCTCCCTTGTTGATAAGCTTTTCTCACTTTAATATAATGGTATCTTACCATGCGCCGGCTCTTTCGGTCAATTCGCATTTTTCCCGAAGTTCCAGTGCTTTTGTGTCGAAAAGCAGCGGTTTTTCTTATATTTTGAACAATCGTCGCCCGTTTTTCAGGGCAGCCGCTTCCACCTCCTGCGACGAGCAGCCCTTGATTTCGGCGATCCTTTCCACGATATAAGAGAGATTGCGGGAGTCGTTGCGCTTTCCTCTCTGCGGCACAGGGCTTAAATAGGGGCTGTCCGTCTCGATCAGAAGCCGGTCCAGAGGGCAGACCGCCAGCACCTCCAGTGTCTTGCGGGCATTTTTGTAGGTGACGGGTCCGTCAAAGCCCAGATACCAGCCGCGCCTTAAAAGCTCCTCCGCCATCTCGGCAGAGCCGGAATAGCAGTGGAATACGCCCCGCAGCTCCCGGTAGCGCCGCACGATGTCCAGACAGTCTCCGTGCGCCTCCCGGTCGTGGACGATGACCGGCAGCTCCTTTTGCAGCGCAAGCTCGATCTGCCGGATGAAAAGCGCCTTCTGCTCCTCCTTACGGGTATCGTCCCAGTAATAATCCAGGCCGATCTCCCCGATGGCGACGCATTTGTCCTGTGTGCAGAGCGCCTCGATGCGCTCCAGGTCGCCCTCCGCCATGCCGCCCAGCTCCTCCGGATGGATGCCGACGGCGGCATAAACATGGGGCCATTGCGCAGCGAGCATGAGCGCGCGTTCACTGCTCTTCACGTCACAGCCCGGGTCGATCACAAGGCCTACGCCCGATGCGGGCAGCGCCTCCAGAAGCGCATCCCGGTCAGTGTCAAAGGCAGCGTCATCATAATGCGCATGGGTGTCAAAAAGCATACGCGCTTCCCCCCTTTTGGCTCTATACTACCCTGCCGGACCCGAATTTGCAAGCATTTTGCTTGACGCTCCCTGCCGCCCCGTGTAGAATGGGGATATCCATTGTTTGCACAGGAGGCCGTCCATGTCCCGTCAAAAGAAAAAACGCAAAGTCTCTGTCTTCTCCGTCATTCTGCTGCTCCTGCTGATCCTGGTCGCGCTGGGGCTTGCCCTGTTGCGGCCGAAGGGCGACCCGGCCCGGGCGCTGAGCGCGCAGCTTGCGGGACAAATCCCGGTCGAAAACGAAACTCTCTCCGGTGTCGATGCCTCGATCGCGCAGGCCGCCGTGCGCTGCTTCTCCCTGGAGTACGGCGCCTTCAGCCAGGGCTTTTTGAACGCCGAGGGGAGCGTGAACGTCACGGCGCTGGACACGGCGCTCCTGGCAGAGGGACTTGCCGGCGACATGCAGGCCCTGCTGGAAAAGCGCGCTGCCGGGGCGAAACGCAGCGCCGAGCTCTATGAGGCGGACGGTACGATCCGGCCCGCGCTGTGCGAAGCGCTTTACGCCGAGGCGATGGAGGCGCGGCTTTCCCACGCGCAGGACTACTGCGCGAGCAGGCGCCTCCCGGTCTCCCTGCGTTTTGTGCGGGGCGAATGGGTCCCGGAGGATGCCGACAGCCTCTATGCCGCCATCACCCCCGCGCTCCTCCGCCGCCCGGGCTATGCCGAGGCTGTCGCCGCACTGCAGCCGGTGCGCCTGCACTACGCCATCGCCCGCAACGCGCCGAGCCCGGTACCGGACCCGAGCTGCTACGGGGAGACGACAGATCCCGATGAAATCGCGGCCCTGCTGGAAACCGAGACGGCCAGGCGTCTGATCGCCGGACAGAGGCTGGACTTTGATCCCGGGCGCGACATGCTGGGCAGGCCCATCTATTACTATCTGGACGAGACCATTCTCGCCCTCGTGTGGCAAAACGACGAGCACGGCGCCGTCGGCACCTTTGCGGAGGTCATCATCGCAGACGCCAGTCAGCTGCGCCGCAAGCTTGCCGACGACACCTTCGGCACCCTGCAATATTATTACCCCAGCGACTTTGCCGCGCAGACCAACGCGGTCGTCGCGGGCAGCGGCGACTTTTACAACAGCGGCCGTCCTGACTACGGCCTGTATGTCTACGACGGACAGCTCATGCGCGCAAACCTCCATGACGGACAGAGCTGCTTTTTCACGGAAAACGGCGACATGCTCTTCATCTACGAAGACCGCTTTGAGAGCGAGGAGGAAGCCCAGCGTTTCCTTGACGAAAACCGCATTCCGTTCTCCCTGAGCTTCGGCCCGGTGCTGATCGACCACGGGGAGGACGTGACCCCCTACGACTATCCCCTCGGAGAGGTGCGGGACACCTATGCCCGCTGCGCCGTGGGCCAGCTTGGGGAGCGCCACTACCTGCTGATGACCATCAACTGCGAATCCCCCGACCACTACGTCTATGTCACTCTGCGGCAGGCGGCGGACTCGATGATCGCCCACGGCTGTCAGAACGCCTACACGCTCGACGGCGGGCAGACCGGCAGCATCCTCATCGGCGGGCAGCTTATCAACCCCGTGCAGTTCGGCGCGGAACGGGAAATGAGCGACATTTTCTACTTTGCCACCGCCCTGCCAAATCCATGAGGCTTCGGCTTGCATCAATTTTAACGCTGTGATACAATAATATGATCTCATAATTTCGGAGTGTTTTGACATGCAGATGCTTAAAAGCGAATGGAGCGATATCCGCTGGCGCAGATTTCTCGGCTTCTGTGCCGGCGCGATGGTGCTGTTTTATATGGTCTGTCCCGTCGCGCCGCTGCGCTGGGCGGATCTCTATGCCTCCTACGGCAAGACCTTCATCATCGCCTTTGCCGCGATCTATTTTTTCCGCGCAAGGATGGACGGGGTGCTGGAGATCAAGCTGGTCATCTACTATACGATCTGGGTTTTCCTGACGCGGATCTTCAATACCGACTACTATCTGCAAAACGATCTGGACCTGGTCATCAGCCGCGTCCTCTGCTGTGTGATCCTGCCGGTGGGCCTGCTGCTGGAGGAGAAGGAGCGGCGCGTGATGCTGGATATCGTGATCGGCATCAGCGGCGCCTTCTACTTTGTCACCGCTCTTGTCAGCCTCTATGCCTGCATCTTCGGCGTCTACTTCTACATCCCGCCGGAGCATGTGGTCTTCGGTCTGGATAACGCCGCCTACGGCAACAGCTATGTGCGCATCGTCGCCTGGGAGACCACGCGCACCATCTCCGCCGTGTGGTTTTACATCGCAGGCTGCATGATGGTCTATGAGTTCTTCCGCTGCAAAAACAAGCTCTGGCGTATCCCGATCTGCATCGCCCTGTTTGTATTCCATCTCGCCGTCGCCTTCACCATGACAAGAAGCGTCATGCTCGCCGCGAGCGTGAACGCCGCTATGCTTGCGATCCTGCTCGGCATGCGGTATCTGCCCGCCGGGAACAGGACCCTGCGCGTTGTGCTGATCGCCGTGCTCGCAGCCCTCTCCATGCTCCTGTGCTTTAAGAGCTATGAGTGGCTGCGTACCGCGACAGGGAAGATCTACGACGCAATGGACGTGCAGATCGAGCGCACCTCCGACCAGTTCATCGACCCCGCTTATCTGAACGGGGACGGGGCGAACTTCGATGACAGCCGCGATCTGAAGGAGAGCGTCTCCAACGGCTCGGCACGCTTCGGCGTGTGGGCCGCGGCGATCCCCGCCATCCGGGACGAGCCGCTGCGCCTGCTGATCGGCAAATACAATTCCAAGGTCATGGACGGGCCGCACCGCTACCAGATCAGCGCTGAGAACGGCTCCTTCTGGCACATGCACAACTACCTGCTGCAGGTGCTGATGCTGACGGGGCTGATCGGCTTTCTGCTGGTATTGGCCTTCAGTGTGCTGCTGGTGCGGCGCATGATCCGCCTCTTCTTCTCCGAACACCCCGACGCGACATTTGCCGTCAAATCCCTTACCCTGCCAGTCAGCGGCATTCTGGTCTACGGCATGCTGGAGACCGTGATCTTTACCGCTTCGGCGGACGAGCGCGCGCTTACCGATTTCCGGGAGCTCTGCTTCTTCCTGCTGGCCGGTGTGGTGCTGGCCTATTCCTATGAGCTCGCGCCGGATAAAAAGAGGAAGTAACAGAGAGTGTTCTCCGCGTTCTGTCGTTTTTTGTCTCCCCTATTGCGTAACATGTCCAAGCGTGTTATTATAATTCAGAGTCTCATATGGGAGTGATCTTATGGCTAAACCTGTCGTCATTACGGCTGACAGTACCTGCGATCTTTCACAGGAGTTGAAGGATCGTTACGATATCCGTGTCATCCCCCTGACCATTCTGCTGGGAGAAGACAGCTATCTGGACGGTGTGGATTTCACGGCGGCGGATATCTATGCCCGCTACCATAAGGACGGAACACTCCCGAAGACCTCCGCCCCCGGCATCCAGCAGTTTACGGACTTCTTCATGCCGATCCTGGAGGCAGGCGCTGAGATCGTTCATCTGGATATCAGCTCCGAGCTCTCCAGCTCCTACAACAATGCCTGCATTGCCGCCTCGGAGCTGGAAGGCGTCCACGTGATCGACAGCCGCTCCCTCGGCACCGGTCTGGGCCTGCTGGCCATTGAGGGCTGCGAATGCCGTGACCGCGGCATGGCGGCCGCCGAGATTGCCGGGCATCTGAGCAGCCTGATCGGCAAGGTGGACACCAGCTTTGTGCTCAACACCCTGGAATTTATGTGGAAGGGCGGGCGATGCTCCGGCGTCACCGCGCTTGGCGCAAACCTGCTGCGCCTCAAGCCCGCGCTGGAGATGCGCGACGGGAAGCTCGGCGTATACAAAAAGTATCGCGGCAATATCCTTTCGGTTTACCGCCAGTATGTCAGCGAGCGCCTTGCGTCTGCCGAGGTCCGGCCCCGGCATGTGTTCGTCTATGACTCGGGCGAGATCCCGGAGGAAACCATGCGGGAGCTTGCAGACCTCGTCCGCGAGACCGTTCCCGGGGCTGAGATCCACAGGAGCAAGGCCGGCTGCACCGTGACGTCCCACTGCGGGCCGCAGACTGTGGGCCTCATGTTCATCCGGGAATAAAGGAGGCGGAGCGATGCTTGACCCCAGGGATGTGGACAGGGTCTCCGATGAGGAGTGGGAAAAGTTCAAACAGGACGCGGTAAAGGACGAGCTCTACTACAACGGGCCCGGCGACCTGCTGGATACGCCCGAAGGGCGCGCCAAATTCTGCCGTCTGAATAAAACCAGCGTCTTTCGCAAGCCCGATCCCAGCTATCCCGGTTATAAGATCTGGGTCTTCAACAATCAGGGCGAGGGCATGGTCATCAAAAAGCGCAGCCATGTGGACCCCAGCCTGATGGAGGACGTCGAATACGACGCCGAGGGAAAGGAAATCAGCCGCTCGTATGAGCCGGCATGAAAACATAACAACACCCCTGACCGACCGGTCAGGGGTGTCTTGTTTTGTATGGGCAATCAGATCACGATCGCGTTTTTCGGGCAGACATCGGCGCAGGTGCCGCAGGCGACACACTTGTCCTCGTCCAGCTTCCAGATTTTCTCCTTGCGGTCGACGGTCAGGGCTTCGCCCGGGCATTTGCGGGCGCAGATGGTGCAGTAGACGCACTTGTCGGGGTCCTGGGCCGGCTTGCCGTCGCCGCGCGGCTTCACGGCGGGGGCCGCAGGCGCAGCCGTTTCCTCCTTTGCCGCCGCAGGGGCGGCGGGCTTGGGCGCAGGTTTCGGCGCGGGCTTCTTCTTGATGAAGGTGCCGGAGACGATCAGGTCGCCTTCCTCTATGCCGATCATGTGGTAGTCCTGCGTCAGCTCAATGGAGTGGCGTGTGCAGAAGTCGGCGCACGTGCTGCAGAAGGTGCAGGAGCCGAGGTCAAAGCTGCGGGTGATGACATCGTCCCCCTCCTCATTCTTCACGCTCGTATGGGTGATGGCCCCGCCGGCGCACACGCGCTCGCACATGTTGCAGTTGATGCAGGTCTCCGGGTGAAAGACGATGCGTCCGCGGTAATTGGGGGCCGCCTCACGGGGCGTAAAGGGGTAGTTATTGCAGCTCGGCTTGCTGAAGAGCTTCACGACAGCCTCTCTGATAAACGGGAAATCCATTACATCCGCCCCCTCTTCTCCTTGAGTATTTCAGTCGCCTTGGCAAGGCCGTCGATGATGGCCTCGGGCTTCGGCGCGCAGCCGGCGATGTCCACGTCCACATGCACATACTGGCTCAGCGGCGCGCAGACGGAGTAGCTGCCCTTGAAGACGTTGCCCGACTGCGGGCAGGAGCCCATGGTGACGATGCACCTCGGCTCCGGCACCTGGGAAATGGCGCTGAGCACACGGTTGAGGCTCTGCTTGGTGACAGGGCCGGTGACGACGACGATGTCCGCCTGGCGGGGGCTGCCCGCGAGCTTGAAGCCCAGGCGCTCCACATCGTAGCGCGGCGTCAGGACGGCAACAAGCTCGATATCGCAGCCGTTGCAGGAGCCGCTGTTGATGTGGAACAGCCAGGGAGATTTTGCGGCGCTCTCCGCGATCAGTTTTTGAAACATAGGGGCTCCCTCCTTACATACCGTACCACGCGAGCACAAGGCTTACAAGCGCAAGGCCGGAGACGACGGTCCAGTAGTATTTGAATACCTGTTCGATCTTGAGTCTGGCGGTGACCGCGTGGACAAAGGAGATGAACAGGGCGGTGGCGATCACGCAGAGCGCGAAGACGATCACGCCGTCCAGCGCCACCAGTCCGGTGCCGATGCCGCCGAAGAAGAGCGCCACGAAGAGGCTTGTGAGCGTGAGGACCTTGATGGCGTGGCTGAGCTTGAAGACTGCCAGCGGCGCGCCGCTGTATTCGGCATGCATGCCTTCGCAGATCTCGGTCTCGGCCTCGGCCGTGTCGAAGGGGTGGCTGCCGGTCTCGCCGGGGATGACCATGGCGAAGGCGATCGCCGCGGGGATCATGCTGAGCTTGGTGATGAGGCTGCCATGCTGCACCTGGTAATCGGCAATGTCGCTCATCGAGAAGCACAGGCCCGTTCCCATGGCATTGCCGACAGTCTTGGCCACGGCCAGCAGGACGAGCACCAGCGGCAGCTCGCAGGAGATGATGGTGACCATCTCACGGCTCAGACCGACGCCCGCATAGGGGGAGCCGGAGGCCGCCGCGCCGAGGATGGCGGCGAGAGCCGGGATCAGCAGCAGATAGAGGATGACGATGATATCCGCCATGCCGGAGAAGGCGCTGAAGCCGTGGATGGGGATGAAGAGCTGAATCACGACCAGCGCGGCAAGGCCGACCAGCGGCGTCATCAGGAAGGTGGTGCGGGAGGCCGCCGCAGGGACGATGGTCTCCTTTCCGCAGAGCTTGAAGAAATCATAGAAGGGCTGCAGAATGGGAGGGCCGACACGCTTCTGCATTCTGGCGACGAGCTTGCGGTCGATGCCGGTGAGCAGCATGCCGCATACAAAGCAGAACAGGAAGCCCGGGAAAATGAGAATGTAGCCCAGATACTGAAGGCCGTTGATGAAAATGTTTGCAGTCATCTTTCCCACCTCCTTAGAGCACGATCATCATGTAGACGATCGCGAGGGCCAGGGCGACCACCGCCCAGAGAGCGTAGTCGTTGACGATGCCGCTGTGCAGATCGTGCATGAAGTCGAAGTAGTGTCTCCAGTTGTGCTTGAAGCCCCAGAAGAGGTCGCCGCCGCCCACCTGGGAGTACACGTTCTTTTCACCGCCGTAGAAGAGCTGGTACTTGGTATCGACCTGCTCTCCCTCGTTCTCGCTGACGCGGTCATATTTGCCGGCGACGGCGACGATGGTCAGAGCAAGCAGGGCGATGCAGAGGATGAGCAGCCAGTTGATGGGCTCCCAGACGCCGGCCTGGACAAAGCTCACTTCCGGCACGGGGAGATTGGACTTAAAGCCCATGGCGGTGATGTATTCGCCCACATCGGCCACAGCCCTGGCCGCGGGCTGGGTCAGAGCGCCGGTGACGGTGTTCGGGAAGATGCCGGTGAGGATGCAGAGCACGGCCAGGATGCCCATGGCAAGACGCATGCCGAAGGGCACTTCCTTCACGTTCTCATACTCTCTGGGCAGCTGCCCGAAGAAGACGGACTGGCTGACCTTGACGAAGGAGGCAAGCGTCAGCGTGGAGGTGACAAGGGCAATGATCGTGACGGCCAGGAAGCCGATGTTGTTGGTCTCCACCGCTTTCTGATAGCTCGCCTGGTAAATCATCCACTTGGAGGCAAAGCCGTTGAAGGGCGGCACGCCGCTGATGGAGAAGGCGCCGATCAGGAAGAGGGCGGTGGTGTGGGGCATCTTCTTCGACAGGCCGCCGAGCTTGCCGAGGTCGGTGGTGCCGGTCTCGTGCAGCACAGCGCCGGCTGCGAGGAACAGCAGGCCCTTGAAGAGCGTGTGGTTCATCGCGTGGTAGAGGCCCGCCGAGATGCCGAGGGAGGTGGAAAGGCCCACCGCCGCCAGCACATAGCCGATCTGGGAAATGGAGTGGTAGGCCAGCAGACGCTTGAAGTCATGCTGGGCAAGGGCCATCGTGACGCAGACGAACATGGACACGCTGCCGATGAAGACCAGCATGAACTGCATGCTGCCGAGGTTCATCGTCTGGAACAGGAAATAGGTCAGACGGATGATGCCGTAGATGCCGGACTTGGTGAGCACGCCGGAAATGAGCACCGAGATGGAGGCCGGCGCCGCGCCGTGGGCATCCGCTGCCAGGGGGTGGAAGGGCACGATGAAGGCCTTGGTGGAGAAGCCGATGTAGAGGAAGGCAAAGGCCAGCTTCGTGGCGTTATTCAGCGTGCCGGGGATCAGGGAGGCAAGCTGGGCAAGGTTCAGGGTGTGGTACTGGGCATAGAGCATGATGGTGCCGGTCAGGATCGCGGTGGAGCCCATGCAGCCCACAACCAGATACTTGAACGCCGCCTCCAGCGCGCCGTACACCTTCGTGCGGAAGGCGGTGAGGGCGACTGCCGCGAAGGTCAGGATCTCCACCATGACGAACATGTTGAAGATATCGCCGGAGAGGACCAGGCCCAGCACGCCGCCTGCCAGCAGGCAGTAGAGCACATAATACTGGGGCACGCAGTCGTCATGCACCATGTAGCGGATGGAGTAGATGGCGGAGACAAAGACCGCCGTGGCGATCAGCAGCGCGAAGAAGAGACTCAGCGCGTCCACCTCGAGGGCGATGCCGATGGCGTAGCCGCCGGCAATGGCGCGGGAGCCCATCCAGTAGGCGATGATCTCCCCCTTGAGCATGACGGGCTTGATGAGCATGACGAGGAAGAAGAGGCTCAGACCGGTGGCGCAGAGAGCGATCCAGGCGCGGGCCCCGGCGGGGTTTTTGAGATTTCTGGAAGGCTTCGTGCCGGCGACGGAGACGACAAAGGCCCCGAGGAAGAGCACCATGATCGCGTAGATCGGGAAGTGATGATAATCTGTCATATTGGCAAGGTTCATCCTCTCAGCCTCCTTATCTCTCTGGTGTCGAGCGTCCCATAGGACTCATGCAGGCGGATGACGAGGGACATGGACATCGCCGTGACGCAGGCGCCGATGACGATGCTCGTGAGGGTCAGGGCCTGGGGAATGGGATCGACAAAGTAGCTGGCCTGCGTCAGCTCCCCTGCCGTGAAGATCGGCGCAGTGCCGCCGGGCGTATAGCCGATGGTGATGATCAGCAGGTTCACCCCGTAGTCCATGACGGACATGCCGATGACGGTCTTCACGAGATTATACTTGGTGACGATCGTATAGAAGCCGAGAACAATGAGGAAGAAGGCGGCGATGTAATTAAACTGTATCATCTTATTCCTCTCCTTTCCCGGTATCCCGCAGCACACTCAGCATGAGCAGCGAGATGGAGCCGACGCCGGTGATGACCTTGACGCCGACGGTCACGTTCATCCAGAAGATGGTGCCGGCGCTGTAGAGGCTGCCGATGGCGCCCTGCCTGTAGAGCACGTTCTCTGCAAAGTGCGCGCCCATCGCTACCCCCAGAAGGCCAAGCGCCACATAGAAGATGGAGGCATAGCCCTCGGTCGTGTGCAGCAGATGATAGCTGAAGGTCTCAATGGTTTTCTGATAGCCGTGGCCCAGGCAGACCAGCGCCACCAGCGCGACGATCAGGACGCCGCCCTGGAAGCCGCCGCCGGGGGACAGATGGCCGTGGAGGATGATATAGAGAATGTACACGCAGGCCAGCGGCAGGATCATATCGCAGCCGCATTTGACGATCACATTCTTCACAACGGGTTTTTCATTCATTGTTTTCGTCCTCCTTTCCGGCAGTTTTCTTGAAGAGGATGACGGCGCAGCCCGTCATGGCGGTGACGAGGATGAAGGCCTCGCCCATGGTATCGTAACCGCGGAAGTCGAAGACGATGCTTGTCACGTCGTTGACGGCGTGGGTCTTGTCCAGGTTCTGCTGGACGATGGCGTCAGCTGCGCCGGAGGCAAAGCTGTCGTCATAGCTCTCGGGATTCTGCTGGAGCTCATAAACCGGGACCGGGGCTGCCTGGCCCTCATAGCTGCGCTCCATACCGCTGAGCGTGAACGTGGCAAACACGCAGAAGGACAGGATCAGGCCGAGAGAGACATAGGTGAGCCATTTTTTCATCAGTCATCCCCTCCTCTCATTTTCTTGAGGGCGACGATCATCACGAGCGGCGTCAGCGCAGCACCGACGGCAGCCTCGGAAATAGCCACGTCGGGCGCATGCATCACAAGAAAGGCGGCGGCGCAGAAGATGCCGGTCACGCCGAGTGAAATCACGGCGCTCAAAAGCTTTTCCGTATGGCAGGCAAGGATCGCCGAGATCACAACGCCGCAGACGGCCAGGATGTCAAGAAGAGCAACAACATTAGTCATGGAAATCCCTCCCGTAATCGTCGATTTCCATCTCTTTGTCAGGACGGATGCCGCTTCTGTAGGCGCCCTTGGCAATGGCGTGTGCGCCGACAGGGTTGATGGTAAGGATCAGCAGGCCGATCACCAGGATCTTTACGCCGGTGTTGACGCTGCCCATCACGAAAAAGGCATACAGCGCCCCCGCCAGGAGCACGCCGAGCGCGCCGAGGGTGGTGATGCAGGTGCTGGCCTGCATGCGGCAGAAGGGGTCGGGCATCTGGATGATGCCCTTGGTGCCGGCCAGGGCAAAGACAAAGCCCGCGACCATCAGAATATCAATCAGGATTCTCATTTGTCCAACCACCTCTTCTTCTCAAGGTAACGGCCGACCAGCATCGTATCCACGATGCCGAGCAGGGCACAGATGATGGCGATGTCAAGATAGATGCCCCTGCCGGAATAGAGGGAATAGAGCACCATCGCGCAGCAGATCAGCACATCGATGCTGTCGCCGGCCACCATGCGGTCAGCGGCGCTCGGGCCCTTGGCAAGGCGGTACAGGTTCAGCAAGCCCAGAAACGCAAAAACCGCGGCCATGATAAGCATTTCAACAATCATTGCCAAATCCTCCTGATTCCTTTTTCCAGGCGGCCCTTGATCCTTTCGCCCGCTTTTTCGCGGTCGGTCTCAGCCACGTCGATCCAATGGATGTAGTAGTAGGTCTGCCCCTCTTGCTCGGCAATGTCCATGGTGATGGTGCCGGGGGTGAGGGTGATGGAGTCAGCAAGCATGGCCTGGGCGTAATCCCCCTTCAGGTTCACGGGAACCTTCACGATGCCGGGGTTTATGTCCTTGCAGCCGCCGAAGCAGCGCTTCGCAACGTCCACGTTCGCCTTCACAAGCTCGGTCAGGAAGATGCCGATATAGGCAAACAGCGCGCCGAGCTTTTGGGGCTTCAGGAGCCAGAGCGCATCCTCATGGATGAAGAAGTCATACGTGAAAAGAGCCACCGCCAGGCTCACCACCGCGCCCGCGATCAGCTCCTGGGCTGTAAAGCTCCACGTGAGGAGCACCCAGAAAACAAAGCACAGGCAGAAGGTGGTTATCACTGCGGGAAGTTTTTTCTTGGGCAAGTGAAACCTCTCCTTTCATTTTTCCAATTGCAAACTGCGTTTGCAATTGAGATTACTCTTGCTTATCGCACGCGGCGGTGCGTGACACGCCGCGTTTGGTCGGCAAGAGGGCTCGCACAGCTCGCCTTAAGGTGTATTTGAGGCGGCAAAGCTGCCTCCAATACGATTTGATTTTTCGATCACCACGGAGTGCATGCTATTCGACCTTGAGGCTCTCGACAAAAAACTCGCGGCCGGCGGTCATTTTCAGGGCGATGCCGCCGCAGCCGGGGCACTTTGCCTCGCGCCTGTCGACCCAGCCCTCATAGCCGCAGTCGGGACAGCGGAAGCAACCGGGAACGCGCTCAAAGAGAAGCTGCGCCCCCTCTGCCGCGGTGCCCTTTGCCGCGCGCGGGAAGAGATCGACGATGTATTCCGGGACCACATCGGAGTATTCGCCGAGCTTCATGCGGATCTCCAGCGTCCTTTGAAAGCCCTGGCGCTCCGCCTCTCTCTGCACAAGGTCGATCAAGCTTTGCGTCAGTCCAAGCTCGTGCATCAGCGGTCCAGGCAGCTGAAGCAGGGGTCGATGCTGGCGATGATGAGGCCGGCGTCGGCCACGCTGTTGCACCGGAGCATATGCGGGATGGTCGGGGTATTCTTGTAGCTCGGCACATGGATGCTCACGCGGTAATTATTGAAGCCGCCGTTGCCCACGACCATCTGTGTGAGCTGGCCTCTGGGCGCCTCATGGCGGCAGACGGCAGCGCCCTTCTGGATCTTCAGGAGCTTGTTGCCGAGATTGATGGGAGTGGCGGGCAGGTTATTGAGCGCCTGCTCGATGATCTTGATGCTCTCATAGCACTCAAGCGCGCGAACCACCACGCGGGCAAAAACGTCGCCGCTGTCCACCACGGGTATGTCAAACTTGAAGTCTCCGTAGGAGCAGTAGGGCGAATCGCGGCGCACATCCACGTTCACGCCCGAGGCGCGCGCATGGGGGCCGATGGCGCCGAGGCGGACAGCGTCCTCCTTTTTCAGCACGCCGACACCCTTGGTGCGCAGGGCGATGGTTTTGTCGTTGAGGGCGATCTCCACGATACGATCCATGGGGCCTTTGAGCTTGTCCAGGGACCGGAGCAGCTTCGCCTTCAGCTCGTCGTCGATATCGCGGCGGGAGCCGCCGATGGTGACCATGGCGTAGTTGACGCGGTTGCCGCTGAGCTCCTCCAGAAGATCCATCACAAGCTCACGCTCATCCCAGATGTGCATGAACATGCTGTCATGGCCGATGATGTGGCAGGCAACGCCCAGCCAGAGCAGGTGGGAGTGCAGGCGTTCAAGCTCGGCGGTGATGACGCGGATATACTCGCCGCGCTTCGGGACCTCGATGCCGTTGATCTGCTCGACGCACATGGCATAGGTCAGCGCATGGGAGTGCGAGCAGATGCCGCACACGCGCTCCACCAGCACCAGGGTCTGGATGGCATTGCGCTCTGTGGCAAGCTTTTCGATGCCGCGGTGATTATAGCCGACAAAAACCTCCGCATCCTTGATGACCTCGCCCTCGGTATAGAGCTTGGCATGGATGGGCTCCTCCAAAGCGGGATGGTAGGGGCCGATGGGAACGATATAGCTCATCTTATCCCTCCTTCTTGATATTCTTCGCGCGCAGCTCTTCCAGCGGCGTGACCATGATCTGGCCCTTGCCCTGGGTCTCCAGCATGTCCTCGGGCAGGAAGAGCCGCTTGGAGGTATCCAGCCCCTCGAACTCGACGGCATAGAGCTCGTTGAGCTCGCGCTCCGGCCAGGTCGCCGCGCAGTCGTAAATCTCCCCGATGGAGGGGAGCGTCATCTCGCCCACCACATGGTAGGACTCAATGACCGGCTCGACCTGGTAGTCCCACGAGATATCCATCAGCCCCTCCTCGTTGAGAAAGCCGTGGATCATGGTGAGCCACACGCCGGCCTTGCGCATCCTTTCTGCAATCGGTACAACCTGGTCTTTGGCAATGTCAATTCTTTTAATTCGGCAAGAGCAGATCCTGAGAAAATTTGGGTTCTGATAAAGGCACTTTTTTGCAGATGTACTTTGTGTACCTCAAGAAAAAGTGACGAAATCAGGACACAAATATTCCAGGAGATGCCGAAGGCGGATTGTGCGGTGTTGCCGTAAATAAAAACATCTTTGGCTCCCCTGTAAGGGGAACTGTCATGGCCGGCCTCCCGCGAGGCCATGACCGAGGGGTTTGTCCTTCACGGGAAACCCCTGCCGACCTTCGGCATGCGCCTCAGCATATACGCGGAAGCTGCGCTCCCGTGAGCTTCTGCAAGATGCGCTTTCCGCCGAAGGCCGTCTGCATGACGAGCCTGCCGGGATAGTCCGCGCTCACGAAGCCGATCAGCGAGGCGTCGCGTCCCTCCTCCGTTTTGTGCATGGCATCCAGTACGCGCCCGGCGTCCGCCGGGTCCACCGCCGCGAGCAGCTTCCCCTCGTTTGCGCAGTAGAGCGGCTCAAGCCCCAGCATGCCGCAGGCGGCGCGCACCTCGGGCCGGACGGGGATCCTCTCCTCCTCCAGGACAATGCCGAGTCCGGTCCCCTCGATAAACTCATTGAGCGTGGTGGCAACGCCGCCCCGGGTGGGGTCGCGCAGGACACGCACTCTCGCCGACGCGGAGAGGATCGCCTCGCACAGGCCGTTCAGCGCGGCGCAGTCGGAGCGCAGCTCCCCCTGCATCATGCCGCTTCGCGCAAGCATGACGGCCGTGCCGTGGTCGCCCACGGTGCCGGAGACCAGCACCGCGTCCCCCGCCCGGAGCTTCTGCGGGCTGAGACCGGGATATTTCAAAAAACCGATACCGGCGGTGTTGATATAGAGCTTGTCGCCTCTCCCCTTCTCGACCACCTTCGTGTCGCCGGTGACGATCCGGACGCCCGCCTTCTCCGCAGCCGCCTTCATGGAGTCCACAACGCGCTTCAGCTCCGCCACGGGAAGTCCCTCTTCCAGAATGAGGGCGCAGCTTAAATACTGCGGGACAGCCCCGCAGACGGCCAGATCGTTGACCGTGCCGCAGACCGAGAGCTTGCCGATATCCCCGCCGGGGAAAAAGATCGGGTCCACCACAAAGCTGTCGGTGGAGAAGACCAGCTTCCCGCTCCCCTCCAGGATCGCTCCGTCGCCGAGGGAATCCAGCGCGGGATTGGAGAAGGCCGGGACCAGCAGCTCTTCGATCAGCCGGGCGGTCTTCTTGCCCCCGCTGCCGTAGTCCAAGGTGATGATTTCGTCCATATCTCTCATTTCCTTACACGATCCCCGCGTACTTCCACGCCGCGGCGCAAGCCCCCTCGGAGGAGACCATGCAGGGCCCGACCGGGTCCTCGGGCGTACAGCGTGTGCCGAACAGGGGGCAACGCTCCGGCGGGAGTCTGCCGGTGATGACCTCGCCGCAGCGGCAGGCCGTCGGAGGCTCCGCGGCGGCATAATGAATGCCGAAGCGCCGTTCGGCGTCCCATTCCCGCAGAGAGTCCCGCAGGCCGAGGCCGCTGTTTTCGATCCCGCCGAGGCCGCGCCAGACGTCAAAGCGGGGGGCAAAGCAGTCCGCCATGATCTGTTTGGCAAGGCGGTTTCCCGCCATGGATACGGCGCGGGTATATTCGTTTTCAAGCTTCGCTTCCCGGTCATGAAGCTGCTTTACAAGTCTGTACACCGCACGGAGAATATCCGCCGGCTCAAAGCCCGCCACCACGGCGGGAAGGCCGAACTCCTCCGGCAGGAAGGCAAATCCCCGGGCGCCGATGATGGTCGCCACATGCCCCGGGCAGAGAAAGCCGTCCACCTGAAAACCGTCCATCCGGATCAGAGCCCGCAGCGCCGGCTCCACCAGCTTGAGCATGGACCAGAGCGTGAAGTTCTTCGCACCCTTTTCCTTCGCCGTGAGTACCGCCGCAGCGGTACCGGGGGCGGTGGTCTCAAAGCCGACGCCGAGAAAAACCACCTGCTTGTCCGGATTCTGCAGGGCAAGCTCCACCGCGTCCACGGGGGAATAGACCGTCTCCACCCGGGCGCCGAGCGCCTTGCGCCTGAGAAGGCTGTCCCCCGCCCGGCTGCCGGGGACGCGCAGCATGTCGCCGTAGCTTGTAAGCAGCACGTTTTTCTCCATGCTAAGTTCCAGTACCGCGTCGATCACCTGGGGCGGTGTGACACAGACCGGGCAGCCAGGGCCGGAGAGCAGGCGGATCTGCGATGGGAGCATGGACTTGATGCCGGCCTCGGCAATCGCCATGGTGTGGGTACCGCAGACCTCCATCAGGCGCAGATCGCGCGGCGCAAGAGCGCGAATCTCGTCCAGCAGCGCCGCTGTTTGTTCCTTATCCCAGGGCATCGCGCACTTCTCCCCAAGCCTCCAGATCATCCAGGGCCCGCTGCTCGGGCAGGCGCTCGATGGCAAAGCCCGCATGGACGATCACATAATCGCCGATCTTCGGGTTCTCGATAAAGTCCACCCGGATCTCACGGCGCATGCCCATGGCCTCGCCGACTGCCGTTTTACCGTTTATCTCAATCAGTTGCAGGGGTATCGCAAGACACATAAAAATCAATTCTCCTTACAGGCTCCCTCTCCGAGGGAGCTGGCGCGCAGCGCACGAGGGAGTTGTCCTGATTCTATCGCAGCCTGGGCGATCATCAGCTGCCCGAGGGAAAGGCCCTCGTCATTGCAGGAGACGCGCCGGTGCCGCAGCACCCGAAAGCCCGCAGCCTCCAGTCTTCCGGGGAGGCGCGCCATCATGAACATATTCTGAAAGCTGCCGCCGGAGAGGGCCACGGTATTCAGCCCGCTCTTCTCCCGGGCAGCCTGGCACTGCCGTACCGCCATCTCGATGAGCGTATTCATAAAACGCGCCGCGAGGCGTCCGGTCTCCTCCCCGGCATTGCGGGCCGCGACCAGCGCGCGGATCATCTCCCGCCAGTCAAAGCGCAGAGGGCTGCCGTCCAGCACAACGGGAAAGACGCCGTCATCCGCCGTTGCCGCAGCCTCCAGCAGGACAGCGCCCTGTCCCTCATAGCTGCAGCGGGTCTTGATGCCGAGCAGCGCCGCCGCGCCGTCGAAGAGCCGCCCCATCCCGGAGGACAGCGGGCAGTTGAGGTTTGCGCGGAGCATGCCTTCATATACCGGCGCATTTTCGATCCCGCCGGTGTCCAGACCCGCCTCGCGCATCAGCGCGAATGCCGCGCGGTCCGTCTCCTTCGTCGCCAGATCCCCGCCGATCAGGGGGATGGGGCGGATGGAGCCGAAGCGCTCAAAGCCGTGGAAATCGCCGATCAGGCACTCCGCGCCCCAGCTTGTCCCGTCGCTGCCGAGGCCGGTGCCGTCCCAGATGAGGCCAATGACCTTTTCCGAAACAGCATTATCCGCCAGGCAGGCGGCAAGATGGGCGTGGTGGTGCTGCACGCGAACAAGGGGGATGCTCTCCTGTGCCGCCCTCTCGAGCGCGTATTCCGTGGAGAGATAGTCCGGGTGCAGATCGCACGCCAGTGCCTTGGGTACTATGTCAAAGAGCCGTTCAAAATGCCGGATCTGCCGGGTATAACAATCGAAGGTCTCCATATTTTTGAGGTCGCCGATATGCTGACTCGGAAAAACGGAGTCCCCGCGGGAGAGGCAGAAGCTCGCCTTCTGTTCCGCCCCGCAGGCGAGGATGGGCGAAAGCTCCCGCCCTGTGCGCAGCGGAAAGGGCACATAGCCCCGTGAACGCCGGGCAAAGTATTCCTTCCCGTCCAGCGCCCAGCAGAGCGAATCGTCGCAGCGGGTCTGAATATCCCGGTTGTGGAGCAGAAAGCCGTCCGCAATCCCGCGCAGATTCCGCAGGGCTTCGGCATTGTCTGTCATCATGGGGGTGTCGGAGAGATTTGCGCTGGTCATGACCAGCATGTCGATATCCTCCCCGAAAAGGAGCGCATGCAGCGGCGTATAGGGCAGCATCACGCCCACAAAGCCGTTTTCGCTGATATGCAGGAGGCCCGGGCTTTTCTTTTTCAGCAGTACGATGGGCCGCCGAACGCTCTCAAGAAGCTCCCTCTCTTTATTCGACACCGCACAGATCCGCTCTGCGCAGTCCGCGTCCCGGCACATGAGGGCAAAGGGCTTTTCGTCCCGCTGCTTGCGGCGGCGAAGCCGCTGTACGATCTCCGGCTCGTCCGCCCGGCAGGCCAGATGGATGCCGCCAAGGCCCTTGACCGCGACGATCTGTCCGGCCAGCAGCGCCTGACGCGCAAGCTCGATCGCGTCGCCCGCGAGTCTTTCACCCGCCCCGTCCAGATAAAAGACCGCCGGCCCGCAGACGGGGCAGCAGTCCGGCTGGGCGTGGTAGCGCCGGCTTTCGATATTGTGATACTCCCGCTCACAGTCCGGGCACATGGGGAAAGGCGACATGGAGGTTCTGGCCCGGTCATAGGGCAGGTCCCGGATGATGGTGAAGCGGGGGCCGCAGTTGGTGCAGTTGATGAAAGGATAGCGCCAGCGCCGGTCTGTGGGGTCGTTCAGCTCCCGCAGGCAGTCGTCGCAGATGCACAGATCCGGCGAGATGAGCGTATTGCGCAGCGCCTCGGTCTTGCTGTCAAGAATTTGAAAGTCCGTGAAGCCCCTGAGCTCTTTCGTATACGCAGCCTCGATCTCCTCGATCACGGCGAGCTTCGGCGCGCGCTTCGGCAGCGCTTCCACAAAGCGCGAGAGTGTTTCCCGCTCCCCTTCGAGCTCGAGCTCCACGCCGGAGGAGGTGTTCTTGATCGTCCCGGTGAGGCCGTACTCCCTCACCAGCTTGTGGATAGTGGGCCGGAAGCCCACGCCCTGTACGATTCCGCGAATATGTATCCATGCGCGTTCCAAGGCTCCACCGTTCTTCCTGCACAATCTGCGTATTCATAATGACCGTTTCAGCCTGTTTTACGATCAGGCTTTTCAACAGGCATAAATATAATAGGCATACCAACTCCTTATAATTATAACACAGTCTTTTTATTTAGCAAGAACAGTCTTTCGATTTCCGTCGTTTTCTGTAAAACCGTCACCGGTCAAAGCGCTACAGCAGGCCCGCCAGCCACAGGAGCAGACCGTACACCGCACCGGCCGCCACGCCGTAGACGATGACGGGGCCGGAAATGACGAACATCTTTGCCGCCGTGCCGGTGATTTTCCCCTCGGTCTTGAATTCCAGCGCCGGAGCCGCGACGGCGTTGGCAAAGCCGGTGATGGGTACAAGCGTGCCCGCTCCGCCGAATTTGGCGATTTTGTCATAAACGCCCGCAGCCGTGAGCAATGCGCCGAGGAAAATCAGCGTCACCGAGCCTGCCGTTCCGGCCGCCTCCGGCTCCAGGCCGAGGCGGGTGTAGAGCGCAAGGAGTCCCTGCCCGAGCGTGCAGATCAGCCCGCCTGTCAGGAATGCGCGCAGCATGTTCCGTCCCGCCCTGGAGCGCGGCATGCGCTGCTCTACGTAATCGCTGTATTCCTGCCTGTTCATCTCCATGTGTTTCTCCTCCCTCTGTACCGCTTGCTTGCTCCGCAGCCTTAGTGTCTGCGCCGTTGTCCCCATTTATGCCGAGAAAAAATGAAATTCAGAAAAATAATTCTTGACTTTGCCGGGAAGGCGCATTATAATAAGCAAGCTGACTTGAGCAATACGGAGATGTCGCGTAGTTGGTCGAGCGCGCACGATTGGAAATCGTGTAGGGGTCAAAAGCTCCTCGAGAGTTCGAATCTCTCCATCTCCGCCATAAAAGAACGGTAATTTTGATAGAATTGCCGTTCTTTTCTTTTTGTGATAGAATGCTTTGAGTAGACGAGGCCGAGGGCCTGTCTGCGCTGCTGGATGATGATTGGTAAGCATACAGATAAATCGGAGTTTGCGGAGGTCATGAAATGATTGAAGTAAAAGAAACAACGATTATAGATAACAATAATGTTCAAAAGCTATGGGCAGACGGAGACGTTATGCGGTTCGTCGGTTTTCCGAATGGATTATATCAAACAGATGAAGAAATGCAGGACTGGTTTCGTTGGATCGAATCGAGCAGACCTGTTCTGAATCACTATTCGATATTTGAAGATGGGAAATACTGCGGGGAATCGTTCTATGAGATCGACACAGAGCATAAAAGCGCCGCATTGGACATAAAGCTGTTTGGATTTGCACGGGGACGGGGCATTGCAACGGCAGGGCTATCCCATGCAATCAAAGAAGCGTTCCGAAACGGTGCAGAGATCGTTTGGGTCGACCCGAATCCGGAAAACTCGAAAGCGATTGCATTGTATAAGAGGCTGGGATTTCAACACAGAGGCTTTCCGGAGTATCTTGTTTCTGAGGATGAAGCACCGAGCTCGATTTATATGGAGCTTCGCAAAAACTGATTTCATACGCAAATTCCCGTTTGTCGGGATGACGCAAAATCGCAGTTTGCGGGGAGGATTACGTGAAAATAGAAAAAAATGAAATAACAATCCGAGATTTTACGGAAACAGATCTTCCACTCATGTTTAAATGGCTGACACATAAGAGAGTGCTGGAGTATTACGAAGGTCGTGACTTCAGGTTTACGATGGATACTTTGTCTGCACATTTTTTGGAAGAAATTCCAGATGGATTCAGAATGATCATCGAGTATAAGAAATCCCCCATCGGATATG
>CADARY010000003.1 GCA_902790375.1 Oscillospiraceae bacterium | reverse complement strand
TCGCAGATGTACTTTGTGTACCTCAAGAAAAAGTGACGAAATCAGGGCACAAATTTTCCAGGAGATGCCGAAGGCGGATTGTGCGGTGTTGCCTTTATTATAGCGTTCAATTCCTGATTGCGCAAGGCTTTTTCGAGAAATCGGCGAAGTGATGGACTTGCCTCGTACTTCACGCCTTTAATCTGTTAAATTGATACAAAAACAAGTGTCCGTGTCTTGCAAATTCCGGAAGCCTGTGGTAGTTTTCTATAGATAATGGAAAGGGCAATGCCGCAGGCGGATTGTGCGGTGCTGCCAAAGAAAAAAACGGAGGCCTGTGAACATGAAACGCTGTCTGATTGTTGCCGGCGGGGATTACGCGCCCATCGGCCCGGTGGGGGAGGGGGAGTTCGTCCTCGCCTGCGACCGGGGCTATGCCCACTGCCTGCGGGAGGGGATCGTCCCGGATCTGATCCTGGGGGATTTCGATTCCTATACGGCGGCGCTGCCGGACGGGGTTTCCGTGCTGCGCTACCCGGTGGAGAAGGACGACACGGACACCATGCTGGCCGTGCGCTGGGCGAAGGAAAACGGCTTTGACGCCGTGGCGCTGCGCTGTGCCTTCGGCGGGCGGCTGGATCACCTGCTGTCGAATGTCCAGACGCTGCACTACGCCGTGACGCTCGGCATGGAGGCCGAGGCCGGGGACGGATGCACCTTCCTGCGCGTCCTGCGCCCCGGCGTGTACCGTATCCCCCGGCGGGAGGGACAGAGTCTGTCGCTGCTCGCGCTGACGGAGAAGGTCGAAGGCCTCACGATCCGCGGGACAAAGTATGAGGCGGAGGGGATCACCCTCCGCAATCCCACCACCCTCGGGCAGTCGAACGCCTTCCGCGGGGATGCGGAGATCCGCTTTGAAAGCGGCGTGCTGGCCATGGTCTGCTGCCGCCTGGAGGAGTGAAGCATGCACACGCTGGAAGAAGTGCGCCGGGAGTATGACCGGCTTGACAGACTCGTGGGCGTGGATACCTCGAAGATCGAGCTGAAGATTTCAAAGCGGGCCGTGCGGCAGCTCGGCTCCTTCCGCTCCCCGAGCCGGGGGACGGGAAAGCTGCGCATCACCCTCTCGGCCCTGATCCTGGACGATGACGAGCAGTTCTGGGACACGGTGCGCCATGAGTACGCCCATGCGGCGGTCTACCTTCTGCATCCCGGTGAAAAGCACGGGCACGACCGGGTCTGGCGGGACATGTGCCGCCTGGTGGGCTGCAGCCCCAAACGTCTCGCCCCGGAGAAGGGGAGGGCGGCGGAGCTTCGCCAGGCGCAGGCGAGGTTCATCATCCGCTGCAGGACCTGCGGCGCGGAGAGCCGCTATATCCGCCGGGGCAAGGCCGTGGAGCTGATGCTGCGCGGCCGGGGCAGAAGCCTGCGCTGCCGAAAGTGCGGGCAGAGCAGCTTTGTGCTGCTGGTGCGGGAGGACCTTGCATAAGCATACTGTCCGCAGGCGTGAAACATGCCTGCGGACAGTATTTCTTCCGCTTATTTCTTGCCCAGCATCCCAATGGCGGTATCGAGAATGCTGCCGAGGATGTCACCGCCGCCGGCCTGGTCGCCTCCCAGAAGGCTGCCCAGGAGATTGCCGGCATCCGTCTGTTCTCCCTTGAGTATGGCGACGGCCTTTTTCTTCGTCTCGCTGTCCGCGGCGCGGTAAAGCTCCAGAAGCTTTTTTTCCGCGGCGCTGAGCTCGACCGTGTTTTTGGCGGCGGCTGGCTTTTTCGTCTCGCCTGCGGCCTTTTTGGCGGCAGGCTTCTTCACTTCCTCCGCGGCTTTTTTCGCGGTGGTTTTCTTTGCGGCGGGCTTTTTAACGGCCGGGCCGTAGCTGCTCTCCCTGGCGGCGTTGAGCAGCGAGCTCTGCGTCACGCCCGTGAGCTTTGCGATCTGACGCAGGACGCTCTGAGGAAGCTCCTTTTCCCCGCGCTCTGCCTTCCCGAGATCCGTGGCGCTCAGGCCTTCGATCTGTCCTGCAAGCGCCTCCTGGCTGAGATTTTTCTTTCCCCGCGCTTCCCTGATCAGCGGGCCGACGGTGTTTGCCATGTCTGTTTCCCCCTTCGTTTTTTATATTCGTTGCTGCGTATGTTTATAGTATCACAGGGCCCTGACGTGCGCAAGCGAGCGGCACGCTTTTTTTCAAATCCGTCTTGCGAAAAGATGCATAAAATGCTATTCTGTTCACAGCATAAGGGCAGCACGGCACGAGCCTTCATCAGTGCTTCCTGAGAAAAGGATACCCTCAGGATACACGCCTGGCGAATACTGCGGTGCCGCTCAAGAGAGAAAAAGGAGCGTCCATATGACATTCGATCCCGTCCTGATTGCCGCGGCAGTGATCCCGGCGATCTTTCTGCTCGTAAAGGTCGAAAAGGCCGACCGCCTGGAAAAAGAGAGTCCGCGGCTGCTGCTGTCTCTGGTGCTGTTCGGCATTGTGGCGACAGCCGTCGCTTTCCTGGGGGAGATGGCCGGCATCAGCCTTCTCAACAAGCTCCTTCCCGAAGGCGGCACACTGTACAGCATCCTGCTCTTCTTCGGCGTGGTCGCCTTTTCGGAGGAGGGGGCCAAGTACGTCCTGCTCAAGAAGCGCACCTGGAAGGAGCCGGAGTTCAACTGCCAGTATGACGGCGTGGTCTACGGCGTGTTCGTCTCGCTGGGCTTTGCTTTGTGGGAGAATATCAACTATGTCCTCTCGCTCGGCCTTTCGGGCGCGCTGATCCGCGCGGTGACGGCGATCCCCGGCCACGCCTGCTTCGGCGTCTTCATGGGCACCTGGTACGGCATGGCCAGGCGCCGTGCAGCGGCAGGGGATGAAGCGGGCTCCAAACGCATGCGCACGCGCGCGCTGCTGGTCCCGGCCCTTCTGCACGGCTTCTATGACTTCGCTGCCAGCTCAGAGAACGAGACCATGAACATCGTGTTCCTGGTCTTCGTGGTGATCATGTTCGTGACCGCCTATCGCCTGGTGAAGCATGTGTCCGCAAACGACAGCTATATCCGGGATTATCGCTTCGGCATCCCGAAATGAGCGGCGCAAAACGGGGACCGATTGTGCATCGGCCCCCGTTTGCTCACCCTTGAAAGATCGACACGTCGTTTTCCCAGCCCCGGTCCAGAAGCCAGTAGCCCTCAAAATCCGCGTCCTCGTCCTCTTCGCCCTCTTCGATGGGCACATCGGGCTTGATGCGGCTGAGCTTTTTTCTCGTCTCATAGGCCCGCAGCTCCTCCACCGTGAAGGGCAGGCCCAGCTCTTCGGCGACGGGCAGCAGCACCGCCTTGACCAGCGACTCGCGGACCTCAAGGCTCCCGGGGTAGCAGGCCACCGCCTCCTCAATGCGCGAACGCAGAGCGCTGTCGGACGCACAGCGCTCAAAAAAACGGCTCACATTTTCTGACATGATTCATTTCTCCCGGCAATATAAGATATGGAGACCCTGTTGCGCACAACGCCATACCGTCATTATAGCGGTGCCGGGCGCGCTTTGCAAGCGTGTCCCCGGGCTTGCGAAACGGGAAAAACTGTGATAGAATTATAAACTGTATCAAACTGCGTTGCCGGGTGCTCTTCATCCCTGTCAACGGAAAGGCGGTTCCCTTATGAAAGAGAGCTCAAGAGTGAAATACTATCTGGATAATAAGGGCTTTTTTGCCCACTGCGCCCTGATCATGCTGGCGCTGGCCTCGGTGTTTCGCATCATCGGCTGCTGGGGCATGTGGAACGACCGGGTGGAGGGCATCATGATGCTCGTGCTGCCGGTGTTCTGCTGTGTGCTGATGGCCCTGTGCGTCATCCTGCTGGGGAGAAAGGGCTTCTTCCTGTCCGTCATCCCGGTGCTGCTGGGCGTGGTCTTTTTTGTCTACAGCGCCCTGAGCAGCTATGACACCTGGGTGCCCATCGTGCTGAGCGTGCTTCTGTGCCTTGTGACGGCGGTCGTGTATACGGCGACGGTGTTCGGCTGGATTCGTACCAAGTGGCTGCTGCCGCCGCTGTTTGCCCTGCCCTTCCTCTATCATGTCATCATGGTGGATATCCCCGCGCTGAGCAATTCGTCCGTGCCCATCACCCTTGCCGACGGGATGAAGGAAATGAGCTTCCTCGGCATCATGCTGGCGCTCTTCTGCGTGTCGATGGCTCTGAAAAAGCGTGAGCGCGCGCTCGGAAAGAATGAGGAGCCTGCCCCGGCTCCCGCGCCGGAGAAGGAGCCGACCCCGGCGCCCGCCCCGGAAGCGCCTGAGGCCCCGGCGAAGCCTGACGAGACGCCCGTCTTCTCGGATGAGCCCTATACCCCGGTGCTCACGCTGAACCCCGAGCCCTGGCAGCCGGAGCAGAAGAACACGGAAGAGGGCGGAAATGCGTAATCAGCGCTCCGGTCCCTCCGGCCAGACGGCTGTCAGGCGAAGGCCGAACAGGCGGCGCGCGGTCGTGGTGTGTACGGTGCTCGCGGCAGTATTCGCCTTTGCCATGGCGGTCGTGCTCATGGGCGTGTCGGATAACCGCAGCTACAACGATTATATGAACCAGGCGCAGGAGCTCTATTACAACAAGGATTACGACGGGGCGCTGGCGGTCCTGCGCAAGGCCTCCTCCATCGAAAAGACGGAGGAATGCCTGCTGCTCATGGCCGACTGCTATCAGCTTCAGGGCAACTATACCAAGACCCTGGAGGTGCTGCGCATGATGGACATGAACAAGCCCACCGTGTCCGCGCGCATCAGCGAGGTGGAGAGCCTGCGCAAAAACCAGGGCGCCACGGAGACGGTGCGCATCGCAGGCAAGGACTACCCCGTCGACACCACGCGCCTCGTGCTCGACAAGATGGAGCTGGGGGACGCGGTGCTGTATGAGATCACGCAGCTCTACGCCATCGACAGCCTCTCCATGGCGGATAATGTCCTGCGGGACGTGTCGCAGCTTTCCGTGCTGGGCGGCCTTGTGACGCTGAATCTCAGCGGAAACGAGATCATGGATCTCACGCCGCTCTCCGGGCTCACCAATCTGCGCACACTGTATCTGGACAACAATCCCATCCGGGATTTCAGCCCCCTCTACAGCCTCACAAATCTCAAAAGCCTCAGCATCAAGGGTATCGAGCTGACCGAGACCCAGCTCTCCGAGCTCTCGCGGGCCCTGCCGTCCTGCGCGGTGCACAGCGAAAAGGCCCAGCAGGAGATGCAGGATATCAGCTTCGGCGGCGTGACCTTCTCCGCCGACGTTACGGACCTGGATCTGAGCGACATGGGCATCTGGGACATTTCGGCTCTCGCAAACTGCCAGTACATCACAAAGCTCAATCTCAGCGGCAACAACGTCAGCGACCTGAGCCCGCTGATGAACATGCCCTATCTCCAGTGGCTGGATATCTCCTACAACAGCGTGAGCGACCTGCGCCCGCTGATGGGCATATCCTCCCTGTATTTTCTGAACGCCTCCGGCAACAGCATCAGCTCCACCTCCGCCCTGACGATGATGACGGGGCTGAGCAGTCTGTATCTCGACGGCAATCCCATCCGGGATTTCTCCGGCCTCAGAAAGCTCAAAAACCTCACGGTGCTGGGCCTTTCGCAGACCGGCCTTGCCGATCAGGACGTGAGCTATCTGCAGGGGCTCCAGTCCCTGTCCTCCCTTACGGTGACGGATAACCCGCTCCTCACGGGCTACGGCGTCGATCAGCTCCGCAGCTTCCTGCCCGCCTGCACGGTGTCGCACTCGGCGCTGACCGTGAACATCGACTTTGACGGGCATCTTGTGGCGAACGACAGCACGGAGCTGCGCCTCGTGGGCCAGAACATCACGGACATCAGCGGCGTGCAGCAGCTCAATGAACTCAAGTACGTGGATCTGAGCGTCAACATGATCTCGAACATCTACCCCTTCATTTTTGCCGACTGCCGCTATACGGTGACGAGCCTGAATCTGAGCTACAACAATCTCTCGGATCTGACGCCGCTGTCGATGATGCCGAACCTGCAGGAGCTGGATCTCTCCTTCAACCAGATCAGCTCCCTCCAGCCGCTCATGAACCTGACAAATCTGCGCTCTCTGCGCCTGTCGGGCAATCCCCTCAGCGTCATGGAAATCAACGCCCTGGCCTACGCCCTGCCGAACTGCGAAGTCGTGTTCTGAGGAAAAGGGGCTGTCTTAAAATGTTTATGGTTGCAAAATCGTGGGTCGATCCCCAGATCGACCCGTAACCCCCAGTACATGGTACAGGCACAAGGCTTTGGGCCGATGAGGGCATCGGCCCCTACAACGTAATATTGTACGAACAAGGCAGACCCGGTTGATCCGGGCCTGCCTTGCTGTCGTGTTAGGAGAGATCGCGTCAGCGGATGATTTTGACGCCAGAGTCGTAGCTTAAATAACTGTTGTACAAGTACACCCTCGGACAACTGGAGAGGTCGAGAGTGGTGAGCTGGTTGTAGCGGCAATCCAGGTCATTCAGCGCAGAGCAGCCAGAGAGGTTGAGACTGGTGAGCTGGTTATTAGCGCACCTCAGCGTAGTCAGCGCAGAGTAGCCAGAGAGGTTGAGGCTGGTGAGCTCGTTGTGGCGGCAATACAGCGTAGTCAGCGCAGAGCAGCCAGAGAGGTTGAGACTGGTGAGCTGGTTATTATCGCAACCCAGGTAATGCAGCGCAGAGCAGCCAGAGAGATCAAGACTGGTCAACTGGTTGTCGCGGCAAGACAGAGAAGTCAGCGCAGAGCAGCCAGAGAGGTCGAGGCTGGTGAGCTGGCACTCCATGCACGACAGTTCAGTCAGCGCAGAGCAGCCGGAGAGGTTGAGGCTGGTGAGCTGGTTCTTATAGCAATTCAGCTCAGTCAGCGCAGAGCAGCCAGAGAGGTCGAGGCTGGTGAGCTTGTTATGTTCGCAAACCAGGTCAGTCAGCGCAGAGCAGCCAGAGAGGTTGAGACTGGTGAGCTTGTTGAAGAAGCAAACCAGGTCAGTCAGCTCAGAGTAGCCAGAGAGGTTGAGGCTGGTCAGCTGGTTTTGCGTGCAATCCAGGACAGCCAGCGCAGAGCAGCCAGAGAGGTTGAGGCTGGTGAGCTGGTTATTATTGCACCACAGGATAGTCAGCGCAGAGCAGCCAGAGAGGTTGAGGCTGGTGAGCTGGTTGCCGCTGCAATGCAGGGAAGTCAGCGCAGAGCAGCCAGAGAGGTTGAGGCTGGTGAGCTCGTTGTGGCCGCAATCCAGGGAAGTCAGCGCAGAGCAGCCAGAGAGGTTGAGGCTGGTCAGCTGGTTATTATCGCAATTCAGGTAAGTCAGCGCAGAGCAGCCAGAGAGGTCGAGGCTGGTCAGCTGGTTGCGGTCGCAATTCAGAAAAGTCAAATTTGAAAAATTCCGAATACCATTTAGCGACGAGAACCGATAACCATCAAGATAAATTTTTGTGACTGCGAGAAATTCCTCCCGACTAAGTGTACTGTCCTTGTTTTGATCATAATGCTTTACACACCATGCCCAGAACTCCGGATCAAAGTCGTCTGAGGAGATTGGTTCATCGTCTGCCTGCGGAACCATGCGCGCATTGTATTTAAAACTGTTGGTCGAAGACACGGTGACATTGGCAGACAGTGTATTATAGTATGCTTTTTTAAAGCTAAGTTTGTGCGTGCCAAGAGGAACATTTTTAAAGATATAGGCTCCGTCTGCGCCCGTGTAGTCAGTAGAGCTGCCATCCAGCGTTACCTTGACACCTGCAAGCGCCGCGCCGGTTTTGGAGTCTGTGACAACACCGGTAATACTTACAAAGGAGGCATCTGGATCAGGCGTTATGTAGAAAAGATCGTATTCATTATAATCCCGACGGAGAGAACCGCCGTTTGCAGGGAATTCGATCGTGTTTCTATTATAGCCCGGTTTTTGAAAGGTCAGTTTCACGCTTGGTCCAAGCGGTTCGAACAAAAAACTGCCGTTTTTGTCTGTCACTACCTCCATCGGCTCGTGTCCCGCACACTCACACGTGACAGTTACATTTTCTACTGCACCGATTGTCTTCTCATCTAAAACAACGCCACTGACTTTATAGTGCATTATTTTGTCAATCGCGGAAGCTTTCTCGTATGCCTTGCGGGCTTTCCCCTCAAGCGCGTTGACTACGGTAAGATTTACAATGGAAACGGTAAGGCCGACAGGAGGCCATGCGATACTTGCCGGAATAGCCGCAACAGAGGCACCTTGCAGGAGCATCACAGATAAATAACCTTTGTGACCGGAGTCTGCTTCCTTGAGCAGTTCATCAACCAGATCACGGCTCTCCTTATAGTTCTTCTCAGCATCAGTTGGGTGACCGTGGTGATGCAGCATATCATTAAGAGCATTTTGCCGTACCATGGAGTTAACATACCCGTATGTGCTGGTGGCTGCACCGACAACCGAGAAGACTTTCTGGATAGGTTTGGTGGCATCCAGAAATTTTCCTATCTTTTGGACATTACGAGGAATGACTTCATTGTGGAGATTAATTGCCTGCTCCGCACTAATAACCCCATGTTCAAACAAAGAGCCCATTAGATCCTGGAGCCATCTAAGATTATTTCTTATGATAGAGCCTCCGTCAAATACTACCGACGCGCTATCGCTGATAGGTGACGCAATATTTACAAGCGTTTCATGCCAGCTTTGGGCGGTACTGGAGTTTTGCGCAGTGTCTTTCGGAGCAGCGAATCTGGTAGTGTCCGAAGATGCAAGAACGTGAGGCTGAAAACTGGCTTCAAAGCTGTTTTCTGATGCGGTTAAATAAATGATTTCGCCGACCTCATTTTTCAAAGTGTATTCATATGAACCATCTCCCAGCGGTGCAGCAGACAAGAGTTCACACCTGCTGTTGAGACTATTGTAGGCGTCTCCGCCGAAAGTAAGGGAAAAACCTTCACCCTGGATAGAATACCCGGAAGCAGAAACGCTATATTCAACATTTGCAGTGAAGCGCTCCAGTTCGGTGTAAGCATCCTGCATTTCGTGGATGGCATTGTTCACGTTCTCGACCTCAGCACTGACGGTACGAACACAATTATTGTATTCGCTGATGAGTGACAGCGTCTCCGGGTCAGAAATTCCGACGCTGTCTATTTCCGAAAATGAACAGTCCAACTCAGAAAAACTTTTGATAAGCCCGGGAACCTCTGAAATGTGCTCAAGCTCTTCAGATGCCTCGGCGTATTCAAACGCAGCTTTGTCCACCTGGGTGAAGCCAAATCTTTGGGCATATTCCCATGCGTAGCTGTCCGCAGGCGCGACAATCGTCAGCCCGTCCGTCCCCTCGAATGCGTCGTCGGCGATCTCCGTGACGGTGTCGGGAATGGTAATGCGACGGAGCCCGCTGTACGCAAAAGCCCGCGGGCCGATCGTCGTTGCGCCGTAGGGGATCACGACCTCCTCCAGGGACTCGTCCCCGCAGAAGGCCTCCTCTTCGATGACCTCCAGCGCGGCGGGGAGGGTCAGGACATTACCGCTTTCAGCGGGCGCGGGATCGTCCTCGTCGTCGATATCGCCCCACGTGCTTTCAGCGTATGTGGCGAAGCTCTCGCAGCTCAGGGAGAACAGCATCGCCGCAACCAGCAGCAGGGAAATGAGTTTGCGGAAGGAATGCATGTTGCGCACCTCACTTTTTTTAGAAAATAGGGGATAAATATGCTGTAAATCTGAGTTTAACAGATATAGTAGGAAAAGCAAGCTGAAGCTGAAAATTTGGAAACCTGTACAAATCTGTCGGCCAAAAATCGGCAAAAATACCGATTGTTGGAAAGCAGACAAATCCTTCTTCTTTTTTGCTTCAATTTGTGGTATAATTCCACTGACAGAAAACGGCTTTCCGTTTTTTGACGGCATATAGGAAAGGAGTTGTCACCAATGAAGTTTACGTTTACCGAGAAGAAGATGGACTCCTCTGAGGAACTGCGCGCCTACGCGATGAAGAAGATCGGTAAGCTCGACCGCCTGTTCAAGAACGAGGGCGAGGCTTACGTCACCTTCAGCATCGAGCGCGGCCGCCACAAGGCTGAGATCACCATCCACAACAACGGTATGTTCTACCGCGCAAGCGAAGTCACCAACGATATGTACGCCTCTGTCGACTCCGGCGTCGCCGCCATCGAACGGCAGATCCGCCGCAACAAGACCCGCCTGGAGAAAAAGCTCAGAGAGGGCGCGCTGGATAAGGAAGCCCGGCCCGTCTATGAGCCGGCCGCCGAGGAGGAGCCGGAGGACTTCAAGATCGTGCGCTCGAAGCGCTTCTCCATCAAGCCCATGTCTCCCGAGGAGGCTATCCTGCAGATGAATCTGCTGGGCCATGAGTTCTTCGTGTTCAAGAACATGGACGCGGACGAGGCCTTCTCCGTGGTCTATAAGCGCCAGCAGGGCGGTTACGGTCTGATCTGCGACGACGGGCTGAACCGCGACTGAGCAAGGCATTTCACACCGGGGCATGTCCCCGGTGTTTTTTTGCCTTGCCACAGCGCATGGGGTAAGGTATAATACAAAAAAAGAAACTATTACGAAGCAGGGTACACAACATGAACGAAACTGTACAGACAGGCAAGCTCTATATCGTCGCAACGCCCATCGGCAACTCCCGGGACATGTCGCCGAGAGGCCGGCAGATCCTGCAGGATGTGGACATCATCGCGGCCGAGGATACGCGCCGCTCCATGGTGCTGCTGGGCAAGCTTGAGATCCGCAACAAGCTGGTGTCGAACCACAAGTTCAACGAATACGGCAAGGCAAAGTATTTTATCGGCGAAATGCTTGCGGGCAAGAGCGTCGCGGTCATCACTGACGCCGGCACGCCCTGCATCTCCGACCCCGGCAACGAGCTTATCAAGGCCGCCGTGGAGGCGGGTATCCCCGTGATCGGGGTGCCGGGCTGCTGCGCCGCGGTGACGGCCCTGTCCGTGTCCGGCTTTGACCTCTCAAGCTTCCTCTTCTACGGCTTCTTTCCCCGGGAAAACGCGGAGCGGCGCAGGCTCCTTGAGAAGCTGCGCCGCGGCGACACCCGCACCTTTGCCCTCTATGAGTCCCCGAAGCGCATTATGGAGCTGGTGGACTTCTTTATCGAGAGCGGGGCCAAATGCCGGATGTGCCTGTGCAACGATCTGACGAAGCTGCACGAGATGAGCTTTCGCGGCACGCCCGCCGAGGTGAAGGAGCAGCTTCTCGCCAAGGGCAGCTACGACAAGGGGGAGTACGCCGTCGTGGTGGAGATCGACGAGGACTATATCTTCAACAAGGTGGAGCACACCGTGTCCGCCGAGGCCATGCTGGTGGACGCGATGGTCGCGGGCGGCTGCACGGCAAAGGAGGCCGTGGCGGCGGTGCTGGCCGATGAAAACAACTCCTACAGCAAAAACGAGCTCAAGGCGGCGGCGCTGAATCTCAAGCGCCTCTTCGGTGGCTGAAATGGCCAGGATCACACAGGAGCTGGCCCTTGCCCTGCCGACGCTCAGCAAGGCGGTCTTCTCCCAGCCCACGGAGAAGGACCAGGCACAGAAGGTGGAGATCCGCCCCCTGCTTCTGAAGGGAGAGCGGCGCTACCAGGCGGAGCGCTTTCAGGACAGCAAGGCCTTTCATCAGAACTTTACCGGGGAGCTTCTCTGTGCCTGGGCGGCGGAGAATCTCGAGGGGCGCTACCGCCAGGTGATGCTTTTGACCGATACGGAGAGCCGCCAGTATATCCTGAAGCGCGACGGCAGCTATAAAAAACCGGCGGGGCGGCGGCAGTCCCGCGCCCGGTCGGCGCGCAGGGCCACAACCGGGAGAAGGACTATATCCTGCGCGAGGGAGAGAACATCCCGGCTCTGGTGGATCTCGGCGTCTTTACGAAGGATTTCAAGATCGTCCGATCGAAATATGATAAATTCAAACAGATCAACCGCTTTGTGGAGCTTGTGGATCAGAGCCTCAGGGACGAGCGGGCGGAGACCATCCGCATCCTGGATTTCGGCTGCGGCAAGTCCTATCTGACCTTTATCCTCTATTATTATTTTGCCGTCCGGCGCGGCATGAAAACAGAGATTATCGGCTATGATCTCAAGGCGGATGTGGTGCGGCGCTGCAGCGAGATCGCCGCGCGCTACGGCTATGACGGCCTGCGCTTTGAGGTGGCGGACGTGACGCGCGACAGACTTGCCGACACGAAGATCGATATGATCGTCACGCTCCACGCCTGCGACACGGCCACGGACTACGCCCTGGCCTATGCGATACGGCATGGGGTGAAGCACATTTTCTCCGTCCCCTGCTGCCAGCATGAGGTCAATCTCAGCATCCGCAGAGGGGGCGAGCTGGATCTGCTGCTGGAGCACGGCATCATCAGGGAGCGCGTCTCGGCACTGCTGACCGATGCCGTCCGCGCCGCCGTGCTGGAGGATGCGGGCTACGCTGTGGACGTGATCGAGTTTATCGACTTTGAGCACTCGCCCAAAAACCTGATGCTCCGCGCCCGATACACCGGCAGGCGCAAAAGTGCCGGGCGCGCGCGGGCCGAAGCTCTGCGGGAGCAGTACGGCTTTCAGCAGAGCCTTCTGAAGCTGATCGAGAACGGGTAGCCTCTCCTGCCAAAGGGGAGCGGCCCTGCGGAGGGGGAGGTGTTCACATGTCAGATCGCAAAAAACGCTGGCAGCTTTTGCAGCGGCTTCTGTGCGGATATGCCAGGGAGCGCTTTGCCGTGACGGCGGCGCGCGCTGAGATACAGGGCCCCTGCCTCATTGTCGCAAACCATGTGACGAACTGGGACCCGCTGCTGTTGGCGGTGAGCTTTCCCGACACCCCCATCCGCTTTGTGGCGAGCGAGCATCTCTTCCGTCACGGATTCATCTCCGAGGTGATCCAATGGGCCGTGGCCCCGATCCCGCGGCGCAAGGCCGCCTCGGGGACAGACACGGTGAAGAGCGTGCTGCGCGCCGTGCAGGCGGGGGACACGGTCTGCATCTTTGCCGAGGGGGACACCACCTGGGACGGACGCACGCACCCGGTCTTCCCGGCTACGGGCAAGCTTGCGCGCATGGCAGGCGTACCGCTTGTGACCTACCGGCTGGAGGGGGGCTATCTCAGTATGCCCCGCTGGTCAAATACGCTGCGGCGCGGGATGATGCACGGCGGGATCGTCGGCTGCTATGCACCGGAGGAGCTCAAGGGCATGCAGGGCGGGGCGGTCAACGCCCTCATCAATCGGGATCTCTTCGAGGACGCCTTCGCCCGCCAGGAAAAGGAACACGTCCGCTTTCGGGGGGAGCGGCGCGCCGAGGGAATCGAGCGCGGCTTCTTCGTCTGCCCCCGCTGCGGCGCCCTCGGCACTGTCCGGGGGATCGGGAACCGGGTGCGCTGCGCCTGCGGCCTGGACCTTCTGTATACAGAGGAGGGCTTTTTTGACCCGCCGGAGCCGGTGGCGACGGTCGCCGTCTGGGAGCAATACCAGCGGGCGGCGCTCCGGGAAATGCTCAAGCGGGCCGACGGCGTCCTTTTCTCCGACGGGGGCCTGCGCCTGAAGCGTGTGGGGGACGGGCACCGGGAGAAGGCGCTGGGCGCCGGGATTCTGGTCCAGCACCCGGACGCGCTTGAAATTGCGGGGCGGTTTTTTCCTCTCCGGGACATTGACAGCATGGCGATGGTCAAGACCGACACCCTGCTTTTTTCCGTGGGGGATGCATATTACGAGATCCGCGCGGCGGCGCCCTGCTGCCTGCGCAAATATCTGCTGATCTGGGAGAGCAGGGCAGAGAACGCGAAGGAGTAACGCACATGGACTATTCAGCCGCAAACACAGCCCTGTGGGACATCATCATTCAGCTCGGCCTCATTGCCGGGGTGATCCTGCTGTGCAATATGCTGCGAAACCGCGTGCGCGCCATCCGCAATGCCATGATGCCGGTCTCGGTCATGGCGGGCTTTCTTCTGCTGCTGCTCAAGCTTACGGGGCTGATCGCCATCGACGCAAGCGTCATGGAGATTCTGGTTTATCACGGCATCGCCCTCGGCTTTATCGCCATGAGCCTGCGCGTGACCGACCGTGCGGCGGACAGCGCTGACCGCGCGGCCCTCAAATCCGGCGTCATCATTGTGAGCACCTATCTGGTACAGGGCGTGGTTGGCCTTGTGATCAGCATTCTGCTCGGCTATACGCTGATGCCGGGGCTCTTCAAGGCCTCCGGCCTGCTGCTGCCGATGGGCTACGGCCAGGGGCCTGGACAGGCCAACAACGTGGGCAGCAGCTATCAGAGCCTGGGCTTTGCCGGCGGGCGCAGCTTCGGCCTGGCGATTGCGGCGGCGGGGTATCTGTGCGCCTGCGTCGTGGGCGTCATCCTCCTGAACGTATTGGCAAAGCGCGGCCATGTAAGCCCGGCGAGGAGGAACAACGACGATGATCTTGCCGTCGGCTTCTTCCAGGATCGCAACGAGCTGCCTGTGGCGGACTCTGTCGACCGCCTTTCCGTGCAGCTTGCGATGGTTTTTGTGGCCTATCTTGCCACCTACCTTGTCACCCGCGGCCTCACCGCGGGCATTGCGGCGGTCTCCGCGGGTCTTGCCGGCACGGTCAACACCCTCCTGTGGGGCTTTAACTTCATCATCGGCTCCGGCATTGCGGTCCTCCTGCGCAGGCTCCTGGAGGCCGGGCGGAAAAGGGGACTGATCGAGCGGCAGTATCAGAACAACTATCTGCTCAACCGCCTCTCCGGCTTCTTCTTCGACATCATGATCGTAGCCGGCATCTCCTCGATCAATGTTGAGGATCTGAGCGGCCTGTGGCTCTGCTTCCTCCTGCTTGCCGCGGCGGGCGGCGTGTTCACCTGGCTGCATCTCAGGCGCGTGTGCAGATGGGCCTACCCGGGGTATTATTATGAGGGGCTGATCTCCATGTACGGCATGATGACCGGCACCATTTCCTCCGGCATCCTCCTGCTGCGGGAGATCGACAACGACTTTCACACCCCGGCGGCCAACAATCTGGTCAGCGGCAGCAGCGTCGGCATCATCCTCGGCGCGCCGGTGCTGGTGCTGGTGAGCCTCGCGGCAAAATCCGACCGGATGGCGATCATCGTGTGCCTGATCGCTGCAGCCTATCTCGGGGCGCTGCTGATGCTGCTAAGGCGGCTGTGCTTCGGGAAAAAGTAAAACGAAGACAATCACAACAGATCTTACGGTTATTCTATCGCTACATTTAAGGCAATACCGCATAATTCGGCAAGAGCAGATCCTGATTCGCAGATGTACTTTGTGTACCTCAAGAAAAAGTGACGAAATCAGGGCACAAATTTTCCAGGAGATGCCGAAGGCGGATTGTGCGGTGTTGCCTTAATTCAATTAGTCGAGGGCGCCGCTGTCAAAACGGCGCCCTGCGTGTTATATGGCGGCATGAGCATCCTCCGTCGGGAGGGGGAGCCCTTCGCCGGGCACGGCCTTCATGCCCTCTCGTTTTGGCAATACCCGGATAAAGCGCTTGAAAAAACCAGGCCGGACGTTTATACTGAGACTATCTTGGAAAAGCGGGTCTTTGTCCGCAGCCCCGTATGGGGATGCGCATGCCCGCCTGTCGTAGGGAGCGTGATGCAAGTGACAAGAAACAAAATCCTGCTGATCGCCCAGTCGCTTCTGTGTGTGGCGCTGGTTGTGATGCTGGCTGTTTCGGCGATCGGGATCTACCGGGACGGGATCGCCGAAAAACAGGAAAATCCCCTGGCCTGGGTATACACGCGGGAGAAGGCGGCGGCCGCACTCAAGCCGATCCTGCCGGTCTTCCTCCTGGCCGTGGGCGTGACAGTGGCCTGCGCGGTGCTGAACGTCCGGGATGAGAACGAGAATAAGCCCGTCCAGGATATCGAGCTCAGCCGCGACCTGATGCGCGCCCGCGCAGCCGAGCCGAGCGAGGCCATGCGAAAGGAACAGGCCCTGCAGAAAAAGCTCCTGTACGGCGGCTGGGGCGGCTTTGCCCTGTGCCTGCTCCCCGTGCTGCTCTACATGACAAATGCGGAGCATTTTCCGAACGGCGACCTGGAGCAGGTGATCGGCGCGATGGCCGCGCATGTGTTCCCCTGGATCATCCTGGCCCTGGCCTGCCTCATGGTCTCCACCGTCCTGCAGGAGAAGAGCATCCGGCGGGAGTATGAGGCCATCATGGCGCGCATCAGGGAAGAGAAGGCGGCCGGGATCCAGGCCGCACCGAAGAGCGAAGAGCCCGCACGCAGTCTCGATGTGCTGCGTTGGGTGCTGCTGGCAGTGGCGGTGGCGTTCATCATCATCGGCATTCGCAACGGCAGCATGACGGCGGTCGTCAACAAGGCGATCAGAATTTGTACGGAGTGTGTTGGCCTTGGATAATGTAAAAAGCTCCTGGTGGGATACCCACCGCCCGTCCAAGAGACGGCTCGTTCAGCTCTATTGCGCCCTGCTGTATAACGCCCATGTGAAGGGCTTTCTCGAGGGAGAGATCTACAAGAGCAAGTCCCCCACCACAAAGGGGATCTGCGTGCCGGGCTTCAACTGCTACTCCTGTCCCGGCGCGGTCGGGGCCTGCCCGCTGGGCTCCCTGCAGAACGCCATCGGCACCTCCGGCAAGCAGATCGGCTTCTACGTCTACGGCATCCTCATGCTCTACGGGCTGATCCTGGGCCGCACGATCTGCGGCTGGCTCTGCCCGCTCGGCCTGATCCAGGAGCTGCTGCACAAGCTGCCCACGCCGAAGCTGAAAAAGAACCGCGTCACCCGCGCGCTGAGCTGGCTCAAGTACATCATCCTGGCCGTCTTCGCCGTCGGCATCACGGCCTGGTACGGCATTGCCCACGGCGTGGCGGTGCCCGGCTTCTGCAAGTATATCTGCCCGGCCGGCACCTTTGAGGGCGCGATTTTCCTGCTGTCCAATCCCGCGCGGGCGGGGGATTTCTCCATGCTGAACATCCTCTTTACGCGCAAGTTCGTCATCATGCTGGTGATCGGCCTGGCCTGCGTGTTCTGTTATCGCAGCTTCTGCCGCTTCCTGTGCCCGCTCGGCGCGATCTACGGCTTTTTCAGCAAGCTCGCCGTCGTCGGCGTGAAGGTGGACGCGACCCGCTGCAACCACTGCGGCGCCTGCGTGCGCAGCTGCGGCATGGATGTGCGCCATGTGGGCGACCATGAGTGCATCCACTGCGCCAAGTGTATGGATGTGTGCAATCAGAAGGCCATCAGCCTCAAGGCCGGCAGCTTTACGCTCAAGGCGCCGGCGGGCGGCTGCGCCGATGACAAGCCCGATTCCGAGGCAAAGCGCAAAAAGCTCGGCAAAATCGCCTGGGGCACAGCGCTGGCTGTCCTCTGCGCGGCGCTGCTGTACTATAACTTTCTCGATCCCAATATCAGGCAGAGTGCGGATTCCGGTACGGATGCGCCCGCTTCCGAAGCGGCAGCTCCCGCAGCGGCAGCGGACTGGACAAGCAACGCGCCCGAGGGACACGAGGTCGGACAGCAGCTTCCCGACTTCACCATCACCTGCCTTGACGGCAGTGAGTTCCACCTGGCCGATCTGCGCGGCAAGCCCGTGTTCATCAACCTCTGGGCCACCTACTGCGGCCCCTGCGTGAAGGAGCTGCCGTTCTTCAGCGAGCTCTACAAGGCGCACGAGGGCGATATCGCCATGCTGGCCCTGCACTCGGACATCGTGGACGACGATCCGAAGGAATACCTGAACGAGCACGGCAAGGACTGGGTGATGCCCTTCGCCGTTGAAAATGAGGATGAAAAGATCTGGGACGCTGTGGGCGGCACGACCGCCATGCCGCAGACCATCGTCCTCAACCGCCATGGCGAGGTCATCTACAACCAGCGCGGCTCCGTGACGGCGGAGATCCTGGAGACCCTGTACCAGCAGGCGGCTGAAAAGTAAAAATCAGGCCGCAGGGGCCGCGCTCCCGCAGCAAAAGGCCACCGGGCTTTACAGCTCGATGGCCCTTTGCCGCAATAGGCCTTCCGCCCTTGTCGGCCCTGCGCGTTTTGGATCGGAGGGAGAGGCATGGAGGACAAAAACATCCGCATGGCCCGCGCGCTTGCGGAGGCAGTGGCGGCTGAGGGCGGCCGCAGCTACTATGTGGGCGGCTATGTCCGGGATCGGCTGCTCGGCCTTGACAACAAGGATATTGATATCGAGGTGCACGGGATTCCAGTCGAGAGCCTGGAGAGGATCCTGGACAGCCTCGGCGAGCGCCTGAGCATGGGGGCAAGCTTCGGCATCATGGGCCTCAGGCACTATGCTCTGGACATCGCCATGCCGCGCTCCGAGACGGCGACAGGGCGCGGACACAAGGACTTTGCGGTATATGTCGATCCCTTCCTCGGCCCGGAGAAGGCCGCGCGGCGGCGGGATTTCACCATGAACGCCCTGATGGAGGACGTGCTGACAGGGGAGATCCTGGACTTTTTCGGCGGACGGGAGGACATGCGGCGCGGGATCCTCCGCCATGTGGACGCGAACAGCTTCGGCGAGGATCCGCTGCGTGCGCTGCGGGCGGCGCAGTTTGCCGCGCGCTTCGGCCTGCGTTTGGCCGAGCAGACGCGCGCCCTCTCGGCGAAGATGGATCTTGCCGCCCTGCCGGGAGAGCGCGTCATGGGGGAGCTGGAAAAGGCGCTTTCGAAGGCGGAGACGCCCTCGGTTTTTTTTGAGCTGCTGCGGCAGATGGGACAGCTTTCCCAGTGGTTTCCGGAGCTGGAGGCGCTCATTGACGTGCGGCAGAATCCCGCCTTTCACCCGGAGGGGGACGTCTGGCGACACACCATGCAGACGCTGGACGAGGCGGCAAAGCTCCGCGCGAAGACGCAACGGCCAATATGGTTTCTGCTCGCCGCCCTCTGTCACGATCTGGGCAAGGCGGTCGCAACGGAGGAGTACAACGGCGTCCTGCATGCTTACAACCATGAGAAGCTGGGCCTTCCGCTGGCGCAGACCTTCCTGCGGCGCCTGACGAGAGAAACAGGGCTGACGGAATATGTGCTGAACATGACGCAACTGCACATGCGCCCAAATTCACTCGCGGGCAGCAGCGCCGGTGTGAAGAGCTATATGAAGATGTTTGATCTCTCCGTCTGCCCGGGGGATCTGCTCCTGCTGGCCGAGGCGGATCATATGGGCTGCCGGGGGCCGGAGGAGGACAGGGAAGCGATGAAGCGCGCCTATGCCCCGACACGAAATAGCCTGCGGGAGATGCTTGCCCTCTATGAGGCGCGCATGAGAGAGCCGTACCTCATGGGCCGGGACCTGATCGAGGCGGGCTTTGCGCCGGGGCCGCAGTTTGCCGCGGTGCTGCGTGAGACCCACAAGCTGCGCCTTGCGGGCAGGCCGAAGAACGAGCAAATGAAGTATGCCCTCGCGATCCTGCAAAAAGCAAAGGACGAAACAAGAGCATAATAGAAATCACAGGGGCCGATCCGAAGATCGGCCCCTGTCAAATGAACCTGTTCTTCCACAAAACGATCAGAAATCGCTTTGCTTCCTGCAAGCATACCGGCTCACAGGCAATGGCGCATTATCGGTATTATACGCTGTAGACGCAGCGACCGCCGAGATACGTGGCGAGGACGGGGATGCTGTGGATTTGTGCGGGCTCTGCCTCAAAGGGATCGGCCCCGAGGATCACAAAGTCAGCCAGATACCCTTCTGCAATGCGGCCCTTGACGGTCTCCTCGAAGCTTGCCTCCGCGCTGCGGATCGTAAAGCTGTCGAGGGCTTCCTGTACGGTAAAGGCCTCCTGCGGCAGATAGGGGCCGGTGCCGTCCAGCGAGCAGCGGGTCACGGCGCACTCGATGCCCTCCATCACATCCGGCAGCTCCACCGGGCAGTCGGAGCCGTTGGAGACGGAGACGCCCGCCCGGAGCAGGGTCTTCCAGTTATAGCTGCTCGCGGCAAGCTCCGGAGACAACAGCTTTGGGACAATGTGATTGTCGTAATCGAGGAAGATGGACTGGGCATAGACATGCATGTTGAGCTCCGCAATGCGCCGGAGCTGATCGGGCCGGGTGACCTGGCAGTGAACCACGCCGTGGCGGTGGTCGGCCCGCGGCGTCTCCCGCAGGGCCAGCTCCACCGCGTTCAGGACCTGATCGAGGCAGGCGTCCCCGATGGCGTGAATGGCGACCTGCATGCCGTTCCGGTGGGCATAGGAGACCATGGCGTTCATGTGCGCATCAGAGAAGAGATTGAAGCCGCAGCTGTCGCCGCCGGGGTAGGGGGCGCTCAGATGAGCGGTGCGGCTGCCGAGAGCGCCGTCACCCAGCAGCTTCAGAGGGCCGATGCGGAAAAGCTCCGTGCCGGCGCCGGTCACGTTCCCGGCCTCCACAAAGCGCTGCAGCTCCGTAAGCTCGGTGAAGTTGCTTTGCTCATACACACGCACGGTCAGCTCTCCGCTCTCCTCCAGCTCCCGATATGCCGCGTTGACGGTCTCAAAGGGGATGGCGCGGAAGACGCAGTAGTCGTCGGTCTGGGAGCTTGTGATGCCGTATCGGTTCAGGCTCGCACAGGCCAGGCGGATCATCTGCTTGAGCGCCTCCTTGTCCGGCAGAGGCAGTACGCCGTACAGCAGCTCCATGGCGTTATCGTAGAGGCGGCCGTCCGGCTGCCCGTCCGTGATGCCGATGCTGCCGCCCTCGGGAGAGGGGGTGTCCGCCGTTATGCCGGCGAGTGCCAGCACGCGGCTGTTGACCACACAGCAGTGTCCGCAGGCCCGGGTGATCATGATGGGCACGTCCGCGGAGACGGCGTCCAGATCCCAGCGGTCCGGCATGCGGGACACGTCGGTGAAGTAGTCCTGATTCCAGCCCCGGCCGGTGAGCCACTGCCCTTCCCGGGGCGGGTGCGCGGCGAGAAAGCCGCGCAGATAATCGAGCATGCCCGCGAGGCTCCCGGTGAGCGGGGCAAGCTGAGCCGCGGCCAGGGCCTGACCGAAGTTCAGAAGATGCATGTGGGAGTCATTGAAGCCCGCACAGACAAAGCGGCCCTGCAGATCGGTAAGACTGTCGCCCTCCCGGGCGGAGGCGAGGAGGGTCTCATCGTCTCCGACCAGGGTAAAGCGTCCGTTTTCCACGGCGAAGGCGCTGCAAATCGGCAGCGCGCCGGTATAGACCCGGCCATGATAGAAGATGTTTCTCATAATACTGCTGCGTCCACCTCGTCCTCATAGAAAAGCTCCATGCTCTCGTCCACCTTGCCGATGCCGAGGTAACGGGCCTTGTAATCCCGCAGCAGGCGGAAGTAGTCGCCGGAGAGGATCAGGATGACAGCCACGTTGACAAAGGTCGGGATGGCGGAGGTGATGTCCACCACGGTCCAGATGAAGCCCTGGTTGTTGGTCTTGACGAGGTAAATGGTCCAGAGCAGACCGGGCAGCGCGCGGCAGGCGTAGAAGACCTTCATGAGGACCTTCTTCCAGGTGGTGTCGTCCTGACCGAGATGCTCAAGGATCGCAAGGTAATAGGTGAACCAGCCGCCGGAGGTGGTCACGGTGAAGATGATCATGACGATCGCCAGCAGGTAGGCGCCGATGCGGCCGAAGCCCTGGGCAAAGGAGGTCAGGGCCAGGGTGCCGCCGGTGCTGCCATCGGTCCAGGCGCCGCTGAGGATGACAGACAAAGCGGTGATGGAGCAAATGATAAAGGTGTCGAAGAAGACCTCGAAGGAGCCCCAGAGACCCTGCTCCACCGGGTGGATGGTCTTGGCGGAGGAGTGGATCATGGGGGAGGTGCCCCAGCCGGCCTCGTTGGAGTACACGGCGCGGGCCATGCCGATGCGGATCATCTGGCTCACCGCGCACCCGGCGAAGCCGCCGATGGCTGCCGTGCCGGTGAAGGCATTGGAGAAGATGGAGCCGATGGCAGCGGGGACGCGGGTGATGTTCACCAGGATCATCACGATGCCCATGAGGATGTAGATGACGCTCATGATCGGGACAAGGCGGGAAAAGATATTGGCAACGCCGCGGGTGCCGCCGCTGGTGATGAGGTAGGCCAGCACCGTCACGCCGACGCCGACCAGGATGATGCCGTCAACGGTGAAGCTGCCCAGATGCACCTCCGTCAGGTTCAGCGCGCCGGCCACCACCTGCGAGGCAGTCAGGGTGGAGGAGGTCACGAAGAAGGTGGAGAAAATGCCGATGGCGAAGATGATGCCGGGGATCAGCCACAGCCTGCCCCAGTGCCGCTTCTCGCCGAGGCCCAGCTCCATGTAGTAGGTGGGGCCGCCGTAGGTGTCGCCGTTTGCCTTGTGCCGACGGTAGTAGAGGCCGAGCGTGACCTCCACCTGCTTGAGGATCATGCCGAGGGCTGCCGTGGCCCACATCCAGAACACGGCGCCGGGGCCGCCGGCAGCTACGGCTGTAGCCACGCCTGCGATGTTGCCGAAGCCGACTGTACCGCCGACGGCGGTGGCGATGGCCTGGAACGGAGTCAGCATGCCCTCGCGGTCACCGCTGTCCGCGTCCGGATTGCGGTGAAACAGGGTACCGACCGTGTGCCGCCAGATGCGGCCAAAGTAGCGGAATTGGAAGAAGCCGGAGCGAATGGTGAAGTACAGTCCGGTGACAACCATCAGGACAATCAGGGGCAGACCCCACAGGACGCCGTCGAGCCAGTTGAGAAAATTGATCATAAAAACACATCCCTCTCTTGTATTTATCAGCACAAGAGAGGGATGTCGCCTTCGGGCAGATGTAAAGGGCAGTGGTCGGAACCACTGCCCTCAAAACACCCTTTGAGTCAATAGCTCCTCTACATCCTGGATGCAGGAGTCTGCAGCCTGTTCGACTGCATCCCAACTCATGATCTCTGTGCGGGAAATCATGGTTTCGGCGAAGATTCCTTTCTCCCTGCCCTCAGGCGACCGCACGGTCTCGGACAGAAGTACTGATAAGCTTCGCGCCTCTATTGCTGATTAAGTTGGCTGCATTATACGGTCGAAGCGGCGCTTTGTCAATCCGTATGATACGATTTTGGATTATTATACAATCTTTCCCGGCGTTTCAAAAAATAATTTGGAAGCTGTGAACAGCAGGGGAGCGCGTCTCGCTTCCTCAGTCCGCCGCACGATGCAGGGTGGACAGGATGCGGTCGGCCTGCTTTACGGCGATCTCACCGTCGAGCCAGAACGAGATCTCCATCAAATCACTGCCGTTTTCAAAGAGGTAGTTGGCGACCGAATACATCTGACCCTCATATTCCTCGTAAGAAACGTAGGACGCCAGGAGAATGTCGTTGACCGTGCGGTATTCCACACGCTCGGCCTCGTAAAGCCGGGCTTCCCCGATCGCGTATTCCTCCAGCGTGTGGCCTTCTCTGTCCCACTGGTACACATCGAAATCGAGCGGATTGCTATCGCTGTAATAGTAGCCGACCGCGCTTTCCTCGATATCCTCCTCAGTCAGTTCCCCGGCCTTGTAGCCGACGGGAACCGACAGGAAGAACGGCGAGCTGCCGAGCCGCAGCTCATAGCTTTCCACCGCAGACAGGGTTTTGAGAATCGCTGTCGCCTCCTGCTCGGCATTTTCACCGTCGAGCCAGAACACGATCTCGATACACTCGCTGCCCTCCTCCATCAGCGCCGCCATCACATCGTACTCGATCCCGTCGTAAACCTCCCGGGATTTATAGGTTCCGACTTCAATGCCGTTGATTTTCCGCGTGCGCACACTGCCGCCATTAAAGTCAGCGGCGGTCTTTTCCACGTATTCCTCGAAAGTCAATTCCGGGTGAGGTCTGGAGAACTGATAGATGTCAAAATCCATTTTGGAGTTGGGGCTGAAGAAATAGGCAACCTGATTGGCCTGCACCTCCTCAATGGTGACCTCGCCGTTGCGGTAGGAGTGCGGCACGCTGATGGCATAGCTGGAGGAGCCCAGCTGAAGCTGCATGCGCTCGTCCTCGTCAGCTGCCTGCGGTGCGTCAGCAACCGCCGTCTGCGCCGCGGGAGCGGCTTCTTCATCGGCAAAGGCGTTCCCGCCAAAGCACAGAGCCGCGATCATAAGGACTACGCAAAGCACCCCGAAACCGGCATTCAGCTTTTTTTTCATTTTTATCTCATCCTTTTCTCGTGCGTCGTTCAGGTTGTGTGAGCAGGCCTGCCGTTACAGGGGAAGTTGATCTCCGCTGATCGGCTTGATGTCGTTTTCCGAGAGAATCTTATAGCTGAGCGATATGGACTTGAGCCGAACCACTTCCCAATCTCTGACATCGCAGAACGAGGCAAACAACAGCTCATACTGGCCCCACCGGATCTTGTTTATTCCAAGACATACGGGGCCCTGGAGCAGCTTGTCGCCGAGCTCTTCCCGGAAGCGGCTGCCGCTGCCCACAATCAGAGACTTAGCCTTCTCCGCGTCCACATACTGCGGCAGACCGATCGTCCATTTGGCCTGTGTGGTTTCGCGGCTGAGATTGTAGAAGCCGACCATGTTGGAGTTGCTGATGACCTTTGAACGGTTATCATAGCTGGCCCGTGTTGTGCGCAGGCCGATATGCTCTACCTTTCCCAGAAATCCGTCGATTTCAATGTACTCTCCGATGCGTACCTGATCCTCCATAATCAGAAAGACGCCGCTGACAAGATCGCTGACGATGCTCTGCGATCCATAGCCTATGATCAGGGAAACAACACCGGCGGATGTAAGGATCACACTCGTGTTCACGCCCAGCTCATGGAGCGAATAAATCACGACGACAACCGTCAAAAGGAATTGGAAAATGCTGATAACCAGATCGCTGAAGGTTTCGGCGCGTGAGTCCATTTTGGAAGACAGCGTCTTCATAATCGACTTCAGGATCCGCATGCTGATGGCCAGGAACAGGACGCTCAGAAGAATGGTTGTGAACGAGAAAATGCTGGGCTCCCGCTGCCACTGGTGAGAGAACAGATAATCCGCCATCGGGTGCGGAGAGAAGAGCGCATCGCCGAAGTAGAAGACGACCAGCAGCGTACACAGAGACCACACCAGATCCGAGCTGTGCTTTCTTACCTCCAGGCGAAGCTCCTGCTCTTCGGGGGACGGGAGCTCCTTATCCCGCGAGAACGCCCGGATCAGGGAGAACCGGGAGGGCGCTTTCGCAGTCTCCTTTTCTGCCGGTGTGCCATCGTACGGATAGATGCACGTGGCACAGAAAATCAGAAACGTGCAGAAAAGGATTTCCGGAATGATTACACGAAGGTCGTTCTTGATGGGCTCCGTGAAAACCTCAGGCTGTTCGGCACTGATGAGGATGTGATTGTCATCCGTCATGGTGTTCAGGTAGTAGGAATAACCGCTGATGGTCTGCAAGCCGCAGTAGCGGTTCATCAGCACGGTTTGAGGCAGGGTGTTCGCGATGGGCCGCGTAGCCTGGGAGGTCTCGGTGGCCCAGAGAAGTGTCTCGGGCGTCGAGGTATAGGTATGCATTTTCGCATAGGTTTCGGTGTTGATCCTGAGAAGCGCGGTATTGATGTCCGCCTGCTCTTTCATGGCAACCAGGCTGTCGTCCGGCAAGGTGACGTAAATCAGGCCGGGTTTATGGAACATGCGGCGCGACGCCGCGTAGAATCCGCTCATGTCCGGTAATTCTCCCATCATGGCGGTGTCCGCCTGCCGGAGAAGATTCCAAAGAATGTATTCCTCGTCTTCCGGATTTTCACTGATCTTATACCCGACGTATAAGTCCGTCGACATGGTGGAGACGCCGTCGGCGTCATAGATCGTCACGCTGCTCAGATTCATGCGCTGCGCAAGGTCCATGAGGACCTCCTGCGTGAAGTCTGTCCCCATATAATCGGCAAACATGTCGATCATATAGATATGGCCCATGAGGACCTGCTTGTACAAGGACTCCATCTTCGCCCATTCCTCGTCATTGAGCTCCAGCTCTTTGACAAAGGCGCTGAGCTTTTTCTCCATCCTGACATTATGGTTGATATAGTTCGTCAGAAGGGGAAGATAGGAGGTAAACAGCAGGGCGGCCAGGATGCCCGTCAGCAGCAGCGGCTGGATCTGCCGCATCATGGGAAGATGGATACAGTGCTTCTTCCCGAGCCGCAGGCACGCTTTCGGCTCCAGCATGGCCAGGACTTTTTTCCGGAGGCTCCGCGAACGAAACCAGATAAAGGAAAAGATGATAATGATCAGGAGATGGATCGGGGTTGTTTTATCCAGCGTGTCATTGAAAACGGTACTGAACGGTACATATACGAATACCGAATAGCGATCCAGCAGCCGGCTCTTCATAAAATAGACGCCGGAGAGCAGACCGCGTCCCCGGAGAAAGCCCGCCTGGATGCCGTCCGTCGCCTTGCTGTTGAGCTCCTCGTCATAGGTGATCCGGCTTTCATCCAGAAAATTGTACGGAGTCCCGGAGGACGAGATCATGACCTCGCCCGTGGTGTTCTCAACAATGTACAGAGCGCTCGGAACAGCATCCGCAATACGCGGAAAGTCCACGCTGTAAATGTTGGGGTATTCTGTCCACTTGATGAACAACCATCCATCCTTCAGACGGGTTGCATTATAGACCAACTCGCCATCAGACAGCATTCCGAGCGTTTTGAGCATGCGCGTCTGGCTCTTGTTCAGGGAAAACGGCTCGGCCTTTTCTGTGGTGATGACATCGCCCTCGTCGGGGAAGTAGTAGAGATCGTCGGCCTCCCAGTTGTATTTGCAGGCTTCGAGTGTCTCCACGGATACCCCGAGATAGTCGAAAAACGGCTGCGTCAGCTCCGCGTACATGACGGTTTCCATGTCCCTGAGCTTTACAAAGGCATCGCCCAGACTGCCCTCAAAGGTGATGAGGCTTCGCAGCGAGTACATGGAGTTGCGCAGAGACGCGTAAGCGGAATCCCGTTCGATCACATACTGCTTATAGGTGAAAAAGCCCATGGTGAGAACGAGGGTCAGGATCAGCAGGATCGCAAAGAATCTGGAGAAAGCTTTTTCCCGCCTGGTCATTTTACCGGATTCCTGTGCTTCGGGGGTCGCGGCAGCATTTTTCCTCTTCATATTTGTCTTTATCCTTGTCAAAAAATGGTCGCCCTGGGAATCAATTGGAGACAGTATACATGATTATGCCGGGCATTTCAAGCACAATCCGCGCAAATGCTGCCGCGTTTTGCCAGGTCCCCGCCGCCATAAAACTACCGCACAGATTAACTTGTCAAATGTTTCTAAACGATATATAATTTAGAAAATAATAATATGAAATCAAATAGAAGGAGATGGATGCCTTGGGGGACGCCAGGACAGAAAACAGAGAAATCAACTATGTCATCGACCCTGTCGGAAAGCTTTTTCGCCGCCTGCTGCCGTCGGCCATCGGTTCGCTTCTGACCGCCACGGTGGCGTCGCTCATTGATGTCGTCATACTCAGCTACTTCCTTGGGCCGTCCATGCTGGCGGTGGTGGAGCTGTGCATGCCGGTATACATGCTGGTCAATACGCTGGCCATGCTCATTTCCTCCGGCGCAGCTACGCTGTACGCCCATTCTCTGGGTGAAGGGGACCGGGAGGAGGCGCTCCGCTGGTTCTCTGCCTCCACGATTCACATGCTCGTCTGCGGCGGCGTGCTGATGCTGGCAGGCTTGCTGTTCACCGGGCCGGTGGTGCGCCTGCTGGGAGCAAATGATGCGATCATGGAGCCGACCGTGGAGTATGCCCGCGTGCTGTTTTTCTTCATGATTCCGCTGATCATATATGTGCAGCTTGTGTTCTTCGTGCGCATTGACGACGATCCGAACAGGGTTCTGGCCGCGACCTCTGTCTGTGCCTTTACCAACCTTGTGCTGGACATCCTCTTTGTCGGCCCGCTGGGATGGGGCCCCAAGGGAGCGGCGCTGGCCACATGCCTTGCCTACACCGTGGGGATAGCGGTGAATCTTACGCATTTTTTCAGCAAAAGAAATACCCTGAAGCTTGTGAAAAACTGCCTGAAGGGCAGGGGGCTTCGGATGTGGCGAACGGGTCTGCCGCTGGCCGCTTCCCAGCTTGGCATGACGGTATCGACCAATGTGTTCAACAATGTGATCATTCGGGTCGGCAATGAAAACTATGTGGCCGTATACGCGGTGATCACGCAGCTTTCCATGACGGCCATGGCAGTTTATGACGGCATCGGCCAGAGTGCGCAGCCCATCCTTGCGGCAGCGTCCGGAGCGGGGCTGAAAGACAGAATACAATGCGTATTCCGCCGTGCCGTTATGCTGGAGCTCATCGGTACCACGGCGCTGGCGCTTGCGTACATTGTCCTTGCCGGACCGATTGCCGCCCTGTTCTCCATCCGTGAAGGGGAACTGCTGTCCCTCGCGCTGACCGGCATCCGCATCTATGCGCTGTCCATCCCGCTGACGGGCCTGAACAGCATCATCATGTATTATTTCCAGGCCCAGGAAAAGGCCGGCAGGGGCCTTGCGATCTCGCTGCTGAGCAGCTCGGTGCTGCTGATTGCAGCTCTGCTCACGCTGACAGCGCTGTTTGGCGTACAGGGCGTCTGGTTCAGCTGGCTTGCGGCTCAGTCGCTGACACTCATGATCAGCATAGCCTTATTTCGTAAAGAACAGGGGGGCTTGAAAAAATGAGATTTCTCGATCAAATCAAATACTATGCAAAAGAAAACGCACAGAAGACAGCGCTTGTCGACCGGGACGGTGAGCGCGCTGCATCCTATGGAGAGCTGGATGCGCTCAGCGGAAGCATCGCCGCAAAGCTTGCGGCATGCGGCCTCGGGGAGGGCAGCTTTGTCGTTCTGGGGCTGGAGCGCTCCATGGAATACGTCGCGGCCTATCTCGGCGTACTGAAGGCGGGCTGCGCCGCGGTTCCCGTCATCCGGAGCTATCCGCCCGAGCGCATCGCATACATCCGGCAGGACTGCGGCGCGGCACTGCTGCTGGATGAGGCGTTTTTGACGGACATAGAGCAGTATGCGCCGATGGAGCCCGTATCTGTGCCGGATTCTGCTCCGGCACTGGTGATCTACACCTCCGGCTCCACAGGCAGGCCCAAGGGCATCCTGCATGCCCGCGGCGCGCTGGAAGCGGCGGTTGAGCGAAACGCCGGACTGCTTGCCGGGATCGGCGATGTGCGCTTCGGAGCAAGCGCGCCCATGTCCTTTGTGGCCTTTGTCCTCGAATATCTCAGCGTGTTCAGCCGCGGCGGATGCGTCCATATCCTCAGTGACGCGAAGCGCCGGGACATCCGTCGCCTGACGGAATACTTTGATGCGCAGGAGATCAGCGCCGCTTTCATTACGCCCCAGATGTTCAGGCTCTACAAAGGAAGCCGGGGCATGAAGCGCGCGCTTGTCGGCAGCGAGAGGCTCAGCGGTGTTTACAGCGAGGATTTTGAAATCTGCAACGCCTACGGCCTGAGCGAGACGCTGGGCGGCGTGTGCTCCTTCCTCGTTGACAGGAAGTACGACAACACCCCCATCGGCAAGCCCCTGGAGGGGGTGGAGATGCGTCTGCTGGATGAGGCCGGAAATGCGGTCCCGCAGGGCACGGAGGGCGAAATCTGCCTGCTGGGGCATTTTGCCGACGGGTATCTGAACATGCCGGAAGCGACCGCCGCTGCCTTTATCAAGCAGCCGGACGGCAGTGTTCTTTTCCACACCGGCGATATCGGAGTTCTTGACGAAAACGGCAAGCTCGTCTATCTCAACCGCAAGGACTGGATGGTCAAGATTAACGGTCAGCGCGTCGAGACACAGGAGATCGAAAATCTGCTGAAGAAAAACGACGGCGTGACAAACGCCGCCGTCCAGGCCTTCGACGACCGCATGGGCCAGAAGTATCTGGCGGCATTCTATACCGCTTCGATGCCCGTCTCCGCAGCCGCGCTCACAGCGGCCCTGAAGCGCCTGCTGCCCGATTATATGATCCCGCGCTATTACAAGCAGCTTGACGCAATGCCGCTCAACGTAAACGGCAAGCTTGACCGCAAGGCGCTCCTGCCGCCGGATATCAGCGATTACAAGTGTGAATACGCGGCCCCGGAGAACGAGACGCAGACGATCCTCTGCCGGAACATGGAGGAGCTGCTCGGCTGCGGACGTGTCGGCATTGATGACGACTTTTTCAGCCTCGGCGGCGACTCCATCAAGGTGCTCGCGCTCATTGAGGCGGCGAAGCTGGAAACGCTCACGCCGGAGCTGATCCTGCGCGGAAGAACGGCGCGGGGCATTTCCGCGCTGCTTGACGGCGCGGAGAAGACAGATACGATAGAGCATCACACCGGGCTTGAAAGCAGTTACCCGCTCACAGAGGCGCAGATGGGCGTCTATCTCGAATGTGTGCGGGAGCCGGAATCCATGATGTATAATCTTCCCATGTGCTGCGAGCTGCCGGCGGCCGTTGACCTTGACCGCTTTGCCGCCGCCGTGAAGACCGCCTTTGAAACGCACAAAGCGCTGGGCGTAAAGATCGGCAAGACCTCCGACGGCTTGCCCTGCATGATCCCGGAGGACTTCACGGCGGAGCCGGAGCGCGCGGCCGCCGATAGCCTGGAAGAAGCGGCCGCTGCCTTTATAAGGCCCTTTGACCTGGAGCGTGACCGCCTTTTCCGCACAGAGCTTGTGACCGTGCAGGGGAGGAATTACTTCCTCTTTGACGTGCATCACATCGCGTTTGACGGAAGCTCTGTCAAGGCCCTGGTCGACGACATTGCCGCCGCCTACAACGGCGAGCAGCTGCAGCATGAGGCGCTGTCGCTGTTCGATGTCTCCATATGGGAAAAGACATTGAAGGAGAGCGGGCGCTACAAGGCTGCGCAGGCGTATTTCCAAAAGCTCCTGGACGGCGTGGACACGGATTCCCGCCCCGTCAGCGACGTGACGGACCCCAACCCCGAAAAGGGCGCGGGCCGTATCCTGCTGCCCCTTGGGGAACTCGTGAGCAGCGTCCAGGCCGAGGGCTTCGTGCGTGAGCACGGCATCACGGAAAACACGCTCTTCCTCGGCGCGTTTGCGTACACCCTGGCAAAGTTCAACGGAGCGGACGACGTGCTGTTGTGCACCGTGAACAACGGGCGCCATGACCCGCGCCTTGCCGCTTCCGTGGGCATGTTTGTCAAAACGCTGCCCGTGTATCTGCGGTTTGCCGACGAGGAAGCCGTGCCCGCCTTCCTCAAACGGACGCAGGAGATGCTGTTTGAAGAGATCGGGCATGACTGCATCTCCTTCGGGGAGCTTGCGCAGAACTACGGTGTCAGCGCAAACATCAGCTTTGTCTATCAGGCGGGGCTTTTAAACGGCGCCGGTACGAAGGACGGCGCTTTTGAGGTACGCCCCCTGGAAACCGGCAATACCCAGTTTGACCTGACCGTGATGGTGCTGAAAACCGCGCACGGCTATGAGCTGTCGGTGGATTACCGCACCGAGCTCTATTCCCGCGGCCTGATGGAAAGCTTCACGGACATGCTGGCAAAGGTAACCTCGGAGATGCTGACCGCTGCCAGAATCGGCGATATCGAGCTTCTGTCCCGTGAGGCTGCGGCGGCGCTGGACGGGTTTAACCGCAATGAGGCGCCCTATGATGCGGACCGGACGGTGGTGGATCTGTTTCGGGAGCAGGCGAAAAAAACACCGGACAACATCGCGGTGGTGTATGAGGACAATAAATGCAGCTACCGGGAGCTGGATGCGCTGACCGATACGCTGGCGAGGAAGCTGCGCGCCTGCGGCGTCGGCAGAGAAAAGGTCGTGGCCGTTCTGATCCCGCGGTGTGAGTATATGGTCATCGCTTCTCTCGGCGTGCTGAAGGCGGGCGGCGGGTATCTGCCGCTGGACCCGTCTTATCCGCCCGAGCGCCTGAACCTGATGGTCAAGGACGCGGGGGCCATGCTGCTCATTACGACGCCGGAGCTCAGCGGCATCATTTCGGCGGACTTCACCGGCAGACGCATCATGCTCGACGAGATCCCGCAGATGAAAGACAGCGGCGAAGCGCTCGAAGCGCCGAAGCCGTCGGACCTCTTCATCATGCTCTATACCTCCGGCTCCACCGGCGTACCCAAGGGCGTCATGCTCGAGCACGGAAACCTCAGCGCCTTCTGCGCCTGGCACAGAAAGACCTACGGCATGGATGAAAACGCGCGCATCACGGCATACGCAAGCTACGGCTTCGACGCCTGCATGCACGACATGTACCCGGCGCTCACGGCGGGCAGCGCCATCTATATCATCTCCGAGGAGCTGCGCCTGAATCTGCCGGCGCTGCACCGGTACTTTGCCGAAAACGGCATCACCCACGCCTTCATGACCACCCAGATCGGCCGACAGTTTGCCCAGATGGAAAACCCCGGCAAGCTGCGTCTGCTCACGGCGGGCGGTGAGAAGATGGTGCCCTTTGCGCCGAAGGACATCCGGACAGGGAATGTGTACGGTCCGACCGAGTGCACGATCTTCTCCACGTTTTACGAGATGAAGCGTCTTGAGCGGGACGTGCCCATCGGAAAAGCGCTGGACAACATGAAGCTGTATGTGGTTGACAAGACCGGCAAGCGCCTGCCCGTCGGCGCGGCGGGCGAGCTTTGGATCTCAGGCCCCCAGGTAGGCCGGGGCTACCTGAACCGCCCCGAGCAGACTGCAGCAGCCTTCACGTCCAACCCCTTCTCTGATGATCCCGGGTACAGCCGTGTCTACCATACGGGCGACATTGTGCGCTTCATGCCCGACGGAAACGTGCAGTTCATCGGCCGCCGCGACGCCCAGGTGAAGGTGCGCGGCTTCCGCATCGAGCTGACCGAGGTCGAGGAGGTTATCCGCCGCTTTGACGGCATCCGGGACGCGACCGTGGCCGCGTATGACGCGCCGTCCGGCGGCAAGTATATCGCGGCCTACGTGGTATCCGACAGGCAGATCGACGTAAAGGCCCTCAATGCCTTCATCATGGCGGAGAAGCCGCCCTATATGGTCCCCGCAGTGACGATGCAGCTCGACGCCATCCCCTATAACCAGAACCAAAAGGTTGACCGCCGCAAGCTCCCCATGCCCGAGCGCAAGAGCGCCGAGGAGCAGGAAACGGCCCGGGAGATGACTGCTCTGGAGCAGGAGCTCATGGATGTGTGCGCGCAATTCGTGGGAAGCCGCGATTTCGGCGCGGCAACGCCGCTGACCGAAATGGGGCTCACCTCCATTTCCAGCGTTCAGCTCATGGTCGCGCTGGAGAAGAGATTCGGCTATAGTCCGAACGTGTCGCAGCTTCTGGGCGGCATGCGTATTCTGGACATTGAAAACGCGCTGGTAGAGCGCTGGCGTAAGGGAAGTACGGCGCAAACGCAGCCGGCGGAAACCGAGACGGTCCTCTCCGCGCCGCTGACCCAGACGCAGCTCGGCATTTATCTGGAATGCCGGATGGACGAAACCAGCGACAAATACAACATCCCCTTCCTGCTCAAGGTGGGGCCTGATACCGACGAAAAACGCCTTGCCGACGCCATCCGCAGCGCCGTGGAAGCTCACCCTGCCATGAAGAGCTCCATCGAGCCGAGCAAAAACGGCGGGGCCGAAATGATCGCCCATCCTGATCTCGCATGGGATGTTGCGGTGGAGACTTCGCCGCTGGAAGACAGTGCGCTGGAAAAAGAGCTCTCACAGGAGAAAATCATCTTCAAGCTTTCGCGCGCGCCGCTGTTCCGCTTCCGGATCGTCAAGAACAAAAGCTCGCTCTATCTTTCGATGGTCTTCCACCATATCCTGATGGACGGCACATCCGCCGCCGTGCTGCTGGAAGATATTGAGCGGGCCTATCAGGGGGAAAAGCTGCAAAAGGAGAGCTACGATTCCCTGCAGCTGGGGCTTGATGAAAACAAGCTCCGCAAGACCGACGCCCTCGCCAAAGCCAAAGCGGTATACGAGGGAATCTTCGGCGGCGTCAGCCTGAACTGCCTGCCCGCAGCGGAAAAGGCCGCCGACAAGGAAAGCCCCGGCAAGGCGGCATCGGCCGAATACGTGCTGCCGGCTGTTGCGCCGGAAAAAGCCGCGGCCTTCTGCAAGGCAAATCAGATTACGGAAAACGCCCTCTTCACGGCAGCCTTCGGACTGCTGCTTGCCCGGACAGACGGCAGCGACGAGGCGCTCTTTGCCTCCATCTACAACGGCAGAACACGGCTGGAGACCATGCGCATCATGGGCATGCTGGTGAAAACCTATCCCATCTATGTAAGATGCGACAGGGGCGCGAACACAAAGGATTTCCTGCTCGGCGTACAGAAGCGGATTCAGGACCTGACCGCAAACGATCTTTACTCCTTCGCGGAAGCGGTACGGGACTTTGACGTGAACGCCGATGTGCTGTTTGCCTACCAGGGCGATACCTTCACCGGCTTTACCCTGGCGGGGCAGAAAGCGGCAGAGATCACCCGGCCGCTGGAGGACGCCAAAGAGCCTCTGAGCGTGGATGTTTTCAAGAAGGACGGCAAGTATACCGTCAGCTTCGAATACCGCAGAGACATGTATAACGACGCGCAGATGCGCTGGATGGCCGACGCCTACGGCATGATCCTGCGCGGCCTGCTGTCGCAGGAGACGCTGGGCGAGATCCCGATGCTGTCCGATGAGGCCGCCTCGTTCCTGAACGCTGTCAACGACACAGACGTGCCCGTGCCCTTCCGTCCGGCCCACTGCCTGATGGAGGAGAGCGCGGCGCAGTACCCTGACCGCCTGGCTGTTATTACCCCGACCGGGAGCTTCACCTACAAAGAACTCAACGAAAGCGCCAACCGCATCGCCCATGCGCTGATGGATCTCAACGCCGTCGGCCGCATCGTATCCCTGATGCTGCCGCGGGACGAGCGGGTGTACATGGTGCGCCAGGGCATTTTGAAGGCCGGAGGCGCGTTCCTGTCCATCGCGCCGGATTATCCCGATGACAGGGTACGGGTGATGGTGGAGGATTCCGAATCTGCGGTGCTGGTGGTGACCGATCAGCTTCGCAGCGAGCGCGGCGACTTTCTCGCAGGTCTCCGCTGCCCCGTGGTGGCGGTGGAAGAGCTGCTGCGCGACGGCAGAACGGAGAACCCGGATATCCCGCGCGAAAAGGACGACCTTGCCTACTGCATCTTCACCTCCGGCTCCACCGGCAAGCCCAAGGGCGTGATGCTGACACAGGGGAACCTTGTGAACTTCGTCGATGCCAACGCAAAGAACCCCGAGATCCTGGGCTATACCGAACGGGGTCACGTTTCCCTCGCGCTGGCGGCAATCACCTTCGATGTGTCCATCATGGAAGAGTTTATTCCCCTTTCCCATGGCCTGACGATCTGCATGACCACGGAAGAGGAAATCCACAACCCCGCGGCGCTGGCAAAACTGATGACGGAAAATCATGTGGACTTGATGACCTGTACTCCCTCCTTCCTCACGAACATCATCGGGCTGCCGATGATGAAGAAGGTGCTGGAAGCGGTCGTGTCCTACGATGTGGGCGCCGAGGCATACCCTGCTGCTCTGTTTGAAAAGATGCGCGCCATCCGAAGCGATTCCTATATCATGAACGGCTACGGCCCCACCGAAGCAACCATCAGCTGCACCATGGACGCGGTGACAGACCCCGGTCTCATCACCATCGGCCGCCCCGCCTCCAATGTGCGGGCTTATATTGTGGACGAAAAGGGCAATGTCCTGCCGCCGCTGATGCCAGGAGAGCTGATCATTGCCGGCGAGGGTGTCGGCAAAGGCTATATCGGAAGACCGGATTTGACGGCGGAGAAGTTCTTCACCATGGAGGGCCGCCCCGCCTACCGCACCGGCGACCTTGCCGCATGGACCTCGGACGGGCGGCTGCGCTTCCATGGCAGAGCCGACAATCAGGTCAAACTGCGCGGCCTGCGCGTAGAGCTGGGCGAAATCGAGAACGCCATCAATGCCGTGCCCGGGGTGCTGACCTCCATCGTCATTATGACCGGAGAGGAAAACAACAAATTCCTTGCGGGCTACTACACCGCAAACCGTGAGATTCCCGCGGAAGAATTGCGGGCGGAAATCCGCAAGACCCTTACTGCGTATATGGTGCCCGGCGTGCTGATGCAGCTGGAGACCATGCCGCTGACGGCGAACAACAAGATCGACAAAAAGAAGCTGCCGAAGGTGGAGTATACCCCCGATGCGGGAGAATATGTCGCTCCCGCAAACGCTGTGGAGGAGAATTTCTGCGGCTGGTTTGCGCAAGTGCTGAACATGGAAAAGGTCAGCGCGGAAGGGAACTTCTTTGAGCTGGGCGGCACATCGCTTTCCGCTTCCATCATTGCCATCAACGCAGCGGAAAAAGGCTATGGCGTCGTGTATGCGGACGTGTTCAAGGCCCAGACGCCGCGCGCTCTGGCGGCGCTGGCCACCGGCGGCGCGGAAGCGGAAAAAACGCCGGAGCTTGCGCAGCTTCAGAATTACGATTACACAAAGCTGCCCCTTGACAACAACTGTGCGGACAAGCTGCGCGAGATCGCGCGCGGTCCCATCGGCAATCTGATGCTCTCCGGCGCGACGGGTTTTCTGGGCATCCATGTCTTGAGGGAGTACCTGCAAAACGATGACGGAACCGTCTTCTGCCTTCTGCGCGGCGAGGCTCCCGAAAAGCACCTCAAGGAGCTGTATTTCTACTACTTTGACGAACCAATCGAACCCTTCTTCGACGCGGGCCGCGTAAAGATCGTGAGAGGCGACATCACCGATGCGGAGTCTCTTAAAGCCTGTGACGCGCTGCCCTTCGACACGCTGGTCAACTGTGCGGCGCTGGTGAAGCACTTCGTGAAGGACGACAGCCTGGAGCGCATCAACGTCAAGGGCGTTGAGAATCTCATCGAGCTGTGCCGCCGTACCCACAGGAGGCTTATCCAGACCTCTACCGTGTCTGTTGCCGGCGAAGGGCTGGACGGTCAGCCGCCCAGAGACTGGAAGATCACCGAGAACCGGCTCTACAATGGTCAGCATTTGGATAACGCCTATACCCTCAGCAAGTTCAAGGCGGAAAGAGCGGTTCTGGAAGCTTGCGGAACGGGACTTGACGCAAAGATCATGCGCCTTGGAAATCTCATGGGACGCCATTCCGATGGCGAGTTCCAGGTAAACTTCAACACCAATGCGTTCATCCGTTCTCTGGCAAGCTACAAGTCCATCGGCGCAGTCCCTTATTCCCTGATGAACACGGTAACAGACTTTTCCGAGATTGATATGACAGCCCGGGCGATTCTTCTGCTTGCCGGCACAGACCCTAAATTCACTGTGTTTCACGCGGTCAACAACCACACCGTGACCTTTGCCGACATCATCTACTCCATGCGGGAATATGGCTTCCAGATGGAAGCGGTGGAGGATGAGGATTTTGCACAGCGCATGGCGGATGCGGAAAGCGCTTCCGGCGCGCTGATCGCCTATCAGAGCCACGAAGGGTATGAACGCCGCTACCCGCTGGATCAGGACTCCAGCTTTACCACCAACGCGCTTTACCGCCTGGGCTTCAAGTGGCCCGTATCCGGTGAAAAGTATATCATGAGCATGATCAAGGCACTGGACGAACTCATCATGTTTGAATAATAACAGGAGGAAGCCATGACTATCGAAAAAACCATAAGCGGAAACACTGCCGAGCTTAAACTCTCCGGATGGCTGGATACCAAGACGGTGCCTGAGCTGGAGGCCGCGCTCAACGAATTGGGACCGGGCATCAATGCCCTGGTGCTGGACATGGAGCATCTGGAGTATATCTCTTCGGCGGGCCTGAGGCAGATCGTTGCCGCCTTTAAGTACATGAAAGGCGCATTGACCATTTGTCATGCTTCCGGCGAGATTCGGAACGTGCTGAAAATGACAGGCCTTGACAAACGACTGAAAATCGAGGAATGAAAGAAAACGGGAACGCGACCCCCAGGCAGATGAAAAGCGACGGACAGCAAAAGCTGCCCGTCGCTTTGGAGGCCTTCGACATCGTCAGGGAAACGCTGATCGCCGAGGCGGGAAACACGGAGGAGGTCCGACAGGCTCTGCTTGCCTGCGACGAGTGGATCGCAAATGTTGTAAACTATTCCGGAGCAGATGATTTTTCTTTCATCTGCCGCAGCGACGGCGAAGCTTTCTGCATCAGCTTTTCGGACAACGGCATTCCGTTCGACCCGACGCAGAGCGCAGGTACAACGGCGGAATTTGAAGACCTTGACCTCGGCGGCATGGGGATTGAGCTCATCCGGCAAAGTGCAAAAAAAATGACGTATGTGCGCGAGGGCAACTACAACATCCTGACCCTGTATTTTGAATTCAATGCTTCGCATAAACGGAAGAAGGAGGACACAGTGACATGAAGCAGAACCTGCCGACCATGTCCTCCATTCTGCGCAAATGGCTGCTTCTGGGAACACTGACGGTTTTTGTACTGACCAGGCTGGTGATGTTCTTTTTACAGTATCGCACCGAGATCCGGGATATCGATCGTCTGCTGACGATCACGCTGCGCGATGTGTCCCACGACATTCAAAGGGCCGCGGATGAGGACCTGATAGTGACAGCGCGTCAGATCGCAGAGACCTACGATTCCAACGGAAACCGGAATCTGGACGAGCTGGCGGAACTGTATGAAGTCAGCGAAATCAATGTGATCAACAGCAGCGGGATCGTCGTGGAGAGCACAGTGCCGCAGCTTCCTGGCTTTGACATGTACAGTCATGAGCGTTCCGCGGAATTTATGAAGCTCATGGAGAAGACGGAGGAGCTGGTGCAGCCCCTGCGGCATGTCGCGCATGACGAGAAAACCCTGCGGAAGTATGCCGGGATCAGGCTGAACAAGGGCGGCATCATGCAGGTCGGCTGCAGCGAGAAGCAATTTCAGACAAATCTCGGCGACAACATCTGGGGCATAACCGGGAACCGGCATGTCATGGAAACGGGCATGGTGTACATCCTGGATGCCGAGCTGGAGCTTGTCACTCAGCGCACGGATCTGCCGGGCGAAAGGCTCAGGCGAATCTTTTCGGAGGGCGACAGACTGGGCGGGCCCAAAGAGCTGACGCTGATCACCGACGGTGGAAAGTCGGAATACTGGATGTACGACATACTTGAGGGCTACCGCATCGTGGCGATCGTACCGCAGGAGGAGGCGCTGGCAACGGTCCGCGACTCTGCTGTCAGACTGGCGGTGTCCAGTGTGGTGCTGATTATCATCATTTATCTGAGTATTTCGTATGTGGTAAAGGTCTTTGTGCTGTGCCCTGTGGATGAAGTGGATGAGGCACTGGCTGCCATTACGGGCGGAAACCTTGACCGGCGGCTGAACATTCAAACCTCCAGAGAATTTGCGCGTATCTCCGACGGGATCAACAAAACGGTGGATGCGCTGAAAGGGTACATCGCCAGGGAAGCCGCCCGCATCGACGAGGAGCTGGCCTATGCCAGCCGTATCCAGACTTCGGCGCTGCCGCTGCTGACCGCCGCTTTCACAGACGATCCGGCATTCCGTCTCTATGCTTTTATGGAAACCGCCAGAGAGGTGGGCGGCGACTTCTACGACTTCTATAAAACGGACAAGGGCACTGTGGCCTTTCTGATTGCGGATGTGTCCGGCAAGGGAATTCCCGCAGCCATGTTTATGATGACGGGCAAAACCGTTCTCCGCGACTGTGTTGAGCGCACGGATGATATCGGCAGCGCCATGGCCTATGCCAACAAGCGCCTGTGCGAGGGAAACGAAGCGGACATGTTCGTCACGGCATGGATCGGCCTGCTCGACCTTAATACCGGCCTTGTGCGCTTTGCCAATGCCGGCCACAATCCGCCCGTGCTGATCCGCGACGGGCAGGCCAGATTTCTGGAAATGCAGAGCGACTTGATTCTTGCCATTATGGATGACGCGGAGTACAGTTCTCAGACGCTTCAGCTGGAGCCGCATGATCTGCTTCTGCTCTATACGGACGGCGTAACGGAGGCGGCCAACGAGGCGAAGGAGTTTTACGGCGAGAAACGGCTGCTGGAGGCGCTTAGCGGTATTGTCCCGGAGGAAGACAATATCTGCGAATTGGTCTGCGGCCGTGTGAAGGCCTCTGTGGATGCCTTTGCCGCCGGTGCGCCCCAGGCGGACGACATCACCATGCTGTGCCTGCACTACCGCGGGCAAAACACTTGACGCGCATTTCGAGATTTGCATCAACCCTCCGGCGCTGAATGCAATACCTGGGTTCGCTGCCCTGTATGAGAAACAAACGGAGCAGCTTCAAGCAATGCCGATGGAGCATTTTCGAGTATTCATAACAGGCTCGATACCCCCATTTTGACGTGGCGCGCCGCGTCAAAACAAGGCCGCAAGGTCATGTGGCGGCATGAACACCGCCACATCGACCGGCGACCTTGTTTTTTTCCTTTTCAGCCGCAATCCGCTGACGCTTACCTCGCGTCTGAGTGGGAAGCGGATCATTCCGCGCCGCAAAATATGATAAACCGTTGAAATCAGCCCCGGGTTTTGTTATAATATGGATATATCTTCATGCTCGCGCGCAGGGGGCATGACAGCCGATGACGTATAGACCTGCGCCCCTGAGAGCAGAGCAGAGGATGACTGCTCTCTTTTTCGGCTTCAAATATGATGAACAGGTCAGACAAGGGATCGTCATACCCTGCAGTCTGGCTTTTCGCGTTTGAAAGCATGGCGAGGAGGATGATTATATGAGAAAGAGATTGATCTTGTCGGCGCTGGTATATCTGGCGCTTGTCTTCGGGCTGTTCACTCCCGCGCACGCGGAGAGCGGGTACACCGTGGAATTTACCCGCGACGGGCTGGAATACGTGCTGCCCGGCGACACGTCCGTCGCCATGTCCGAAATCCTGTCCGCCCTTGGCCTGCCCGGCGAAGTTGAGACAGTGGAGGTCAGCAATCCCGGCCTGTTCTCTGCCTCCAACGCCACCGGCGAATGGGTCGTCACCGCGCACCGGACGTTCTCCACCACGGAGTGGATGAAGGTCACCGTGGGCGGCGTGACCTATGAAATCGTCGTGACGGATGCCGAACTCGTATCCGTAACATACATCCGGCGGGACTGGGATGAGAGCAGCTACACGGTGACAGAGCGTACAGAGACGGCGTCAGCCACGCCCGTCACAAGCACGAGCATCACATGGGGTACGGACGGAGAAACCACATGGTATGTCGTCAATTCCGACGTCGAGATGTCCAATCGTGTCACGGTCAAGGGCACGGTGAATCTGATTCTCTGCGACGGCTGTACCATGACTTTCAATAAATATTTATATGATAAAAGAATCGCACAAGGTATTACAGTCCTAAAAAATAACACATTGAACATCTACGGCCAGTCGGGAGATAGCGGTATATTGAACATAGCTAGTTATCCTGCCACTGGTACCGCGGGTATCGGTGGCGGCGCCTCTTGCGGCACAATAAACATCTACGGCGGCACGATAACGGCCAAGGGCAGTTATTCGGGAAGTGGTGGGGTGTACGTGGGCGGCGCAGGCATCGGCAGTGGTTATCATGGCGAAGGCGGCACAGTAACGATCTATGGCGGCATTATCACAGCCACCGGCAAGTACGCAGCAGGCATTGGCGGCGGCTCTCGCGGCGCGGACTCAACGACAGACACTAACAGCGACTCTCGTGGGTCGGGCGGCACCATCACCATTTATGGCGGTGATGTAACGGCTACTGGTGATAATGGCGGCGCGGGTATCGGCGGCGGCGGTAAACGCCATATCCCAGGCCAAAGCCAAAGCTCCCAAAAAGGCGGCAATAGCGGCACCATAACCATTTATGGCGGTACGATAAATGCCACCGGCTCTTCCGGTGGAGCAGGAATCGGCTCCGGCAGTTGCGCATTAGAAGCAGATGTCAAAATCTATGGCGGCAGCGTCACGGCCACGAACAACGACGGTGGCGCCGGAATCGGTTGTGGTGCAACGGCAAATGTATCAGGTTTGGACAGCAAATGCACGATCGAGATCGGAAAAAATGCGAATGTCACGGTCATCGACGGCGATTTCGGTGTTGGTGGCGGCGCCGCCGGAATCGGTTCGGGACGTGGCTGGAACAATGCCGGAGGTGAATATGATATCACGATCAGCGGCAACGCCAGGGTTACGACTACGGGCACTAAATATAACTCCTCCACCGGAGGGGGCGCAGGCATCGGCGGCGGCCAGTTCAGCAGGGGCGGCACGATCAATATCAGCGGCGGTACCGTGACGGCCACCGGCAGCTATGGCGGCGCAGGCATCGGAAGCGGCTATAATGGTAAAAATGCCACAAAGATCACGATCGAGGGTGGCACAGTGACAGCAGAAGGATCCCGAAATGGCGAATCCAGCAGTGCTTATAAATACTCAGCGTCCATTGGCCTTGGAGCTTCTGACGAGAATGCTTCGGAAAGCTGCATAAACCTCAATGGTGGTTACATAACGGCAAAAGAATATGGTATAGGCAATTATGAGACGAGTACCGCCTCGCCGACGATCACCATAGACCTCAAAAACAAGACCGACGCGATCATCAACGAGGGAAATTATTATGGCAATTTTATAATTGCTGAAGGTAGTTCCCTGCTGAACACGGAAAACAATGAACAGGTGACCAGTGCTCCGGACGGGCCCAGCAAGTTGATCCTCGGCGGCAAAACCAGATATCGGATCAAGAATTACACAGATAAAGATGGCATGGTCACCGCATGGAAAGATGGTTTCCCCTACAACAATCCGGTTGAGAACGACAGTGTTGATATTATAGTGACGAACGGCGCGGGGTATCGCTATGTGGAGAACTCGGTGAGCGTGACGAAGGACGGCGGCGGCACTGTGGATGTGAATAATAATAAATTTATAATGCCGGCCGACAACGTGACCCTCAGCGCCAAATTTGAAAAGATACCGATTACCTATATAGACCCGACCGGAAATACTGTATCGAACACTACCAATTATACACCGATTTCTTCTGAGCTTGAGAAGTGGACTGGTTCCAAGACGCCCGTGGTTGCCGTGCTCGGCAATGTTACGATCAACACCCGCGTCACGGTCAGCAACCAAGTAACCCTGGTTCTCACGGACGGCGCAACGCTGACCATCCCCAAGGGCATAGAGGTAAATAGCGGAGCAACCCTCAACATTTGTGCCTACAGTACTGAAGCAGACGAGATGGGTTCGTTGGTCATTACCAGTCCGGATAGTAATAACGCCGGTATTGGCGGCACTAACAAAACTGCTGGTACAATCACTATCTATGGCGGTAAGATCTCCACCAAGGGGGGCTACTCCAGCGCGGGTATCGGCGGCGGATATTATGGCGGCGGCAAGACCACCATCAACGGCGGCATTGTCACGGCCACCGGCGGCAGCAACGGCGCGGGTATCGGCGGCGGCGGACATTATGGCGGCGGCGGCACTATCACCGTCAACGGCGGCATTGTCACGGCCACCGGCGGCAGCTACGGCGCGGGTATCGGCGGCGGATATTATGGCGGCGGCGGCACGATAAATATTAACGGCGATAAGGTGGAAGCCACCGGCGGCAGCAACGGCGCGGGTATCGGCGGCGGATATTATGGCGGCGGCGGCACGATAAATATTAACGGCGGTAAGGTGGAAGCCACCGGCGGCAGCTCCGGCGCGGGTATCGGCGGCGGATATTATGGCGCGGGCGGCACGATAAATATTAACGGCGGTAAGGTGGAAGCCACCGGCGGTTCCAACGCCATGGGTATTGGCGGCGGTTCCGGTAAAACCAGCAGTGGCACCACCCTGACGGTGGACTTTTCAGACAACGACGATTCTCTCAAGGCCGACAGCTATACTGCGCTGACTGTGAAGGAGGGCAAAGCTCTTACGGATAGCGAGGATGGGTTCTATACGGGCACACTGACCGCTGATGATTTGACGGCTGTAAAAAACAAAACGCTGGTGAAGTGTGGCACTATTTGTACCATCACCGTGAACGTCACCGGGACAGGAGGCACAGTCACCTCACCTGTCAGTAGGTCGCAGGAGGGCACTCCAATCACCCTCAAGGTTTCCCCGGAAACGAACTATGTGCTTGACACACTGACCTATCAGGTGGGCAGCGACGAACCCGTAAACATTCCGAAAACCGACTATACCTTCTCGATGCCTGCGGGCAACGTGACCGTGTATGCGGCGTTCAAGCCGGCGCCAGTGGCTGCGCCGTCCTTCACACCTGCTGCGGGCAAATATTCCGTCGCACAAAGCGTAACGATTGCCTGCGAGACGGAAAACGCGACGATTTACTACACAACTGACGGCACTGATCCGACAACGGAAAGCTCAAAATATACTGACGCGATTTCGGTCAGCAAATCCGTTACCATCAAGGCCATAGCGGTCAAATCCGGTATGGAGAACAGCAAAATCGCCTCCGCTGCTTACACCATCGTTTACAAAGTGACCGTCACTGCGGGCGGGAACATGACCAGGAACGAAGATTCCGGCGCGGACACCCAGACGGAGCTGAGCGGAGCCATGACCCCCGTGGTCTACACCGCAAACGCTGGCTATTACTTCCCGACGGATTACAGCGTTGCCGGTTCAAACGGAATCTCCGTGACCCGCAACAGCGACACACAAATCACGGTCTCCGGAACACCGACTGCAAATGCTGAGATCACACTTACGGCGCCGACTGCTAAAGCAACTCAGGCAACTCCGACAGATCTCACGGCGACCAAGGCGTCCAGCAGCACCGCAGCAGACGGAACGATCAGCGGTGTGACAGATGCCATGGAGTACCAGAAAAATGGAGAAACTTCATGGAACGCAGTTGGAGAGAATCAGACAGAGATCACCGGCCTGACTGCGGGAACCTACAAAGTCCGCTATGCGGAGACGGCAGACAAGAACGCAAGTACGGAAGCAACTGTCGTGGTCGGTGTTAAGGAAAATCAGGAAGCGCCGACAGGGCTCACCGCGACCAAGGCATCCAGCAGCACCGCAGCAGATGGCAAGATCAGCAACGTAACGGATGCCATGGAGTATCAGAAAGATGGAGAAACTTCATGGATCGCAGTTGGAGAGAATCAGACAGAGATCACCGGCCTGACTGCAGGAACCTACAAGGTTCGCTATGCGGAGACGGCAGACAAGAACGCAAGTGATGTAACTATTGTTGAAGTTGAAGTCAAGCCCAACGCAACAGTTACTAAAGCACCAAAAGCAAAAAACCTGATCTACAACGGGCAGGCGCAGGAGCTTGTGACAGCAGGCGAAGCCACCGGCGGCGAAATGCAGTACGCCCTCGGCACCGCAACCGAAGCCACACAAACTTATACCACATCCATCCCTGCAAAAACCGACGCCGGAACCTACTATGTCTGGTACGAGGTCGTGGGCGATGCAGACCACAACAATACGGCTCCCGTCTGCGTCACGGTGACGATTGCCGTCCTGACGGAGCCGAAGATCATCGGCGCGGCGCTGGTGCTCGACGGCACGCTGAACTTCCGCTTCTATGTGGCCCTGCCCGAAAACTTTGACGCAAGCGGCGCGCACATGGTCTTCACCATCCACGGCAGAAGCTATGACATTCCCTTCACCGATGCCGGAATCGACGAGGACAAGAGAACCTTTAATTGCCCGGTGTACTCCATCGAAATGGCGGAGCCTGTTGCGGCTGTCTTCCATTACACGAAGGACAGCCAGACCAAAACCGCGACGCTCACCACCTCTGTCAAGGAGTATCTGGATATAGCGCAGAAAACCTATCAGACGGATACAAAGCTTCAAGCCATGATCGCCGCCGTGAGAGACTACGGCCGTTATATCCAGCCCTACCTCGCAAGACTCCATGGCTTCACTGTCGGCGCGGGCGGTTATGCTGAAATGCCTGCCGCCACCGAGAGCCTCACGCCCACGACCGCGCAGGCGCTGAAGGATTACCAGACCGTGTGGAACAAATATGACGCAAGCCTTGTGGATTCCGTGAGCTACTATGACACCTTCGCCGAGCGTACCACGCTGCATGTGCTTGTCAGGCTCAAGAGCGCGAAAACCGTCACCGCGACGGTGGACGGCACAGCCTGTAAGGTTACCAGTCTCGGCGGCAGACAGTACAGCGTCGAGATCCCCGACATTGCGGCCAACAACCTGGACAAGTCTTACAGGGTGGCGTTCTCCGCGAACGGAGCCGTGATCTGCGATATTGACGTTTCGGCCCTGACCTATGTCCGCGCCGTGCTGGCAAGCCGCGACCAGGCGGACGAAAAGGCGGCCCTCACCGCGTTCTACAACTACTACGTCGCGGCGGAAGCTTACGGCAGCAACTAAAGGAGGAAAGATATCATGGAAAAGTACGAAGCGCTCACCCTTGAGGTCATCCGTTTCGAGACCGAGGACATCATCACAACCAGCATACTGGACGGTCTGCCTGTCGAGGAGAAACCGCAGGGTTAAAACAGGGCGGCAATAGATTATAAAAAATGCTTTGTTTTCTTCTGATCCTTGCGCTGTTGCTGAGCCTGGGCGCTTCCGCCTTTGCGGATAGCAGCGTGGAGCTTATCTACATGGACGGCATCCCCGTCGTGGTGGAATCCCCAGGCCTCACGGCAGGGGAGAGCAACGCCTTTGACGCGGGCGCGGGCTTCACGCTCCCCGCCGCCCTCGTCGCCATCGGGGAAGAAGCCTTCGCGGGCATCGACGCCGCGCGCTTTGCCGCAGCCGTCGGCTTCGATTTCGTTGACTTGAACGCAGGCGAAGTGCCCGGCGACCAGCCTGCCGGGCAGATGGAAGCGCCTGTCGTCCTGCCCTTTGTGAAAAAATAAGGCGGGGCGTCTGTCGCCCCGCCGGGATGGATATTCAGATCGAAAGCATCTGTGAAACAGTCCATCGGCTTTGCAGGGAATACCGCTCCGGTGGTATTCCCTGCTTTGCTGTTCGGACGTGAGAAAAGAGCTGACGGCGAGGGTGGCGTATGCGCTGGAATCCCCTGCATTGTTTGCGGCTGGCTTGGAAATCATCGATGATAAAGCAAAATCCGAACCCATCTCCGATTGAGAAGATGTGGTTCGGATTATCTTGCTTTGGTGGAGATAAGCGGGATCGAACCGCTGACCTCTTGAATGCTATGGTTCCAGTCAGCACTCAACACAGGAAATAAGTTCACGAATACGCAAATTCCCTTGGAAATCCAATCACTTTTAGTACATTAATTTATGTTCAGTACATTGTGTTTCGTCTTTATTCCAGTCAATATTCCAGCCAGCTTTTTTACCTTTTCAATGCTTTGAGAAGATCAAAGAAAGCCAGAAAATGGGAATTGAATCTCAAACACTGATTCAAGAGGTCGACTGGAATGCCCATGGAATCCATCATTTATGCTTCATGAGATCAATTCTTGCTGCATGAACAACTGTGAAAGGAGAGCACAAATGATAATACAATACCATAGATGCGGAGACTATCTTCTCCCAAATCTTGCACTTAAAGAAAGTGAACAGAAACCTATCGGCAAATATGGCAGGATGCGAAAGCACTATCTGAAAGAACATAGACCTATTCTTTTTTCCAGTCTGCTTCTCTCTGAAAAGCTGTATCATCACCTGTCGGAGATCAATCAATCCTGCATGGATCGGATGGAGCTTCTCACCCGGCAAATGGCTGAGCAGGAAGGTGTGACCGAGGCCCTCAAAGCCTCTGATCAAATGGAGTGGGTCGCGCGCATGAACAGCATCCAGAACTGTGCGGAAGAGCTCGTGCTGCATGAGCTCGTTTACTTCTGAGGGGGTGCCGAAATGCAAGTTCTTGAAGATCTTTATTTGGGAGATATTCACCCCAGCGAGCGTAGCTTCAAAAAGGATAGCCAGTATTCCAAGGCGCTCAATGAGGTCGTGAAGGCTGGAAATGCCCTGCTCGATACCCTGACAGAAAAGCAGAAGGAGCAGTTTGAAGCCTACATGACCGCGCAGCACGAGGTCAATGTGCTGACAGACTGTGAGTCATTTATATATGCTTTCCGCCTTGGTGCAAAGATCATGATGGATGTGCTTACCGAGGGAAAAATGAAAGAAATCTGACACTATAGCAAGGCCGGGACTGGCGGGTACTCCGTCAATCCTGGCCTTGTTTTTTTATTCGCTGTATTTCGTTTCCAGAAATGCTGTCACCGCATCCAGAAACAATGACGCATCCGAAACGAGCTTTTTGGTATCTGAAACTGAGCAGATATAAAAATCCTCATAATCGCTGCGATTGCGAATGATGGACGCCATAGAGATAATCTTGCTCAACTCCGGCGAAAGAAGTTTGGTTTTCAAATATTGCTCCGAAAACCGGGAGATTACGCCGGAATGCTTTTTGTAATCCTCGCCGGTCAGCGCCAGCGTGGCACGCATAGCGTGAAAAATGCAATAGTAAGCGCGATTGTTCGCGGAGGCATAGTCCCCCGCGTCGAGATCACGGCGGGCGGTTTTGAGCATCTCTCCTGCTCGCTCCAGTCGATATTTCGACAGGCCGATTCTTGCAGCGTCAAGCACTGTAACGCACTCCTTCCCGCGCGATATTCTGATAGAAAGGCAGAAATCCAATGTTATCCTGGAAATAGCGACGATTCTCCACGATTGGGGAAACCATCACACCGCGATCCAGAAGCAGATCAGCGGCCACGCTACTGATTTCCCAGGTTTTTTCCGAGATGTCCTGACGGGAGGAATCCACCAGCACCATCACGTCGATATCCGATTCGGCGTCCGCCTCTCCACGCGCATAGGAGCCGAACAGAATGGCCTCCATGGAGCCCAGCGGGAACAGCGGCTTTAGACCGGAACAAAGCTGACGAATGATTGCATTAACTTCCTGCTGGGTACGTATGGTGACCACTCCTTTCTGTTCTGTGCTTATTGTAACATAATAAGGCGAGAAATACAACGACAAAGATGGTATGCGAGCGTAAGCAGAACTGGCGTAATTCTGGAATGCTTCGGTTATGAAAAAGATCTGAAAAAATGCTAAAAAACCATTGATAAATGCATGTTTCTGTGATAAATTATTTTGTGGGATTTTCATTTTTGCTTCTCCCTTGTTTGGTATTCTTTAAAATGACGCCTATAACCTATAAGACTTTAGGGCTTATTTATATGGCGTAACAGCACTGCATAATAATCTGACGATCAAAGGAGATGCAGATGGGCAAATACAGATATGAGCTTCGTGTGAATGAGCCGAAGAAAAAAACAGTAATCTTCCGGATTGATATTGAACAAACAAAACAGATTGAACTACAAATCGCAAAAGACAGCATAAAGATCGCAGCTGAATTATCCAAGAGGCTTGCGCCCGAAGATATTTTAGCCAAGTCCAGAGTTTTCCCGAAAGCGCTGAAACAGGCGATGCTGCTGCACCTTGTAATGTATTCAAAGCCAATAAAGGTACATTCCTATTATTTGACCTCCGGAGAAAACACGGTCATCAGGGCAGAATCTCAGGAATCCCCTTATATTTACAGCCTTATTACCAACAAGCTGCTGCGAGGCACCGGAGAAGGCTGGAATTGTGCTCCCGTGCTGCAAGGCATAGCGGCTTGTGAAAGCAGTCGGCTTATCGCTTCGCTGAGCGCCTACCTGATGTCAAAAAGCAAAACAAATGTGACGGAACGGTTCCTGTATCTATGGATGGCAATGAACGGGCTATATGGACATTATGCTGTAACCTTCAAGGCTTGCAAGGGCAACAATGATGCGCACATGCAAAACATCTTTGTCAAGCTCTACGGTTTTGAGCATTTTCCTGACAGCGCTGTTGCAGACAGACTCAGGAGCAAGGCCGACAAGGTGATTTACAGGAATCAGGAATGCTTCGCGGAGTCACTTCGCATGAACAAAGCGGAGCTTACAGAGGACTTTATTCACTTTCTCGGTACGGATGCGGAAAATATAGACCCTTACTGGTATTACCTGATCCGGCAAAGCTACAGCTATCGGTGCAGGATTTTTCACGCCAATTATCAGCTTAAGCTACTGAGCAAGGCGGAAGAATCCGAAATTGTCGTTCTTCGCGCACTCAGTAATGTTATAGAGAGTTTTCTTGACAGAAACCTTACAAAATGGTTTGACAGTACATTCGTGGAAAAGGAAATAAAACCGCGGGCAGACGGAACAGAACCAAGTCCGCTTCCAGTGTTTTAGGAGGAACTGTAGAATGAAGAAACTCTTTGTATTTCTGATGATGGTGTTCAAGCTTTTGTGCTTCACCACGGTATCGGCTTCGGCAGACGATTTCAGCTGGTCTGTTGATGCGGAAGGTATGCTTACGATCGCCGGCACCGGCGCAATGACGGACTACGCCTCAGCATCCGCTGTGCCGTGGGCGAGCGAGGACATCTACGCCGTCACGGTGGAGGAGGGCGTGACCCATGTGGGGAGCTATGCCTTCAGCGGGCTGTTTCTGGATAATGTGCTTCTCCCTGAAAGCCTGGAGAGCATCGGCGACAATGCCTTCAGCGGCGCCGCTGTGACGGAAGCCCACTTTGCAGGGAATCTGAAGCAGTGGCGGGAAAATGTCACCTTGGACAGCGGCAACGATGTGCTGACGAATGTAATCGTCTGCGACAAGGACGTGACCTACCAGGGCGATGGCTTCTCTCTGGCAAAGGGCGTCGTGACAAGTTCGGTTTCCGCACTGCCGAGTGACTTTAGGCATGAATACAACGACTATGTTTTCGAGGTCGTGTTCGTCGGCGTGACGGAGATCGGGACATGTGCGTGCGGTTGGTATTATGATAGTGACGGTTATGGTCGCCTGACTAACATGACGAGCGTGACGATCCCGGATAGCGTGACTAGAATCGGGGACGGTGCCTTCTATGGCTGCAGCAGTCTGACGAGCGTGACGATCCCGGACAGCGTCACCGGCATCGGAAACGATGCGTTTTCCCACTGCTGCGGCCTGACGAGTGTGACGATCCCGGAGGGCGTCACCAGCATTGGGGAACGTGCGTTTCAACTCTGCGCTAGCTTGGCGAGCGTGACGATCCCGGACAGTGTGACGAGTATCGGGAGCGGTGCTTTTGCAAACTGTGATGGGCTGAAGAGTGTGACGATCCCGGAAGGTGTGACCAGCATCGGGTCCCAGGCGTTTTCCGCTTGCAGAGGCCTGACGAGCGTGATAATTCCGGGCAGTGTGACCAGTATCGGTGACAATACGTTTGACGGTTGCATAAGACTGACGAACGTAACGATTGGGAACGGCGTGACCAGCATCGGGGGCGGGGCATTTCAATATTGCTACGAATTGACGAGCGTGACGATCCCGGATAGCGTGACCAGCATCGGGGGTGGGGTATTTTTCCTTAGCGGGCTCACAAAAGTGACGATCCCGGATAGTGTGACCAGCATCGGATCCTATGCATTTTCCAGTTGCACCAGCTTAACGAACGTGACGATCCCAGATAGCGTGACCAACATACCGTACGGTGTGTTTTACGGCTGCTATTCTTTGCAGAATGTTTACTATACAGGAACAGCGGCGATGTGGGATGAGATTACGATCGGAGATCAGAACGATGGTCTTAATTATGCTGCCATACATTGCGCGCAGGCTGCAGGTGAAACAGGTGACTGCCGCTGGAGCTTATCGGAAAGCGGGACCCTGCGAATCTCTGGCAATGGCCGTATGGCCGACTACATCGAGGGAGCAGCGCCATGGTATGCATATCGTGGGCAGATTATTGCAATCGACATAAAAGAAAAGGTTAAATATCTCGGCAACTATACGTTCTCCGGTTTGGAGAATGTGACCGCGGTTTCGGGCATGAGCAGCGTGACCGGTGTCGGCGAGGGCGCATTTAAGGACTGCACGGCACTTAGCGCGCTCACATTGCCCGCTGCGGTGACAAGCGTCGGTCAGAATGCTTTTTCCGGCTGCGCGCTCCTGACGAGCGCAGGGCCGATCGGCAGCGGCGCAGCGATCGAATTTGGCTGGAACAGAGCGATTCCCGCCAATGCCTTCAACGGCGCTGACTATCTGGAAACATTGGTAATCCCTGAGGGCGTGACGCGCGTGATGGCTTCCGCCGCCGCAAATTGCCCCGTGCTTTCCACAGTGACCCTGCCCGCAACGCTTTCCAATATCCAGCAGAACGCCTTTTCCGGCTGTACCTCTCTGCAAGAGATTTCGCTGCCGGATGCGCTGAAAACGCTCGGCGTCTCCGCTTTCCAAAATACAGGTCTGACGAGCGTGACTATCCCGCTTAGTGTAACAACGATCAGCAATCATTCCTTTGACGGCAGTCTCCTCGCGGATGTGTATTACCCCGGCTCAAGGAATCAATGGAACGCGATCACCATCGGAGCCGACAACACGGCGCTGTCCGGCGCGGCGCTCCACTTTGGCCGCTTTGATATCACTTTTGATACGGACGGCGGCAGCGTGATCGAACCGATTGCTCTGGCCTATGGTCAAGCCGTCATACCTCCAGCAAATCCGACAAAAGCCAATGCGGTCTTCCTCCGTTGGGAGCCCGCACTTCCGGCCTCGATGCCTGCAAACGATCTCACGCTTAAGGCAATATGGGCGCCGGTCTTTGGCGCACCGGACTTCGGGCTCCCCGCAGCAATCAAGCAGATCGAGGAGGAAGCCTTTGCGGGGGTGACCAACATCACGGTCGTGGAGATTCCAAACGGATGCGCAAGCATAGGCAAGTGGGCCTTCAAAGATTGCACCGGTTTAACGCAGATTCGCATTCCAGCCAGCGTTACCAATATCGACGATCTGGCTTTTGACGACTGCGCAGATGTGTTCATTTACGGCACTTCTCCCAGCACCGCAAAATCTTTCTGCGACGCGCATATAAACTGCACATTTGTCGAAGAGAGCGCAAGTAAATAAACGGTATCTTGCATGTAAAAGGGCGGCTCTTTGAAACAGGCCACCCTTTTACATGAAAAGAGTTTCGCTGATATAAGGTATGGTTGGTCATGCGGATCTGGATATGACACAGCATTATCTGCATGTGCAGTCTCCGGTCAAGCAAAAAGCGGTGGAGGCATTCGATCAGGCGTTTTTTGCAGAAAAACCCCGTTCCAGTCAAATTCCAGTCAGTGCCTAAAGTCAGAATTTTGAATGTGAAGAAAAAGTCCTGAAATCTTTCGACTTCAGGACTTTTCCAAACAATGTATCTTGTTTTGTGGTGGAGATAAGCGGGATCGAACCGCTGACCTCTTGAATGCCATTCAAGCGCTCTCCCAAGTCGTAGTTTATATGCCCCCATTTGTGTCAAATGAGGTCGAAACGCCACCATAAGCAAAAAAGCCTGTACTTTTCAAAGCATCCACGGCATTTGACGGACACTTCATATTATTCTCTTGTCAGCTATTATAAAACAGCTTTTGCTTTCCATCAATGGCAAGAAACAGGCTTATGCGACCATTTCGATGGTGTTCAAGAATTGCTCGATGCTGATATTCAGCGTGATCTTGATCTCGTAGTCCCGAAACATATCCACTCGCTCAATAATCCGGGAGACGATCATTTTCTTCGCTGGCATATCAGCTTTGTCATACATAGCCGCCCATTGCAGTACATCGTCAAACCGCTCTGCAAGGTTCAGAAGATTGTTTTCGCTGTCGCGCATATCTTCTTCGGCGGCTTTCAAGGTCTGCATCAGATCGGCTAATTTGCTCTCCTGCGCGTCAATGACGGGGCGGAGCATTTGCGGGGTAAAGGCGCTCTCGCCGGTCAGAGACCTGATAATCTCATTCTGGAGCTTTCTCAGCTCGTCCTCGGCCTTGACCACCTCACGCTGCAGCTCGCTGACGTGCCGCCGCTTTGCGGCCATATCCGCCTTGTTCTGCGCTTGAATGATCTCCGAACGGTCAACAGCCCGTACCTTTTCCAAAATGCTCCGCACAAAAGCGTCAATGATTTCGTCCACCTTATGAACTGTATAGCCGCTCTGCCCGCTACACTCTCCGTGTGTGCGGGTTTTCGTTTGGCAACAGTAGCGGGTACGCACAACGTCTGAGCCGTCCGACCTGCGTCTGCCCTTGCCGCTGGTCGTAATGCAGAGGCGAGCCCCGCAATGGCCGCAGAAGATGTTTCCGGCCATAAGGGAATTGCCCCGCGTATTAAGCGGTGCGGATCGCGTTTCCTGGTATTTCCGGGATCGTGTCTCCAGCATGTCCTGAACGCTGTCAAAGACCTTCCTGTCTATAATACAGAGATTCGACTGGACAGGAGAAAGCGTTTTCCCACTTTTCAAGATGCCCGTGTATGTCGCGTTGCGCAGGATAGACTGGATCGTTGAGGGATGCCAGTTGCTTCCGGCCCGGTTTTTATATCCGTTCGCGTTCAAGTGGTTTGCAATACACTGAGCGCCGTAACCGTATGTATAGGCCAGATGAAACATGAGGCGGATTTGCGCTGCTTCTTCCTCGTTGATTGCCAGGTCGTGAACCTCCTGCTTTTTCTTGTTTACGCGCCCGGACTTCACAAGATCATATCCATAGGGGCGGGAGCCGCCGGTATAGTAACCCTGCTCCGTGAGAATGTGCATACTGTTTGCCGTTCGGATGGAGGTCTTTTGGCTTTCGCCGTCTGCTTGCCAGAATCGGATATAATTCATCAGTCTGTCGGTATGGTTGTCGATGCGCTGTTCTCCCTCCTGAGAGGCCCATACCCGTATGCCGTGACTTACGAGCCATTCAACGACAAAAGGCGTCTCGTCGGCTATACGACCTATGCGGTCAAACATAAAGACAAGGAGAATATCAAACTTCTGCTTGACGGCATATTCTTTGATCATCTGAATCTTGTCGCGGTTTTCTGCTCTGACTTTATGGCCGGAGATACCTTCCTCTTGAAGCTCACAAACAATCGTCCAGCCTTTTTCAGCGGCGAACTCCCGGCAGCGCAGCCTTTGCATGGGGATGTCTGCCTCGTCGTTTGAGTTATGGTAGAGCTGCTTTGCGGTGGAAACACGATAGAGGCATAGGACGCGCGTACCCGGCGCGATATAAAGCGGCAAATCCAAACGCCAGCCCGTTTCTTTATCAAAACTATAACTTGGGACAGTGCTTGTATTTCTCATTTCAATACCATCCTTTCGCGGGACGATATTGGCACTTCCACAAGTGTTCTATGAACTTTTCAAGGTACATAGTGGAACCTACCTATTCATATTATCTCATATATGTCACTTTATGTCAAATTTTAGCCCTGATTTACGCCAGCTTTTCCAAAACGCTGCTGAGCAAAATATCCTTTATCCGATCGTATATTTCCGGGTCAGATCGCTCACGGCAGACCGCGGTAATTTTGTACCCGTTGAATTGTGCATATATGGTATGCGCGGCTTTATCCACGCCGGTTATGCTTATTCGGTTTTCTGAGCTGTCTGTTCTCTCTTTCTCCGGCAGCGTCCGAGGACGCCTTTTCATCCTTATAATCACTCCTGTATCTGAGGTTGTTGATTATTCGTCCGTATTGCTTCGGGATGCTTGCAGAAGGCACATATAGAAAACGCCGATAAAGCTGCCTACAAAGAGGCCAATAATAAAGTAGAGCATGATGATCCTCACTTTCAGAAATACGTTTCACGGTGAAACGTATAAAAACGACAAAATCCGCACTTTCATGTAGTGCGGATCAGGGGTATCACGATTTTTTTCAAAGGCGGAAACAGACGGCGGCGGGGCGGGCCGCACCGTAGGATATGTTTTTCGTGCCTCCCTCCATGCTTATGGCGGGACGTTTGACTCTGTGACGTGTCACCAACGTAGGTATCATTATGCCCGTTTGCGGATCATGACCGGCAGCCTTGCCATTGGCTGCATACAGCGCGGTGTTGTTCGCTCTGCCGTCGGTCTTTTCACCTCCTTACCGACTGACGATCCCGGCGCACCCGCTGCCTGGCTTCCCGCAAACGGAATGTATCTGCTTGCCCTATTCATTTGTCGGAAATACGTTTCACGGTGAAACGCATTACGGGCGGTTTTCCAGCCCGCAGAAGCACACCTCGCCGGGTGCGCTTCTGCCGGATGGGAAACTCAAGGCTCAAAATCATCCGGTGGGTCAGTAAATTGAAAGCGGAAGATTGCCGCATACAAAGCAATTTCGGCAAGGTAGCGGAGATCTTCGTCAACGTATGTATGGCGCGTTCCGTTCTCATCCGTATAGCTTTGGAGACAGCGGCTCCCGATATAACTGTCATAGTGCTTCCTGATCTTCTCGGCGGCTTCCAAATCGTTTTCTTTGGCGGCTTTGATAACGGAAAATGGAATCAGCTTCATGGTTCATCTCCCAACATTTCCCGCAGGCGCTTGAGCGCCTCATGCCTCCGGTCGCGCACCGTTGTCCTGGGTAAGCTCAGCTCCTGCCCGATCTCCTTGTCAGTCTTTCCCAAAAACAGCGCGAGCAGGACAATGCTGCGTTTTTGCGGAGGCAGGCTTCGGAGCGCTTTGGCCAGGTTCTCGTCCTCAATGGGAATCTCCATTCCGCCGACTTCAAAGGTATCGGCGGCTGTTTCACGCACGGACAGGCCGAGGTATTTCTGTTCATAGGCAGCTTCGGCCCGATCCTCGATCTCCGAGAGTGGTATTTCAACCATGGCGCGGCGCTTTTTTCTGCGCAGCCCGCGGGCAATGGCCCGATCAATGGAGACGATGCAGTAGGCGTTAAAGGTAATTTCGTTAAAGCGTTCGTATCTTGTGTTCATCGTTGGCTCTCCTTTGTTCTCTGCTTTCTAACAGACAGCCGAACGTCTCAAATGGCGGATATTCGCAAAATACGGGAAAACTTTTTAAAACAAAATTGTTTTCAACAGCTTTCGCGCAAATGAGAATTAAAAAAGCGCTTCACGATGAAGCGCTCTTTTAAACCGTAAAATGTTTTTTTACTGTGTTGAGCGGAGGTGGAGTGTTTTCGGGCATGGGAGCCAAAAGGACGTTTTCTCTTGTTCGTTATTCATATCTTTTTTCTTTGCTTTCAAACTAAAGCTCCATCCCGCAAATCCCATGCTAATGAAATGCGATAACCGTTTTCTCTTCCAAATAGCAGATTCATTGTGCTTTCATGTACGCCGGGGATACTGCCGAGTACTTCCAGGTTTCCAGTAAAGGAAACAGTCGGGATAAGAAGGAAGTCCGTAGAATTATGCGGTACACGCGTATAACCCACGCTGACAGAATCAATATCGACCTTCGTTTCAGAAACCTGTGCGCCTACAGCATCCAACAATGATTTTTCTGATACATAATTGGGAATCACAGTATCACAACTCAAGCTCTGCATAGTCTGCGATACGATTTGGCTCATTTCATCCCATTGTTTTAACTGTGCGCTCTGTTCAACAGTTTCAACAATTTCCAGTGGCGAACTATACTTTAGATCAATGACAGTTCCATCATTTTTCATGTGGATCGTCATTGCTTCAGGATAGAAATCCGGTGAATCAGAAGGGTTCTGCCAACTGACCGGGAAGCCTTCATAGATCGGTTGACCGTCCAGTTCGATTTGCCAGCAGCCGCCGCCAGAAATCGATGCCATATCCACTACAGAGGCATCAAATATCCATTTGCCGAGTCCCATATTATAAGCTAATTGTTCTGCACGCTTGCCGGCACTTGCAAGCTCGTCATTTGTGGCAGGCGCATAAGAATAGGCACCGATACTTTTATTCCAATTCTGCCTGTGGGCTTCTGTTTCATCATAGCTCTGCCCCCCGGCAAAAAGTTCATTAGGTTCTAACACGAAAATCGAAAGACTATGGTTGCGGAAATCCGCTCTTTCGTTGTTGTTGACCCATAGTTCATAGGGAATTCCATCAACTTTGGTCACAGCTCTCATATCGACCGAAATACCGGCGGGAATCTTATCGGTATAGGATGCGTCCCTTCCTGCGTAATCGTGTCCGTGAATGGCGTAGTGTTCCATAGGCCAGAATTTCCACTGGCAAGGAACGGGAGTTACTTCATCACGCGCATATGCATAAGCGTTCCGATAGAACTCAAGGATTTCGAGACGACCATCTCGCACGCTATCGATCCAACTCTGTGGCGCGTCTGCTCCGTGGTCTGCTCGGATTTTATCATCGGTTACGGCATTTTCCCAAACAGCGATCATTTCCGCGACCTCAGATTTACTCAGTTCCTCTGAGAACTCAAATAGTTCTGCATCCCCGAACACCGCTTTGACCATTTGCCGAGCCATATCCGATGTAATTATTTGAGGACGTACGCGCAGAACAGGCATGGTTGAAGGGATGGGAGCTGCATTATCATCGTGGACGCTGAAGTGAATGAGCCCGTCATCAGAGACAAGCTGCATATTTACAGGATATACTATCTTTTCTTGTACAGTGGTTGCTTGGGTGGAAAGCGGTTTCCCGCTTTCTTCTTCCATCTGTTCAACTACAGCAGACCGACTTGTAGCGCCGCAGGCGCACAAGCCGAACAGAACTACAACGCAAAGAAGTAATGATACTGTTTTCATCATTTCAGTCTCCTTTCAGTATTACGAGGGCATCTTCCGGCAACTTTACGGAACTCAGGGAAGCAAAATCTATGCTGTCTGCCAGTCGCTCCGCATACGCCTTATCATCCGAGTTGTTGTCGTTCAACGAATGACCGTATGTCGTCTTGATCGTCATTGTTGCGTCATTGTCAGAATAGAAGATCAAATAATCAAACTGTGACCATGACACATTTGTGCTCACGTCGCGCATGGCAATGCTGACACTCTGGCCGTGCGCATTGGTGTATTCCCATTCTTCATATTCATCGGTGCTGCCTGCCGTCATATCATCGCAGGGCAGAGACCCAGCACGTTCCAAGTAGAGACTATAGATACCGAACTGATGTGCTACGGTTACAGTAAAGGAACCATCCTCATATTTGCCCCGCTCACGTTGCTGGTCCCAGTCACCTAAAATAGGCGTTCTCTCCCAGTGTAGGGAAAGATTATAGTTATCGGCAATTTCCTGGAGTTTTTCCCACATGGTAGCATCCCAGACTTGGTAAAGACGGCAAATCTCTTTCGTCTTCTCATCCGGCGCGAAGCTGCGCTCCAGATCACGCCATTCATAGTAGGTTTTGCCTTCTGTAATCTGTTCAGCAGTCATTTGGTCAGCATAGCTCCCCTTAAAAGCCAGCCATTCGGCTGCTGCCTGATACTCCGGAGAGCCTGTAACACCACTGAGGGAAATATAGTCACGGTGGTGAACAGAGTTGAGCGAGTCCAACACTTCGGCGGCTTCGCTGGGAAGAGTGCTGCTCTGATTTTCGCTTCCGGGATCTTTGATTATCCTACTAACGATCCCCAATAAACCGGTAGCATATGCGGTTATCGTCATTAGACTCACAATCACTGCGGCAATCAAAAGCGTGCGAACAATTCTTTTTCGGGGGAGATGAATATCTTTGCTATTTCCGCTTAGGACATCTTCGACTGCTAGAATATATGTAGCATCGATCTGGCCAAATAAGTCAAAGAACTGATCCTTAGTCACTGTAAGTCCTCCTTTTCAAGATAGGCAAGGAGACGGATTCGTGTACGACGCAGCTTTGAAACTGCGGTGTTCTTTTTTATTCCGAACTTTACAGTTATTTCAGCAATGGGTAGGCCATACCAGTATCGTGCAACGAACAGATTCCGATCTAAGACAGGCTGACTCTCTAAAAAAGAGTTAAAAGCTCGGATAAGCTCTCTGTTTTCGATGGATTTCTCCATGCTCCAGCCTGAAGGAATACATTCTGCTAATTCATCAATGGCAATCAGAGCTTCACCTTTTCCGCGTTTATCGGCAAAGCGCTTCCGTAGCCGGTCAATAGAGATGTGCCTTGTTAATGCGCCAAAAAAAGTCTTTAGACTATTGGGGCGCGTCGGCGGTATAGCGTTCCATGCTGCAAACCATGTATCGTTGACACTTTCCTCAGAATCAGCGGGATCGTTGAGGATACCATTCGCCACACGATAGCAATAGCTGCCGTATGTTACCTGGCTTTCCTCTATGGCTAGTTCCGACCGATTGAAATATAACTCTATAATTGAGGTGTCTGTCATGTTCCAACCTCCTTCGCCCCTAATGTCGTAAACCCAGAAAAAAGATTGCACGAAAAAGAATATATATTTTCGCTCGGTTCGACATTTTGTTTTCTTATTGCAAATTATAGCAGTTCTATTAGAGATTGCAAATGTTTAAGCCGAATCAGGAATACGATTGGGGAAATGTGTTTCATCGCGAAACGCATTTCCCCTTTGTCAATATGCGGGTAGGCCAAAACCGTATACAGGAGCCGCGCCGAGGGAATGACTGTTCTCAATACACAGATCACCGGCGTTCCCCTCTATGGAATAGATTACGCCGTCCTCCACGCGCTCAACGATTCCGACGTGATCTGCCAGGCCGTCACTCTCCCAATCGTAAAAGATCAGGTCGCCGGGACTCGGCTCATAGTCCATGTACTGCCATTGGTTGCGCTCCCGGAACCATTCCACATACGGGATCACGTTCAGCTCCTTCGGCAGTATGCCCGCATCCAGGTAGCCGCATTGGTCGGCGCACCAGCTTACAAAGATCGCGCACCATTCCACGCGGTAAGAATAACCGTACCACTCACAGTATTTCAGCCCGCCCTCGTTGCCGATCTGCGTTTGTGCCACGGCAACAATGGCGGCGTCCCCCTCGCTCATAAAGGAGCGCCCGATGGGGTAATAACGGAGAACATGGGACACATAGGCTTTGTCGCCGTAGCCCGACCATCCGTACTGCTCGGCCATCATGTCGGAATACTCAATCGCGTTAAGCTCGGAATAGCCGCCATAATTGGACAGCGCCCAGGAGATATAGCCGGAACCGTAGTTATAGCCTTGCAGAGCCAATGAGATACCGTCCAGATCGACAGGGCTTTCCACGCCTGCCATGTCCAGCACCTCGGCAAGTGTCTGAACACCGACCTTGATGGAGTATTCGGGATCGGTGATGCCTCCCGGTTCACGGGGATACTCGGTGTTGTATCCGCTCTCTGAGCATTGCATGGGGTCGCTGGTCTGGCCTCCGCTTTCCTGCATCATTACAGCAGCAATCAAGTCCTCATATTCGGGGATGCCAAACTCAGCGGCGTACTGCCGGATCAGTGGCCTGTAGCCCTCCACGTCCTCACTGACCGGGACATAGGTATCTTTGCCCTTGCCGCTGCTGGTCAGGATCGAGGCGACGCCCATAATCACAACAAAGGGAATCAGGATCAGCACAAGTACACCGGCACCGTAAAGGAGCGTTTTGCTGCTCGGTGTGAGCGCCTTTGTCAATGCCGCGCCGAAAGCCTTGACAAAGGCGCTGCCTGTCTTGACAGAGATGGTCTTTATCTCCTTGATCGCCTGATTCCGTGCGGCTTTTCGCCCCTGCTCCCTGACGAGCTTCTTTTTCACAGACTGACCGGAGGAAGTAACGCGGGGCAGCGCCGTCTGACGCTGCCCCTGGAGCTTTTTGGTAGGCTTTACGTTTTCTTTTGAATCGAACAGGTTTTGAAGGAGGCCGGGTTTCCCGCCTCCTTCTTCGATTGTACTGATGTTTTCTTTTACCTCTGTGGCTGACTGTTCCGAAGAAATGAGAGTATGTGTTTTCCTGATACCCCGGCGCATACGCTCTCGGAGTGTCGGAGCCACGCCCTTGCTGTATTTCTCGACCATTTCCAGACGCATACGATCCTTGGATGGCAGCGGCTTTGGTTCAGAGATACTCCCGTAATCCGTTTCACGGTGAAACGCATTTTCGCTCTGCGCGGTTTTGGCCTGTTGGCACTCCTTGACGGCCTCCCGGCGCATACGCTCTTGAGCTGTGGGAGTTTTGGGTGTCGGTGTTTCTCCGTAATTCGTTTCACGGTGAAACGTATTTCTGTCCAGCTCAGCCTTGGCTCTCCGGTATTCTTTGACCGTCTCCCGGCGCATACGCTCTTGAGCTGTGGTAGCCTTGGGAGCTGGCGTCTCTCCGTAATTCGTTTCACGGTGATACGCATTTCCGCCCTGCTCGGCCTTGGCATGTTGGTACTCCTTGACGGCCTCCCGGCGCATACGCTCTTGAGCTGTGGGAGCCTTGTGCGTCGGCGTCTCTCCGTAATCCGTTTCACGGTGAAACGTATTTTTCTCCGGCTCGGCCTTGGCGTGCTGGTACTCCTTGACGGCCTCCAGGCGCATACGGTCTTGAGCTGTGGGAGCCTTGTGCGTCGGGATTCTCAGAACATCATGGGCGGCGTTTGCGGCGTAGGTTTCCACCTTGTCCGTGGCGGTATAGGATTCCTGCTCCTGATTCGGAACAATGGCCTGTCTTGCCTCGTTGAGCTGTTTCCGGGCGGTGTCTATGGCACGGTATCGCCCGGCCTGCTTCATGACCGCGCTGGCCGGGGATTTCCGAGGCTTCCTGTCCTTCAGCGCACGGGCTTTCTCCCGGACAGCTTTTCTGCGGCCCGCGTCTTTTGCTCTGCTCTTTTCCATATCATCCGCGCCCCGGCGTGGTGTTCATCAGACGGTAAAGCTCGCTCTCCTGCGGGATCGTGCAGTCGAACGGGATCACCGCGCCGGCCACGCGGAGCAGACCGTGACCCGGCTCCACGTCGGTCACATAGCCCATCTGTGTGTCGGAGATATGGAGCAGGCTGGACAGCTCCGTGCGGTCAGTCGCCGCCTGATTGAACAGCATAAGAAACTCGGAGTTTGCGAACATGAGGCGGGCGGTATCGGAACGCAGACATTCCTCCACGTTCTGTGTCGCTGCCGTCATAATGCCGCCGTACTTGCGGAAACGCTTCCATGCCCGGTAAAGCACCTCTGCCGAATAGTGGTACTTGAAATAAAGATACACCTCGTCCAGAAAGACCCAGGTGTATTTCCCGCGCTTGCGGTTTTCCATGACGCGGTTCTGGATCGCCTCCAGCGTGACAACAAGGGCGGTCGGGCGCAGGGATTCGCCCATTTCATAAAGGTCAAGCACGACGACGCGGTTGCTCATGTCCACGTCGGAAGCATGGGCGAACACGTTCAAGCTGCCCTCGGTGATCAGCTCGGCGGTCAGGGCGATCTCCCGCGCCTCCGGCTCCTTCTGCCGCATGACTTCATTTCTCCAATCGGTGAGCAGCGGAGCCGGGGCCTTGCCTTTCAGATAGGGCTTGTAGATGTTGGCGGTGCAGCGGTCAATGATCGACTTGTAGCTGCCCTTGATCGCGCCGTTTGCCATTTGCTGCTCCAGAATGGACGTGATCAGCTCGGATTTTCGGGCGATGGGGTTTTCGTCCTCATAGCCGAAAACGATCTCCAGCGGATTCAGATGGTGGGTGCTGTGCGGGCTGATCTCCACGACCTCGCCGCCGAACGCGCGGGCCAGCGTGCCGTATTCTCTTTCCGCGTCCACGATGATCACATCGTCATCCGTGCCGAGGACGACGTTCATGATCGTATTCTTCATGCCCATAGACTTGCCGGAGCCGGAGATGCCGAGATAGAAAGCGTGGGGCGAGACGAGCTTCTTACGGTCGCAGATCAGGGGATTCTTGGACACTTCATTGATGCCGTAGGACAAGCCGCCGGGGTCTTGAATCTCCTGCGCCCGGAATGGGATCGCCACGGCGCAGCTCTCGGTCGTTAGGGTATGCAGGGCGTGGAGCCTTCTCAGGCCATAGGGCAAGGCGGTGTTCAGCCCGTCCTCCTGCTGGTAGCGGGCGGAGGAGATGTCGCAAAGATGCTCTTTGCCGATGGCGACCAGGCTCTCCGTGTCGGCGTCAAGCTGATCCAGACTGTCCGCCGTATGGACAAGCGTAATGAGGGAAAAAATCATGCGCTGGTCGTTCTGCGTCAGATCGTCCATGTAGCCGCGCGAGTTTTCGCGCTTCTGCTCCATCGACCGGGGAACCTCAGCGGTGAAGTTGTTCCGGCTGTTCTGGCGCTGCTGCCAGCGCGTGATGTCCGTCTCCACGCCGAGGATAATGCTCTCCACTTCCTTGACCGCTTCATCGGTCGGGACGGGGATCATGTCGATGGAGAGAATCAAGTCGCGGGCGTATTCGGTCAGGTCGGAGATCAGATCGTCCGTGATAAAGGAGGCATAGGTGCGCAGGAACAGGACGCGCCCGAACTTGTTGCCAAACTCAAAGTGATTGCGCTTGAAGCAGATACCGTCTGGGCAGATCAGGTCGCGGAAGTCCTTGGCGTTTCGCATATAGCGGTAATCGTCATAGTCGAAATACTGCTCATAGCCGGGGCGGAAAAAGTCATGGAGGATACGGAGCCGGTCGTAATTTTTGGCGGGCTGGATGCCGGAGTCGAGGCGGGAGAAGGTCTTTTGCAGATTCGCCTCGGCGCGCCGGAAATACGTCTTGCTTTCGTCTATCCTGCGTGCGGGTATGGAGAGCGTGACAAAACGCTCCTGGACAAGATTGTTGCTCTGCTCGGCCCGGCCTTTCATGATCCGGTTGGCTTCCTCCCGGTAATGGTCGAGCCAGTCGTCCTGATACGCAAGCAGGATGCGGCGTTCAAACTCGGCGGGATTGAGCCGGTGGTTGACGATGGTGATCTTGGCGGTGGCGTCGGTGGGCAGGGAGTTGAGCGCCCCGCAGTAGGCTTTGAAAATGCTCTGCTGCGTCTCCAGCGAGGCGGCGATGTAGTTTACGTCGGTGAGCTTCCAGCTCCGGCTGTGCTTTCTGCCGACCTCCCAAATGCCGTTGGTGTAGATGCGCTTGATGGGGATGCTCTCCTGGACGGAGCGCGGGATCTTGAACTGGACGCGCTCGCTATGATTCGCGGCCGCGAGGGTTTTAATCAAAGTCACCACGCCCCTTCCTGTTGAAGCACCGGTAATAGGCGCTGTCGGAGATATACTTTCGCCCTCCGGCGCAGAGATATTCCGTCTTGACGACGGCCCACAGGAATTGCTCAAAGCTCATGCCGTTATAGGAGAAAAAGCCCGCCATGGCAGCGGGCGCGGCCAGCACGATGCAGAGCCAGCTTGCGGTTTCCTTGCCGATCACGCCGCCGAGGAGCAGGTAGACGCCCGCGGCAATCACGACCGCAAGCACAGAGCAGAAGAATTGACGGGTAGACAGTCCGAAGAAAATGCTTTCCTTGTACTGCCGGATTTCTTTCGGGATTTTTATTTCTATACAATACACCTCATTTCGTTTGTAAATTTGACAGGATTCTTTGATTGAGGGATAATATTAGTAGAAATTGTTTTGAAAGGAGCTGCGAAAATGAATCAACTTCAACAGCTGTTGATCGTCCTTGGGGCCTTGGCGCTGCTGCCGCTTGCTGTAAAACTTCTGTGGAAACTCTATCTGTTTCCGCTTGGGTGCTGGTTCGCGGCGACACGTCTGATCTGCCCGAAATGGGCGGCGGCAAACGAAACGCTCTGCCTTGTCCTTCTGGCGGCAAGCATCCTGTTTTTCCTTGGCGCGTGGGGACTGCGCTATGCGGCGAAGAAGCGCCGGGAAAAGGAATGGCTGGAGCATGTGCTGGCAACAGCGCCGGTTTTGGATTACCGGAAAAATGCGTTTCACGGTGATACGGAATAAGCGGCGGGGTCAATCGATCCCGTCGCTTTCTCTCAGCACAATATCGCTCACGACCTCGTTTCCCCATACTTCCCATCCATGCGCGGGGCGTCTGGCAAACAGCTCGATCTTCGGAACATCCCCCATAAGAGCCTCAATGCGCCGCCGGGCCTCGGCGGGCTTTTTGCTGTGTTCCTCCACATGGGAAATGATCACCTGATGGATGTTCTTCGCAACACGCCGGGGATGGCCTCTTGTGGCAAGCATACAGATCTCCACATTGGAGCGCGTCCAATAGCCAAGGCCCCAGAAGATGCCCTCGCTGTGCCGGGCCAGCTTGACCCATACAAAAGCGGTGGTCTTGTACTCGAAGCCCCAGGCCCGGATGACCTGCAGCGCCTCCTGGATCATGGGGAGCGTCGTCCAGAGAAACAGAACACTGTCTTTAGCGGCCAGCTCCTTCACGGGCAAGGCCGATATTTCTTCCAGCTCCATCGTCGGGTAATGCCGTTCAATATAGCCGTTGCCCCGGTACATTTTGTAGCGCCACGGCGGATCGGCGTAGATGATGGAATACTTCTTGCTTATAGGCCGAACATCTCCCGCACGATCCGGTCGGCTCCCTTCACAAGCCCGGTCAGCACCAGCATATTAAAGACAAGCTCCCCGATGTACTCCCAGGCCATTGTCACGGCGGGCAGGGACGTGTCCACGGTCGGCGCGGAGCTGGACAGAAACGCCGAATAGATCAGACAGGCCAGCACAATGACCGCTCCCTCCAGACAGACCCCGATATAGGATTTCACAAACGCCTTGCCGATCCCGGCGGTATTCTCTCCGGCGAAGGCTGCGAAGGGCAGCGGCGACATGGCAGTATAGAGATATAGCTTGAAAAATCGCCCGTAGACGGTCAGAATCAGGATGAAAGACATGACCGTTATGAACAGGCTCCCCAGGAAGGACACAAGCCAAAGTGGGATGCTCTGCATGAAGCCCACGTCCTCAATGGCGCTGACGATCTCAGCGGGCAGGTTTGCGGATTCGCTGACGGCCCCGCCGATGCTGTTCATGGATGCCGACACGACGCTGCCGCAAATGGAGAAGATCGCGGTCATGATCTCCATGCCCCGGCCCACGGCGACCTTGGCCAGCACAAAGCGGATAAAATGGCGCAGGGCAAACTCCGGCCTTTGCAGCTCCCGGAAGGACGCCGCGGAGGAAAAGACGCCGATTGCAAAGAACAGGACAAGCAATCCGTAGCCGATCCCGGTCAGCGCGGAATTGATATTGAGAATCGCGCTCCATATCTGCCCGCCCTTGAATGTCTCCGGCGTCTGCGTGATGAGCTGCCACAGCTCGGCCAGCTTGCCGTTCCATGTGGCGATAGCGCGTTCAAGGTTTCTTACGACCCAGTTATCACTAATTGACTTCACCTCCAGATTTTAAGGTTGGAAATGCGTTTCACGGTGAAACGCATTTCCGGGGTGCGAGAATCAGAGCGCGCCGATGGTGCTGAGGATTTCCTTGGCGAAGGCAATTACAAGCCCGCCGAACAGACAGAGAAAGCCCTGGGAACGCTGGCTCGCGTCATGGCTCTGGATGGACATACCGACCTGGACAATGCCCCATCCGAGGATAATGATGCCGATGGCCTTGATCGCGGAAAAGATGAAGTCGGAGAGATTGTTGACGACCGTGATCGGATCGGCGTTGGTTGCAAAGGCAGCGGTGGTGAACAGGGAGACGCAGAGCGTCAGCATACACCAAAGGCAGAAAAAGAGTTTTGCACGTTTGTTGGCAGATTTCTTCATTCAGTTTCCTCCATAGTAGATAAAAGATACCGCATATCATAGAGACAGTGCGGGCTGTGGACATAGGGGGCGGCTCCGCCGTCCTCCGTATATTGAACATTCGGGTGCTTCATCAGATCGTATTTCTCGTCGATGACCGGCCTTTCCCCTCGGATGAACACAATGGCGTTTTTGTTGTCAAGAAGTCGGACTTCATCAGGGGTCATAAGGTCCCGGCCTGTCTGTTGGGTACTCTGTGAAAACGATCCGTTGCGCCCTTTGCCCTGGCTGCTCGACGTGGTGAGAATCGTCTCCTTGCCGAGCTGCTCGGAGATATACTTGTGGGTACTCTGTTCGTTGCCGCCGAGGTAGATCATGGTATCGGCGTTGCCGATGATGCCTTCCCAGTCGTCTTTGAACAGGGCCTTGAGCTGAGAGATGTTTTGCAGGATGATGGTCGCCATGATATTTCTGGAGCGCATGGTGGCCTGCAAACGGGCGTATCCGTCAGGAAGCGCGACATTTGCAAACTCGTCGAACATGAGGCGAACCGGCACGGGCAGGCCGCCCATGTGAACCTTGTCCGCCTGATAGTAAAGCTCCTGAAATGCCTGGGTATAGAGCATACCCACAAGGAAATTGAGGCTCACGTCGTTGCTGTCCGGGATGACGCAGAAAATGGCCTGCCTGCGCTCTCCGAGCTTGGAAAGCTCCAAACTGTCCTCGTCGGTGATGTCCTGGATCTCCGGCAAGGTAAAGGAGGCAAGCCGCACGGCGGCGCTGACCAATATGGACTTTGCGGTTTTACCCGCAGCCTGTTTGAAAATGTGGTATTGCCGCACGGCAATATGATCCGGCTGTTCTTCCTCCAATGCCTCAAACAAGAGATCCAGTGCCGATTGAAAGTCATCGTCGTCCTCCTTGGCCCCGGCGTATTCGATCATGGTGAGCATCATTTCCATGGTCTGTTCATACGGCGGGGATTCGTGGAGAAGATAGAGCATCAGGGCGGAATCCAGCGCCACTTCGGATTTCTCCCAAAACGGATCATTGGATTTGGAGCCTTTCGGCGTGGTGTTCTGTATAAAGTTATTGATGAGCTTGAACACGTCCGAGTCCTTGCGGATATACCGAAAAGGGTTATAACTGTCGGAATGGCTCGGCTCTATAAGGTCGAAAACCTTGACCACATAGCCCTTTTGGAGAAGCAGCGGAGCCACGGCCCGGACAAGCTCTCCCTTGGGATCAGTCGCAATGAAACTGGCGTTCGCAAGCAAAAGGTTGGGCTTCACTATGAATCGGGTCTTACCCGCGCCGCTGCCGCCGACAACGATCTGAAGCAGGTTTCTCATGTGCTGCCGTCCGTTGAGGCTCATGCACAAATGTTTCGTCAGGATCACGTTTCGGCTTGGGTCTTTGTCCCGGTACTTTCTATCCAGGTCCCGGACATTGCCCCATTTCGCGGAGCCGTGTTCCTCGCCGGGCCTCTTGTTCGCGTGTGAGGAATAGATCATGGCGATTGCCCCGGCATAGATCACAAGAGCGCCGAGCATGAATTTGATGGTGTGCGGCGTCCAGCGCAGGGAAAACGGGTGATTCATCGCGTCAGGAAAGACGGCCATGAACTGAAAGAGATTCATGCCGTCCTCATAGACGCCCGCGGCCAGCACAGCCAGATACAGCACGAACACGGAGAACGCCGCCCACAGTGGGGCGGCGTCCCGCATAGACTTTTGACTTATATAGGCATCCCTCCTTTAGAGGCGTGATAAATACGTTTCACGGTGAAACGTATTTCTGACAGGCGGTGAACGGCAAAACGCCCGATCCGGTGAAACGCCTCCGACAACGGGCGCTTTCCCATGATAACGAAACGTCCGCACTTGCGGACTGTTTTGGGGATGCCCCCCTTGGCCACACTTATACCGGCGACCGGCGACTGTCAAGGCCCGACCAGTTCGCAAACTGGTCGGCTCGCGGCCGCCCTCGGCCGGCCTTGACTGGCGACGGGCGACGGTATAAGCTCCGCCAAGGGGAGGGCATCCCCCGATGGCTGCGATCACCTGACGTTGGCCCTCGCTCTCTGCGGCGGCTCTATGCTACGTTCTATACCGCCGCCGATCTGTTTACACATATCCTGGATTTTATCAAGACCGCTTCGCCTCTCTGCTCCATCGTAACCATCGTAAAGTGCGGCGATGTTTTTCGAGTCAGGCTGTTCCCGCTGGATTCCGAAACGGCGGCACAGAATGTACGACACACTTTCCGCGTCCAACAGGAAATCCTCACGATGAAAGTCAGGAACGCGCCCTTTGCCATGAATACGGGAAAGAGCGATCTCTGTTGCCAGCGCAGCAAAGGCTTCATGCTCCGTGTACTCCGTATTGATGGAGAGCTTCATTTCTTTTTCATCGTACAGCGCGGGCGTGGATATGTTTTTGTTTATTTCTAGAGGAACAACAGCATAGTTAAGGAGCGTCGTGATTGCGGCCTCCATCTTGTCACTCCCTTCGGGCAGCGACGGGCCTTCTTTCAGCGGGCGTCCGTAGGTCTGCGAAATGTCATAAACCGGCGTGAGATCATATCCGCGGCGAAAGGTAGACCGGGCGTAAATCATCATGCCTTTTTTCCTCTCGCTGTCGTTGACATTGCGGCCCAATGATTTCCAGCGTTCGAGCGTGCCAAACTTCGTGACATCTCCCGTAGCCTGCCCGATAACAAGGGCGATATTTCCGGGGCTGTATGTGGGATTGTCCGCCTGCATATCCAAATACACGGCATAGAGCTTCGGGTTTTGCGTTATCTCGGTGATGATTCCGTCCTGCATGGCAGAAAAGTTTTCCCGGTCTGCCTGTCTCTGGGCTTTCCACTGTTCATCCCGTTCTGTTTTCTGCGCAACTATGGCAGCTAAGTCTATTTTGATTACCTCCTCAACGTATTTTCTCTTGCTGCTTCACCGGCGCGTTTTTGCTTAACTCCTTCGCTACCGCGTCCAGTGCCGCAAGTCTGCTTCGGGTGGAGGGCTTTTCATGTGTCATACCCTCCGTCGCTTTGTTCAAGCCAGTCCCGCGCTCGTCTGAGGATTTCTCTTGTGGAGCGCGGGGTTTCGCTTTTTTTGCGGTCTTGTCCTCCTTCCTGATCTCCGGCACAGCGTAGGACATAGCCTCCATGACCGCGTTGAGCTGCGCGGAATAATTTGCGTTGGATACGATGTGCATGACGCCGGTTTCCCTGGCTTCATGCGTGACAGCGGCGTACAGGACACCGAACTGTTTTGCGATCTTCTGGAACCTGTCAAAATCGCCGGTCTTAATGGGGATGATGACAGATTCGGAATTGCTCTCTTTCATCAGGCGGTCAATGCCCACCTTGCCGACGACCTTGTAATTCTGCTTGACCATTGCGGCGAGAAGCACCGCAACATTGACAAGTCCCTTTGCGGATAACTCCGCCGCGATTTTTGCGGCTTCAAGACCTTCCTTGACCAGCAGATCCGCTACCTCGCCGCTCACTTCCATAAATCGTGCCTCCTTTGTCTGGATTTCGTTTTCTCACTCTTGACCTGTTCCGCGCTCTGCCGGTCGAGCCGGATATGCTCTTGAAGCTGCGGGATTCTCTCCGCGATTTGTCGGGCACATTTCAGCTCGCGGCGGATCGGGCGCAGGGTAAGGGAGATTTCTTTGATCTCGGCGCTCACGTTCTCGCCGCGACGCTGGCGGCGGTAAAGTTCGCGCCGGGTAAAAACAAGAGAGTCAATGTCTGCCTGAAAAGCATCCGCAAGCAGGGACAACTGACTCTCGTTGTTTATCTGATATTTGTGCAGCAGCGCAAACTGCCGCTTGTATTGGTCGAGCCGCCTGATCTCGGCTCTCACAGGGAACGGGACAGGACGGCGCCGCGGCCGCGGCGGGGAAAGTAAGTACAGATAATGCAGATACAGACGGCGCAGCCCGGACAGCTTTTGCCGTTTCCGGGTTTCGGGAGATCTGCGTATGACCTTATATCTGCCTTTTGGAAGATAAACTGGAGCTGTTATTACAGGTGCGGGCGCTTCCGGCTCCGTGCGGCTCTTGTTCAGCCGATCCCGTATGTCCGATTCGGTATAGCCTTCGCCCAGACTGTCCAGACGGAAAAAGCGATCTGATCCGGGCGGCCTGACCGCCGTGTGCTTTACATTGGCTCCGCGCTTGATTTCATAGCCCCGCTTCTGCAAAACCTCAAAAAAGGATTGCAGGGTAAAGGCGTCATGCAGGGCGGCGTCTATGTCCTGCCGGATCAGCCCGCGCACGGTCACTTTCCCTTTTCGCTCTGCGTCCCATTCCGCATAGTGTTTTCCCTTGCCCTTTGGCTCAATGACGGAAAGATCGTTTTCCCGGCTGATCTCATTGGAGATTCCACGAATGTCCCCATAGTAGGCTTTGAAGTCGTCCCGGTACATTTTGCCGTCGAGACAGGACACGGAATTGAAAACGATGTGCGCGTGGATATGTCCGTGGTCAATGTGGGTGGCGACAACGGCCTCAAAGCGGTTTTGCAGCAGTCGGTCGGCAAACTCCACACTGAGACGGTGCGCCTGCTCCGGCGTAACTTCGCCTGGGGCGAAGGAATGAATGATATGGTAGCCCTGTATGGGGCGCTTCTCCTTGTCCCACCGGCGTTTGGTCATCCGCATATCCTGATAGGCGGTGTCGAGCTGGCAGTTGATGGCCGTCTGGAGAATCTGACCGTTTTCCTGACGCATGGTTTTGGCCTCGTTCAGCGCGTAGTCGATTCGCTTGTCCAGACGGGCATGAATGACAATGATCTTGTCATAGGCCATTCTTCACAAGCTCCCAGGCTTTCCGGGCCAGCGCCGCGGCGTCAACGATTTCCGGCTGGCTGATGCTCCTTTGCGCGTTCGCCCAATACGCGATCTGATTGATATTGTTGCCAATAGCGGACAGCTCCCGAAGCAGAGCAGCGTACTGATCCGGCGGGCGCGGGCGAAGCTGCGTACCTGATAAAATCTGGCGAAGTACAGCGCTAGCGTTCAAGCCAGACGTAGAGCATAGCTGGTTAAGGTGCCTGTATTCCTTCTCATCCAGCCAGACACCAATAAAATGATTTCGTTCTCGCATTTTCCTCCTGAGTAAAACACATTTAAGAATTAATCATATTTATGTCATTGATGTGCTTTAGAACCTATGCTATAATACCTTATTAAAAAGACGCTATTTGATACTTGGCCTTTATATTAACATTGATATTTCTACTGAAGGAGAAATAAAAAATGAATAGCAGAATTGCATTAGTTATTGGCAACTCTGAGTATCAGAATGTTGGAAAACTGAATAACCCAAAGAATGATGCTATAGATATTGAAACTGTTTTAAACAAACTCAATTTTGATGTCACCCGTATTCTTGATGCAGATTTAAACTCTATTCAAGAGTCTATAAACATTTTCCTGAAATCACTAGATAGTTATTCTGTTGGGCTTTTCTTCTATGCAGGACATGGTATGCAGATTGACGGAAAGAATTATATAGCTCCTGTCGATTTAGAAATGGCTGAAAAGAGCAAAACAATTCTATCATGTTATTGCTTAGAAAAATTGTTGAGTGATGTATCTGTATATAATGAGAAGACTTTTATTTGTATTCTGGACGCATGTCGTAATAATCCATTTGTATCGGGAAGAGGTTTTGTGAAAGGCTTTGCACCATTTGATAATCCTCCGCGAGGAACGATTATTGCATATTCTACAAGCGCGGATTGTGTTGCATTTGACGGGGCAGATAGCAATGGATTGTATACCCAAGTACTCAAGGATGCCATGCTTATTCCAAATATTAAAATTGAAGAAATGTTTAAAACAGTTAGGAATAAAGTATCCGAATTGTCAAAAACCCAATATGGAGAAGAACAACTATCTTGGGAATATTCCTCATTAATTGGAGATTTCTATTTTTCTGTCATTCCTCAACCAGTCAACGCGGATATTCCAGACGATGAAATATACGAATTCATTTGTTCTCGTCAAGAGTATTATGAGAACAATTGTGATAATATTTATGATGTTGAGTGCCTTCCCTATGTAGATGCCTACAACAAATATCATGTTCCTATAATTCGTATTCTACGTGCTTTTTCAAGAGTGGACTATGCAAAAAAAGGATTCCAGTTTTCTGATGCTACTATTGATCAGCTTAATATTGATTACTTGTCTTCGTGGGGGTTTACCCGTAAATATGATAGATGGTACTATAAAGAAAACTATGTTGAAATGGGAGATTTATTACCACTTCCTGAGGAATTGAAGCCAAAGAGCCCCATTAAGGGACAAGAGTTCAAAATCGAATCAATAATAAAAACAGAATACACTGAAGGTAAGATTAAATTTTATTTATCCGTCAATATTCCAGAAGAAACGCCGCTAATGTTTACATTACATGGCATCAATTATACAGCTCAATGTAAAACTGTTGTTGAAAAGAGCTCTGCAACAAGTGACTGGTTTAGCCATAAAGGAAAACCCATAAAAACTGGTTTTTATACAGTAACAGTATCGTGCCCATGTTTTAGTTTGTTGCCTGACAATGTTAAGCAAATCTTTGGTGAACGAAATAGAAATCTTTACGGAAATGGTGTTAAATACGACCCTATTTCTGGAAATACAATACATCTCACTTATGGTGTGCTTGTTACAGATCGGAACGCTCAAATAATTGATCTGCAAAAGAAGCTCTCAGAGCTGTAGTATTTTAAAACGCTAAGAGCTTGTTCCTCTCAGTGAATAATTAACTGATTTATGGACGTAAAGCATGGGTATTAGGGGATTTTCCCTAACAAGGGCGTTTGTGTTTAACAAATGCCATACTTGCCAGGACAACGCCGCCATAGGCGGCGCGTCCTGCTTTTCCGGGAATCCAACAGGAAACTAATGTCAGGTTATCGGAAGTTTTCTTCCTGTTCACCAGAAACTTATGTCGGGTTATCGGCAACTTACTTCCTGTTTGCAGGAAAGAAATGTCGGGTAGAGGAAATGCGTTTCACCGTGAAACGCATTTCCTCTTGTCCTTTTTGGGGCTTGTCTTGCGTGTCTGAATGGTGTGTTCCTGCGCAATTCTGAGCTTCAGCTCGTCCGCATCCTCGTCTGCGGGATGAAGCTGGCAGCTTTTCAGGCCGCCGTGCTTGAGCTTTACAAGTATATGCTCGCTGCTCTCATACTCCGCATAGGTCATTTTGGGAAACGTCGTGCCATCCCCGTACTCACCGGAGATAAAAACATAGGGCAGAGCTGCACGCTTGATTCGCGGTACACTCTCCGCATAATCAAAGGGAATCACCTTGCCGAGAAGTTTCTTTCCGTCCAATTCTTCCACCACCACACGAAATGCGCGGAAGCCCTCATGCTCCGATTCATAATGCGTCCAGGTTTTATAAGCGCCGGAATCTTTTAAGAAAACTTCTTTTTCCTTGAAACACCATGTTCCACAGGGACGCGAGAGCCAGTAAAAGGTACGATCTTCTATCTTCGGCTGCTTTGCGACTTTCAGCAGCGTGGCAACATCATACTCAAAATCTGACTTGTAGTGTTCCGTATTCTCCATCAGCACAGCACGCAGCGTTTGAAGAATATCTGTTTTTATGTAAACCTCCTTTCCGACCGCGGGAAATGCGTTTCACGGTGAAACGTATTTCCCGCGGTCTATCTTTCGGCTTCCTTGTGCTGGCGTTTGGGCTGGATGGTGTATGGGTCGGTGCCGTCTGTCGGGCAGATAGCGGCGATCCGGCTGGCGGAATATATCGCGTTATCCGTGAGCTGGCGCTGCCAGGCTCCTTCAAAGCGTGACCAGTGAAAGCCCCGGCTTTTCAGCTCCTGGCGAATCTCAGACGAGGGTACAGCGTCAAAGAACACCTGCAGCCGGTTGTTATTGGAATTGGCAACAACTTTGCCGCCGTCAAACTCCCATCCGCAAAAACCGTCATCACGGACAGCGGAAAGCTGCTTTATCCTGGCCTCGATGCGGTGGATCTCCTGATTGTTGTTTGAGAGCGCATAGGACGGGAACGGCACCTTTTCCCACGGTTCGCCGCTTTCCAAACTCTCATCCATCTGTTTTGCCTGTTCAGGAGACAGGCGCTCACAGCCAACACAGGTGTTATGTTTGCGGTAGTAGGCATTGACTTCTTTCATCTGCGCTTGAAACGCTTTCAGCTTTTCCAGCTTTGCGGTCAGCTAGTTGATGGCGTCGGGATCGTCCGATGAAATGGCGCTGTTGTTCCGCGCCGCCTCCGCCTTGCGTTCATAGTGTTGTGCTTTCTCACCGGCCTCGATAGCTTTGTCCATCTTACGCCCGATCCGATCCCGGAAGTTTCTGTCGGCCTGGCCGTGTACCGGCTGGCCGAACGGAATTGCCGAGGCCATATCATCGGCCTGTTTGGAAAGGTTTTCGCTTTCGGCCCATGCTTTTTCAGCGTGCGCTTCATACCGCGCTATACGGGCCTGCTTTCGATCTTCATAGTCGCTCATGTTTTCCTCCTATCTGGCCGCTGCATAATGCGTTTCACGGTGAAACGCATTTTCGGCCTCTTGTGGTTTAATAGGCGTTCGGGCAAGTGCGGGGCAGGCTTTTTCTATGGCGTCGATCATCTCAGCCGAGGTTTTGCTGATACAATCCAGTGAGGATTTCAGCTCCGGCGTCTCCTTGTTCCTGCTCCAGCCGGTAACATAGGCAAAGGAATAATCCGAGGTGTCGATCCCGAAATGCTGACAGACCACATAGGCGATGCTCTCGGCCTCTACCTCGCGGGTGCGGCGGTCTTTTACTGGAGTGCCCATGATGATCCCGGCGGAGACCGGCAGGGCGTGGAGCTTCGCGTGGGCAGTTTCGTGAATCAGGGTTTTCATGGTCTGTACCTGGCTCATGCCCTCGTTGATGTAGATGCACTGTTCCAGGTGGTTATAACAGCCCTTTGACGCCTGCGGCTCCCGGTAGTGGATCGGAACGGGGCTGAGAGCTTCGACGGCGGAAAAGATGTCGTCGAAGCCCTCCACGTCGCCGGTCAGCTCGTCCACGCCGATTGTCGGCAGCTCCTTTCCCTCAGTCTGGCTTACGTCGAACACATAGGCGATTTTGAAGCGGGTGAGATTTACGAGGGTGCTTTCCGTCTCCGGCTGTCCGTCCGGGCCGAAAACGATCCGCCCGCGGTCGTCGAGCTTGTTCTGCTCGATCAGAGCCTTGAAGGGGCAGGGGGCGAGAATCTGGATTCCCTTCTCGCCCTTTTTAACCGTGCGGCCCATCTTCTTCCATGTGGTATAACCGGCGACCGCGCTTGCTTGGGGACACTGAAAAAAGATCAGCATACAGTTGCCGAAGCTGTAATGATGAAACTTGGACATGGCCTGCAAATACCGGGCATAATCCTCGCTCTCAAAGACCGCCTTGACGCCGTTTTCCAGCTTCTCCGTCAGCGCCTTGACCCGTTCCCGCCGTTCAGCCTCCGCGTCAGCGTTCCGGGCCGCTGTGGTTTTTCTCATGGGATTTGTTTTCCTGGCCCTTGGGCTTGGACGGAACTTTGAAAGTGATCGGCTCGTTTTCCTTTGCGCCGAGCAGGATTTCAGATTTCTCAAAATACTTTTTGTATGTCTGCACCTGTTCCGAGGTGAGAGAGCAGAAATGATCTTCCTCCGTACCGCACAAAAAGAATGTTCCGAAAATACCGCCGTAACCTCCGGGGACGCTGCGGTTATATTCCAGACCAACGTTAAGGCCCTCCTCATTGCAGACGATGGCGACAGGCTCAGGGTAAGGATAGATTGCCTGGATATAGCCGCCGACAGTCTTTTGCATTTCTTCCAGCCCGTTTATCTCTTTCTCATACGGCAGATACCCCGGCTCCACAACAAGGACGTTCATGCGCTGGCCTCCTTCAGCCGAGGGCGAAATTCCCGGAAAGGGTAGCTGAACACCGCGTACTCCTTGGGAATGGAGAAACCGTCGTAAACGTGCTGGAACGATGAATGAATGTTGACGATATACCCAAACGCGGTAAATTCACCTCCCTCGTTGATCCTGGCGTCCTCCCCGTATGCCTCATAGTCGATATAGGGCTTGACGATTGGCGGAATGTCCACGTCCTCGATCTCGTCCAGAAGAAGCCGCCCGTATGTCTCGGCGTCGGTGACGCCGGGATGGAGCGTGAAACAGTCAAGATTGTAGGTCAGATTGATTAAATCCTGTACGTTGTTGCTGTATTCGCCGTGCTGGACGGCGGCGGTGAAAATGCACATTTCCTCCGGGGAGAGGGACGCGAGGCGGCTTGCCAGATAATTCAGCTCGTCGATGTTCTCATACTCACTCAGATGGGAGGCAAGACCGTTGATGTCTGTTTCGTATGCCGTGATGAGGATTTCCGTGTTTTCACGTCCGTCTATGGAGATTTTGCGCAGGGCGCTTTGAATCATCTCCTTCGAGGTTGGGAATGAAATGGTAACGTCCCGAAAGACGCTTTGATTGAATAATCTGAGGTTTGCAATCGTCGCTTTCAGTTTCATTATTTCACAGGCTCCTTTTTGCCCTTAAAAATTTCGGTTTTCGCTTTTTCCCGTGCCTGGCGCTGGCGGCGTTCCTCCAGCGCGTCGTAGATGCTGTTTTCGATGGCGAGCGGCGTCATGGAAACATCGGGGAAGTATTTGCGGAGTCGGTCGCCGCGCAGGACGATCTTTGTCTCGTAGCTGTTTTCCCGATCCTGCGTCTCCTTGGGCGCTTCGCCGGGAGCTGCGGGAGCAGGCGGCTCCGCCGCGGGCGCTGTCGGAGCAGCTTCGGCGGGAGCCGGGGGCGTCGGTGCTGTGGGAGCCGCGCTCTGTCCCGGAACGGCAGGCTGCGAGGGTACTGCGTCCTGACCCGAAACCGTGGGCGCTGCGTCCTGACCGGGTGCGGACGGGAACGGGATCACCTTATCCGAGGGCTGACCGGGAACCGGCGTTCCCATGTCCGGGGACTTGGGAATACTGGCGGGAGCCGGGGCCATGGCAGGCGCAGGCTGTGCGGGCGGCTCCGCTGCCTTGGGCTTTTCCACCACCTTCGGCGGGTATTTGCCCTCCAGCACATCCCGGATTTTCTGTTCTGTCAGGGATTCCCTGGCGGCGATCTTTTTCAAATTCGTGGTGTTCTCATTGTTGACCTTGACGTTGATCCCGATCAGGTCGGCAACGGTGTCCTGATGCTTCGGCTGCAAAAAAGCGAGGTTGTAGGCAATCGACACGGCGATGGTGCCGTCGTCCACCAGGTCACAGATCTGCTGCGTGGCCTCGGAGAGCTTCATGAGCCTGTTGAGCTTCATGGTACTCATGCCCATCTCCTTTGCGATCAGCTCGTCCGTCTCCGGGCCTCCCTTGACGCCGCGCAGCTTTCGACCGGCCTTGCGCTTCATGCTGTCCGCTTTCATGCGCAGGGCGCGGGAGAGATCGTAGGTGGAAATATGCTCGCGGTGGAGGTTGCCGTCCGCGACAAGAATTTTCGCGTCGTCATCGTCAAGCTGCTGGATGATCGTGGGGACAGGGTAATTCAGCTCGGAGGCGATCAGGTGGCGGCGCTGGCCGGACAGGATTTCCAGCTCTCCGTCCTTGTTGAAGCGGGCCAGCACGGGGTCTTTCACGCCGAAGCGTTCAATGGATTTATACAGCTCCTTGAAGTCGTCGCTGTTCCGGTCAACGGAGAACGTGTTGATTTCCGCTTTTTTCAGATAGGCGGGATGCAGGACAGCGGAGAAGGCTTCTCCCTCGCCGGGAATCGGCAGGGCCTTGATGTCCTTTGCCGTGGGCGGGTTGAGCTTCTCGCCCAGGAGCTGCGTAATTGCCGTTCCGGTCGGGCCGATGGCGGTTTTCCCGACAGGCTTTTCCTCGGCCTCTTTTTTCTTGGCTGCGGGAGCCTTGGCGGGTTTCTCAGCCTTGGGAGGCTCCGCTTTCTTCTCTGCGGGTTTGACCGGCTCGGCGGGTTTCTTGTTGTCGGGAGCCTCGGTCTTTTCTACCTTGGGAGCCTCGGCTTTTTTCTCGTCAGGCTTGACCGGCTCGGCGGGTTTCTTGTCGGCGGGAGCCTCGGTCTTTTCCACCTTGGGAGGTTCGGCTTTTTTCTCGTCAGGCTTGACCGGCTCAGTGGGTTTCTTGTCGGCGGGAGCCTCGGCCTTTTCAGCCTTGGGAGCCTCTGCTTTCTTCTCGTCAGGCTTGACCGGCTCAACGGGTTTCTTCTCAGCGGGAGTCTCGGCCTTTTCAGCCTTGGGAGTCTCGGCTTTCTTCTCGTCAGGCTTGACCGGCTCAGTCGGCTTTTTCTCGGTTGTAGCCTCGGTCTTTTCCACCTTGGGAGCCTCGGTTTTTTTCTCATCAGGCTTGACCGGCTCAGTCGGCTTTTTCTCAGCGGGAGCCTCGGCCTTTTCAGCCTTGGGAGCCTCGACTTTCTTTTCGCCAGGCACCGGCTCAACGGGTTTCTTCTCAGCGGGAGCGGTGGCCTTGTCCACTTTGGGAGGTTCGGTTTTCTTTTCGTCAGGCTTGACCGGCTCGATGGGCTTTTTCTCGGTGGGAGCCTTGCTGTCCTTTTCCACCAGCTTGCCGGGGATAGGAGCATCCGGGTTGAGATTGGCGATCTTGTGGTATTCCAGCGCGTCCTTTTCGGTCATATCGTAGACAAGGGCGGGCATGGTCTTGAGCTTGGCGAGTTCTGTCGCCTTGCGGCGGCGGTAGCCGCTCACAAGCTGGTATTCGCCGTCCTCCCGCTGGCGCAGGATAACCGGCTCTTTCACGCCGTCAAGCAATACGCTCGCCACAAGACCGCCGTAGGACTTGTCCGACATGGTGATCTTGGGGATGCCGGGAAGGTCGTGGATTTTCTCGATGGGGATTTGCTGAGGTACAGGTTTTTCGTTGGGCATACAATTCCTCCTTTTTTGTCTCAGAATATGCAAAAATGCGTTTCACCGTGAAACGAATTAAGCACGGAAAAACGCATTTCAGCCGAAGTCATGCCGCACGGCGGCGGCGTAATACGGGCCTATCGTGATTGGCGCGTAGAAAAGCGCGGTCAACAGATAGGCCCGTATGTTTTTGATTTTTGTGGTGGTTTCCTTCATGGAGTCAAGCACATACGCAATGTGTTCAAACGTGAGGCGTCGGAACCGGGTCTGCACTCTTGGGGTCGGGATGTTCTCATTCCCGATGCGGATCGTCTCGGCGGTGCTGCACAGAATGTCGCAGATAAGCTGCAAGATACATTCGGGATCGTCATACGGGTACTGCACAGCCAAAAGCGGAAAATCAATCTGCTCTCGCACGCTCTGCTCTATCTCCCATCCATCGGATGGAGGGATTGATGGATCAGTATAGCTCGAATCAGTATTGTTTTTATTATTATCATTCCCTTCGGTTTCTCCGAAGTCTGCACTTCGGCTTTCCCGATGTCTTGACTTCGGCTTTTCCGAAGTCTGGACTTCGGGCTTCCCGCTTTCCAGACTTCGGGTTTCCCGATGTCTGGAATCGGCGCACTGATCCGGGGAGGAAGGCAGCGGCGGCAGCTCCGCCTGGGTGAACTGCTTGACGTAAATGATCGTCGGTCTGCCCTGGCCTTGTTTCTTTCGTTCGATCAATCCTATCCCTTTTTCGGAATCCAGCTCGCTCAGCATGCGCAGCACACGATCATGACCGCAGTTGAAATCCTCCTGGATCTCTGTCACGGTGTAGTAGATATACACGCGGCCCTGCTCGTCACGCCAGCCGTTTTTGGAGGACAGGCCCATGCGGTCAAGCATGAGACCGTACAACACTCTTGCGTCCATGGACAGTCTCTTGAATTGCTCACCGACCAATAACTGCTTGGGGAAACGATAGAATGAATAGCTTTCGGATTGATCTCCGTAGAAATAGCCAAAGCTCATGTTTTACTCCTTTACTCTTTCGCAGAACACAAGGTATCTGTATCTGCCTCCGGTGTTGGGCGGGTGACATGTCAAAAGGGTAATTAAATCCTTGCCGGGACGAATCAGAATCGCGTTTACGTCGTTGGGCTGTATGATCTGTATCTCCGTGACCTGATACCGCAGCGTTCCCCAGAGATTCGTGATCGTGACCTCGTCGCCCACCTCGACCTTCTCAATGTCCAGAAAATAGGGGTAGCCGTTCCATCCCCTGTGTCCGGCGATCACGGCGTTGGTCGTGTCGCCGCCGATGGGGATGCTCGTCTGTGACAGCACCGCCGCGCCCGCCGCCATGTTTTCCTCACTCGCGCCGAGGAACAGGGGCATTTCCAGGTCTATCTTCGGAATGGAGAGAATGCCGAACTTTTCGTCGGGCAGGCCGTAGTCGGTCAGCCGGAACAGGGATTGCTCATACGCGCTCTTGTTGTTCAGGCCGCTCTGCTTATGGGTAAACAGGCTCATGTTGTAATGCCGTATATCCTTGAAAAGCTGCTCGTATGGGATTGGTTCCTGCCTTTCCTCGGAGACCTTCTGCAAAGTTTCCATTGTCACCTTGTAATGCCGCACTTCCTTCCTGATCTCATAGCCCTTTTCCATGCGGAAAACTGTGGGCTTGATGGCCAGCGAAAAGCCGGCCGCCCCGATGCACAGGAGCAGGACAATAAGGAAAAGCTGCCCTTTAGTGTATCTCATGCTTTCCTCGCTTTCTTTCTGGCAGCCTGGGCTTGGAAATACCGAAATGCGTTTGCACAGCACGCGACGCCCATACGCGCTTACGCGCTAAGAAATCCGTTTCATCGTGAAACGGATTTCTAATGGGCGTAGTGTCACGATGAAACGGATTATTAGAGGGCGTAGTGTCACGATGAACGGAGAATCCGCCGCCCGTGCAAAGCCTTAATACGCCGGCTCCCGCCGCTATCCCGCACACCACGAGCAGGCCGTAGCCGAGACCGCGCCGGTATGCCTCGTCCCAGGTGGATTCCTCCAGCGGGGTAAACTCCGCGTCCTCCACGACGGCCTCCGCTTCCTCATAGTCGATGCGCTCCCCGCAGACCAGCAGACGGTGTGTGTTCACGGCAAAGGGCGTACAGGTCACAAGGGTACAGAGATCGCGCCCCGGTTCAATGAGCAGCTTGTCGGATTCCTCCGGGAGTACCGTGTTGATCTCCACCACCTTATAGGCCAGCGTCATGTTCAGAATACGCAGAAAGAAAATGTCGCCCGGCGTCAGGAGGTCAAGATCGGAAAACATCTTCTGTCCGGCAAGACCGCTGTGTCCGGTCAGCACGCAATGGGTACTCGCGCCGCCCACGGGGAGCGAAGAGCCGAGAAGGTGGCCCACGCCCCGGTCAAGCGTTTCCTCGTCCGTGCCGTGGTAGATCGGGAGCTTCACCGACAAAACCGGTATTTCCACATAGCCCATGAGTCCGTCGCCCCGGAAATTCAGAATCTCGTCGTAAAACTCGGAAGCTCTTGTGATTGCGTCCTTTGTAAACGGAATTTCAGTGACAGATAACAGACCGGCGTTGTATCTTGCCGCCCGGTCACGAACTTCCTCCAGCTCGGTCGGGTACAGCTTTTCGATGGTTTCCGTGTACTGCGTCTCGATCAGGCTGGCGTTTTTCTCCGAGAGCCGGTTTGCGATCAGCGGATAGAGGATCACGACAAGGGAAACGACAAGGAGAACTGCCAGAAGGGATATTTTCATGATTCTCGTTCCTCTTTGCGGGACAGGAGGGCGGTATTCCCGCCCTCCCGCGCAATCAATAGTCCATGTTCTTCCTTCTCGTAACAACGACAATGCCAATCACACACAGGGCCAGCAGACTGAGGCCGATGACCGGGTACATCCAGGTGCCGCGGCTGCCCGTCTGAGGCAGGTCAAAGCCTTTCGTATTGACGACCGTAAAGGGGGCCAGCGCGGAGAAGGAACCGCCGTCCGACAGCATGGTAACGTCGTTTCCGTCCACGGTGGCCGAGGCGGTCAGCAGCTTGTGTTCAAGGTGGCGCTGCGGCATATTGTGGAACATCCCGGCGGGAACGGACGCATAGCGGGGATCGTTCTGGACAAGGCCGAGGGTGTCCGTGCCGTAGATCGCGCAGGAGTCCGTGCCCTCCGCCTTGATGATGACGACCTTCACGCCCTGTTTGAGCAGCGTATAGCCGTTGGAGGTCTGAATCTCCTTGAAGGTGTAGGCGTCGCTCTCCATGCCCTTAATGACCAGCTTGCCGTTCGTGGTCGGGAAAAACTGCGTCGCGGCCTCCGGGTTTTCAACATGGCCGGTCACATACCACACGCCCTCGGCGGCGTTGAGCGCGCAGGTGAGGTAGTAGTTGTCCGTGTCGTTGTGAGCGACAAACTTGACCTGGGAGAAGTCCCCGCGCCCGTCGGAGAACTGCTTTGTCACATCCACGCCGTAGACGTACACATGGCAGTCGTCCACAAGGGTATCGTAGTAGTCGGTATTGCTGCGCTTCCAGGTCAGGGCGACGGCGTTGCTGTTTCCGCTGTTGCCGTGGATCACGCTGTTGTCGCTGTTGAGCTTCGCCTTGTAGGTGACGCGCAGGGTGCAGCCGCTGTAACCGCTGTTGACCATGTTCGGCCCGTTGTAGACGGCGGCGCTGGTGTTGATCTCGGAGAGGCCGGAGGCGGTCATGGCAATGCTCATCACGCTCTTGCCGTCCGCGGCTGTGGTGTAGCTGACTGTAAACTTGCCGTCGCTCTCGACCCATTCCGCGATCTTGTCCGTGCAGGCGGAATCCTTATAAAAGACCAGCTTCACGTCGCCCTTGGTGTAGGCGATGCCCTTGGAGATCGTGTCCGTGAAACCGTACTCGGTCAGATAGGACGAGGCGGAGGTAATACTGGGCAGGGTTGAAATGATCTGATACTCGATCCCGTCGCCGCAGGAGACGGAGGCGGTGTGCGCGTACCCATCCGTGATGTCGTCCGGGCTTCCGCTGTTGGCGCCGGTGTCGGCTTTGGTCTCGCGCAGCGTCTTTTCCAGACTGGGGATGCCGGTCATGTTCTTGGGGTAGAGAACCGGGTCGTAGATCCAGCCGGTGCCGCCGTTTGCCGCATTGCCGCCGTTGACCGAGGTCATGGGCAGGGAGATCAGGAAGGGCGCGGTGGTTTCGGTGACCATTTCGGGGACGCGGGTTTCGACCACGAGGTACAGGCCCAGGGGCAGGCCGCTCACGGCGCTGTGGCCGTAGGCGTCCGTTTCGGGCATGGCCGTGCCGCCCGCGAACTGGACAAAGCGTTCCGCCGCGTTCCTCGTCGCTGTGCCGTTGGTGTTCAAGGCGTTCTTGAGGCCGTTGATCAGCACGTCGGAGGTGTAGAAATAGGTGGTCTTGCCGCCCTCGGTCTTGTCCGCCGGGGCAAAGCGGTCGTTGGCGCTGATACCGAGGACGCTCAGAAAGGCCGCGTTCAGCTCGCTGTTTTCAATGCCGTACAGCAGCTCCACGCGGTTCGTGTTGTCCTCCATCTTGGTGTAGGTGAAAATGTCCGCGAACTTTACATAGGTAAATTCGACGCCGCGCACGGCGTAGCCGTATGCGTCGCCGTTGGCGTTGAGCGCCGAGACGCGGGACGGGTTTCCGAGGATGGCCTCGACGCCGCTCTCGTCCCGGACGCCGGTGGAGACATAGGAGCTGTCCCAAACGCCGTCTTTCTCGGCGCTGCTCAGATCGTACTTATACAGACTGATGGAGCCGGTGCGTGTGGCGTCGATCCAGGCGGGGTCAGCGGTTTCGGCAAAGGCCGTGAGGGTGAAGCTGCCGACCATGACGAGGGCCAGCAGCAGCGCAAAGAGTTTTTTCATGTTTCGCAATCTTCCTTTCTTCGATGAAATTTAATAATGAAGGGTAACGCGAGAATGGGCATAAAAAGAGACAGCAGGCCGAAGCCGCTGCCGCCTGTTTCGGGGAGCCGGTAGGTGGGATCGTCGGTTGCTGTGACATAAAGCGTGTAGCAGTATGTCTTGCCGTCCACGGTTTCCGAGTCCTCGGTGTTCTGCTTGGTAGTCTCTACGGGGAGTGTGCCGGAGTAAAGCGGGGTGCCGATCAGGGAATAGCCCTCCGGGGCCTGCGTTTCGGTGAGGCGGTAGAGGATGGCGCTGTCCGCGCGGAGGCCGGTAAAGCTGACGCTGCCGCCGGAATCCGTCGTGAGCTGCCCGCTGTTGAGGCCGGGGCTGGTGCATCCGCCCGCCGTCACATTGTCCCCGCCGCGAGACTGTACGGGGGTCCAGGTCGTGCCGTTGTCCGTGGAGTATTCCAGCTTGAACATCGCTCCGGCGAGGGGACGGTTTTTCTCGTCCTGCTTCCTGACCTCCAGCGTTCCGCTCCTGCGGAGATTTGTCCTGGTTTCACTCACGTTCTCGGCGGTGACAGAGACGGGGTAGATTCTGTTGTCCAGGGTGTAGCCCTTGGGCGCTGCGAACTCCTGCACCTGATAATCGCCTCGGAGCAGGTTTTCAAAGAGCAGCTCGCCGTTTGCGTCGGTATAGCCCTCGGCCAGCTTTCGGCCTGTCTCGTCCATGAGGGTATAGCCGGCTCCGGCAAGGGGCGTGTTCCCGTAGGCGTCCTTCTTGACGAGCTTCAGATTGCCCCGGTTCGGCGTGTTGGTGACGCTGATTCCCACGGTCTTGCCGTTTTCAGTGAGCTGTACGGAGATGGGGTCGCTGTTGAGGATGTAGCCCTCCGCCGTCTCCGTCTCCTGCAGCGTGTAGCTGCCGAGCGCCATACCGGTAAAGGTGATCTTGCCCTCCGTGCCGGTGACGGCCTCGGAGATAAGTGCGCCGGTGGAATCCAGCAGCTTGAAGCGGACGCCCGCAAGAGGCTGGTCTGTCTCCGCGTCGGTCTTGAGGATAGAGATATTGCCGACGGCGCGGGTATTGGTGACAGTCTTGCTCACAGTCTGCCCGGCGCTGGTGGCCGAGAGGAATTGCGCTGAGTGTGAGCTTGCCGTCTGAGCCGGTGTCGCCCTCCTTGACAAGTGTTCCTCTGGAATCCGTGAGCTTGAAGTGCGCTCCGGCAAGCGGGCTGCTTGTCCCGGCGTCGGTCTTGAGGATAGAGATATTTCCGACGGCGCGGGTATTGGTGACGGTCTTGCTCACAGTCTGACCGGCGCTGGTGACTTCGACCGTGATCGGCGTGGAGTTCAGTACATAACCGGTTGGCGCGGCGGTTTCCGTCAGAGTGTAGGTGCCGAGAGGAATTGCGCGCCGAGAGGAATTGCGCTGAGTGTGAGCTTGCCGTCTGAGCCGGTGTCGCCCTCCTTGACAAGTGTTCCTCTGGAATCCGTGAGCTTGAAGTGCGCTCCAGAAAGCGGGCTGCTTGTCCCGGCGTCGGTCTTGAGAATGACGATGCTGCCGGAACTCTTGGCGTTGGAAATGTTTTTCGTTACAACTTCGCCGTCGCGCGTCAGCTCAAAGGGAATCGGCGTGGAATCCAGCACATAGCCGGTCGGGGCTGCGGTTTCCGTGATGAAATACTTTCCGATGGGCAGCATGGTGAAATTGAGTTTTCCGTTCGCGTCGGTGTCGCCCTCATCGACCAGGTTTCCAGCCTCATCCGTGAGCTTGAAATGTGCTCCTGCAAGCGGGGCGCTGTTCTCGCCGCTCTTGATAATCCGCAAATGACCGTGGGCCAGGTAGTTCGTGAACGTCACGTTCTCAACAGCGCCGTTGTAGCCTACCCGCGCAGACTGGAACGAGTGATTCGAGATATATCCGGGCAGCTCTGTTGTCTCCTTGAAGAAGTAATCTCCGACAAGCAGATTTTCAAAGGTGACCACGCCGTTCGCGTCCGTCGTGCCGGATGTGAGTTCGTTCTTGTCCGCGTCGTAGAGTGTGAACGAGACGCCGCTCAGAAGCTCGCCGTCGCCGTTCTTCTTTGTGATCTTCAGCGTCCCTCTCGCAAGCGCGTTTGTGTATGTCTTTGTGATGACCTTGCCGTTGGCGTCCAGCAAAACCTGATCAATGCTGCCATAGGGGACATATCCCGCCGGGGCCTGCGTTTCCTGGATGTAGTAGTAACCCAGTGTCAGGCCTGAAAAGGTCACAAGGCCGGATTCGTCCGACGTTTTCTTGGCGACTTCGTGATACGTCGCGTCCATAAGGGTAAACTCCGCGCCCTGCAAGGGCTGGCCGCTCTCCGCGTCCGTTTTGAGGATCTTGATCGTTCCCGCGGATTTGCTGTTGGTGACGGTTTTGGTGATGACCTGACCGGCCTCCGTGACGGAGATGGGGTACATCGTATTATCCAGGGCGTAGCCGGGGATCGCAAAGGATTCCTGATAGAAGTAATCGCCCAGGGGGAGGTCGGCAAAGATCAGGACGCCGGAGTTGTCCGTGGAGCCGCTTTTGATCCGTGTCCCGGAGCTGTCATAGAGACAAAAGCCAGTGCTGGCAAGCGGATTGCCCTGATCGTCTTTCTTGACAATCTTCAAGCTGCCCTTGCTCATGGAGTTGGTCATGCTCTTGCTTACGGTCTGGCCCGCCGTGATCGTGACCGGGTACTGCGTGGAATCCAGCGTATAACCGGGCAGGGCGCTCGTCTCGGCGTAGTAGTAACTGCCGGGAGTCAAGCCGGTGAAGGACACGACGCCGGTGCTGTCGGTAGTCTTGGTGCTGATCGTCCGTCTGGAACTGTCGTACAGGGTAAAGCCCACGCCGGACAGCGGATTGCCGCCGTCGTCGGTTTTGGTGATCTTCAAGCTGCCTTTCTCCTGAGAGTTGGTCATGCTCTTGTTTACGGTCTGGCCTGACGTGATCGTGACCGGGTACTGCGTGGAATCCAGCACATAACCGGACAGGGCGCTTGTCTCGGCGTAATAGTAGCTGCCGGGGCTGAGGTCGGAGAAGGTCACGACGCCGTTTCTGTCAGTGGTCTTGGTGCTGATCGCGCGTCTGGAGCTGTCGTAAAGGGTGAAGCCCACGCCGGACAGCGGAGTGCCGCTATCGTCGGTTTTTGTGATCTTCAAGCTGCCTTTCTGCTCCACGACAGCGCCGGGCGTGTTGACCTTGAGGAAGCCTCTGACAAAGACGCTTTCCGAGCCGCCCATCGTGGAAGTGACGATTCTCTGCTGGTTGTAGCTCGATGGAGTCCAGAAGAAAAGCTGCGCGGTGGGAATCTGGTCCATGCCATAGGCGCACAGGGTATAGCTGCTGTTGGCGTTTGCTATGGGTATCTTGATTGTCAGCGTATCCTGCTGCGCCCCGGTATGGCCGAGGATTTCCTTGCCGCTCGGCATATCGTCCATGAGGTCGTAGGTGCCGTTGATCCCGTTCGTCAGGGTGACGGTGCCGGTGAAGTAGTCTCCGCTCTGCGTCAGGTTGATCTCAGACGGGGAGAAGGTCAGGCTTCCCGCGCTGCCGGTGGACGTGTTATTGGCCCGCGCCATCTCCAGCAAGTACAGCGACCAATAGAACAGATCTTCGTAACCGGGCCGTCCTCTGATCCAGTCGCCGTTGACGTTGAGGTTCAAATACTGCGGCATCCCGTCCGCGTAGTTCTCCGCGAGGAAAAACCTGATCGCGTTGGCCGTCGCGTATCTCGCCGCCTGATCGTCAAAGCCGCCGTTGTCCACAGGGTAGCCGTGAACAAGGATCGCCCGAAGGCCAGCCAGAACATAATCGTCATAAATCGCTTCTCCCTCTACGGAGGAATAGGAGGCGTTATACGGATTGTCCTTGCTGGTCTGCAAGCAGTAGGCGACCTGTCCGTCGGATGTCCAGTGGGCGGGCGTCTGGAGATCGACCCAGGTTCCGCTGGTGTTGTAGGTCTGGAAGTACGAATACATGGTGCTGGTGGTAATGACCGCCGTGTCCGCATAGGCGGCCAAGGTAAATGTTGCGCTGAACATGAGCATAACGCAGAGCAGCACAGCGATGCTTCTGCGCCATTTTGTTTTGAGAATTGGCAATCAGCCTCCTTTTTTTGATATTTTGGAAAAAGAAAGATTAGCGGACAGCATCACCTCCTTTCCCCGGCGGATTGCCCTTTCCTCTGGCGGTCATGCGGCCGGGAGCGTAGGGACACTCGGCGTACTTGCAGAACCGATCCTTGCGGTACGGTCTGTGCCAGCAACAGCTCCGGCACTCCGGGTACGGCCCGTCCTTGCCGCTGTCGTAGTGGTCGCTGCCCGGCGTCCCTCGCATGAGACTTTCAAAAGCCCTACGATCGCCATGGGTAAAATACATGGCATCCCTCCCTTCAAGGTCAAATTTGGGCTTTGCGGTATATATAAAAAAATCCGTTTCACGGTGAAACGGATTTCCTGACAAGTTGATGTAGTTCATGGGCATAAAGGATAACTCAAATTCAACAAAATATATTACTAATCAATTTATGACTATCGTTTCGAATACTGAGGAGAACGGCGTGCAGCTTTACATCCATATTTTTTGCGTTCTTTCATTCTTGAATCCCTTGTAAGGAATCCAGCAGATTTTAATATTGCACGATTGTTGTCATCTTGAACGAGAAGCGCACGAGCAATTCCGTGACGGATAGCTCCTGCCTGTCCAGAAACGCCACCACCTACAACAACAGCTCTAATATCTACTGCATTAAGCATATTCGTAACAACGAGTGGTTGACGAACTATCAATTTAAGAGTCTCAAGTCCAAAATACTCATCAATATCTCTACCATTGACAGTAATCATGCCGCTACCATTTGGGGTTATGTAAACACGCGCGACTGAGGACTTCCTTCGACCAGTTCCATAATACATAACATTCCTTTGTAAAAAAGGAACGGTATTCTGTACATCTTTTTCCTTTTCTATTTCATGTAAAAAATCACTAATCTTTTTCTTTAACAGACAATCATCAGTTTTATAGTCCATAAAGTACAAACTAAAGAAAAAAGAATCACCGTACTCAATCTTACCAAACTCATCAATGAATGCATAAATTGGATGCGATAATTTGGTAACATTAATTATTTTTCCTTTACTAACTGGAATGAGCATTGGACGAACGCTATCTTTTACTGGGACAAAATCGTTAATATGGTCTTTACTACCATCTTGAAAAAACCATTCTTTATTTTTTTTGAATACCGGAAAAACAAAATTTGGTTTAATACCAAACAAGTCGAGAAAACCGATTAATGTATAGTTGCCGTTCAACTAAAGATCACCATCCTGATTCCGAGCTTTTAAGAAGTCCATAACTTTATCAAAAACCGCTTCATTGTATCTTGAAGGTGGAGTTAGCGCTCTAACAGTGTATTCTAAATGTAAAATATTATTACAGTCAAAGAATTCTCGAACCGAATCATCACGTAGAAGATCTTCGGGAAGGATTACGCATTCAACTGCTTCTAAAAGCTGTACATTGTCTTTCGTGATTACTTCAACGGTATGTGATCTCTCGTCTATATTTAATGTCCCGGTTGCATGCAAAAGTCTTATTAATCCATCAATCTGTGGAGACCTTTGTGGCAAACTATTTGAAGCTATCCCTCGAATATAATTATGATTGCTAGTATAGAATAGTGTAATGTAATCAAGAATTGCATCAAGTGAGGAATCTAACAAATAGTCCTCAAGTTTAGTACGGCGAAACATAAAGTCTTTGTATTTTTTCTTCTTAAACGCACCGGAATCAAATGGAAAGACCCTGTCTATGTTTACTTTATGTGGATCAACAACAAAGCATACTGGGCAATAATCGCAATCTGTTCTGTTTCCTTCGATTTCTTCACCAGCAGGATAGGCGGGTTTCCCATAGAAAAAATATAACAAGTCTTCGCCAAATACTTTGCAATGTCTTGCTGTTAATTGTAAATCCTGAAAGACTTGGATACTGTCATAACACTCACATGAATGAAATAATGGCAGGACTGTCAACTGCGTTGTTACCGATTTTTGTTCGTTTATATATAATCCCAAGCGTGACAATTGAAACACCACCCCAAACGAGTTGCTTAATTAGGTTAATCTTTTTTTATAATAAACGGTTTGTAATATTATGTCAATATTTATTCTTTTGGCTCAATTATTCAGATTGAAAATGAAAAGGATACGTACCCTCTCTTATGGTTAGCTTAAGTTATAAAATGCGTTTCACGGTAAAACGCATTTTGTGCAACAAAAAAAGGCCGCTTTCACGATCTGCATGGAACGTGGAAACGGCCTTCTGACAGGGGAGGACGCTTGAATGGCGGCGGAAGCTGCCAGCATCATCCCAATATTTGATTTTTGTTACAAAAAAGGCTTGATCTCCGAAGAAATCAAGCCTTTTCAAAGTATCTGGTGGAGATAAGCGGGATCGAACCGCTGACCTCTTGAATGCCATTCAAGCGCTCTCCCAGCTGAGCTATACCCCCGAAGGAGATACTTTGTTATTGAATTATAAGGGTTTGCGGGTTTTGTAGCTTCTCGACGAGGGAGGCTGGTAAAAAACGCTTTGGGCTCCCAGCTGAGCTATACCCCCGTGAGCAAGACGTATATTACCAGAAAGACTATGAATTGTCAAGGGATTTTTTTCGGAATTGGAAAAAATTTTTGAAGGGCATGGGTTGACGGAGTGAAAAGCTGCTGTACCTTTCGGAAATTCGTGCTATAATACTGTCAAATACTGTGAGAAACGGGGGAGTGTACAGTGTTCATCACCGTGAACGGATACAGGCTCTACTATGAAAAGCACGGCGAAGGACGTCCGCTGATCCTGCTGCACGGAAACGGAGAGGATCACACGATCTTCGACAGGGCGCTGCCGCTGCTGGAGAGAAGTTTCTGCTGCTATCTGGTGGATTCCCGCAGCCACGGCCAGAGCGAGGAAGGGGAGCTCCACTATGAGAGTATGGCGACGGATATGTTCTGCTTTCTGGAGATGCTCGACCTGCGGGATACGATCTTCTACGGCTACAGCGACGGCGGCATCATCGGCCTTTTGACCGCTTCCCGGACCGAACGGATCAGCACCCTCATCGTCAGCGGCGCCAATCTCACCCCCTCGGGCGCAAAGCTGTGGGTCCGTCTGCAGCTCTGGGCGTCGAACCTGTGTGAGCCGGATCCAAAAAAGGAGTTGATGCTCACGGAGCCCTGGATCACGGACGATGTTCTGGCGCGCATCAAAGCCTGCACGCTGGTGCTTGCAGGCAGCCGCGACGTCATCCGCGAGGAGGAGACGCTCCATATTGCCGAGACGATCCCCGGCGCGGAGTTACAGATCCTGGAAGGAGAGGACCATGGCTCCTACATCGTACACAGCGAGAAAATTGCTAAACTGATCATAGAGTACAGCAGACAGACGAGCGATGTAGTGCAAAACGGCGAAAAATTAAAAGTTTGTTAATAATTATTGATTTATTCTGAAAGATAGTTTATACTCATGCTATTATCTCGTAAAGAGAGGTGCATGATATTGAATAACGAAAGAGAAAGACTCGGTAGCCGTCTGGGCTTTATCATGCTCAGCGCCGGCTGCGCCATCGGCTGCGGCAACGTCTGGAAGTTCCCGTGGATGACCGGCCAATACGGCGGCGGCGGCTTCGTGCTGGTGTACGTGCTTTGCCTGCTTCTGCTCGGCCTGCCCTCCATGACTATGGAATTTGCCATGGGCCGCGCTTCCCAGGCAAGCCCTGTCAGGATGTACCAGAAGCTCGAAAAGCCCGGCCAGAAGTGGCATATCCACGGATACCTGTGCCTGCTGGGCAACGTCGCGCTGATGGCCTTCTACACGGTCGTCACCGGCTGGATGATGTACTACTTCGTAAAGTTCCTCATCGGCAGCACCGCAGACCTCGGCTTCGTCAACATGATCACGAATCCCACCGTGAACGTGGTCTACCTTGCCATCGCCGTTGCCCTCGGCTTCGGTGTGCTGAGCTTTGACCTGCAAGGCGGCCTTGAGCGCGTGACCAAGTACATGATGGTTGCGCTGCTGATCCTGATGCTCGTGCTGGCGTTCCACAGCGCAACGCTCGACGGCGCGAAGGCCGGCCTGTCCTTCTATCTCGTGCCCGACTTCTCCAAGATCAACGGTCAGGTCATTGTCGGCGCAATGAACCAGGCATTCTTCACGCTGTCCATCGGCATCGGCTCCATGGCGATTTTCGGCAGCTACATCGGCAAGGATCGCACCCTGCTCGGTGAGTCCGTGAATGTTATCCTGCTGGATACCTTCGTGGCGATCATGGCGGGCTTCATCATCTTCCCGGCCTGCTTTACCTATGACATCACGCCGGGCGCCGGTCCCGCCCTGCTCTTCGACACCATGGCCACCGTGTTCCTGAACATGGCGGCCGGCCGCCTCTGGGGCACGCTGTTCTTCCTGTTCATGGTCTTCGCGGCCTTCTCCACGGAGCTTGCGGTGTTTGAAAACATCCTCGCCTGCGTACGTGAGCTGACCGGCTGGAGCCGTCCGAAGGGCTGCCTCGTGTGCGGCATCGGCATTTTCCTGCTGGCCCTGACCACCGCTCTCGGCTACAGCAAATTCACCTTCCAGCCCTTTGCCGAAGGCTCGGCGTGGCTGGACTTCTGGGACTTCATCGTCAGCACGAATCTGCTGCCCATCGGCGCGCTGATCTTCTCCATCTTCTGCTGCTACAAAATCGGCTGGGGATGGGACAAGTTCATCGCCGAGGCAAACGAGGGCAAGGGTCTCAAGGTGCAGAGCTGGATGCAGCCGATCTTCAAGTACTTCGTTCCCGTCTGCGTCGCGGCCCTGTATATCTACGGGCTTGTCACCTTCAGCTGGAAATAATTATTGAAACTTAGATAAGTAAAACACGAACCCCCTCTGCGGCGATGCAGAGGGGGTTTTTAGTGTGCCGGGCATGGCATAGTTCTAACGGGTGAAAGTCCCGCCACGGGTAGTTACCGCCAAGTGTAGCGAACCGCAAGCCGATGCCAGCAATGGCGGCGGGGGAGGAAGCGGAGTAGCAAAGCCGAGGAGCCTACGAACAGAAACCGGATACAAGGCTAAACGGTGGGTAAGGCTGCTAATCAAGCCGAAGCCCAAAAGGTAAACGTAAAACCGAAGCAGTAAATCCGGAGGTTGTGCGGCGAAAGAACTGTGTCTTACCCCGGGAGGCCCGGGCAGCGC
>CADARY010000002.1 GCA_902790375.1 Oscillospiraceae bacterium | reverse complement strand
CCCATCCTGAAATTCGGACATATCCATATCTTCCAAAGAGAACTCAACCCGAATCTTTTTCGAGTCGACCTCGCCCTTGGAAAGCAAGACAACCGTCTCAACGTGCTTGGTCCGCGGGAAGAGGTCATAGGCTTCCGCGGCCTGCAGGGTATAACCATACGCCTGAAAACGCAGAATATCCCGTGCCAATGTGGACGGTTCGCAGGAAACATAGATAACGCGCTCCGGCGACATGGAGGCTGTAATCTGAATTGCTGCCTCCTGCATGCCCTTTCGCGGGGGATCCACCACGATTATCCTTGGATGCAGGCCGCGCGCTGACAGCATGCCGGCCGCTTCGCCGGCATCGGCGCAGATAAACTCTGCGTTTTTTATCCCGTTCAGGGCCGCATTGGATTTGGCGTTTTCAATGGCCTCCGGGACGATCTCGGCGCCGATGACTCTGCCGGCCTGCTGCGCAAGACACAGGCTGATGGTGCCGGCCCCGCAGTAGAGATCGAGCGCAAGATCCTCCTTACCGAGCGCGGCATATTCCATCGCCTTGCGGTAGAGGCGCTCCGCCTGGGGGGGATTGATCTGGAAAAAAGCCTGCGGTGCAATGTCAAAAGCGATACCGCACAGGGTATCCCTTATGCTTGCTTTGCCCCAGAGGGTATAAAAATCCCCGGCAAGGACAGTGTTTCCCTCTGTTTTATTCACGTTTAATACGATACCGGTGAGCTCCGGACAGGCGGACAGCAATGCAGCCACAAGCGACTGCGTATTCCTGCCGAATCCTTTACGGGCAACGATACACAGCAGGCGGTCTGTGCCATAATACGCTCTGCGGCAGAAGAGATGCCGCACAACGCCCTCGCCGCTTGCTTCGTCATAGGCAGGGATTCTGTTTTTCGCCATGAAGGATACAAGGGCGGCTGCGGCACGGTGCGTCAATTCATCCTGAATCAAGCATTGCTCAACGGGTATGAGCTGATGGCTGCGCTCCCGATAGAAGCCGAAAACCGCTTTCCCATCCAAATCACCAACCGCAAGAATGCCCTTGTTTCGGTAGTGATCCGTCTGCTCGCTGCCGACAATGCGCTCTGCTTGTACCGTCTGTTTCCCGATGCGGGTAAGGGCATCGTTGACTTTGACAAGCTTGAAGCGCAGCTCCTCTTCATAGGACATGTGCCGGCAATCGCAGCCGCCGCATTTTCCGTAACAGGGACAGACGGGATCAACGCGGGCAGGGGAGGGCAGGATCAGCGTTTCTCCCCGCGCATAGGCGCAGTTTTTCTGTACCTTCAGAACACGAACATCCCATTCCTCACCCACAACGGTCCCGGGGACAAAAACAGCAAAGCCGTCCACATGGCATACGCCGGCAGCTTCGGCGTTATAAGCGTCAATTCTGACGCGCAATATTTGATTTTTTCTTATTGTTTCCATAAGCAAAGAATACCACATCACGGAGAAGATAGCAATTCATTCCTGCATTTTCACGATGAATAATTCGTTCCTCCCCTGTAAATAATAGCTCCGTAAAAAGCAATAGGAGGATGAAAATGAAAAGACTTTTCGTATATCTTGTCCTTGGCCTGGCGCTGAGCTTGCTTTTATGCGCCTGTGGCGATATGTCTGACCGCGGAAATGTTGCCTCTTCTCCATGGCCCGATGTGACGGAGCCTGCCATGCCGATCCCCAGCATACCGGTCACTCCCTCGGCAATGCCGGATATGGACACCGATCCGGACAGCGGAGCAGGCAGCTCTTTCGATACCGGTGTGAACCGTGATTCTTCAAGCGCCGGAACTGAGCCTGTACCCGGTTCCCCCAAACCGACGGATACAGACAGATAAGGTAAAAGGCATTGTCTCATAATAGGATAAAGCTATGATGAGGCAATGCCTTTCCATTGGCCGCAGCGCATGAAAATGGAGAGCCCTGCGGGCATACGCCAAGCCGGCAGCCGCCTCCCTTTCGGAAGGTGGCTGCATCGTGTTTTGTGACCTTGTCAGCGCAATGACATGGCGGGAGAAAAGGAGCTCTCTTCTGGATTACACATGGAGACCCACATCCCGCATAGCTGCCAGAAGCGTACTCTTGTTCTCTTTCGAGATCTCCACAAGCGGCAGCCGCAAAAGCCCGCTGTCCATACCCAACAGCTGCATGGCGGCCTTGACGGGGATAGGATTGGTCTCGATAAAGAGCGCCGAAATCAGTGCGGCATATTTGGCGTAGAGCTCTGTCGCCCCATCATAATCGCCCTCCAGGCAGAGGGAACAGAGCTTCGCTATCGCAGCGGGGACGATGTTGCTTGCAACGGAGATTACGCCGAGAGCGCCAAGGGACATGAGCGGAACAGTACAGTCGTCATTCCCGCTCCAAATGAAAAGGTCATCCCCGCAGAGACTGCGGATTCTGGCGCCAAGGGCAATATCGCCGGAAGCCTCTTTGATGCCCACAATGTTCGGGTGCTCGGAGAGAGCCTGGCAGGTCTCGGCTCTCAGACCGATTCCGGTCCTGCTGGGAACATTGTAAAGGATCATCGGAATCTCAACGCGGTCAGCTACATATTGAAAATGCTCGATCAATCCTTTTTGCGTACTTTTGTTATAATAAGGAGTCACCATCAAAACCGCGTCAGCCCCGGCCGCCCTGGCGCTTTCCGCTTTTTTCAGTGCTGTGAGGGTATTGTTTCCGCCGATGCCCACAATGACCTTCATGCGGCCGGCGGCGCTGCGAATTGCTGCGCGTACAAGTTCCTGGTGCTCATCATTGCTCAGCGTCGCGTTTTCACCCGTCGTACCGCAGACAACAATCGCCGCTGTACCGCTCTCATATTGGAAATCCAGGTTTTTTCTCAGCCTGCTGTAATCGACCCCATGCTCATCAAAGGGGGTAACAATGGCGGTGCAGGAGCCTTTGAATACCGGTGTTTTCAATAGAACAGCCTCCCCATACAAGATTACATGAGACAATTTATGACGCCGGTACAAAGAATATTCCCGGATTGATTGAAAACCGAAAAGAGTTCTGTTATAATACCAAAACACCATAAAAAAGGACAGAGGAAGACTTTGAAAAAATCGGATTTTTACTATGAACTGCCGGAGGAACTGATTGCACAGACTCCCTTGGAAAAGCGCGATGCCTCAAGATTGCTGCATCTGGATAAGGAAACCGGCGCCATGGAGCATCGTCATTTCTACGAGCTGCCTCAATATCTCCGCGCCGGGGATTGCCTGGTCTTAAATGATACCCGTGTTCTGCCGGCAAGGCTTCTGGGGTGCCGCAAAACCGGCGGCAGCGTGGAACTGGTGCTGCTGCGGGATTTGGGCAATGGCCGCTGGGAGTGCCTGAGCCGCCCGGGCCGAAAGACGAAGCCCGGCACAGAGCTGTCCTTTGGCAACGGAGAGCTGACCGCCACAGTGGCAGATGTAGCGGAGGGCGGCAATCGGATCATCCAGTTCCATTATGAGGGGATCTTTCTGGAGGTTCTGGAGCGCCTTGGAAAAATGCCCTTGCCGCCTTACATCAAGGAAGAGCTGAAGGACGCCGAGCGTTATCAGACTGTCTATTCCCGGGAACTCGGGAGCGCGGCGGCGCCGACAGCGGGACTGCATTTTACCCCGGAACTGTTGAAGCAGATCGAAGAGATGGGCGTGAAGGTATGTTTTGTTACGCTGCATGTGGGGCTTGGGACCTTCCGCCCGGTTAAAGAGGAAGAGATCGAGAATCATGAAATGCACCAGGAGTTTTGTGTGGTCTCCCAAGAAACCGCCGATATTGTGAACAATGTCAAGAAAAACGGCGGTCGTGTGATCGCGGTCGGGACAACCTCATGCCGTACGCTTGAAAGCTTCACAGAGGAGGATGGGACTCTGCGGGCCGGCTCACGATGGACAGATATCTTTATCTATCCGGGCTATCGCTTCAAATGCATTGACGGCCTCATCACCAATTTTCACTTGCCGGAAAGCACGCTGGTCATGCTGGTTTCCGCATTGGCCGGGCGTGAGAATATCCTGCATGCGTATGACACGGCGGTAAAAATGCGCTACCGCTTCTTCTCCTTCGGCGATGCGATGATGATTATGTAATTGTTTGGTATAATCATCATTTAAACATTCAGTTGACCGGAGTTTTAATCGCTGGTATAATGATACTGACAACAAACGGGGGATGAAGTATGCCTGAGCTCTGCAGGTTTTATAACATCGATCCACGAGGATGAACTGTATGAGGCCTGGAATAAGGCGGTAAGAAATATTCCGTTTGGAAAGATTGATCCTCTGCATTAAGGGAGGAAAAAAGAATGTATATCATAGACGGTATTGCCTATGCCGGAGAGCCTTCCATTCCGATCAAGATCAGCGGTATAAGGGCGATGGACAAATATCTTCTCTGGATTCGCTTCAATACCGGAGAGGCGAGGATTTTTGACTTCAAACCGCTCCTTGATTCTCCTGCCTTTGCCCCGCTGGCTGATAAAGCCGTGTTCCGCGACGTCTATATAGACTACGGGATTCCGGTATGGAAGGATGGAGACATTGACATTTCACCGGAATATCTGTACGAAAATTCAGTTCCCCAGGGGGGGCAAGCGCTTAAGAGCGGCTGAGATGCCAACTGCCAAAGAGTTGCTCGGTGTGAGTGTGCTTGGCGGTTGGCGTTTTATGTATATGAATCGTTTTGCATCTCCTTACTCCTGTTAGTTACGGCGATGCGATGATGATTATGTAAACTGTTTTGACACGGCTTTTGTTTGCTGTTGACTGTTAAATATCGTTCTGATAAAATATGAACCGGAGGAGAAGTGACTATGCCGGTATTAAGCGCTTTTTACGGAATCATAGTACGTATGTACAGAGAAACTGGCGAAAGACACAAGCTGCCTCACATCCACGCCGAGTATTCTGGCGAAGAAATTGTTGTTGCGCTTGACGGTTCCATTATTGAAGGATCGTTTCCAAAAGGAAAACTCAAGCTGCTTGAAGCTTGGATGGAGATTCACAAAGAAGAGCTCGAAGCAAACTGGAAGCTGCTTTCCAATGGAGAACAGTTTTTCCGTATTGATCCGCTGAGATAAAGGAGGAAAACTGTGCTGCAGCCAAGACTTACTTCTGTTGAACCCTTGCCGGATATGAGGCTTTGCCTCCATTATGAAACCGGGGAAATAAAGGTGTTTGACGTTACGCCATATGCCAACGGATCGTGGTTTGGAGAGCTGAGAGACGAAGCGTACTTCAAGTCTGTTCATCTGCTTCCGGGCGGTATCGGAATTGAATGGGTAAACGGACAGGATATTGCTCCGCATGAGCTGTACGAGAACAGTATTTGTACGCAATAAACCAAAAGCCGGGAAATCTTCCCGGCTTGAGGTACACAAAGTACATCTGCGAAAAAGTGCCTTTATCAGAACCCAAATTTTCTCAGGATCTGCTCTTGCCGAATTATGCGGTATTGCCTTAGAAGGATTTGAAGAATGAATATCCATGCATCTCCTTACTCCCGTGAGTTACGGCGATGCGATGATGATTGAGGAACGAAAACGGCCCGTCTCCTGATTCGCACGGGCGCGGCATTGAGGCTGATTTCGGCAAACACAGAAAAGAATGCGAAAGAAAAACCCGGCAGACGCCGAGAAGGAGGGATGACGTGTATAAACTGCTCAAGCAGGAGGGACATGCACGCCGCGGAGAATTTGCAACGCCGCATGGTGTCGTACAGACTCCGGTTTTTATGAACGTCGGGACACAGGGAGCCATCAAGGGGGCGCTGTCTGCGTCCGACCTCAAGACGATCGGCTGTCAGATCGAGCTGTCCAACACCTATCATCTTCATGTGCGGCCGGGTGACGAGCTGATCAAATCCCTCGGCGGCCTGCATAAGTTCATGACATGGGAGGGGCCGATCCTCACTGACAGCGGTGGATTTCAGATTTTCTCCCTGGCAAAGCTCCGCAGGATCAAGGAGGAGGGCGTAAGCTTCAACTCCCATGTGGATGGACGCCATATCTTTATGGGGCCGGAGGAGAGTATGCGGATCCAGGCGAATCTCGGCTCGGATATCGCCATGGCCTTTGACGAGTGTATCGAGATCCCCTCGCCGAGGGAGTATGTGAAGCGCTCCTGTGACAGGACCTATCGCTGGCTGCAGCGCTGCCAGACGGCGCTGACAGCGTATAACCGGGAGGAGGATGCCGTCAATCCCGGGCAGATGCTCTTTGGCATCAATCAGGGCGCGGTATTTGCCGATCTTCGGGTGGAGCATATGATTAAAATCGCGGAGCTTGATCTGCCCGGGTATGCGATCGGCGGGCTCGCGGTGGGGGAGACGCATCAGGAGATGTACGACACCATTGAGCTTGTGGAAGAGCATATGCCCGGGAACAAGCCGCGCTATCTGATGGGTGTCGGAACGCCGGGCAATATCATCGAGGCGGTTGCCAGAGGCGTTGATTTCTTTGACTGCGTCATGCCTGCACGAAACGGCAGGCACGGGCACCTCTTTACCTGGGACGGGATTATTAACATCAAAAACGAAAAATACATGCGGGATGAACAAGCGATCGACCCCAAATGCAATTGCCCGGTGTGTCGCCGTTACTCCCGCGCCTATATCCGGCATCTGTTCAAAGCGGAGGAGATGCTGGCCATGCGCTTTGCGGTCATGCACAATCTGGCTTTCTATAACGCTCTTGCCCAGGCGATCCGCGACAGTCTGGACGCCGGGACCTTCCGATCGTTTCGCGGCAAATTTTCTGAAATTCTCGACAAACGTATATAAGCATCTTGAAATTTCGGCGCTACACATATATAATAGGCTTACTTTGATTTCGGAGGTTTCTCAGAATGAATGTTTTTCTTACTGCTGATGCAGCGGCCGGCACCGGCTCCGCTTCCATGCTCGTTATGCTCGTGCTGATGTTTGCCGTCTTCTACTTTTTCTTTATCCGTCCGGAAAACAAGAAAAAGAAGACCGTCGAGGCAATGCGCAGCTCCCTGAGCGTTGGCGATGAAATCACGACCATCGGCGCCATGACCGGCAAGATTGTTCAGGTTACGGAAGATACCGTCACCTTTGAGACCGGTGAAGATCGCGTCCGTATCCAGATCAAGAAATGGGGCGTTTCCACCACTGCCAAGATGGAGGCCGCAGAGGCTGAGGCCCGTAATGCCAAGAGCCGCGGCAAAAAATAACAGGCCGCTTTTCCAGGAGAATCTTTTCACCCCCGAACAAATAAGATGTGAGTATCTTATTTGTTCGGGGGTGTTCTCGTTGTCGGATGAAAAACAGATCCTGCCGGATGCCGGCTTTCTGGTCAGCGCGTTGGCTGCCTGGTGCATGTGCGCGCTCGTGACGCTCAGCTTGACGGCATTGCTCGCAGCCACTACAGGCATGGGAGAGCAGGTGCTTGGGTATCTCAGCTCTGCCAACAGCTTCATCTGCGCCGCTGCTGCCGGCGCCGCGGCAATCAGCAGGAGCAGGCTGCCGCGCTTTTTCACGGCGCTGTTGACGGGAACGGCGCTGGTTATCCTGCTGCTCACAGCCGGATTTCTGATCCGCGGAGAAGAGATGGATCCGTCGTCCATCCTAAGCATGGTGAGCTTTTCCTATGCCGGAGCTCTGACGGGCTGCGTTTTCAGATTGAAACTGGGGAAACAGCGCGGACGACGTCCATTTCATTCAAAGAAATTGACATAATGAAAACAATAAAGCCTTTTCTGGCACATTATTGCCGCTTGTTCAGGGCGAGATCTGCAATAAAAAAGTAACAAGAGTTGACATAAGCGAAAAATAATTTTCAAAAAAACGAAAAAAACACTTGATTATTTTGAAGACTTGTAATATATTGTTACCAAAGCAGTTATGTCAATTACAAAATTATTTCACAATTGCAGTCGCCTGCCCGGATGAGACCTTCGCACATGGATGGATGCGGTGTCTGCAGAAGGTGACAGCCCATATACTTCACAGAAAGGAGGGCGTTTTGAATGCAGAATTCCGAGTGTATTGAGATGTTCGAAAAATATCTCGTCGAGGATAAAAAAGCATCTGCAAACACCCTCAGCTCATACTTGAGAGATATTCGGCAGCTTGCCGATTACCTTGACAGCAGCACAGAGCACAGCATTGTTGATGCGACAGCCGAGGAGCTGTCGGAATATATTGAGATGCTGCGCGCCAACGGCAAGTCTGTTGCTACTGTATCACGTTCAATCGCCTCGATCAAGTGCCTGTACGCACATTTGTTCATCAAGCAGCTGATCACGGTGAATCCCGCGCAGGGCCTGGTTCCGGACAAGAGCACGCAGAAGCTGCCGGAGATCCTGACCAGCAAGGAGGTCGAGCTTCTGCTGGAGCAGCCCAAATGCATCGACCCGAAGGGGTATCGGGATAAGGCCATGCTGGAGCTGCTTTACGCCACAGGCATTCGTGTTACGGAGCTGATTGAGCTCAACATCTCCGATGTGAATCTTGCTGCCGGCGTGATCCGCTGCGCCAGCCGCAATCGTGAGCGCTTTATCCCCATGTATCCGGCCGCAGTCAAAGCGCTGAGCGATTATATCACGCTGGTTCGCCCGCAGATGATCCTCATGCCGGATGAGCAGTCTCTGTTCGTCAATGTCAGCGGCGAAAGGATGTCCCGCCAGGGCTTCTGGAAGATCGTCAAACACTATCAGAAAAAGGCCGGGATTGAAAAAGACATTACGCCGCATACCCTCCGCCATTCCTTTGCGGCGCATCTGCTTGAAAACGGCGCGGACATCCATGCAATTCAGGAGATGCTGGGCCATCGGGATATTTCTTCCACGCATATGTACTCACAGCTTGTAAAAAAGCAATTGAAGGATGTGTATAACAAAGCGCATCCCAGAGCATAAGCTTACGGACAGCCTGTCTCAAGCGACAGGCTGTCATCATTTGTGTTGCAGAGTATGCGCAAGTGTGGTAAAATCCTATAGGAGTGTGATTACATGCGTATTTTGGGCATTGACCCGGGCATCGCCACCATCGGCTTTGGCGCTCTGGAGTCTGAGAAAAACAGCCATAAGCTCATCAATTGCGGTGTTATTACAACCCCTGCCCACACAAGCCTTTCAAGCCGCCTTGAGCAGATCTACGACGATATGCTGCAGCTTCTGGACCTGTTTAAGCCGGACGCGGTCTCGATTGAGGAGCTCTTTTTCAACACCAATATTACGACCGGCATCTCGGTAGCCCACGGCAGGGGCGTGATTCTGCTGGCCTGCCGAAAAGCCGGGGTCAGAGTCTACGAGTATACCCCCCTGCAGGTCAAGCAGGCCGTGGTCGGATATGGGCGCGCTGAGAAACGGCAGGTCATGGACATGGTAAAGCGGCTGTGCCGGCTGCCGTCACCGCCGAAGCCGGATGACGCGGCAGACGCCGTGGCGCTGGCACTGTGCCATGCCAGAAGCGCAACTTCACTTTTGTACAGAGGAGAACAGGAAGAATGCTCTACCATTTAGACGGAAAGGTATCCGAACTGGAACCGGCGCTTGCGGTGCTGGACTGCGGCGGCATCGGCTTTGCGCTGAATGTGACAAGCAACACGGTGGCCGGGCTGCACCTTGGAGAAAGGGCGAAGCTCTATGTCTCGGAATCCATAGGCGAGACGAATTATGATCTTTTCGGCTTTCTGGATAAAAGCGAACGCCGTTTCTTCGAGATGCTGATCTCCGTCTCCGGCATCGGCCCGAAAGCGGCCATGTCGATCCTCTCCTGCAACACGCCGGAGGGGCTTGCGCTTGCGATTATCAGCGGCAATGAGAAAGCGCTTACAGTTGCTCCCGGGATCGGGAAGAAGATTGCCCAGCGCGTGATCCTTGAGCTCAAGGACAAGGTCAGCAAGGAAATGAAAAGCGACGCGGCCGTCATGCCGAGCTTCACTGCCGTTGCGGCGCAGGGCGGCGATTCTGCCGTCAATGACGCGCTGGCCGGGCTTGCCGTACTGGGTTATTCCAGCGCTGAAATTGCGCCGGTGCTGAAAAAGCTGGAAACCAGGGATATGTCTGCCGAGCAGATCATCAAGGCGGTTTTGAAGCAGATGGTAAAATGATTGGATAGGGCAATATGAGTATTAGTTTTTCTGATGAAGTCAATGAGGAGATCCTGACCACAACGGCAACGCTCCCGGAGGACAATAACGAAGGCTCTCTGAGACCGAAGACGATTGAGGAATATATCGGCCAGAAGAAGGCAAAAGACAATCTGAGCATCTTTATCAACGCGGCCAAGATGCGCGGAGAACCGTTGGATCATGTGCTGCTGCACGGGCCCCCGGGACTCGGCAAGACGACGCTTGCGGCCGTGATTGCCAATGAGATGGGCGTCAACATGCGCATTACCTCCGGCCCCGCAATCGAAAAGCCGGGGGATCTGGTCGCCATGCTCACCAATCTCAACGAGGGGGACATTCTCTTTGTCGATGAGATCCACAGGCTGAACCGCGCCTATGAGGAGATCCTCTATCCCGCAATGGAGGATTATGCCATTGACATCATTCTCGGGAAGGGCCCCTCTGCCAACTCTATCCATCTCGATCTGCCGCATTTCACGCTGATTGGCGCGACGACGCGCTCCGGTCAGCTCACGGCGCCGCTGCGGGACCGCTTTGGCGTATCCCTTCGCCTTGAGCTCTACACGCCCGAGGAGCTGCAGCGTATCGTTGTGCGCTCCGCCGGGATTTTGAATGTGCGGATCGTCCCGGAGGGGGCCTTTGAAATTGCCTCCCGTTCCAGGGGAACGCCGCGTATAGCGAACCGGCTTCTCAGGCGTGTCCGCGATTTTGCCCAGGTCAGGGCGGACGGCGTGATTACCAGTGAGGTTGCGGATATGGCGCTGTCCAGTCTTGAGGTTGACAAGCTTGGGCTTGACGCGCTGGACAGGCGGATGCTGCGCAGTATCATTGAGTTTTATGGCGGGGGACCTGTCGGTTTGGAGACGCTTGCCGCGACGATCAATGAAGAGGCCGTCACGCTGGAGGATGTATACGAGCCCTATCTGCTCCAGCGTGGTTTTCTGATCAGGACGCCGCGCGGCCGCTGCGTCACCCAGAAGGCCTATCAGCACCTCGGACTCGAGTATATGGGGCAGCAGCAGATGGATATTTGAACATTTCGCATCACTTTATACAAAATGGGTATTGACTTTAGCGGTTTGTGTTGTATAATACATGATGTATATAGTTAGAATACTTGAAATAAAATGATAGATTACGCAGGACTGGATGATACCAAACTCCAAATACTTGCATCCTCGGGGGACAGAGACGCGGAAGACGCTTTGGCTGAGCGATATCTCAGGCTGGTCAGGGTCTGCGCGAGGCCTCTGTTTCTTGCAGGAGGCGACAGCGAGGATCTGATACAGGAGGGGACTTTTGGACTGCTTTCCGCAATCCGAAAGTACAATCCGGCGTGTGGCGCTTCCTTCAGTACCTTCGCGGAGCATTGTATCCGAATGCGTCTTCTGTCAGCAGTGAAATCCGCTTCCCGATTAAAACACTTTCCCCTTAACGACGGAATATCCCTTGAAGAACTCTCCGAAGATCCCGGTGCTGACATCTCGACACTCCCTGAGTTGTTCCGCCATAACCCGGAAGAATTGATTCTGGCAAAAGAGAGCAGGGAAGAGTTGAATGCGGCTTTTTCCCGGTGCCTGTCCAGGTTTGAGATCAAGGTACTTGACCTTTATCTGGAAGGCCTGTCGTATAGAGAAATAGCGGACAGACTTTGCAGGGATGCAAAGTCAATTGACAATGCCGTGCAGAGAATACGCCACAAGCTTGCACGGGAAAATATTTTTGGCGATATCAGCGAAAGCTGAACGCAAATATAAGCCGACAGGCACAATCAAAAGAGAGGATTCAAGATGTACGAAGACAAGACTTTAGTATGCAAAGAATGCGGCAAGGAATTTGTTTTTACCGCCGGTGAGCAGGAGTTCTACGCAGAGCGCGGCTTCCAGAATGAGCCCCAGCGCTGCAAGGCATGCCGCGATGCCCGCAAGAATGCGGCCCGTGGTCCCCGTGAGTTCTTCACCGCTACCTGCGCTGCCTGCGGCGGCGAGGCCCGGGTTCCCTTCGAGCCCAAGTCTGACCGTCCTGTTTATTGCAGCGAGTGCTTTGCTAAGATGAGAGAGCAGGCCTGATCGCCTGTCCTGACAGCAAAAGGGGGACACTTCGGTGTCCCCCTTTTCTTCGGGAGGCATGAACATGCCTTGCCAAATGCAAGGGCAACACCGCACAATCCGCCTCTTGAGGTACACAAAGTACATCTGCGAAAAAGTGCCTTTATCAGAACCCAAATTTTCTCAGGATCTGCTCTTGCCGAATTATGCGGTATTGCCCAAGGAATCTATGCTTCCCTGAAATCTGTATAAAACGGAGGTAATCAAATGGAAATCACCAGAGAAACCCTGATTTCTGAAGTCGTTGAAAATGCGCCCCAGGCCATGCCCGCTTTTCAGGCGATCGGCATGCACTGCATGGGCTGCGCCATGGCAAGCGGAGAAAACATTGAACAGGCCTGCTGTGCGCACGGCGTTGATCCTGACGAGTTTCTGAAGTATCTCAAGGCTTTCCTTGAGACCGCATGAACAGCAAAAGCCGGACTGCGGTCCGGCTTTTTGCTGTAAAGCAGCGGCGGAAAAAGCAAAGAAGGAAATACGGGGGGTGAGCAGGATGAACAGACGCCTGAGCGCTGTCGCGGCGCTTGTACAAAACGGAAAAGGCCTCGTGGATGTCGGGACGGATCATGGACAGCTTCCGGCTTACCTGGCCGAAGCCGGCTATCCCGGCGCTCTCTATGCCTCTGACATCAACGAAGGGCCGCTGACGGCCGCCCGCAGGACGGCAGACGCCGCCGGCTTATCGGACCGGATCCGCTTTCTCCTTTGCGACGGTCTGGCGCTTTGCCCGCCGGATGAGATCGACACCATTGTCATTGCCGGTATGGGCGGCGATATGATCGTGAAAATCCTTGATGAGGCAGATTGGTGCATGCAAGACAGCTATCGGCTGATACTGCAGCCGATGACCAAGGCCGAGGTTCTGCGTTACTGGCTCGTCAACAATGAATTTGCGATCGAAAAGGAAACGATCGTGGAAGACGGCGGCATTCTCTATCAGATCATCTGTGCCCGCTTCGGCGCAAGGACAAGCCTGTCGGATGCGGAGCTGTTTCTCGGAAAACGCGAGCGCTGTGCCTCGCTTGAGCTTTACGACAGGCAGCTTGAGAGAATCATCGGGCGCTTTGAAAACGCGCTCGGCGGGATGGAGAGCGGAGAAGGGGACTCCCGTCTTGCCCTCTACAGGGAAATATTGGTACAACTAAAGGAGCTGGAGGCGGAGAGATGACAAGCGTTCGGGACGTGTTTGAGGAGCTGTGCCGTATAGCGCCGCTTGAACTGCAGATGGATTTCGATAACGCCGGTTTCCAGATCGGTCATGCGGAAAGAGAGGTTCACCGCATCCTGCTTGCGCTGGACGCAACGGACGAGGTCGCGGAGGAAGCACAGGCGTGCGGCGCAGAGCTTCTGGTTACCCATCATCCGCTCATCTTTTCTCCGCTGAAGACAGTCCATGATCTGGAGCCGGTCAGCAGGAGAGTGCTCTTTCTGGCTGAAAACGGAATTGCGCTGATTTGCATGCACACGAATCTTGACATTGCCGAAGGCGGCGTCAACGACGTCCTGATCCGCCTTCTGGGCGCGGAACCCGAGGGGAGCCTGGACGCGGACAGCTGCGGCAGGATCGGACATTTATCGCAGTCGATGCCGCTGGAGGCCTTTCTTGCAGTCTGCAAGGAGCGCCTGGGTGTTCCGGCTGTCCGGTATTGCCTTGGGAATAAGCCGGTTTACAAGCTTGCCGCGATGGGCGGCTCCGGGGCCGGAAGCCTGGAGGACGCGGTCAGACTGGGCTGCGATACCTATGTCACAGCGGATATCAAGTATCATCAGTTCCAGCGGGCCTCGGAGCTTGGGCTGAACCTGATCGACGCAGACCACTTTTATACCGAAAACCCGGTCATACGATCTCTTGCATCCAGGCTTTCCGAGCGCTTTCCTGACACGGACATTATCATCAGCAAAAGCCATGACGACTGCATTCGCTTTGCCTGACAGGCCGTCATATCATGCCTTCGCTTCTCATACACTCAAGCAAGTGAGAACATGAGAGCGGAGGCTTATTTTATGTCTGATTCCAATCTTTACAGCGAACTTGCCGCCAGGACCGGCGGCGCGATCATGCTGGGGGTGGTCGGCCCGGTAAGAACGGGTAAATCGAGCTTTATCAAGCGATTCATGGAAACGCTGGTCATCCCGCGAATCGAGAACGACTATCTTCGGGAGCGCGCGCGGGATGAGCTTCCCCAGAGCGCGTCCGGCAAAACCATCATGACGGCAGAACCGAAATTTGTCCCGGAGAACGCGGTCAGTATCCGTCTCGGAGAAAACACGGAGCTTTCTGTCCGGCTGGTCGACTGCGTGGGCTATATGGTCGACGGCGCCACCGGGCAGTTTGAGGACGGACATGAGAGAATGGTCACAACGCCATGGTTTGACCATGAGGTGACGATCACGGAGGCCGCCGAGAAGGGGACCTTTAAGGTAATCAGCGAGCACTCGAGCATCGGAATCGTGGTCACGACAGACGGGAGCATCGGCGACATTCCCCGGGAAAACTACACGGCGGCGGAAGCGCGCACGATCTCGGAGCTCAAGGCGATCGGAAAGCCCTTTGTCGTGCTGCTTAACAGCAAAGCGCCAGGCAGCGAGAAATGCGCGGCGCTTGCCAGAGAGCTTTCAACGCAATATGATGTGCGCTGCATTCCTGTTGACTGCATGAAGATGAGCGAAGAAGACATCGGCCTTATTCTGAGCTGCGTGCTGGAAGAGTTCCCTCTGAAGGCTGTCGGCGTATTTCTCCCGGATTGGCTGGACGCCCTGCCGGAGCAGAACGAGCTTCGAAGCGGCATTCTGCAGCTTATTGCAGGAACCGCCGAGGATTTGCGGCTGATCAAGGATTGCAGGACCATGGCCCGGCAGCTTCGGGAGAAGGATCAAATTGAGACGGCGGAGATCAGCAAAACGGATCTCGGCAGCGGCACGGTCGAGCTGACTGTTCAAATCCCCAGAGCGCTGTATTATCAAAGCATAAGCGAGCAGACCGGCCTCGCCATAGAAAACGACCGGGATCTGATCACGACGCTCCGGGAAATGAGCGCGGTGAAGGCCGACTACGACAGCCTGCGCACGGCGCTGGAGAATGTAAGGCAGACGGGCTACGGCGTTGTTATGCCCGATTCCGCCCAAATGACGCTGGAGGAGCCGCAGATCGTGCGGCAGGGCGGAAAGTACAGCGTAAAGCTGAAGGCAAATGCCCCGGCGATCCATATGATCATGACCAATATTGAAACGGAGGTTACGCCGGCCATAGGGGGAGAGGGCGCTTCCGAGGAGATTATCAACTTCCTTCTCCAGGGCTTTGACGGTGACGTTAATCGAATCTGGCAGTCCAATATTTTTGGCAAGTCCCTCAATGACATCGCAGAAGAAGGCCTTGCCGCAAAGATTGAAGCGCTGCCCGAAAACGTAAAGCACAAGCTCCGGGAAACCCTGGAGCGCATTCTGAACGAAGGGAGCGGCGGGCTGATTTGCATTTTGCTCTGACAGGAAGGGTTTTGCATGGAATTGACTTGTGCGGGAGAGGACGCTATAATCAAAGACGGCCCCGGCTGCACGGAAATCGGAGGATCTATGGACACTAAGCTGCGCGGTATCGGACAAAAGATTCTGCCGCTGGCGGTTTTGGCAGGTCTTGTCCTGACGGCCTTCTTTACAATCGGAAAGAAGCAGGACACGGCGGGCTCCTCTCACGAGCGGTCGACCATTGTGATTGACCCCGGCCATGGCGGGATCGACGGCGGCGCGATCGGCGCGGACGGTACCCGCGAAAGCGATATCAACCTCGCCGTCGCCTTAAAGCTCCGGGCGATGGCCGAACTCTACGGGCTGGATAATCTTTTGCTGCGGCAGGATGACCGCACCCTCTGCGATGCGGAAGAATACAGCGAACACAGGGATCTTGAATGCAGAACGGAGCTTGCGTCTGCGGAATTGAATCCGGTTTACATCAGCATTCATCAGAATGATTTTCCCACGGGGCAGGCAAGCGGAGCGCAGGTGATCTATGCCGCCGGAGAGGGAAGCGAGGAGCTCGGCACCATCATGCACCGGAATCTCATCGGTGCGCTCTACCCGAAGAGCAGACGCGTTGCAGAACCCGCTACCAGAAAGCTCTATATCCTGTCTCATCTCACGTGCCCTGCGATTCTGGTGGAATGCGGCTTCGTCTCAAACTCGATAGACCTTGAGAATTTAAAGAGGCCGACGTATCAAACCTCATTGGCGGCAATCATGATGGGCTCGTATTTGCAGTTCGAGCAAAATACAGTGCGTATATAGTCTATACAAAACGTAATAATCGGGAGAAAGAAATGGCAAACAAGCAGAAAACCGTATATATCTGTTCAGAATGCGGCAGCGAAACACCAAATTGGGCGGGCAAATGCCCGTCCTGCGGTGCCTGGAACACACTGGCCGAGCTGCGGCTTGACAAAGCCGGAGGCAGGGCGCGGGACCCCGGCAGAACGCCGAAGGCAAAAAAACTCGCGGATCTGGACAGCGCGGAGGAGATCCGTTTTTCAACCGGAATTTCCGAGTTCGACCGCGTTCTTGGCGGCGGCGCGGTGTGCGGCTCCCTCGTCCTGGTCGGCGGCGCGCCCGGTATCGGCAAGTCAACGCTCCTGCTGCAGATGTGCGCCGCCTCCGGCAGAGAGCGGAGAATCCTCTATGTCAGCGGCGAGGAAAGCGAGCGGCAGCTCAAGCTGCGGGCTGACCGCCTGGGCGTTTACGGAGGCGAGCTCTATGTTCTGGCGGAGACGGACCTGGACAGTATTCTGGCGGCGGCCGAAAGCCTGAAGCCGGACATAGTCATCATTGACTCCATCCAGACTGTCAGCAACGGAGATCTGAGCTCCGCGCCCGGCAGCATAACGCAGGTACGCGAATGTACCATGCGCATCATGCGCCTGTGCAAGGAGAACAGTCTGACGACCTTCGTCGTCGGACATATTAATAAGGAAGGGAGCATTGCGGGCCCAAAAGTGCTGGAGCACATGGTGGACTGCGTACTCTATTTTGAAGGAGAGCGCAGCACGAGCTTTCGCATTCTCAGGGCTGCCAAAAACCGTTTCGGTTCGACCAATGAGATCGGCGTATTCGAGATGGCAGACAATGGCCTTCGCTGCGTGGAAAACCCGTCGGAGATGCTGCTGAGCGGCAGACCTGTAAACAGCCCCGGCACCTGTGTGGCCTGCGTCATTGAGGGGACCAGACCTATTCTTGCGGAGGTACAGGCTCTGGTTACGCCTGCCGCCTATAATGCCGCGAGACGCAGCAACGGCGTTGATTATAACCGCGCCGCCATGCTGCTCGCTGTCCTGGAAAAACGCGGCGGGCTCTCTGTCGCGGGCTGTGATTCTTATATCAATGTAATCGGCGGCTTGACGCTGGAAGAGCCGGCGGCTGATCTCGCCACAAGCCTCGCCATTGCATCCAGTTATCTGGATCGCCCCCTGGGCGCCGATTTGGCGGCGATCGGTGAAATCGGACTGTCGGGCGAAATCCGCAGTGTCAGCGCGTTGAATCAGCGTCTGTCGGAAATATCGCGGCTGGGCTTCAAACGATGCGTCATTCCGGCCCACTGGCGGGATGAAATCCGTCCGATTGCCGGCCTGCAATTGCTCCCGGCGCAAAATATCAGCGAGGCTATCGCCGCCGTGCTTGCAAGAGAATGAGCCGGTTTGTCGATTTGCCGCATTTGCCGCAGCGGTGCGATACGGTCCTATATGGCGCAAAATATGCTGATAAACTCAGAAAACCGCTTGATAGCCTGCGTATTCATAGCGTTTTCGTGCCCGATAATCCAAAAATAGAACCACGGCTTGCCGGGCACGCAGATCTATCCGTTCTGCACGCGGGAGGGGAGAGGGTGCTGCTCGCTCCCTATCTGAAGGGGAGCGCTGTGGAGAGCTGGCTCAGCAGCATCGGCGCGGAGATCCTGCTTCCGAATATAGAGCAACAGGCCGCGTATCCGGAGGATGCGCAGCTGAATCTCTGCCAGGTCGGAGAAACGATCCTTTATAACAGGAAAACAGTCCCTGACAGTATTGTTGAATATTTAACAAGGAACGGGGCTCTTCGCTTTATAAGCTGCCATCAGGGCTATACCCGCTGCTCTTCGTGCGTTGTAGACAGGCGCTCCGTGATTACGGCAGACAGGGGAGTTGCTGCCCGAGCGTCGGCAGCCGGATTATCGGTAATGCTGATTTCTCCGGGGCACATTACGCTTGACGGTTTCGCTTATGGCTTCATTGGCGGGGCGGCATTCAAAATAAGCGAGAAGAAAATAGCCTTCACCGGAAAGCTCGACGCGCATCCGGATTGCAGCAGAATCCTGCAATTTTTAGAACAGCGAGAGATAGATGCTGTGTTTTTGACGGATGAGCCGATCTTTGATATCGGCTCTGCGGTCCCCATATTGGAAAAAGAATGACGCCGGTCTTTTCCGACGTCATTCTTTTATACAGGTTTAGCATTATGTAAACCTTGATTTTGCATTATGTCAACTTCTATAATTATGTAAACCTCAATTTAGAATTATGTCAACCTTCGATTTCGTCCTTTGTCTTACGGCCGATGGGGTTGGCCATTGCAGCTTCATGCAGGGCGGCATTGTCCAGGTGAGTATAGATCTGCGTGGTGTTCAGGTTGCTGTGACCCAGGACTTCCTGCAGGGCACGGGTATCCACACCGTTTTTCAGCATCAGGGTCGCTGCCGTATGGCGCAGCTTATGCGGAGAATATCTGCTTGCATCAAGCCCGGCTGCCAGGAGCTTCTTTTCCAGCATGTTTTGTACGCCGCGTGTCCCGATCCGGCAGTTTTTTCTGCTGATAAACAGGGCTTTTTTATCTGCTTCTTTGACATTTTCGTCATTTCTAACCATTAAATAATCATCAATGGCTTCGCGGCAGCCTTCAGCGAAAAAGACGACTCTTTCTTTATTGCCTTTGCCGAGAACACGCACATGGTCTTCATAGACATCTGTCAGGTTGAGCGATACCAGCTCTGAGACACGCAGGCCGCAGGAGAGAAACAGCATAAGAATCGCGTAATCTCTCTCTGCAAAAGCTCCATCGCAGGCGGCCAGCAGACGTTCGCACTCAGATTCTTCAAGATAACGCGGTAAGGACGCCTGACGCTTCGGCATGTCAAGTTCTTGACAAATGTTTTGATCCAGCAGATGACGCTTTAATGTAAGATAATTAAAAAAGGACTTTACGGACGATGTCCTGCGGCAGCGGCTTGCAGCGGATAATGAATGGCTGCCGTTTTCAAATTCGGGCGAAAACGACTGGTATCGATAAAGCTCTTCTATACGGATCGACTTGATAAAGTCCAGGTCGATATCCGTGATATCGATTTCCTGAAAAGGCACATCTCTCGGGACGAGATGACGTCTTCGCTTCAGGTAGCGGAAAAGAATTTTTAAATCGAGATAATACCCGGCAACAGTTCTGTCGGAGTGACCGCGCACTGTAGAGTGATATTCGAGAAACTCCATCACGATATCCGGGATGTCATGGATTGCATCTAAGTTCATGTTCCTTCACCCTCAAATTCCCTTGTCCGAATCTCGCTAAATTTATATTATGTGAGATTCGATGTCGTTTCTTAAAGGAACCTGTCTCGGTTCCCTTTCGATTTGTATTATACGCATGCCGGTCAAAATGTCAAGCCCCCGGTATGGCTTTTCATTTGAAAAACCGCGATGTGAATCTGTGATCGAAAATGCCGCTGCATTTTGCCGCAATACAACGCGCGCATGCGAAGCAAGGCTTTTTTATAAAAGACGGCTGTCGAAATTGACAGCCGTCCCCTTTTCATTTACCCATCTTGTAGCGGAGCCTGCTGCGCAGAGATGCGCTCGTAACACGGATTGTGTTAAGGACTGTAGCAACCGCGGCTGCAAAATCAATGAAAATTGCAAACCACAGATTACAGTAGCCGATGATGCTGAGGAAAATCAGCACGGCTTTCACGACGAAAGCAAACAGCGCATTCTCAATGCAAATCTCACGAACACGGGCCGATACGCGCTTTGCCATAGGCAGATTACTTACTGCATCCGGCAGAACAATTGCGTCGGCGTACTTCGCGCGATTATTAACCCGGATATCCACCGCTGCGTCGCTGTGCGCCTCAATGCCGTTGGAATACACAAACAGCACGGCGCCTTTGGTCTTGTGCGCAATTTCACTGATGATGCGCAGCTTTTTCTCGGCATCACACTGCGCATACATTTCTGAGAAATTCAGCATCTCCGCAAACTGCTGAGCTGCCTCTTTGCTGTCCTCGCTGAGCAGAACACATCTGGAAACCCCGAGCTTCTTCATTTCCGGGACCAGGCTTTCCAGATCCTGGTTCACATCAGATGAGATGACGACTTTTCCCATAGGTCTGCCGGCTACGACCATGTAGTATGCCGTTCCGACACTGTTCTTGCTCTCTTCTACATGGATCCCCTGTTCTTCCAGATACTCCTTCGTCGCAAACGTGACGCCGATTCCGTCAATGGACAGTTCAACGCCATAGCCGGGAATCTCGCGAAAGTCTTTGATTACATCAAGCTTATAGTCACGATCATAAACAGCGGAGATAGCATTGGCAACAGGCTGCTCGGAGTAATAGACAGCATGCGCGACAAAGTTCAAAAACGTATCATAGTCCAGCACATCGGAGTGCATGGCGATGATTCTGGGGCATTCCTCGGTAAAGATGCCGTTCTTGTCAAAGACTGCAACTGAAACATCAGCCATTGACTCCAGACTTTCAGCATCAGTGAAGACGATCCCCTGCCGGGCACTATGGCAGAGACCGACAGTCCCGGCCATAGGAATTGCGGTAACAACGGAAAAAGGTGTTGCGACAAGCAGGATAATCAGCGCCCTGTGAATCGAGACGCTGAAGCTCATGCTTGTAATGATCGGCATCACGACTGCGTAAATCACTGCCAGCAGCATGGCGAGCTTCAGCACCATTCCGGCGCTGCCGCCCATCACCTTCTGAATCGACATGGAGGTCTTCTCGTCGTCCATGACGATCTCCTGCATATGTGCGGCAATACCGTCATCCTGATCCCGCAGCAGATCAAGCGCTGCTTTCCGAGTGTGATCCTTCGCGTAATTCAGAAGAAGCATCCCGATCTGATAGAGCAGCACAACGGCTGTCCCCTCGATCCCGAAGCCAATGAAGAATGCAAGAACCGCAGTCAGTACAACGAGTACCGGCATGTCAAAGTAGCTGCCGCTCTCTACAGACTCCACAGCTTTCAGGATGATATCATAACCGGCGAGCGCTGCTGCCAGAACCAGCAGGATAATGCTGACAAAGTCCGGCATGGATACAATCAGTGATATCGCAAATATGACCGACGCGATCACAAGTCTAATAACCAGAGAATTATTTAATGTGGCGGAAAGCTTTGCCTTGTCTATCTTGGGCGGCGTGGGTTTTACATGTTTTTGGGGCATTCTGCCACCTCCCTGATGATTTCGGCGGAATGCAATCAGGCTTTACCGTCAGAGCCAAGAACGTGTACGATCTTATGAGCAACCATGTCCTTGACGGCCTGGCGTGCGGGCTTGAGGTACTGGCGCGGATCGAAGTGATCGGGATGCTCGGCAAAGTACTTGCGGATATTGCCGGTCATGGCCAGGCGGATATCGGAGTCGATATTGATCTTGCAGACTGCAAGCTTTGCGGCCTCGCGGAGCTGATCCTCGGGGATGCCGATGGCGTCGGGCATATTGCCGCCGTACTGGTTGACCATCTTCACGAACTCCTGCGGAACGGAGGAAGAACCGTGCAGCACGATCGGGAAACCGGGCAGGCGCTTGATGCACTCCTTCAGGACATCAAAACGGAGCGGAGGCGGAACCAGGATGCCGTCAGCATTACGGGTGCACTGGGAAGCCTTAAACTTGTATGCGCCGTGAGAGGTGCCGATGGCAATTGCCAGAGAGTCGCAGCCGGTGCGGCTGACAAACTCCTCCACCTCTTCGGGGCGGGTGTAGCTCTCGTGTCCATGCTCAACAGAGACCTCATCCTCAACACCGGCGAGGGTGCCGAGCTCAGCCTCGACCACAACGCCATGGTCATGGGCATATTCAACAACCTTGCGGGTCAGGGCGATATTCTCGTCGAAGGGCTTGGAGGAAGCGTCGATCATAACGGAGGTGAAGCCGCCGTCGATGCAGGACTTGCACAGCTCAAAGGTATCGCCGTGGTCAAGATGCAGCGCGATGGGGATCTCGGGATTCTCGATAACGGCAGCCTCGACCAGCTTTACCAGATAGGTGTGGTTGGCATAAGCGCGGGCACCCTTGGAAACCTGAAGAATCACAGGGCTCTTCAGTTCGCCGGCGGCCTCGGTAATGCCCTGGACGATCTCCATATTGTTGACGTTGAAAGCGCCGACAGCATAGCCGCCGTTATAGGCTTTCGCAAACATTTCTTTCGTGGATACAAGAGGCATAACACAAATCTCCTTTATTTTTTTAAAAATTTGTACAAAAAGCACATTTACAAATTTTCGTTAATATTATATCCTCATTCCAGTCTATAATCAATATGGACTTTCTACAAAAACAAATAAATTTTAAATAACTGGAGGAATTAAAATGTCTGAGAAACTCATCGGCTCCTGCATCTTCGGCCAGTCCGGCGGTCCCACGGCTGTTATCAACGCCAGCGCCTACGGCGTGATTCGCGCTGCGCTTGACGCCGAAGAGATCACAAAGGTCTACGGCGCAAATCACGGTATCAAGGGCGTTCTGGATGACAGGCTGTTTGTCATGGACGAGGAAGATCCCGAAGAGCTGAAGCTCCTGCTGCACACGCCTTCTTCCGAGCTGGGCTCCTGCCGCTACAAAATTGCAGACCCTGATGACGACGATACCGATTACAAGCGCATTCTTGAGATTTTCAAGAAATACAATGTCCGTTATTTCTTCTACAACGGCGGCAACGACTCGATGGATACCTGCAACAAGATCAGCCGCTATATGGAATCTGTCGGCTATGCCTGCCACGTGATGGGCGTTCCCAAGACCATCGACAACGACCTCTTCGGTACTGACCATTGCCCCGGCTTTGCAAGCGCAGCCAAGTATATCGCCACCTCCTGCATGGAGATCAACAAGGACGCCCGCGTTTACGACAGCGGCATGATCACCGTCGTGGAGATCATGGGCCGCCATGCCGGCTGGCTTGCCGCAAGCGCTGCCCTGGCCACGGCTTACGGCTCCGGCCCCGATCTCATCTATCTGCCCGAGCTCGACTTCGATATGGACAAGTTCCTGTCTGATGTTGTGCGCATCTATAAGCAGAACGGCAAATGCTTTATCGCCGTGTCCGAAGGCATCCACTATGCCGACGGCAGCTTCGTTTCGGAGGCAAAGACCTCTGCGACCGACGGCTTCGGTCATGCTCAGCTCGGCGGCCTTGCCACCATGCTCGCCGAGATCATCAAGGCTCACACCGGCGCCAAGGTCCGCGGTATTGAGCTGAGCCTGCTGCAGCGCTGCGGTGCTCACCTCGCCTCTGCGACTGACGTCACCGAAGCCTGCACTGCCGGCATGGAAGCTGTGAAGAACGCCGTCAACGGAGTAACCGGCAAGATGGTCGCCTTCGAGCGCGAGATGATCGACGGCAAGTATCACTGCAAATATGTGCTCCTTCCCCTCTCCTCTGTTGCCAACTATGAGAAGAAGGTCCCCCTGGAGTGGATCAACGAAGAAGGCAACGGCCTCAAGCACGAGTTCATTGACTACGTCCTGCCCCTGATCCAGGGTGAGCCGGAGCTTCCGCGCGTTGATTCTCTGCCCCGCTACGCCAAGCTCAAGAAGGTTCTCGCAAAGTAAAAATTGCCCGGCTGCAAACGCTTTTGCCGCTCTGTTTAAGCAGTAAAAGCATCGCAGCCGGGCTTTCTCTTTCTTTTACTTGCCCTTTTGCTCTTCCATGATGCGTTCAAATTCCCGCACAGGCAGGGGCTTATAAAAGTAATAGCCCTGCATCTCAACGCAGCCCTTGCTTTTCAGAAAGTCCGCCTGCTCGGCCGTTTCAACGCCTTCGGCAATCAGCCTTAATCCCAGCAGCTGCATCATCTGAATCATGCAGCTGACGATCGTGCGGCTTTTTTTCGGATCGCCGGATTCTGTCAGGAAGTGGAGATCCAGCTTGATTCGGTCTACAGGTACCTCCTTGAGCATGTGCAGGGAGGAATAACCGCTCCCGAAGTCATCCATTTCCACATGAAAGCCATAAGCGCGCAGCTTTTCCGTAGTGCCGATCAGAAGCTCCGGACTCTCCACATAAGCCGTCTCCGTGATCTCAATGCGAAGCTGATCCGGCGTCAGACCGTGTTTTTGCACCAGGTTATAAAAGTGCCCGGGCATATCCCTGTCCTCCCGGATATCCCCGCGGGAAACATTGACCGACACGAAGCGGCGGCTCCCCTGCTCATTCCAGCGCTGCAGATCCCGGCAGACAGTCTCCCAGACATAACAGTCCAGATCGTAGATAAGTCCGGCATCCTCCAGCGTGGAGATAAACTCATCCGGCCGCAGCCAGCCAAGCTTGGTATGATCCCAGCGGCAAAGCGCCTCAGCGCCGGTGATCACCCCTGTTTCATAGTTCACCTGGGGCTGATAAAAGACCTGGATATCGCCTGTCTGGAGCGCCTTGGGAAGATAGTTGATGATATTGGAGATACGCTTCCCCTTCTCCCACTGATCGGGATTATAAAAGGCATAGTCGCCGCTGCGGCTCTCGCGCACTCTTTTTTCGGCAACACGGGCCAGATCCAGCATATGATCGACATCAATTATCCTGTAATCCTTCGGCGTCAGCACATAGATGCCGCTGCAAATCTGAACCCTGTTCTCTTTCCCCTGATTGATGAAGAAGTTTTGCACAGGCTCAAATACGCGCTTTTCATCCTCGCGTACCTGTTCCTCTCCCGAAATATGCCGAAGGACGACAAAATGGTCTGCCGTAATGCGTCCGAGCGCTTCCTCCTCCGTCAGGGTCTCCATGGTTTTCTTGGCCCACATCCTGAGCAGATCGTCACCCGCTGAGCGTCCAAGGCTGTCATTGATGAACTTAAAGCCCCGGATATTGTTATAAGAAAGGCAATATGCCGAGTCAGGATGAGCATGCAGCAGCTCCTCCACCCGTTTTCTGAAGCCCGTCATGCTCAAGGCCCCGGTCAGCGGATCATAGTCCAGCATCAGCTGGCGCTTCTGCTCCTCTTCCCTGCGGACGGCCTTGATCTGCTGCAGGGCGATGACGATCACCGCCGCCAGCAGCAGTGCCGCCAGCACATAGACCAGCCCAAATTCATGCAGATAATCGGAAAAGTCATACTTATACAGCTTTTTGGAGGTATAATCCAGAATGATTGCCTGACGGCGTGTATCGTTGATGGCGGCAATGCCTCCGTTCAGGCGTTCGATTATCTCCCGGCCGCGCTCCGTATCCGGTGTGCCCGCCCGAAAGTCCATGGAAAACACCGTTGAGGGCTGAACCACAAGATCCTCGTAGGCTGGCTTTTGCAGCACATAGCTCCAGACGAAGGAATTATGCAGCAGCGCATTGACCTCGCCGGCGCGCAAGGCCTTCACGCTGTCGGCCATCGTCTCATAGCTCATGATCTGCATGTCGGGATAAAGCTGGTGGAGCGTCTCAACCGCGCCGCCCAGGGAGCGAAGCATTCCCACATGCAGGGCATTTATGTCCGGCAGTTCCCTGCTGCCCTCGGTGACGAAGGTAAAGGGGGTCTGCATGAGATTGTCAGAGACGAGGGTCGGCTTGCCGGCTGCGCTGGGAATGGCGCTTCCAAAGGGAAGGATCACATCATAAGCAGGATTGTCGAGGGCTGATTTGAGCGTGCCATCGGTGATTGGGCGAAAGCTTGCGGCATAACCCGCCTCCGCGGCGGCAAAGCGCATCAGCTCCACACCGATGCCCATGATAGCCCCGGTCGCAGCGTCCTGATAAAAGATCGGGCAGCGGTCCACAGGAACGCCGACCGTGAGCAGCTCTCCGGGAGTCTCGCCCTGGGCGCATGCGATTGGCATGATGGCGGCGGAGAACAGAAGAACTGCGCACAAGAGCATCGTCGCAAGACGGATATGCTGTTGTTTTTTACCCGTTTTCATAGGCATTCTCCCTGCATGACGCAAAAAATCATGACCCGGCGGATTCACTCGAAGACGAGCGTATGGCGTATGAACTCTTTCATCGAATCGTCTATTTCATAGCGGACCTTATCGCGCACCGATATTCTTTCACCGCAGCGGATATAGACTGTCGGCACCGCATACGGATAGACTCCCCTCTTTGACGGCTGCTCGTCCAGACAGTCCGGGGGCAGCGAGCCCTGTCTTTTCCATGTGAAGGACGAATCCCGTATGCTGACGTCGCGGATCGGGGAGTCCGTCTCCCCGGCAAGCATAATGGCGCCCTCGCAGGTGATGTGCAGGTCATCCATGTAAATCGACTCGATCACGCCGGGGATCCTCTCAACACCGGCTCTCTGTGTCGCCGAGAGGAAAACCGCCTCCCCCTTGCCCCACCAGACAACGACCTCTGAATCCTGCTTGACCCGGTCCCGGTAGCGGCGTGTGCTGCCGGTGATATGGTGAATCATAATGTCATGGATTCTTCCCCCGTCGCGGGACCAGATGCCGATGCCGCGCGTGCAGCGGTCCAGGACACAGTCGCTCATGGTAACATGATGGATATCTCCCCAGGTCTCTGTCCCGATTTTCAAGGCAGAGGAATGGGAGCGCAAGATACAGTTTGAGATCAGGATATTTTCGCACGGGCCGTATTTCTTTGTCATCGGCGCCGTTGTCTTGACAACAATGGCGTCATCGGCGCAGGTGATGATACAGCCGCGGATAATCACATTCTGGCAGGAATCCGGGTCGATGCCGTCATTGTTCGGGCCGCGCTCATTGTTTTCAATCCGAATGCCGTCAATCAGCACGTTCCGGCAGCCCGCCATATGCAGCGTCCAGAACGCGGCATCGTAAAAGGTCACGCCGCGGACGGTCAGATTCCGGACATCCTCCAGGAAACTCATGCGCGGGCGATAGCCGCGCACCTTCAGGGGGCTTTCGTGACTGCCGCCGTCAGCGTCATCCTCGTAGAAGACTTCCCTGCCCCGCCCGTCAATGCGTCCGGCGCCGGAGATCGTCACGTTCTCGGCGTGGCGCGCCAGGAGGAAGCACCCTCCTTCCCAGCCGGTGTCACGGTTGTCGTCCTCAAAGCCGCCCATCAGATCCGGCATGTCGGCCGGGTCAAGACTGGAAATAAGCTCGGCCCCGCTTTCGAGGTGAAGCTCGACATTCGATTTAAGGCAGATGGTACCGGAGAGAAACTTCCCCGCAGGGATGATCACCATTCCGCCGCCGTCAGCCGCGCAGCAGTCAATGGCCTTTTGAATAGCGGCAGTGTTGAGGGCCTTTCCATCCCCTTCTGCGCCAAAATCCGTTATGAGATAGTTCATTCGATACACCAGCCTGTCTTTTCCTGTCACTCGTCGATATACCACAGCTCGTCAGCATCGTATTCCTCCGGCAGCGGGATCCAGTTCCCGGCCGAGGACTCAATATACCAGCCGTCCGTGTCATGCTCCATCCAGCCGAACTCGCCGAATTCGGAGGAGATATCCTCATACCAGTATTGCCACAGCGCCGGTCTCACATCGGTGTTGTACCAGAGCCAGCAGTCGCTCTCTTCATCAAAATAACACGCTGCGTCCTCGTCCCAGACAAGGATTTTTCCGTTGTTTAAGGGCTTGCTGGTTTCACGGTAAGAAGCGGGGCCGGTCTTTTCCAGATATACAGGCTCCTTGTGCGCAGCGTTTACAGTCTGTATCTGCTGGACAGAGGATTGAGAGGCGCGGTCATTGAATTGGCTCGCTCTGACCCTCTGATACACGGTACCCAGCCCGAGAAGAATCAGAAATACGATCAGGATATTTCTAAAACTGCGGCGTTTTCTGTCCTGCCGTCTCTCATAAAAAGGCCGCAGAGATTCTTCGGACGCATAAGCATGGGTATTGTTATCATCCCGGATTATTTCGTCCAGCTCAGATCGGATTTCCACCGGCGCGCCGCAGTTGGGGCACTGAAGCTTCCGGATGCCGACATCTGCCTCGCTCAGAGTCAGGAGATGGTCGCTGCCGCAGTAGGAGCAGTGACAGGCAACATTCTCATACTTCCCGTTTTCCTGGAAAGCCACGCTTTCATAGCGTTGTCCGTTCTCGTCGTAGTAGCCCTTCTCGTAATGGGTACCGGTGGCCGTATCCGTCCAGGCTTCCGGATAATACACATAGTCGTGCCGTCGTCCATAGTAAATGGTCGGCTGCAGGATTCCGGAGATAAGATAGCCGACCGGCTGATTGACGCGAGGCCGCCCCGCTGATGCGATCCCCTGGCTCGACCGCGCCCTGCCGCCGCTTTCCCTGCTGCTGCCGGAAAACGCCTTGCTGCTGTGGCTGGAAGAAGAATGGGAGCCCGGGCCGCGCGAAGAGCGCGCAGACGAAGAATGCGAGCCGGATGAGCGAAACGCGCCGCCTGACGGCCTTGAGGACGATCTCGAAGCGCTCGAGCGTGAAGAACGGGAGCTTGCGCTGTGTCTGTTGGGCGGCATGGATGATCGCCTCCTTCCTGATCCTTGTGGATGATGAACGCGTCAGGCTTTGTCACAGGACATATTTCAGAATACACACTGCCTGCAGCACGCTGCCAAAAACCGTAAAAACGTGGAAGACGGCGTGAAAATACCGCCTTTTCTTGCCCAGCTTATATAACACCGCGCCGAGCGTATAGCAGATCCCGCCCGCCAGCAGCCACAAAAAACCAGACATTGAGACCGCCTCGATCGTCGGCTTGAGCGCCGCAACCACAAGCCAGCCCATGGCAATGTAGCAAATCATGGACAGGCGGCTGCTTTTTTTCAGATCCATGGCCGTAAGGAAGGCCGCAAACAGGCCGATCCCCCATTCCGCCGCAAACAAGATCCAGGCCAGCGCCGGGTGTGCCGGCCGTACTGCGGTCAGCAGGATCGGCGTGTAGGATCCTGCAATCAACAGATAGATCGTGCAGTGGTCAATAACCCGCATGATACGCTTGGCATCCCCGGGCGGCAGCCCATGATAGACGCTGGAAACCACGTAAAGGATGATCATGGACAGGCCATAGATCCAGCAGCTCAGAAGAGCGTATTCCTTCTGATGCCTGCTTGCCGTAATGAGTCCCAGGATCAGGATCACAACGGCGATCACCACTCCGATCACATGCGTGACGGTATTCAGCCGCTCCTCATCTTCGGTATACTTCGGCAGCTCGATGTCCTTGATTGTGATAAAATTCATCATACAGCGATTATTCCGGCCTCACGCCGATAACAGGGTATATATCATCACAGGGTCTTGTCTCGGTATTGCCTTATGAGATCATGCTAACACAAAGATGAATATAAATCAAGGCATACCCCGCCTTTTGTTTCGATCATGCCCGGAGCGCCCCTTTCCTGTCGTCCACCGTTCTGCAGAGCTTTTCGTGAGAGACAAGCATGAGGATCAGCAGAACGAGAAGAAAAACCGGGAACAGGCGCAGAGACGTGCGCTCTGACAGCCAGCCGAAAAACGGCGGCATCAAAGAGGTGCCCACGTAGGCGCTGGCCATCTGAACGCCGATGATCGCCTGAGAGCGTTCCGCGCCAAAATGTGCGGGAGTGGCATGGATCAGACTGGGATAGACGGGCGCGCACCCAAGGCCGACAATAATGAGGCCGGCAAGAGCCGCGTTGTTTCCGAGAGGCAGGAACAGGAGCATCAGCCCCGCGACAATGATCCCCTGCCCCAGCCTTACCATCCGGGTATCGTCCAGGAGCATGGTGATGAAGCCGCTGATGGCTCGCCCGATCGTAACGCCGAGGAAAAAGAGACTTCCATAGCGGGCAGCAGTCACAGCATCCACTCCGCGCACGGTCACGAGATAGCTGCTGGCCCAGAGGCCGACCGTCTGCTCGAGCGCGCAGTAGCAGAAAAAGCAGAGCATGACCGATTTCGCGCCACGGATGGTCGCCACCTCCCCAAGGGACAGGACATGCCCGTCACTCGTTGTCCCTTTTTCCCCGCTCGCCGATTTCCAGAGCGGGAGACTCAGCAGCAGGACAGCAGTCAAACCGAGCTGGAGAAAGCCGATGACGCGATAGCCCATACTCCAGTGAAAGCCGCCGGCGAGCACGGCGCCCATGATGTATGGGCCCGCCGTCGCGCCGACTCCCCACATACAGTGCAGCCAGCTCATATGGCGGCTGGCATAATGAAGCGCCACATAATTATTGAGCGCTGCGTCTACTCCGCCTGCGCCGAGGCCGTAAGGCACAGCCCAAAGACACAGCGCAATAAAGGAGTGACTGAAGGAAAAGCCGAAAAGCGCGCAGCAGGTCATGCCCACGCTGATCGCCGTCACCTTACCGGCTCCGAGGCGATGCGTCAGGCGTTCACTGAGCAGACTCGACACGATGGTGCCGACAGAGATAATCATAAACACGGCGCCGGACCAGGAAAGCGGTGCTCCGATCTCCTGATGGATTACCGGCCACGCCGAACCGAGCAGCGAATCCGGCAGACCCAGACTGATAAAGGCCAGATAGATGATTGCAAGCAGCAGTGAGACCATAAGCAGTTCCTCTCTGTCATACTGACTTTCAATAAAAACAAGACAAGCGTTGCAACCGGAATTGCGCCATACTGCTTTTGATGCGGGGAGTGCCTTCTTTTGAGACAGCCCCTTTCTCACCTTCATCAGGCGATGCCGCAGGCGGATTGCGCGGTAATAAACTATCATAGCTGCCGGAGGCTGTCAAGCGAGGCCTGCGCCGTAATAATATAAAAGAAGAAGGATCTGCGGCACAATGGGACAGCCGCAGATCCTTCTTCTTTTTATATCGTCTTTCCTGTCTTTTGTTCAAGATTGAATTGCTGCCGATCCGGCGCAGCGCAAGCGCTGTGCGATCAAAGCATGCAGACGGGGAGCGTCCAATAGTAATAAGCAAAATCCTTATCCGCAAGCAGATTGGGGAATTCATTGGAACGCTCAGGCTCGAAAACCGAGAAGACTTTACGATCTTCCATCATGGTTATCATGCCTCCTTTCCTTGAGTTCGTGTGGATTATAGTCCGATCTCTTTGAATAATCAAGATGCGTTTTGACCAAAGTTTTGTGCGAACTGTCCAAGTTGAGAGATTCGTTTTTGTGCAATATTCTAAGTTTTTTGATTGATATTTCACTTTGCTCAAGGTTTTATGCGTTTCTCAAGCGGCTGGGCTTCCGGGATCTATTGTAAAATCTCTTTCGTTCGTGCTATACTGTAGCCAGCTTTTTTGGGAGGTTCTTCCATGAATATCTGCGTTTTCGGCGCATCCTCTGATCGGATTGATTCAAACTATCTTGAAGCGGCTGAAAAGCTCGGCACACTGATTGCCTGCGGCGGGCACCGCCTTGTTTTTGGCGGCGGCAAGCAAGGCCTGATGGGCGCCTGTGCCCGCGGCGTGCTTCGCGAGGGCGGAAAGGCTCTCGGTATCGCACCGCTCTTTTTTGATGAGCCGGGCGTCCTTATGAAGGAGGCGGGCTGCGAAATCCTTTTTACCGACACCATGTCGGAGCGCAAGCGCCTTATGGAAGAGAAGGCCGACGCCTTTGTTGCCCTGCCCGGTGGGATCGGCACCTATGAGGAGTTTTTCGAGGTGCTGACGCTCAAGCAGCTCGGCCGGCACGACAAGCCTATGGCGATGCTCAACACCCTCGGCTATTTTAATATGTTCAATAAGCTTCTCCAACAGACTGCAGAGCAGGGCTTTATGCACGACGACGTGCTCTCCCTCTATGCCATGTGTAAAGATCCTGAGGCCGTGATGGACCATATTCTTCACAGCGAGTCAGCCCCGCAAAACCGGCGCTCTCTGTCCAACTACAGCAAATAAACTCATTTTTTAACAAACTGGGGGATTTTCTATTCTTCACTATTGAATTAGTCCTGCTTTTTTGTTAATATAAGTTATTAATAAAAAAATTGAAAAGTTGAAGTGTGTATGAAAAAAACAGATTGGAAAATTCCCTATACAAGGCCCGCTGTACCCCAGGACCTTGTAGAGGCTGGTTTTTCGCCGCTTTTATGCCAGGTTCTGGCGCTTCGTGGGATCAAAAACAAGCGTGAGGCTCAGCAGCTGCTTTTCGGCGGTGAGGAAACACTCCATGATCCCCTGCTCATTCTGGGGATGGACAGGGCGCGGGAGCGCGTATTGCAGGCAATTGAAGGACGGGAAATCGTTGCGGTCTATGGCGACTATGATGTGGACGGGATCACCTCCACCTGTATGCTGACCGATTGGCTGCGCAGCAAGGGACTCACCTGCTATTACTATATCCCCGATCGAAACGAGGAGGGCTACGGTCTCAACTGCGGCGCTCTTGACGCGCTCAAAAGCCGCGGGGTAAGCCTGATCATCACGGTCGACTGCGGCATCACTGCCGTCGAGGAGGCTGCCTATGCCCGGCAGATCGGTGTGGATATGGTTATCACCGATCACCATGAATGCAGGCCGGATGCCCTGCCGGATTCGGCCGCCCTCATTGACTGCAAGCGTGAGGGGGATACCTATCCGAACAAAAACCTTGCCGGCGTCGGCATGGCGCTCAAGTTGATCTGCGCCTGCGAGGGAGAGAGCGGGCACGTGCTGAGCCGCTATGCGGATCTTGTCGCCATCGGGACGGTGGCGGATGTGATGCCGCTGACGGATGAGAACCGCTATCTTGTGCGTCTGGGGCTTGAACAGATCGCCCGGCATCCAAGGCCCGGCATCGCCGCCATGCTGCGGGAGTCCTCCATGGATCCGGCGCATCTCAACGCTTCCTCCATCGGCTTCAGTCTTGCTCCGCGCCTCAATGCCGCCGGGCGTCTCGGCAGGGCGTCCATAGCGGCCAAGCTCCTCCTGACCCGGGATGAGGACAGCGCCTCCTCTCTGGCACGAGAGCTGTGCGAGCTCAATCGGAAACGCCAGAGCATTGAAAACGAGATCTGGAAGGAGGCCAATGCCCAGCTTGCAGGGCAGCCGCCGGACGGTCCGATCGTCCTTGCCAGTGAGAGCTGGCACCAGGGAGTGATCGGAATTGCCGCCTCGCGTCTTGCCGAACAGTATTCCCTGCCTGCGATCATCGTCTGTCTCAACGGCGATGTGGGAAAGGGCTCCTGCCGCAGCTATGGCGGCTTCAATCTCTTTGAGGCGCTCTCCGCCTGCTCGGATCAGCTCATCGGCTTCGGCGGCCATGCCCTTGCGGCAGGACTGAATGTGCGGCGCGACAAGCTGGACGACTTTCGGAATGCGCTCAGAGATTACTATTTAAAAAATAAACCGGAGCCGAAGCCTGAGGTACAGTGTGACCTGCTGATCACGGACCCGGCGCTTCTGTCGCTGGATAATGTGAAGTCTCTCGACCTTTTGGAGCCTTATGGGAACGCCAATCCCAAGCCCGTCATGTGTGTCAGCGGGGTACGGCTTGAATCGGTCAGTGAGGTCGGCGGCGGAAAACACACGCGTTTTCGCATTCGTCTCGGCAGAGCGCATTTTGAGTGTATCTTTTTCTCCCACAATGCCGCCTCCATCGGCGTACACGAGGGAGAACTGATCGATATGGCCTTTTCACCCCAGATCAATGAATACCGCGGCAACGTCACCGTTCAGCTTGTGGCTTCCGGGCTGCGTCCGCATGATCCGGGAGCGCTGTGTCAGGATATTCTCTGCGGAGAATCCGGTTCCTGTTGGGCCGCGGCCCCCTACTGCCCGGAGCGTGCCGACTTCGTGCGCATCTGGCGCAGCATGGATCCGAGCTTCACAGTCGGCGGCGACACGACCACGGTCATCTCTCAGTGCCCCGCCGACATGGAACCTGAAAAATTCTGCCTCTGCCTGATGGTGCTGCGGGAGGTTGGACTCCTGTCGGGCGCGGACGGCGGGATTTTCAGCGCGCGGCAGGCGAAAATTTCCGGGAAGGCAGATCTTGAAGCAACGCAGCTCATCCGCAGTCTGCGCAGCTTTCTGTAAAATGGGAGAAGAGAATGGATACGCAGGAACGAAATAATATGGTACTTGATCCTGACGCAATGTTTGAGGACCTGGTCAGGAAAATCAAGGAAAACGCGCCGAATATGGATCTCAGCCGTATTCGCGCCGCCTATGATATGGCGCGCACAGCTCATGCCGGGCAGAAGCGCCGGGACGGCTCACCCTATGTGACGCACTGCATCGCCGCCGCGGACATCAGCGTGGATATCGGTCTGGATGAGGATTCCATCATCGCCGCGCTGCTGCATGACGTGATTGAGGATACCTCCCTCACCCATGAGGATATTGCCCGGCAGTTCGGCAATGCGGTTGCCGATATCGTGGAGGGCGTCACCAAGCTCACGCGCGTACAGTACACCAGCAAGGAAGATGAGCAGGCCGAGAACCTGCGGAAAATGCTGCTGGCCATGGCAAAGGATATCCGCGTCATCCTGATCAAAATCGCTGATCGTCTCCACAACATGCGCACCATGGCCTATCAGACCCCGGAGAAGCAGAAAACCAAATCCCTGGAGACAATGGAGATCTATGCGCCTATCGCGCACCGCCTCGGTATGCAGCGGGCCAAGTGGGAGCTGGAGGACCTGTCGCTGCAGTATCTGGACCCCGAGGGCTATAAGGAGATTACCGACAATCTGAACCGCCGCATGCCGGAGCTGGAGCGCTTCATGGACAGCATGAAGGAAAAAATCCAGACGCGCCTGGAGGCGGAGGGGGTACAGTGCACCATTTACTGCCGCATCAAGCACGTCTATTCCATCTACCGCAAGATGTATGCGCAGAAGCTGGACATCAACGGCATCTTTGATCTTTGCGCTTTTCGCGTGATCGTCGATTCGATCCCCGACTGTTACAATGTGCTGGGCATCATCCATGATATGTTTAAGCCGGTGCCCGGCCGTTTCAAAGATTATATCTCCACTCCGAAGCCCAACATGTACCAAAGCGTACACACCACCGTCATCGGTTCTGAAGGCATTCCCTTTGAAGTACAGATCCGCACCTGGGAGATGCACTACACCGCCGAGTACGGCGTCGCGGCTCACTGGAAATACAAAATGGGCTCAAGCGCCAACACGGTGCTGCGCGAGGGGGACGAAAACACCTTCGCCTGGATCAGGCGTCTGCTGGAGAGCCAGCAGGAGTCGGACGCCTCTGATTTCTTCTACAACATGAAGGTGGACATGTTTGCCGACGAGGTCTTCGTCTTCTCGCCGAAGGGCGACGTTATCAACCTCCCGGCGGGCGCCACCCCCATTGACTTTGCCTACAATATTCACTCCGATATCGGTAACCACATGGTGGGCGCCAAGGTGAACGGACGCATTGTCACCTATGACTATGTGCTGCAAAATGGTGACATTGTGGAGATCCGCACCTCCAAGAGCGCTCCCGGCCCCAGCCGTGACTGGCTGAACACCGCCAAGAGCAACTCCGCCCGCACCAAGATCAAGCAGTGGTTCAAGAAGGAACGGCGGGAGGAAAATATCATCCGCGGCCGCGCCATGCTGGAGGACGAGCTCAAGCACAACGGTCTTACCCTTGACGATGTGACCGACGAGGCTGTCTGCACGCCGATCCTCAAGCGCTTTTCCTTCACTTGCATGGACGACATGTATGCTGCCATTGGCTACGGCGGTCTCACCGCGACACGTGCGGCCAACCGTCTGCGCGATGAGATGAGAAACCAGGAGCCAAAGCGCAAGACTGTTCTCGACAAGGTTTCCGAGGCGGCCGAGCGGCGCGAGATCCACGCCCCCAAAAAGGAAGGCAAGGCGGTTCATGGAATTTTGGTTGAGGGCCTTTCCAACTGCCTTGTTAAATTCTCCCGCTGCTGCACCCCCGTGCCCGGCGACGATATCATGGGCTTTATCACCCGCGGTCAGGGCGTTTCCATCCATCGGCGGGACTGCACCAATTGCCAGCAGCTTCTCAGTCAGGCGGAAAATGCGGGTCGCTGGGTGCAGGTTTCCTGGGCCGGCAAGATCTCTGAGAGCTATCTGACCACGATCATGATCTCTGCCAAGGATCGCAACGGCATGGTCATGGATGTGGCCACAGTGCTCAACTCTGTCAATGCCAAGGTCCACTCTCTCAACGCCCGCACCACCGGGCTTAACTTCGGCGTAGTCACCGTCACGCTGGAGGTCAAGGATGCCGCGGAGCTCAAGTATATCATCAGCCGCCTGACCTCTGTCCCAGGCGTTATCAATATCACCAGAAACGGTATGTGAAAGGAACCGGTATGAGAGCTGTTTTAACACGCGTGCGCTCCGCCTCGGTGGAGATCGAAGGGAAAACTGCCGGGCAGATCGGCGTCGGCTTTCTCGTTCTGCTGGGTGTACATCAGGAGGACACAGAGGCGGAGGCGCTCAAAATCGCAGATAAAATCTGCGGCCTTCGCATCTTTGAGGACGAAAACGGAAAGATGAACGTAAAACCGGCAGACGCCGGCGCAGAGCTTTTGATCATCAGCCAGTTCACCCTGTTTGCCGACTGCAAATCCCGCCGCCCGGGTTTTTCAAAGGCGGCGCGGCCGGAGACCGCGATCCCCCTCTACGAGAAGGTGATCAGCGAATGCAGGGCCAGAGGCTTTCATGTCGAGACCGGCGTCTTTGCCGCAGACATGCAGGTTGCCTCCATCAACGATGGGCCCGTAACGATTCTTCTGGACACAAAGGAGCTTTAAGCCATGCTGATCAAAACCATCCCCGTCGGGCAGCTTGAGACCAACTGCTACGTGGTCATCAACGAAGCCTCACTTGAATGCGTCGTCATTGATCCGGGCGACGAATCCAATACGATTCTGGACTATATGGAGTCAAACCATCTTCGCTGCCGTGCCATTCTGCTGACGCACGGTCATTATGACCATGTCGGCGCAGTGGATACCATCGCCGAAGAGACCGGCGCCGTCGTGTATATGAACGAGCGGGACGATTATCGCCATGCTGTGGACACGCATCTGCCCTATACGCTCAAGGAAAACGGAAGAAGCTATGACGACGGTGACACGATCGAGGCTGCAGGGCTGCGCTTTGACGTGATCGGCACACCCGGTCACACCCCGGGAGGCGTGACCCTCCGCTGTGAGGACGCCCTCTTTACCGGGGATACCCTCTTCAAGGGCAGCTGCGGCAGGACCGATCTGCCCGGGGGCGATATGCAGCAGGAGCTGGCATCCCTGCGAAAAATCTGCGAGCTGCCGGGCGACTATGAGGTCTATCCCGGTCATATGGATTCCAGCACGCTCGAGCGCGAGCGCAGCTTCAATTACTATTGCCGCGCCGCCATGCGCAGCTGACTGACATACCAGGCCTTTTATGTACACAGGAGGAAATCAGAATGTGTTTTTTCAAATGGTTTAAGAAATTCACGGCCCCCGAAAAATCTGCCGCGCCCCGGGTTGAAACGGAGAAGTCCGTACCGCCAAGCAAGTCGACGAATGCTTTCACCGAACTGCGCGGCCAGGCAGGCTCCAATGACCCGAAGCTGAAGGGCAGGCACCACACCGGCTCTTTCTGATATTGATCACAACAGCGCCCCGCGGCTGCGGGGCGCTGTCTCACTTCGTATTATTTTCCGCTGTGTACCTTTTGGTCGTGATCCTTGATCGCTTTTTCCAGTGTGTAGACCCCGTTGAGATGGATGGTCTTGCCGCATTTCTCGCAGAAAAAGCTGCTGACATATTTGGGGCGTGCGCCGCCGTTCACATTGTCAAGACGATTGTCGCTCAGTTTGTTCTTTTCATTCATGTTCGTTCTTTCCGATCGTGTTATTCCTCGACCTTGGGAAGCCCGGCAAAACCGCGCTCCAGGTCTGCGTCAGTGGGAATGTAGTCGCTCATCTCACCGTCGTTATACTTCTGATAGGCCAACAGATCGAAATAGCCGGTGCCGGTGAGACCGAAGAGGATGTTCTTCTCCCCCCCTGTCTCTTTGCAGCGCATGGCCTCGTCGATAGCCACTCGGATGGCGTGGCTGCTCTCCGGCGCGGGCAGGATGCCTTCCGACCGGGCGAAGAGCTCCGCCGCCTCAAAGACCGAGGTCTGTTCCACCGCGCGGGCCTCCATGAGCCCGTCGTGATAGAGCTGGCTGAGGATCGTGGACATACCGTGGAAGCGCAGGCCGCCCGCGTGGTTCGGCGAGGGAATGAACCCGCTGCCCAGCGTATACATTTTTGCAAGCGGGCAGATCATGCCGGTATCGCAGAAGTCATAGGCGAACCTGCCGCGCGTAAAGCTCGGGCAGGAAGCGGGCTCCACAGCGATAAAGCGGTAGTCAGCCTCGCCCCGGAGCTTCTCACCCATGAAGGGAGAAATCAAGCCGCCCAGATTGGAGCCGCCGCCGGCACAGCCGATGATGATATCAGGCTTGACACCGATCTTGTCAAAGGCCGCCTTCGCCTCAAGACCGATGATGCTCTGATGCAGCAGAACCTGGTTGAGAACGCTCCCCAATACGTAGCGGTAGCCCGGGGTTTGGGTGGCAACTTCTACCGCCTCCGAGATCGCGCAGCCGAGAGAGCCGGTGGTACCGGGATGCTCGGCAAGGATCTTTCTTCCCACCGCCGTCTCCGTGGAGGGGGACGGGGTCACGCTGGCGCCGTAGGTGCGCATGACCTCCCGGCGGAAGGGCTTCTGCTCATAGCTCACCTTGACCATGAAGACCTTGCAGTCCAGTCCCAGGTAGGCACAGGCCATGGAAAGAGCCGTACCCCACTGTCCGGCGCCGGTCTCGGTGGTAACGCCCTTGAGTCCCTGCTGCTTGGCATAATAGGCCTGGGCAATGGCGGAGTTGAGCTTGTGGCTGCCGGAGGTGTTATTGCCCTCAAATTTATAATAGATCTTCGCCGGGGTGTCCAGCACCTTCTCCAGGCAGTAGGCGCGCACCAAGGGCGACGGGCGGTACATCCTGTAAAAGTCCACGATATCCTGCGGGATGGGGAAATATGCGGTGTCGTTGTCCAGCTCCTGTCTGACCAGCTCCTCGCAGAAAATGGGCGTGAGCTCTTCTGCCGTGAGGGGCTTTCCGGTGCCGGGATTGAGAAGCGGCGCCGGCTTCGTCTTCATATCAGCCCGGAGATTGTACCAGGCCTTCGGAATTTCATTTTCATCCAGATAGGTTTTGTAGGGGATTTTGTTTTCAGACATGGGGATCGCTCCTTTTCGATAGTGTCAGAGGCAAAACAAAAGCCCTTGCCTCTGCAAAATGCAGGGACAAGAGCAAAGCTCCTGCGGTACCACCCGGCTTGGCGCAGATGCGCCCCCTCTTACGTGCAGTCACACGTCGGCCCTGTTATAACGGATCGCCAGCTCCGTCGCCCATACTGAGGGGATATCCCCCGTTCTGTTTGCCCTCACGGGTCCATTCATCCGCGCATTCCCTGCTGCCTCGCACCATGCGGCAGCTCTCTGATAAGGAACAGCCTGCGGACTACTCTTCCCGCTCCTTGGTTTATGAACACATGGTAACACCAACGATTTAAAGTGTCAAGTGTTTTTTTTTATTTTCTTAAAGAATCCCTGCAAACCGGGAAGCTGAAATAACTGTCGGGATACGGCTCGTCCCGCAGGGTGAAGTGCCACCACTCGCACGCAATCGGTTCAAAGCCGTTGCGAAGCATAGCATTGCGCAGGAACATGCGGTTATCATACTGCTCCTCCGTGATGCCGAGATAGTCCGGATGTGAGATTTTCCCGAAGAAATCAAAGGGACTGCCCATATCAAGCTCCCTGCCCGTGTTCATATCCAGCAGGGTGAGATCCACCGTGCTGCCGCGGCTGTGGCTGGAGCGCCGGGCGATATAGCCCTCAGAAAACAGCGCCTGCTTTTCAACTTCGGGATAAAAATAGGGCTTCATACGGATATCGGTATCCTCGATCCCCCAGAGAAGAAAGTGCTTGACCGCCGTATCAGGCCGGTAGGCGTCATAGATTTTCAGACGATAACCCTTGACCATCATCTCGTTGCTGACCGATTTCAGCGCCCTCGCAGCCTCCTTTGTCAGCAGGGCAATCGGCTGCTCATAGCCGTCGATACGATCCCCGATGAAATTATAGGTAGAATAATAGCGGATCTCCTGTACAATGTGCGGCACATAATCCGCCAGCAGCACAAATCCGGAGGAATCCTGACTGTCCTTTTTCATTCCCGTATCTCCCCTTTCACGTTTGCGCCAGAGCAGGGCCCGCACTGCATTACAGGAGCAGCCCGATCAAAATCCCGCTCAGAGCGGAGAACACATAGCTGATGCCAACCACGGCGAAATTTTCACGCATGTTCCGGTTACTGCGAAAGAGCACCAGCATGCCGATGCCCGCATTGGAAAGCAGGCCCGCAAAGAGGCCGCCGAGGCCGATGATGCCGGATAGAAAGGCCCGCGTCAGGATCACAGAGACAGAGCAGTTCGGGATCAGGCCAAGCAGCGCCAGCAGCATAGCGCCGAGAACAGGCTGCGCGAGGATCGTCCCGGAAAGCTTTTCCGGTTCCACGTTTGCAAGGATCAGGTTCAGCAGGAAGGTTACAACGATCAGCATTCCGGCAATTTTCAGGGTATGAATCAGGGCAGAATGCAGGGCACTCCCCTCTTCCTCCTCACACTCACAGTGCTCGCGCTCACAGAAGGAATGAATATCCTTGCGGGCAAAAAAGCGGCCAAACAGAAAATCCGCCAGATAGCCCAGCACAATGCCGCAGCCGGCCTTTGCAGCGACGATGCCAAGGATTCGCCCGAGGCCGAGACCGCCCGTCTCCCTGATGGAGGAGAGCATGATCGGAAGCATCTCATCCGAGGTGGCAAAGAAGACGGCCAGCATGGTGCCGACCGTGATGGCGCCGGTCGAGAACAGCGTAGCCGCCGCGCCGGAGATGCCGCATTGCGGCACCACGCCCAGCAGGCCTCCGATCGCAGGCCCCGCTTTGGCCGAATAGGCATGCAGGACGGATTCATCCAGGCGCTTGCTGCGCTCCAGAAGCTCCATCAGGTAATAGGCGGCAAAAAGGATCGGTATGCTTAAGGCACCATCCTTCAGCGCATCCAGCGCGCAGTCGATTATCATATCAAGCAAAGACCCCGTCTCCCATCATAAAAGGAAAATACAATCTTTTTTATATTAACCGCATTTTGCTCGGTTTGTCAAGCTTATTTGTGGTTCATTTTTCTCCTCGAAGGACAGATATTTTTCTTTGCAAAAGCGATTGCAGAGGGCATGGGGCCTGTGATATAATGGATAAAACCAAAATAGAAAGCAAATCAGGAGGTCCCGATATGCAACAGCAAGTAAGAAGACTTGTCACAAGAAGCGATTTTGACGGTCTGGCCTGCGCCATGATGCTCAAGGAACTGAAGCTGATCGACGAGATCAAGTTCGTACACCCCAAGGATGTGCAGGACGGGAAGATCGAACTGTCCAAAAACGATATCACAACGAATCTGCCCTACGATCCCAGAGTATCCATCGCCTTTGACCACCATGAGTCTGAGGTGGACCGGCTCAAAGCCATTGAGACCAACGGCAAGCTGATCATTGATCCCAACGCCCGCAGCGCTGCCCGCGTTGTTTATGACTACTACGGCGGCAGAGAGGCCTTCCCTGGCATCTCCGACGATCTGATGAATGCCGTGGACAAGGGCGACAGCGCGGATTTCACGATGGATGAGATCCTGAACCCGAAGGGCTGGGTCCTGCTGCACTACCTGATGGATGCACGCACAGGCCTCGGCCGCTTCCACAATTTCCGCATCTCCAACTATGACCTGATGATGGAGCTGATCGACTACTGCCTCAACCACAGCATTGATGAGATCCTGCAGCTGCCCGACGTAAAAGAGCGCGTCGATCTCTATTTCCAGGAGGCGGAGGAGTTTAAGAAACAGCTGCTGCGCATTGCAAAGGTCTATGACAAGGTGGTCGTGCTGGATTTGAGAAATGAAGAGGTCATCCATGCCGGCAACCGCTTTATGATCTATGCGCTCTTCCCCGAGACGCAGATCTCCGTCCATGTGGCCTGGGGCTTCCGTAAGCAGAACACCGCCGTCATGATTGGCAAATCCATCGTCAACAAGGGCTCAAAAGTGGATATCGGCGAGCTCTGCCTCAAGTACGGCGGCGGCGGACATCATAACGCCGGCACCTGCCAGCTTGACAACGACGTTGTAGATGAGAAGCTGCCCGAGATCATTCGTGCCCTCAACGCCTGATTCATCAGGCCGCCTCCCCGTTTCAGGAAAAAAGCAAAAGCTTTTTCGAATATCGCTTATTATCAAGAAAGGGAGCGTGACACCATGGTTATTCCGACAATTCATTTCCACAGCGAGTACAGCCGAATCCCCCTGCGTATCGCAAAGGGGCACTTCGCCACCAACCACAGCCATATCAACTACTATATCGACATGACCTACACCAAGCACCGCCTTGCGGAAGCTCGTCAGGCGGCGCAGGAGCTGGTCATGAAACTGAATCACTCTATGATCATTGACACCGTGCTCTGCCTGGACGGAACCGAGGTGCTGGGCGCCTGTCTTGCGGAAGAGATGACCGCTGCGGGCATACGCACCACCAATGAGCATAACACCATGTATGTCGTAACGCCGGAATACACCTCGGCCGGACAGATGATCTTCCGCGAGAACACCGCGCACCTGATCCGCAACCGCCGCGTTCTGGTGCTGGCGGCCTCCGTCACCACCGGCGGCACCGTGCAGAGCGCGATCCAGACGATTCATTATTACGGCGGCGCCTGCCTTGGCGCGTGCAGCATTTTCTCCTGCCTGGAGGAATGCGCCGGTATCCCTATCACAACGATTTTCCGCTCCGAGCAGCTTGAGGGTTATATGTGCCTGCCGGCCAGCCAGTGCCCGCTGTGCAAATCCGGGGTCAAGCTGGACGCTCTGGTCAACAGCTACGGCATCTCCAGCTTCTGACCTGAAGATTTCTTAATACTGGCCTGCATGTCTGGACAGGGCGTGTGTTGATATGATATACTTCAGACACTCTCAGATGAAACAGACAGTATAAGGAGGATATAAAGATGAATAGATTGATCGATGATCAGCTGCTTGCAGTTGCAGGCGGACAGAAGACCGATATTGCTGTTGCATATGACGTGATCGACGGTAAATACGGCAACGGCCAGGATCGCATCAACAGACTGCGCGCCGCAGGCTATGACCCCTACGCTATTCAGCAGATCGTCAACTACATTCTCAGCCAGCCCAGAAATACGCAGTACAATCCCCCCTTCAGCAAGGATCCCTATCTCGGCTGATTGAAGCGGATATAAAAGGCACAGGTTTTTCGCCTGTGCCTTTTTATAATCTATTTGATATTATATCTCGGTAATGACCGGCAGGATCATGGGGCTTCTGCGGGTTGTTTTGTAGAGATAGCCGGAGATATTGTTTTTCACTTTGTTTTTGATGGCGGTCCAGTCGTTGATATTCTGGGCGGCACAGGTGTCGGCAGATTCCATGGCGACACGCTTGAGCTCCTCCATCAGCTTCTCCGCTTCCTTGACATAGATAAAGCCGCGGGTGATGATCTGCGGTTCGGAGATAAGCCGATGATCGTGCGTGGAATAGGGCAGGATCACGACGACCATGCCGTCCTCTGCGAGCTTATGACGGTCGCGCAGGACAACGCTGCCGACTTCGCCGACGCCGCTGCCGTCGATCAGAACCGCGCCGGAAGGAACGCTCGCTTCACACTTGATGCTCTTCTTCGTGATCTCGATGACGCCGCCGTTTTCCGTGATGACGATATTCTTCGGCAAGACGCCCATGCGCTTGGCAAGCTCCGCGTGCTTGACCAGCATCCGGTGCTCCCCGTGGATGGGGACGAAAAACTTGGGCTTTGTCAGCGCCAGCATCATCTTCAGCTCTTCCTGGCAGGCGTGGCCTGTTACATGCAGATCCGTATGGCGGTCATAGATGACCTCGGCGCCCTTGTGGAAAAGCTCGTCGATCACGCGGCTGATCATGGTCTCGTTGCCGGGGATGGCGGAGGCGGAGATAATGACGCGGTCTCCGGCGTCCACATTGATCTGCTTGTGCTCCGAGAAAGCCATGCGGTAGAGGGCGGACATGGTCTCGCCCTGGCTGCCGGTGGAGATGATGACCGCCTGGTTGCGCGGCAGCTTGTTGAGCTTTTCAATGTCCACCATGACGTTTTCGGGAATATCCATGTAGCCCAGAACATTCGCCACATGCAGGACATTCTCCATGCTGCGCCCGGTGATGCCCACCTTGCGCTTGTACTTGGCAGCGACATTGATGATCTGCTGCAGGCGATGCACGTTGGAGGCAAAGGTCGTGATAATGATACGCTTGTCACAGCCCATAAAGAGCTTGTCAAAGCTCTCTCCCACCTTGCTCTCAGAGTCGGAATGCCCGCGCACCTCCACATTGGTGGACTCGCCCATCAGCGCCAGCACACCCTCGTTTCCGAGCTGGCCAAAGCGGACGAGATCGATCATTTTGCCCGAAATCGGCGTCACGTCGATCTTATAGTCTCCGGTGTGGATCACCGTGCCGATGGGCGTCGTAATCGCAACAGCGGCAGAGTCCGGGATCGAGTGGTTGACGTGAATAAATTCCACCGTGAAGCACCCAAGCCGGAAGCTCGACCCTGTCTTCTTGGTAAAGATCTGCGTGTTGTACAGCAGATCATGCTCTTCAAGCTTCAGCTCAATGAGCGCCGCGGTCAGAGGCAGCGTATAGATCGGCACGTCCAGCTCCCGCAAAACATAGGGAATCGCGCCGATATGATCCTCGTGCCCGTGGGTGAGGATGATGCCGCGCAGTTTTTCCTGGTTTGCCCGCAGATAGGAAATGTCCGGAAAGACGCTGTCAATGCCGTACATATCCTCATCCGGGAAGCCCATGCCGCAGTCGACGACGATGATATCGTTGCCGAACTCATAGGCATACATATTTTTACCGATCTCGCCGAGACCTCCAAGTGGGATTACTTTTAACTTAGATACCATTTATTTCTCCAATCAAATGTATTCAGGCTGAATATGTATTAACAAAACAAATATGAAAAGAATATAACCGCTCAGAGCAAAAACTAATCAAATCTCGGTGCGCCCTTCGATGGCGCGGTTCAGCGTGGCGTCATCCGTGAACTCCAGGTTGGAGCCCACCGGGATCCCGTAGGCCAGGCGCGTGGTCTTCACGCCGAAGGGCTTGAGAAGACGGGAGATATACATTGCCGTGGCCTCCCCCTCCGTGTCGGGGTTCGTGGCCATGATGACCTCTTCCACATCGTTTTCCGCCACACGCACCAGCAGCTCCTTGATCCGGATATCGTCCGGTCCCACGTGCCCCATCGGGCTGAGCACACCGTGCAGCACATGATAGGTGCCGTTATACTCCCGGCCTCGTTCGATGCTGAGCACATCCCGTGGCTCCGACACAACGCAAATGGTGCTCTTATCGCGCGCAGCACTCGCACAGACAGAGCAGATCTCCCCCTCGGTCAGGTTCTGACAGATGCGGCAGCAGTGCACATTGCGCTTTGCGTCAAGGATCGCGTCGGCAAAAGCCTCCGCCTCACCGTCAGGCAGAGACAGGACGTAAAAGGCCAGGCGCTGGGCACTCTTCCTGCCAATGCCGGGCAGGGAAGCAAAGCGATCGACAAGATTGTCCAGAGATGCAGGGAAAAATGACATACCGATTTCCTCAAGTCTTTACGGATTATGACGGATGGAACGAATGGCGGCTGCGCGGTCGGCCTTCCCGAATACGGCGCTGCCGGCCACAAGCACGTTCGCGCCGGCCTGTACGCAGAGCGGGGCCGTGTGTTCATCGACACCGCCGTCAACCTCCAGATCACAGCCCGGAGCATATTGCGAAAGGAGCTCCCGGACGCGCTTGATCTTCGGGAGCTGGTCTTCCATAAAGCTCTGCCCGCCAAACCCCGGCTCAACCGTCATGACCAGCACAAGATCCACGCAGTCGACAAAAGGCAGGATCGCCTCGGCCGGAGTGTGCGGCTTGATGGTCACGCCGGTCTTTTTTCCCTGTCCCCGGATCGCTGCAAGGGCCGCGCGGATGTTTTCCTCCGTATCGGCCTCCACGTGGACGTTCACAAGATCCGCGCCCGTCTGACAGAAGCTCTCTGCATAACGCAGCGGTTTTTCGATCATCAGGTGCACGTCAAGAAACATCCCGGTGCTTTTGCGCAGGGATTTGATTACAGGAAAGCCGACGGAGATATTCGGCACAAACAGCCCGTCCATCACATCAACATGCAGCCAGTCCGCTCCGGCAGCCGCAATTTCCGATACTTCTGCCCCCAATTTGCAGAAATCTGACGCTAAAATGGACGGCGCAATTTTGATCATGACGTCATTCCATCCTCATTTCAGTATAAACTAAGTTATTATACTTCTTTTATCTGTTCTTTGCAAGAGATTTTTGCGGGAAAATATATTGTTTTCATTGATTTAACAACTTGGCTCTATCCAGTAACAACTTATGCGCTCTGTTGTTTTCTCTACTTGACGTGCCCGGGAATTAGCGATAAAATATAATGAATGAATTTGAACGGAGGGTACGATGCATTGAAAAAGAAAAGCAACACCGGGCTGTGGGTAGCGCTGGGCGTCGGCGGATATGTCGGACTCTGGGTGCTGGCCGCCCTGATGGGGTGGACAAGCGTAATATACTTCTTGATCGTGCTTACTGCCGCCGTCGCAGCCGGCGGGATTGCCGCCCTGTTCATGAGAGGCCGGGCAAAAAGGCAGGCAAGGAAGCTTGAGCGCGAACAACGCTTACAGGCCGGCAAGGAGCCCGCGACCAGGACTGCCGCTTCCGCAAAGAAGAGCTACGGCCCCGAAATTGACCCTATCATTCAGGAAGGAAACCGTGCGCTGAGCGAGATGGGCCGGCTGTACATGTCGATCAAGGATCCTGTTGTGCGCCAGAAAATCAACGAGCTCATGCGCATCACAGACAAGATCACACAGGACGCCATTGCCGATCCCTCTGATATCCCTCAGATCCGGAAGTTCATGAACTATTATCTCCCCACAACCATCAAGCTTCTCAACGCTTATGACCGGATGAGCTCTCAGGGGATCGAGGGAGAGAATCTGGACAAGAGCATGAAGAACATCAACGAAATGCTCGATGCCGCGATCGAGGCTTATAAAAAGCGGCTGGATTCCCTGTTTGAAGACCAGGCGCTGGATATTGAGACGGACATTGAGGTCATGAACACCATGCTTGCCAGAGAGGGCCTCTCCGGCAATAAGGATTTTGATATTTGACAGAAAGGACGCAGACAGCATGAACGAAGAGAGCCATATCCCCTCCCTGACGCTGGACCCGACCCCCGCCGCGGCTGCCGCCGCCGTTGAGGTTGCCCCCAAGGAGGAAGCCAAGGAAGAAAAGACGGAAGAAAGCTCCGCAAAGGAATACGATCTGAACAGCCTCTCTCCTGCCGAGCAGGCCGCGGTTCGCAGCTTTGCAGAGAAAATCGACGTCATGAACACCGAGCAGGTCATGCACTACGGCAGCAACGCCCAGAAAAACATCTCTGATTTCTCGGGCGCTGCGCTCGGCACCGTGCGCACCAAGGATCTCGGCGAGGTCGGCAACATGCTCGGCGACCTGGTCGTGGAGCTCAAGGGCTTGAATTTTGACGGTGAGCAGAAGAAGGGCCTGAGGGGGCTGTTTAAGAAATCCACCCAGAGCATTGCAGAGCTGAAGGCCTCCTACGACAAGGCTGAGACCAATGTGGACAACATCGTCGAATCCCTTGAGAAGCATGAAATCACGCTGATGAAGGATATCAGCCTGATGGACAAGATGTATGACAAGAACCAGGAGTACCTCAAAGAGCTGACCATGTACATCCTGGCCGGCAAGCTTCGCATTGAGCAGCTTCGCAATGAAGAGCTGCCCAAGTACAAGGCGAAGGCGCTCGAGACGGGCCTTCCCGAGGACGCGCAGGCAGCCAATGATTTCTCCAATATGATCGGCCGCTTCGAGAAGAAAATCCACGATCTTGAGCTGACACGCACCATCTCCGTGCAGATGGCTCCGCAGATCCGCATGATCCAGAATAACGACAGCCTGATGGCAGAGAAGATCCGCTCCTCCATCATGAACACGATTCCCCTCTGGAAAAGCCAGATGGTCCTGGCTCTTTCTCAGTACCACTCTGACCAGGCCATGAAAGCCCAGCGTGAGGTGACCGATGTGACCAACTCCCTGCTGATGAAAAATGCCGAAGCCCTGCACCAGGGCAGCGTCAATATCGCCAAAGAGGCTGAACGCGGCATTGTCGATATCGAGACGCTCAAGAAGACCAATCTTGAACTGATCCAGACGCTGGACGAGGTCCGGCAGATTCAGGACGAAGGCCGTGCCAAGCGCCAGCAGGCCGAGCAGGAGCTTGCCCAGATCGAAGGCGAGCTGAAGAACAAGCTGATTTCCATGCGCGGCTGAGTATCGTAAGTCCAGGATATACCCAAAGTTAAGAAAAGAGACCGCTTTGATTTGAAGAAAAGCGGTCTCTCTTTCCGTTATCGAAGCTCAAAGCTCAGAATCTCGCCGGTGCAGGCGTCAACGCTGTAATCAAATCTGCGGTCTGTGATCCTGAACACCACATGGTAGCAAGCCTTTTCGCCGGTCTGGTCAAGCTCGACGCTGCTGCGCAGCACATCTGCCGCCTTTACGCCGGCATGCGCATAGGCGTACTCTCTGGCCTGCTCGTCGCTGATCATTTCCGGCGCGGCTGCAGCTTCTGCCTCCGTCTGGTCATTGCCCTGAAAATCTGCCGCGAAAGCCAGGGTTTCAGAAGCGCTCAGCCCGGTCATCTTCCAGCTCAGGATCTCTCCGCTGAAGGCATCGAGCACGTAGTCGTAACAGATCTCTCCGATATGAAAGCTGACATGATATACAGCTGCGCCCTCATCGTCTTTTGTGCGATATACGCCGTCAACCTCGACCTCTTCTTTCGCGTGCTCCGCATGTTCAAGGGCAATTCGGAGAGCGTTGTCGACACCGATGTATTTTGAAGGAGCGCTGCTTTCAAATGCGTTTGTTTCAGACACCGCAGTCGTCATCTCCACCGTATTCTTGGGCGCAGGTGTTGCTTCGGCGGCAGGGACGGATTCACCTGCAGGAGCCGTCACCGTAATTGGCTCTGCGGCAAGCAGCGGTTCAAATGCCGCTGCGGGTTCGGCCGTGGGAAACGGCGTCACCTCCGGAGCAATATTGGCTTCCGGTACAGGAGAGAATTCGGGAGCCGCTTCAGGGGCGGCCGTCAGCACAGGAGCCGCAGTGGATTCGGGAGCCGCAGTCAGCGCAGGGGCGGCCGTCGCCTCAGGCGCTGCAATCGGCATATGCGGTTTTGTTCCGCCGGGGATATAGGATTCGATCACGGGATACAGTTTGTCTTTCACCTGCATCGGCAGCGGCATGGTATTCAGCTTCAGGCCTGCAATGATTCCCCCGGCAAAAGCCACCAGAATCAATATAAGCCAGAGCCACCACAGGGAACGGCGCTTTTTGACGGGCTTTGCATTGTATTCTGCAGTTTGATTGTTGCTCATGGTTTTCTCCTCTCTGCATCAAGTCTGAACATATTCATATGCTGACGTCTGCCGGAAATAGACCCTGGCTTCATCGGCATCCTGTTTGATCTGCCGGGACAGTTCCTCATAGTCGGGAAATTTCCGTTCCGGTCGAAGAAACTTATAAAACTCCACACGGGCCTGGCGCCCATAGAGATTGCCGGAAAACTCGATCAGATGCGTCTCCACGTTGACGCACCGGTCCGTACTCACGGTCGGTCTGATGCCCACATTCGCCACCGCGATATGCTCCGATCCGTCCTCCAGATAAACCTTTGCCGCGTATACGCCGTGCCGGGGTACGATAACGCCGTCCGGGAAACACATATTGATTGTCGGCGCGCCGAGCTTGGTCCCGAGGTGGTAGCCGGAATGTACGGTATCCTGGAGGGTATGCGGATGGCCCAGGAAACGGGCCGCCTGTTCCATATCGCCGTCTGCTATCAGCCTGCGAATATAAGTGGAGCTCACAATTCTGCCGTCCAGACACACCGGTTCTATGATATCGCAGCCGATGTTTTTTTCGGCACAGTATTCCTTCAGCTTCACCGCTGTCCCCTTGCCTTGGTAACCGAAGCAGAAATCATGTCCAACCACGATCCATACAAGGCCCAGCTCTTCAATAATGTTGTCGGCAAACTCCTTCCACGGCATGCACATGGTGTGCCGGTTAAAATGAATGAACACCACATCGTTGATCCCATAGCAGCGGCGAATGATTTCCTCACGGCTGATAGCGCTGTTGATCAGCGGCACATCTTTTCCGAAGACAAGCTTGTCCGGGTGTACGTCAAAGGATAGGACAGAAGGGACCGCGCCCAGCTCCCGGGCACGCGACTTCGTCTTGTTGAGCAGCGCGCCATGCCCGATATGGACTCCGTCAAAAAAGCCGAGCGCAATACTGCGCTTCAATTGTGCCATAGCCTTCATACCTCATAAAAGCTTTTTATGGTCTTCATGATCCCGGCTTCCGCTCTGCCGAGCATGAGAAATCTGCCGTCAGGATCATATACGCGGTATACGCCGTCTTCGTGCGCTGTCGGATAATCCGATCCGCAATAAATGCGGCGTGTTTCGCTTTCCGTTGCCGTGCAGGACATTTCCCGGGAAAAAAGACTGTCCACGGGGAGGAGACTGCTCTCGATCTTCCCTTCGTCCCGCAGGCGCTGTACATCCGCAATCCGGAGGGCATCGTCAACGGAGAAGCTCCCTGCCTCTGTCCGCCGCAGCGCGCTCATGCATGCGCCGCAGCCGAGGCTTTGACCGATATCGTGGCAGAGCGTGCGGATATAGGTGCCTTTAGAACAGCTAACGTCCAGCAGCCAGTCCTCTCCCTCCTTCCCAAGGAGCCGCAGCTCATGGATCGTGATGGGACGCGGCGCGCGCTGAATCTCTCCGCCCTTTCTGGCAATTTCATACAGGCGTTTTCCCCCGACGCGGATCGCTGAATACATGGGCGGGATCTGCTGCTGCTCGCCGCGAAAGCGCGCAAGCGCCGAGACCAGCTCCGCCTCAGTGACACAAACCTGCTTCCGTTCCAGTATGCTTCCGGTAATATCCTGTGTATCGGTAGTAATACCCAGCCGCAGGCAGGCAAGATAACGCTTTCTGTCATGCTCCGCAAATTCCACAGCCCGGGTCGCCCTTCCGACGAATACCACGAGAAGGCCGGTCGCCATAGGATCGAGCGTTCCGGAATGCCCGATACGCCGCTCATGCAGGATACCCTTGAGCTTGATAACCACGTCATTGCTGGTCCAGTCCTGTTCCTTATCCACAAGGAGGATACCGTTCATTTCCAGACCTCTTCCACCACGCCGACAAGAAGATTACGCACATGCTCCGGCGTGCCTTCTATCGTGCAGCCTGCTGCCGCAGCGTGTCCGCCGCCGCCGAAGACCTTGCAGATATCGCTGCTGTTTATGCCGGGGAAGGAGCGCACGGATACGCGGCAGGCCCCGTTTTCCTTTTCCCGGATGGTAATGTTGACAAGGCTCTTTTCAGAGCGTCCGGCAAGACCTGCCAGATCATCCAGATCATCCTCCACTGCGCCCGTTTTGCGAATCATATCCTGCGTCACGGTTGCCACAGCGATCCGGCCTCCCAGATAAAAGCGCATGGTATCGTATATCATGCTCTCCAGTTTAAGCCGGGCCGACGACACCTTCCGGAAAAACACGGTATTCACGCTCAGATTATCAGCGCCGCAGCGCATCAGCTCGGCAGCCGCCTCAAAGGCTTCCGCATCCGTGTTGTTATACTGGAAGCACCCGGTATCGGTTGAAAGGCCAATATAAAGAACGGTAGCCTCCTCCTGCGTGAGATCGGCATTCATGCTGAGGATTATTCCCATAACGATCTGCGCGCAGGCAGCTTTTTCATCCTGAATAAAGCTCTTCTCCGCGAAATGCGTATTGGAGGGGTGATGGTCAATACACAGGTCAACCTTTCCATCATAACCCAGGCAGAAAAGCTTTTCGTCTGCAACATCGACTGAAACGACATACTTTGCCTTGAAGTCGGCAGGCGCATAGTATTTCTCACAATAAGGACGCAGCTTCCTGCCCATCTGGGGATTCGGGAAAACATACGCCCTTCGTCCGCCGCGCCGCAGTGCGCTGCACAGAGCCGCAGCGCAGGAGGCCGTGTCCCCGTCCGGATTCATGTGTGTAAGGATCAGGATATCCTCATGCGTCAGCAGGAGCTTTGCGCAGCTTTCATAGTCCATCGTCCGAATCCTCATCCTGTCTGATATCCAGGGAATTGATAACCTCATTGATATGCGCCCCGTATTCGATGCTGTGGTCCAGCTCAAATACCAGCTCGGGCGTATAACGCAGATTCAGCACAGCCCCAAGCTCATGGCGCAGCCAGCCGCCGGCGGATTTGATACCGCGGCGAAATTCTTTTTCGTCTTTCAGGCCCATCACAGAGAGCCAGATTTTACTGTAACGCAGGTCGCCCGTTGTCTCTACGCGGGTGACGCTGATCATGCCCTGCTGCACACGCGGATCTTTGATATCCCGCAGCTTGGCGGAAATAACGCGCTGAATATCGTCATTGATTCTTGCAATTTTATTGGATGACATGCTACTCTCCTAAAAGAACAGGCAACGGATCCTTCGGTCCGCGCTTTTATTGAAGCAACCTGATTATTTCAAAACAACATACGGGTTTTATTATACCATCAGCCCGGCTGTTTTGCAAGCGGGCATCCATCGGCTCTCTGTGCCCCGTTTGACGGTGCGGGTGATTGGCGTATACGCCCGGTTCACGATGCGCCGTCATGGTTCAGAACAACCTTGACCGTTTTTAACAGGATACGGATATCAAGCAGCGGTGACCAGTTTTCCACATATTTTTTGTCCAGGGCCACGACCTGCTCAAAATCCGTGATCTTGCTGCGCCCGCTGACCTGCCACATGCCGGTTATACCAGGCTTGACCGCCATGCGGACACGATGGCGCGGGGCATAGTTGTTCCACTCGTCAATAGTCGGCGGACGTGTGCCGACGAGACTCATGTCCCCCTTGAGGACGTTGAAAAACTGCGGGAACTCGTCAATGCTGGTATTGCGTATAAAGTTGCCGATTCCCCTGGGCTTGCCGTCCTTCCCCTTCTTTTCGCTTCCGATGATGCGCGGATCGTCATCCATCTTAAACATCAGGCCGTCCTTGATCTTGTTCTTAGCCATAAGCTCCGCCTTACGCTCCTCGGCGTCCAGATACATACTGCGGAATTTGTACATATAAAAAAACTTGCCGTTGAGACCGACGCGCTTCTGTTTGAAGAAGATGGGCCCGGGAGATTTTATATAAATGACGGGGCCGATCACGAACGCCAGAAGGATCGTGACAAAGCTGCCCGCAAGGCCGCCCGCGATGTCCATGCTGCGCTTCATGAAGGCCGCGCGGTCGGTAATGAAGTGGGTGGAGTTGGTGATAACCTTATAATCGCCGAGGCTGTCCACATCTGTCTTGGCAAAGTTGAAATCATCCAGAACCGAGAGACTGTAATGGATGGTCATGCCCATGGTGAGAAAGTCCTCCATCAGCTCCTTGGGATAGCCGCCCTTTTCGGTACTGAGGACGAATACATCGTCGATCCACCAGGTTGTCAGCGTCGGCAGCAGGTTTGGATCTGTTATGTAAAGAACCGGGATATTCAGATCAGAAAACTGACCGAGCTCGGCATCGTCAGTAAGACAGATCCCCATGATCTCATGATCATCGGCGGCGCCGCTGTGATTGATTTTGAGTATGGCCCTTCTCACCTGGTCGCTGGATGTAACTACAAGCACATGTCGGCGGTCAGGCCTACTTCTTCGGTGCAGGAATTTATTGAACTCACGCCCGAAAAATGCCAGGTCAAAGTAGAAAAGCGTGGCCATCAAAAGCTGCGGCAGCTTCGCCTTGATATTCGCAAGAATCACAAACACGCCGCACAAAAGCCAAACCTCAAAGGTGTAGCGCAGCATGACGATGAACTCCTCGTGCTTGTCCCTGACGAGGATGCCGTCATAGCAATCCGAGAACAGCCCCAGCGCCATCTGGCCGCTGAAAAAGATGATCGGCTGGATACGGTATGTCGGGTCCAGGTAGATGATCCCCCTGTGCCCGGTCGCCCAATACATGAGCATGAAGCTAAGCTGCATCAAAAAAATATCAATAACGGTAAAATCCAAATGCCGTAAGGCGTTATCCTCCCCTCGACGATGCAAAATGCTTCACTTCCTCTCTGTATAGACTAAGACTGAAACTCTTTCAGGCGTATCGCTTCGTGGATTCTTCCATACGTCTGTTATGTATCCAGAATGGTGTCGGGCTTACGGCAGGTAATCGCGTATCCCCATATGCCGATAAATACCCAGACGCCAAGGCTGACATAGAGCTTTGCGCTCAAAAAGGACTTGATGGGCAAAATCGGTATGGACAGGAACACCAGCCATACGATGCAGACGAGCAGCCCTGTTGCCCCGGTAAACATATATCGCCTGTTCCCCTGTTTTCTTGCGTTGAGAAGGGCGGAGAGAGAGCAGTAGCCATATCCGAAAGCAGTGCAGATAGAAGCTACCATCTCGACCGTATTGAAGGTTGTTGAGATGAGCACCAGCACGAGGGATGCGATGACCGCGGAATTGATGGCCCTGTCCGGCACGCCTTTATCATTGGTTTTGCCAAGAACAGGAAAAAGAGAATTGCTGCGGGACATGGTATAAAACAAGCGGCTCACATTGGCAATGCTGCCGTTCACGCCGGTCACAATGCCGCCGAGGAGCGTGATAAGCGCAAGGATCAACCCACCTGTACCGTACAGCCTGCGGATGGCGGCCACCACCGCGATGCTCTCCAGTCCTTTGCCGATATTGTGCACATATTCCGGCCAGGGCTGTGGCGCGCCGAGCAGCGTAATCACGATGTGGGACATATAACTGAAGGTACCGAACAGAATCGCCATGATCATGATTTTTCCCAGCAATTTCTTGGAGAAGGCCGCCTCCCGGGAGAGGGCGGGGGCAGAATCAAAGCCCACAAAAGCCCACGGGATCATAATAAAAATCAGCATAAAGGAGACGACAGGATCGCTGCCGGGATAAAAAGCAGGGGTCATTTTCTCCCGGATATCAACGCCGGAGAACAATGCCATGAAAAACATCAGGACGATCCCTGCGGCCAGAATCACAGCCCCTGTCGTCTGAACGCTTGCACTCACGCGAATCCCCTTGAAATTCACATAGGCAAAACAGATCAGGGTCAGAAAAATCAAAAAGAAATCTACGACCAGGACCTTCGTCCCGGGGATCAGGACGTGATATTCCACCTGGAAATACTCCAGCATCACTGCGCGGATCAGCTGCGCAAGGGCACGGGCGTTCAGGGGGATGATGAGCAGATGGGCAAAGCAGATGGCCCAGGAGGCGGCAAAGGCATGGCCTCGTCCCATGGTGTTCTGAAGCAGATAGAAAATCCCGCCGTTTGCCGGGCACAGAGAGGAAAGATAGTGATAATTCATAGCGATGAGAATAATAAAGAAGCCGCCCACCGGATAGGCCAGCAGGGAGCCGACAACGCCGCCCTGGGGCAGGAACATCGTTGCCGTCATAACGAAGGCGCCCCAGCACATGATGCAGCCGTAAGCGTAGGACCAGGCCTGCAGCGGAGAGAGGACTTTCTGAAATTTGAAATCTTTCATATCGGTTATGTCCTTTGTCCATGTAGTCATGCTCTTCCCCGACATGCGAATATCCTTCCGGCAGGAATTGTCAAGCCGGCTTTCTGTCAGGGAACGGTGTCAGAATCTCTTCTCCAGATCGGCAGCAAGGCGTTTTTCGATCCGCTCAGCCTGCTGCCGGTTATCCGCTGTGACGGAGAAATAGGTCTTAAGCTTCGGCTCCGTGCCGGAGGGACGCACCACCACCGAGCCGTTTTCCAGGCGGAACTTGAGTACGTCGGACCTCGGCAGCCCATTGAGTCCGAGACTGAAATCCTCGGTACTGAGGACCCTTTCCCCGCCGATCGTCTCCAATCCCCGGCGAAACGCGGCCATAATCTCCGCCATTTTCTCCATGCCTGCGCTCCCGGGGAAGGAATACGTGCGCAGAGTGTTCAGACAGTATCCATAGCTGCGGTAAAGATCGGCAAGCTTTTCCGCCAGACTGATTCCCCGGGTCTTGTAGAAGGCGAACATTTCCGCAATCATGAAAGCTGCGTTCACGCCGTCCTTGTCCCGAACATAGCTGCCGGTGAGATAGCCGTAGCTCTCCTCAAAGCCGCAGATATAGTCCTCTTCGTTTTCCAGTTTTCCGATGACCTCACCGATAAACTTGAATCCGGTGAGGACATTCACGGTCTCAACGCCGTAATGCGCTGCGATCTTTTCCGCGAGATCCATTGTCACAATGGTCTTGACGAAGACAGGGTGAGCGGGCATTTTTCCATGTTTTGAACGCTGGGCGCAGATATAGTCGAGCAGCAGAAGCCCCGCCTCGTTTCCGGAAAGGAGCTGATACGCCCCATCCGTCCCACGCACAGCGATGCCGCAGCGGTCACAGTCAGGATCGGTGGCAAGAAGAAGGTCTGCGTGGACGCGCGCGCAGGTTTTCAGTCCCAGCTCCATCGCCTCCCGGATCTCGGGATTCGGGTAGGGACAGGTGGGGAAATGCCCGTCCGGGTTTCGCTGCTCTTCGACAACTGTGATATTCTGAAAGCCGGCGTCCCTGAGTGCGCGCGTCACAGGCTTAAGGCCGGCGCCGTTGAGCGGCGTATAGACGATGGCGACGTTTCGGTCGATCTCATCTCCGTACAGAACACTCTGCCCTTGAATCTCCTGCAGGTAAGCCGTGAGCACACTTTCGTCGATATATGTGATACTGCCGTCCCTCAGTCCTTGCTCAAAGGCAATCAAACAGGTATTTTCAAAGAGGTCAAGGCTGCTGATTTCCTTTAAGATTTCAGCGGCAGCTTCTGAGGTGATCTGGCATCCGTCGGGGCCGTACACCTTATAGCCGTTGTATTGGGCCGGATTGTGGCTTGCGGTAATCATCACACCCGCAGACGCCTTCAACCGGCGCACAGCGTAAGAAACGGCAGGCACCGGGAGGAGCTCCGGCCAGATATGCGCTTTTACCCCTGCCGCAGCAAAAACGCAGGCGGCGGTCCTGGCAAACGCATCGCTTTTCAGACGACTGTCATAGCCGATCACCACGCTGCCGCCCTCTCCGATATAGTGCGCCAGGCCCAGGCTTGCCCTGGCCACCACATAGATATTCATACGGTTCGTGCCCGCCCCGAGCGTGCCGCGCAAGCCCCCGGTTCCGAAGCTGAGATGGCGATAGAACGCATCCTCAATGTCTGCCTCAGTCATGTCGCGGAGTTCTTTGAGCAGTTCATCGTCCTGAGCCTCTCTCCGCCAGCGTTCATACTCTTTTCTGTGATCCATTTTGTATCCTCTTTCGTCTCAGCAGCTCACATCCAGGAGCTGTGCCTTACCGTGCAGTTTCAACGGGATGCTGTCCGCCGGAACAAAGATGCAGTCGCCCTTGAAGAAATTGAGCATAAACCCCTCGCCGCTGAAGCTGCCGCAGCCCTCCACGCACAGCAAGGCGTGAAAGGAATTTGTATCGGTTTGGAAACGGACAAGCTCCCGGTGGATTTCCGTGTTCAGCAGTACCCGCTCTACCTGGAAATAGCGGCAGCGCGTCAAAAGCTCCGATGCCCAGCCGCCCCGATAGCGGAGCACACGCATCGGCTGGCGCGGGACCGCTGATGATTGAAGCCGTGCAACCTGCAAAGCCTTGTCGATGTGCAGCGCTCTCTTCCTTCCGTCCCGCCCCACACGGTCATAGTCGCACAGACGATAGGTAAGGTTGGAGCTTTCCTGGATTTCCGCAATGACGCAGCCGGCCCCCAGGGCGTGCACTGTCCCTGCCTCAATATAGAAAAGATCATCCTTCTTCACCGAGACATGGTTCAACAGCATGTCGAGCTTTCCGTCCCGGATCGCCCGCCGCACCTGAGCCTCTGTTACAGTCTGATCAAATCCGTAAACCAGCTTTGCCCCGGGCTTTGCCGCCAGTACATACCACATCTCCGTTTTGCCGAGGCAGCCTTCCTGCTCCAGCGCATAGGCATCGTCCGGGTGTACCTGCACGGAAAGATCCTGCCGCGCATCAATGAGCTTGATGAGGATGGGCAGCTCTGCCTTTCCTCCGGTGGTTTTCAATGGGTGGCTGCCGAGCCATTCCGGGTGTCTGGCCAGAACCAGGCTGAGCCTTTCCCCGTTCACACGGGATTCCCCGTCCGGATGGGTGCTGCATTCCCAGGTCTCGGCGAGCGGGGAGAGCGCGATATTCTTTCCGAAATCGTCGTTCAGCCTTGAGCCGCCCCAGAGATAGTCCTTGGCCGCGGGCTCAAGCAGAAAGGGTGTGTTCATAGTTCATACTTGCGCTTGTCCGCAGCGCTGATCTCACTGCCGATCTGCACCTCAATGAGCTGCAGGCCTTCGTCTCCGGCAATCACCGTATGCCGGGTGCCTGCCTCCATGGTGATCACATCGCCGGTGCGAATCTGCTGCTCCATCCCGTCCACGATGGTTCTGCCGGAGCCGCGGATCACCGTCCAAACCTCATCCCGGTGATCGTGGCTGTGATAGCTCATGTGCTGGCCGGGATTCAGGGCGGCAAGGATGGTCATGGAATGATCCTGAACATCCAGTACATGATACCTGCCCCAGCTTTTTTCCGCAAACATGATCTGCTGGCTGAGCTTGTCCACATAGGGCTTGATCCTGTCTGCCGCGTCGTGGGATGAGATCAGAATACCGTCGGGCCCTGCTGCGATTACCGTATCCTTGAGTCCCATGGCAAGGATGGGCAGGTTGAGGTTGTTGACGATATGTACGCCCTCGCAGCCGTCGCCGATCATGCCGCGGCCGATTATTTCATCCTCCATCGCCTCTGTAAAGGTATTCCAGGTACCGATATCCTTCCAGGTCCCGGCATAGCGCATGACCTCGATATCGGTCTCCTGCTCCACCACCGCGTAATCGAAGGAGATTTTTCGAAGCCCGGCGTAGTTGTGGAAAAGTTCCGAATACGCCGCCGTGCCAAGGAGCTCCTGTGCCTTGTCCAGCACATAGGAGAGCCTGAATGCAAACACGCCCCCGTTCCAAAGAGCGCCCGCGGCGATGTATTCCTCCGCCTTTTTCCTGTCCGGCTTTTCCGTAAAGGTGTAGCCGCCCTTGCCGTCGGGCTTGATATAGCCGTACTTTTCCGAGGGATAAGTCGGTTCAATGCCCATGAGCGTGAGCCTGTTCTTCCCCTGCTGGGCCGCTTTATACAGGCGCTCAACACAGCGGAAATAATCGGCGTCCACATAGGGGTCCACCGGGCACACAACAAGCGCCTCGTCCGCAGGCAGGCCGATCACGTCATGAAGGTATGCCGCTGCCAGGGCGATTGCCGGAAAGGTATCTCGACGGCAGGGCTCAACAGAGATGCTCACATCCCCGAGCTGGTTATGAATAGCGGAAACCTGAGACTTTGAAGTAGCGACTGTCACAAAAGCGCCGGGGTCTACGCTTCTGATTTGGCGATACACCCGCTGCAGCATGGATTCATAGGCGTCCGGATCTCCCTCCCGGGCCATGGGCTTCCGGAAAATCTTGATAAACTGCTTGGAACGTACTTCATTGGACAGCGGCCAAAGGCGCTTGCCTGAACCGCCGGATAAAAGGACTATATTCATGGGTTTTCTCCCTGCATATTCATTTTCGCATTTGCTTGAGTCTGTCAAGGTTCAGGACATGTTCACTGCCATAGATTTTCCGAAGCATGTCCTCTTCGGTATACTCCGGAGAGTATGCGCCGTCCTTCACCACATAGCCGTATTCCCAGCCGCAGAACCAGGACCAGCGCACATTTGCCGCAAAGCCCTGGTCCACATCCGGCAGGGCGCCTGTTTCCGTCAGTGCCAGGATGCGTCCGGCCGGAGAGCAGTCCCCGAGCGCCAGAAAGTTTTGGATCTGCGGTCCGTACTGTCGCGGCAAAGTATAGATGTCATCCCCCAGAATATCAACATAGGCATCTCCGGGATACCAGTCTGCATCCAGGCAGGTGCAGACCCAGATCAGGTTATTGCAGCGGTATACCTCGGTTAAGGTTTTATAAAGGTAGATCCAGAGCTGCTTGAAGGCATCCGGTCCGTCAGCCCCCCACCAGAACCATCCGCCGGAGGCCTCATGCAGCGGACGCCACAGGACGGGCACCCCCTCCTCCTCCAGACGCTTGAGCTGGGCGGCGACAGCCTGAATGTCCATATCCAGCGCCCTTTTCAAGTCCGGTTCATCCCCATGCATGACACGCAGGATATTAAAGGTGCTGTTGTTCTCCCGATAGCCCTGATGCCAGGCCGGTTCGCTTCCCTTTTCACCGCTCGGCAGAATAGTCTGTGCCGGCGCGTTCCAGTGCCAGCAAAAGCTCACGATTCCTCCCGCCCGGTGATATTCCAAGGCATGTTCGACAGTGTCGCCCTCCGCGCCGAAATATTTTCTGCTTTCGGAATAGTCCCGGATATCCATGCTCAGGATGGCCGGGTATTCCCCTGTGACGGAATAGATTGCCTGTATCTCCTCTCCGTTGAGGCCGCCGGGACAGTGCTGGCCGGAGAGGGTATAGCGTCCGTAGCAATCGCATAAGAAGCGGAAAAGCTCCTTCGTCTCCTCGGTCGCCTTGGGATTGCTGAGCGTGGGACTCACATCGTAGAAGCTTTCAGGGATCGGCTCCGTCGGAATGACGGTGAGACTGTCCAGATAAAAATTGCCGCGCCTCACGCGCACGCTGATCTCATGGCTGCCTGCGCTCAAGGGTGTTTTCGGTATCACCCGCGCGCCGTATTCTCCATCCTCCGGCAGGCGCAATTCACTGATTTGACAACCGTCTACGAAAACGTAATCCAGCTTGTCATGCTCGAACCCTTTCCCGGTGAAAACCAGGTCGTAGACGCCGTCCTGCGTGATCTCCACCTGAAAGGCGACCCCCTCGTCAGGCTTTGCGTAGACGATTACCGCTTTTCCGCCGGAAGCGCTTTCATCCTCCACGATCTGGCTGTGTCCCAGGGGAAGCGCCTGTTCCGCCTCAAAGACTCTCCCGGTCTGCGCGCCGCTCTCTTTGCCGGCCCCGCACAGCAGCAGGATCACGAAGGCGCTCAGTGTGACGGCGATCAGCTCTTTCAGCCTCTTTACACGCAGCCGCTTGTTCGATAAAACCATCGTTTTCAGAGCGCATCCTCCTACAGAAAGCTTTCTTTTATTCTACCTCTTATTTCCACAAAAGTAAAGCGTTCTCGCCCGCGCTTGTCGGACGAATGACGATTCGGTCATGCATTTTTTGCCATGCAGTTATTGTCTGGTCAGGCAAAGCATGATATAATAGATATGCTTTTCAATCTGCCCTGACATATACGGGTACAATTATGCGTTTCACGCAGTACAGTTTGTAAAAATAAGGAGAATTCTGGAATGAATATCAGCATTTTCGGTTTGGGATATGTAGGCTGTGTCGGCGCGGCATGTCTCGCTAAGCTTGGGCATCATGTGATCGGTGTAAACCACACCCAGGGAAAGGTCGACCTCATCAACGCGGGCAAGCCCACCATTATCGAGGCGGACATTGAGGAGCTTGTCAAAGAGGCGCATGATCGCGGAATGCTGGAAGCGACCACGGATTACAAATATGCCGTGAAACATACAGACGTCTCTTTCATTTGCGTCGGTACACCCAGCCGCAAAGACGGGCACCTGAATCTCGATTACATTTACAGGGTTGCCCGGCAGATCGGCGAGGGCCTCCGTGAAAAGGACGGCTTTCATATCATCGCCATCCGCAGTACCGTTCTCCCCGGCACGAACCAGAAGGTCGGCGAGATCATCGCCGAGGCCTCCGGCAAGGAGCGCGGCGCAGGCTTTACGGTCGTATCCAACCCTGAATTTCTGCGTGAGGGCACCTCTGTCCAGGATTATATGCATCCCCCCATCACGCTCATCGGCACTGACAGCGAAAAGGCCGAGGCCGTCTTCCGGGAAATCTATAAGGACATTCCCGCTGAATTCGTATGCACGGATATTCGCGTGGCCGAGATCATGAAGTACGTGAACAACACTTTTCACGCCCTCAAGATCGTCTTCGGCAATGAGATCGGAAATATCTGCAAGCAGCTGGATATTGACAGCCATAAGGTCATGGATATTTTCTGCAAGGATAAGCAGCTCAATATCTCCCCCTATTATTTTAAACCCGGCTTTGCCTACGGCGGCTCCTGCCTGCCCAAGGATTCCAAGGCTCTGCGCACGCTGGCCCACGATCTCTATGTCGATGTGCCTGTGATCAACAGCATTGAGCAGTCCAACGAGATCCAGAAGAGGACCGCTGTGGAGATCATTGAGAGCAAAGGACGCCGCAATGTGGGTGTTCTCGGTCTGAGCTTCAAGGCAGGGACGGACGATCTGCGCAACAGCCCCATTGTGGATGTGGTTGAGGTGCTCTACGGCAAAGGCTATAACATGCGCATTTATGACCGCAATGTGCGCCTTTCCCAGCTCACCGGCACCAATGCGGATTTCATCCAGGCAAAGCTGCCCCATCTGCATCAGATCATCTCCGATGATCTGCATGCGGTCTGCACGGCAAGCGACGTGCTGGTTATCACCCAAAAGGATAAGGAGTTTGCCGAGCTGCCCGCGCGTTATCCCGACAAGTGCATCGTGGACCTTGTGAGACAGTTTGACGAGCTGGATTACGAGGGCAATTATGAGGGGATCAGCTGGGCCGGCATCAACCGCAATATCGCCCAGGACAAGCCCATCGAGCGCGACATGGTTACGACGGAATACTGATTATCTGTTCCGATAAACGCAGAGAGGTATCGATTTATGTGTGGCATTGCCGGCTTTTGCAACAACAGAATAGACCGACCCGCGCTCATCCGTGCCATGACGGACCGGATGCGCCATCGCGGGCCGGACGCCGAAGGCTTCTGGTTTGACGATCAGTCCGGCTGGACGCTGGGGCACCGGCGTCTTTCGATCCTGGACCTTTCCGCAGCCGGCTCACAGCCGATGCTCTCAGCCTCGGGGCGCTATGTGCTCAGCTATAACGGTGAGATTTACAACGCCCCTGAGCTGCGGGACATGCTCCTGAATGATGGCTGTGTGTCCGGCTTCCGCGGTCATTCCGACACGGAGATCCTGCTGGAGGCGATTGAAGCCTATGGCCTCGAAGAGACGCTTCAGCTCTCAAAGGGCATGTTTGCGCTTGCCGTATATGACCGGCAGGAGAAGGTGTTACGGCTTGCCCGTGACCGCGCCGGAGAAAAGCCCCTTTATTACGGCATGGCGCAGGATGAATCCGGCAAGCCTTTCTTTGCCTTCGCGTCTGATCTGGCGCTGTTTCTGTGTGTCCCCGGCTTTTCTCCCGAGATCGACCGGGATGCGCTGGCTGCTTTCCTGATGTATAAATATGTCCCCGCGCCGTCCTCCATTTACAAGGGGATCCTTAAGCTTCCGGCCGGGTGTATCCTCACGCTTCGCGAGCCTTTCAACGCCTGGGACATCTCTCCCTACTGGTCCCTTGCGGAGACCGCGCTTCACGGGCAGGCATGTCCTTTTACCGGAAGCTATTCGGAAGCCAAGGAAGCGTTGGAAGCGCTTCTGACCGAATCCATCCGCGGGCAGATGGTGGCCGACGTGCCGGTCGGGGCCTTTCTGTCCGGCGGAATCGACAGCCCGCTGGTCGTGTCGATCATGCAAAAGCTCTCTGACCGCCCAGTCAAGACCTTTACCATCGGCTATGACGATCCCAAGATTGACGAATCCCGTTTTGCCGCGGAAATTGCGGCGCATCTCGGCACAGACCATACGGAGCTCATGCTGACAGAGCGGGAGATGCAGGAGCTTATTCCTGCCCTCCCCTACTATTTTTCCGAACCGCTGAGCGATTCCTCGATAATCTCCACCTACTTTGTCAGCAAGCTGACCCGGTCAAAGGTAACGGTCTCGCTCAGCGGTGACGCGGGGGATGAGCTCTTTTGCGGCTATGAGCGCTACTGGGAAACGCCCAGGCTCTGGCAAAAGGTCCGCAGAGTTCCGGCATTTCTGCGGCTTCCGGCCGCTGAGCTGCTGCAGAGGCTGGGCCTGACGGAAAAGCCCTTCTATTACAAGGCTGCCTCTTGTCTGCGCGCTGACAACATCAATCAGGTGCGTGAGATGATTCAATATCGGCGCGATATTGAAGTTTTGAGTCTGGTACCCGGCGCTTGTCTCCCGCCGCTTGAGGAGGTGAAGGCAAAGCTTGCCAGTCCCTATGCATCCATGCAGCTGGCAGACATGGAATATTATTTCCCGGACGACATTCTCTATAAGGTCGATCGTGCCAGTATGGCGGTGTCTCTTGAAAGCCGCATTCCCATGCTGGACCGGGATCTGCTGGAATTTGCCTGGACGCTGCCCGACAGCTTCAAATATTCCGACGGTGTCAGCAAGCGCATTCTGCGGGATCTGCTGTATCAGTATGTGCCAAAGGACATGCTCGATCGGCCGAAGCAGGGCTTTTATGTACCGCTGCAAAAATGGCTCCTGGAGGGCAGCACCTATGAATACACGAAGGAGCTGCTGGAGCACAGTCACCTTGTTCGCGACGGATGGCTTGACGGCAAGACAGTGCAGGCCGTTTGGGAATACTTCCAGAAAAACCGCAAGAAGCACCAGCTCACCTTTAACATCCTGATGGCTGAACAGTGGTACCGCAGCCAGCAGGAGAGCATGAACGAAGCCGCAGGACTGTGAATGCGTTTTTCACAGTCCTGCGGCTTCGTTCCGGGATTAATCAAATTGTCCGGTAAAGAGCTTCTCGTAGCCCTCGAGCAGTGCCAGACTGGTTTTGTCCCAGCACAGATCATTCAGGATGCGATTGCGGCCGAAATTCCCCATATACTCTCTTTTCTGAGGATCCGCCATAAGCTCCTGAATTTTTCGGGCCATGTCTTCCGCGTCGTTCCGCTTGGCATAGAGCGAGGCCTCCTGCGCCGAGAAGCGCCCCTCGGTCAGGTCAAACTGTACGATGGGCTTGCCAAGAGCCATGTATTCGAGCACCTTGTTCATGGTGCTCTTGTCGTTCATTGCGTTGTAGGTGTCGCTGTTGACGCAGACATCGGCTGTATTGAGGTATCGAAGCATCGTCTCGTCATCCACACGGCCGGTAAACTCCACACAGTCGTCCAGCCCCATTTCATGGGCCTGTTTTTTCAGCGCCTCCCAATGCGGGCCACCCCCGACGATGCCCCAGAAAATGTTGTTCTCCCGGGCTTTGATATACTGTGCTGCCTGCAGAATATACTCGATACCCTCCTGCTGTCCGATCACCCCCACATAGCCCACCATGCAGGGATAGCCGCGGCGGATGGACGGGTCGGGCGGCAGAATGCGCATACGCTCGAGCCTGGGCCCGCTGCGCAGGACGATGACCTTTTCCGGCGGCATATGGTCCCGCTCAATGGCGATTTTCCGATAGCTCTCATTCGTGACGAAGGCGAAGGTGCAGTGGCGATAGGTCTGGCGCTCCAGCCAGACCTGACTCTTATACAGCAGCCCTTTGGTGCTGCCGAATTTCGCCTCAAAGAGCTCGGGGCAGATATCGTGATGATCGAACACATAGCGGACACCGTACTTTTTAAAACGTGAGGCCACGAGGTAAATATCATCCGGTGGGTTGCAGCCGTGGATCACATCGAAGCCGATCTCCCGGTAGACTTTTTTGGCAAGGCGCAGTTCCTCCTTGAGTGCTGTACCATATTCACGAAAATATCCGATGGCGCCGTTCCCCTCCGGGGGCAGCCTGTGGCGGAAGATATGCACGCCCTCCAATGTTTCTTCCTCTTTGGTATAGCCCTTTCCTACCGGGCAGATCACCGAAATGGTATAGTCGTGTGCAGCCAGTGTCGTAGCCTCCTGCCAGACGCGGGTGTCAAAGGGGACGGGCAGATTCTCAACAATGATCAGGATCTTTCTCTTCTTTTCCATTGCTAACTCTCCGTTTTACATGCTGTTTGCACGTCAAAAATTCGCATCCACTTTTCCAGACAGATATAGCGGAACAGACCGATATCGTCCTTGCCGCGAGTGAGGCTGTCCCAATCGGCGGCAATCTTTTTCGGATCTATGTAGCGGCGCGCCCGAAAGTCAGTCGCAGTGAACACGGCGCGGTATTCCGCGCTGTGGGCAGCCATCCAGGAATTTTCAGGCGTATAGAAGCCGATCTTGTCTCGGCGCCTGCGAATCACCTCCGGCATATCCAGTGCCCTGCGCATGATGGCCTTGGAATAGCCGTCGCTGATCTTGGCATTGAGCGGCAGACCCATCGTGTATTCCACCAGCCGGTAGTCCAGAAAGGGCAGGCGGTCCTCAATGGAGAAGGCCATGGAATTGCGGTCCACATAGCGCAGCAACGCCGGGAGCACGATGCGGTCAAAGTCGTTGAGCAGAAAGCGTTCGTTATCGGCATAGCTGTTGGTGAGCCGGCGCTTTGCAAACCGCCCTTCCAGATAGCGATGACGGATGTCGCCGCTGCTGGACTTGCCGAGAAACTGCCGGATCATATTGAGGTCTGCAAGCAGTGACACGTTTTTGCCCTTGCGCATATAGGGCAGATACCAGGCAATCTCCTTTGCCGCACGAGCCAGTTTTCCGGCGGAGAGCAGGCGCTTGATGTAGTAGACACGCGCCTTGCGATAACCGCACAGGATCTCATCCGCTCCCTGGCCGTCCAGCAGGACCTTTGTGTTGTTTTCATGGGCCAGTTTCATCACGCAGTAAGAGGCATACATGCTGGTGGAAACGAACGGCTCATCCTGTGTATAGATCAGATGATCCAGATCCCGGAAGAGCGTATCCCCGGTGGGGTAGGTATAGTGCGCCTCTACGCCTGTCTGCCGCACCACCGCGTCAATATATGCACGCTCGTCATTGGGATCGCCCTGGTAGCAGGAAGAAAAGGTCTTCTGTATTTCCTTTGCGCCCTGCTCCCGGAGCCGTCTGCTGCTCTCACACACGATAGCCGAGGAATCGAGGCCGCCGGACAGGCAGCTCCCCACCGGTACATCCGCGCGCAGGCGCAGACGCACAGACTGTTGGAAAAGCTGCCGAAACGCCTGCGCCTCTTTATCCCCCGCCTCGCTGATCAGTGTCTCTTTATAAGGCAGGGTATAATAGCGGCGATATGTTTTTTTGCCGTCCTGCTCCAGCCGCAGGGAGCAACCGGCCTCCAGGCGCATGATACCGTCAAAGAAGGTCTCCGCCGTGCAGTCCACAAAGCCATTCACCAGATAATCAAATATAACCTTGTCGTTTGCCAATCGCGGGACATTGCTGTCCTGCAGCAGGGTCTTGATCTCGGAGGCGAAGAGAAAACAGCCCGGTTTTTCCGTATAATACAGGGGCTTGACGCCGTAACGGTCGCGGGAGAGAAAAAGCTCCTGCGTCCGATTGTCATAGAGAGCTATTGCCCAGAAGCCGTTGAAGCGATTCTGGCAGTCCTCCCCCCAGTGGTCATAGGCGGCAAGCACCACCTCCGTATCCGTGGCGGTGGCGAAGCGGTATCCCGCCTGCTCGAGCTCCTGCCGCAGTTCAATGTAATTGTAGATTTCCCCGTTGAAGACGAGGGCATAGCGATCACCGCCCTGCATAGGCTGGTGCCCTGCATCTGTAAGGTCGAGGATCGACAGACGCACATGGCCGAGTCCGACCGGGCCGTCGAGATAAATGCCCTCATCATCCGGACCGCGGTGCCTCTGCGCCGCGTTCATTTTCTGAAGCAGTGCCGCGCCGTCCCGCTGCCGGTGGTTCGGATCATAAAAGCCACAGATTCCGCACATTTTTTCTCCTTCTTGCCTGTATTCAGGTTGCAATCAGCGGTGCTGTTTTTCGATCTCCCGGATAAAGGCCCGGGCACAGGGCTTCCAGGAAAAGTCCTCTACCACCTTTCCGGCGCTCTCTGTAAGTTCCTCTTCACTGGGATAGGGCCCGGTGATCCAGTGTTCGATATCCGCGTCCGTATCGCACAGGCAGTGACCGCGCATGCCCTTGAGGGTCAGCGAAGGCCCGACAGCCCGGATGGCCGCCACGGAGGTGTGGTAGTATACAGCCTCCATGATTGCCATCCCGAATATTTCCACCTTGCTCAGATTCAGGAAATAGTCTGCAGCAGTATAGATTTTCCACATATCCGCATATGGCACACGGTCCAGGATTTTCACCTTATCTCCGATGCCGTATTCGCGGATCTTCTCATCCATCTGCTGACGGAGCTGTCCCTTGCCCACAATCAGGAGGCGAAACTGTTTTCTGTCCTGTACATTCCGAAAAAGCTTCAGCAGGTCAAGGGGTCGCTTGTCATCCTCAAGCCGTGCAACGGTGCACAGGATCACATCGTCCGCCGCAAAGCCCAGTTCTGTTTTAAGCTCTGCGCGGTCATAGCTCTGAAAATCATGCTTCAACACGCCCACATCCAGTCCCACCGGAGCGATGGAGATGAGGCTTGGATCCACACCGAGATCCGTAAGCTCCTTTTTGGCCGCCTCGGTCTTGGCAAGGATCGGCCGGCGTTTGTAAATCCGCAGCGTGGTATGGGCAAAGACGGTGTCCATGATCCAGCCGCGCAGCGTGTGTACATAGAGGCTGTAGGTGGTACCGACATAGGGGACAAAGACAATGCCGTTTTTCCTGCAGAAGGCCTCCACATGGGGCAGGAAGATCTGCTGATCGGAGAAGACGAACAGGCCGTCCAAATCCTTGTCGATCCGGCCCGTCGGCATCCACCCGTGGGCTACGAAGTAGGGCATGGTCATGTATCTGACGGTCAGGCGCTCATTGATCTGTACCGTCTCTACCTGAGATTGATCCTTGGTTCCCTTGTAGACTATGACCGTGTGACCCATCTCCGACAGCGCACGGCCAAGGCCGATCTCCTGGCTGTTATAAAAGCCCTTGATGCCGAAGCGCTTCATCATGGTGCATAAAATACCAAGCTTCATTTTCTTTTCCTCTGCTGTAAGTACAGTCGTTTTATGATTCTCTCTCCAAGGCTTTTCTATCTGCCCGGCAAGGCGAGCTTTTTCGCGGCCCAGCTGTCAAACCTTTGCAGGACAAAAGCCGCTCCCAGTGTGATTGCCAGCGCCAGCAGTATATTCAGCGGAAAAGGGATCCCGACGCAGAAACGTATAGCGGTGAACTGCACCAGATAAATTTCAAAGGATGCCGCGGCCAGAGCAGAAACCACACCGCGGAAACGGATGCCGGTATGCGCCCTGTAGGCATCTTCCCAGGCAAGCGTCGTCTCCAGGGCAGTCCAGGCAAACAGGATACCGAGAAACTGGCTGACAAACTGGAATTTCAAAAGGGCGGGCCGCCACACATACAGCGCCTTGCACACAAAGGACAGCAAAAACGCCGTGACCGCCGGGACAGGGAGCCCCCTGGCTGCCCGATCCGGTGTTTGTCCGATCGTATAGCCCAATGTATAAATATAGAAATAATAGATCAGCTTGAAGCACTGGGCGGGACTCGCAAGCCCTGCCGCCTCAACGCTCCATTTGCTCTTATCGACGAGCAGGACATATGCGGCAAAATAGAGGATCAGCATAACGGCGGAGTATGACCTGAAGCGCTCCGTAAAACGCAGCTTATGAAGGCCGTACAGGAGCATATCAAACAGCACGAGTGCCCCGACGAACCAGAAGGACGTCGGCCAGATATAGTTCTGTACCAGCTCCCGAAAGCTGCCGATCACCCTCTCTCCCAACAGCAGCGATAAGCTCGTCATGACCAATACGCCGGGATAAAGCCGGATCAGGCGCCTGTACATATGCGGGAGGAAAGGGTCGCGGATCCGCAGCAGGAACCCGCTGATCACGAAAAACAGCGCATTTCCCATCGCGCCGCCGGTAGCCAGGGCGGATACCGGATAAAGCGCATCACAGTGGGAATTGAACACCAGAAAAATAGCAAATACGCGCAGCAGATTCAGAAATTCATAATGTCGTTTTGTTGTACTTTTCACGATTTGATTACTTCCGTCAGGCGAGCTTTTATTATTGTATGCTTCACTCTGCCTGATCCTTTCCTGTCTTCGCGGACGCATAGTGCCTGGCGTTGCCGACGAGCAGCGTTTCGATCTCCTCCAGATCGGAGATATCATCCTTAGGGACGGTATACACGATTTTTTCCTTCTCGCGGCGCTTTTCGATGCGGGAATCCTTCTTCATCCTGAACAGCGACTTGAACATGCCCGTCAGCAGCTTGTAGACAAGCGTCGCCAGAATGCCCATGGCCGCTGCGACGAGGATATGGATGAAGGAGCTTGCAAAGGGACTGAGCTTCCGGGTGGCTGTTTCATAGGCAAACCAGGTCGTATCGCGCCAGTAGCGCTCAAAAAGGTAGGTGCCGAAGGTTCCGGTGGACAGCAGGGACCAGATCGCCGCTGCACGGCCGGTAACCGGACGGCGCATATACAGGCACTTGGCAATAAAGAACACTGTGATGCTCGGGATGGAGATGAAGGTGTTGAAGAAGGTCTGGGACTCTGCCGCTGTCCACACCTCGGCGGAGGCCATCTTCCATTCAGTCAGCATATAGCTGCTGCCGATGGCAAGTGCACTTGCAATGATAAGCAGCGTTGCGGTCTCCAGATTCATGCGCTCCTTCTTCATGACCCGGTCAATATAGAAGCCGAAGAGGGTGTAGATCACATAGTTCTGGCTGATGAAGAGGACAAAGTACCTGCTGTGCGCATCTGTACCGCGGAACCAGAAATAGTCCGCCACGCTGAGCAGCTCTGTCAGCAGGTACAGACCGAGCAGCCAGAAATAATCCTTTTCCCGCATGGTCCGGGCGAGCTTGCGCAGAAACGGCAGAGTCAGCAGAAACGCCAGATAGCTGTACAGATACCACAGCGGCGTGCGGATCTTGCCGCTGTAAAGGCGCACTATGAAGTCATACGCCGAGAAATTTCTGTCCGCGGAATAATAGTAAACATAAGTGATGGCCGACACCACAAGCAGAACCAGCGCGAAGTGCCGCACGCGGCGCGTGAGGATCTGATGGACGCTCTCCTCCCTCCCAAGCAGCAGCGCACCGGAGCACATGAAGAACAGCGGCACGGCGATTTTGTCAAAGATGGAGAAGCAGAGATATACCAGATGCTGCGGCATTGCAAGGACTTCATTATACAGCTCGAAGCCTTTTTCTGTGTGGTTCCACAGCACCAGGAAAATGGCCAGGACCTTCAGGATATCCAGATAGGTCTTCGGGTTTTTCGGTACGGGGATAAAGCGCGTCACGAAACGAAGAACCGGGCCTGCCTTCCACCCCGGCGCATCGGCGGGTTTTTCCTCAGGGGGAAGCTCCGGCTGCTGTTTTTCGGGGTCGAAATCCTCCGGCAGCACGGTGTCGATGTCCTTGCTCCGGCCCTTGAGAAAATCGAACTCCAGCTTCTCCTCCTGCCGCAGATATTTCCCGTGGTACGGATTGTCCGGCGAATTGCGGGAGACCGCGTACATAACCCATGCCATGTTCAGCGGGGCCACGGCGATGAGTGGATAGCCGTATCGGATTTCCCCGTTGACATGGCTCATCACCAGGCCGATCATCAGTGCAAGCGACGGGATCAGGCCGAGAAAAGCGAGCAGGGACTTTTTCCGGATGCCGTAGGCCAGCATGACCAGAAGGACCCATGTGTAAAGCCCGGTACCGATCAAAAGGCGCAACACGGGGATGTGCAGGCAGGTATCCCAGAATTTGGCGACCGTCTCATGCAGATCGTATTTATAGTCTACAGTCAGGAAATCATCCTGCCGCGCAATATAAACCCTGAAGTTGATCCCTTCAAACCAGGGATTGAAGTGCTCAAACGAACCCATGATCGCAGCCTTGACGAAGAGCATCGGGTGTCGGCGGAGCATTTGCCGGTAAAGCTGCCAAAAATCATCATGGGGAAGCTCGGTATCGTGAAAAGTGGATTTGACCTCATCCGAGATCATAGGGGTATAGGCCTCGATGATCTTGTCATAATCCAGGGTACTGTCAACGATCGCCTTTTCCTCGACCGTCATCTCGTCCTGATAGGTACGGCAGTACAGGGCAACCTGCTGAAACTGAAGGCTGTAGTTTTCGGATTTCCACTCCGGGCTTATGTTCAGCCAGGGATACAGAACATTGTTGCTGAACCAGAACAGCCCCATAAATACCGCCAGCATTCCCAGATACGGCAGAAGAAAGCTGCGCCAGTGCCAGATGGCCGCGACAAGAATGCATATCACGGCGAGGTAGAAGGTCGCCTTGCGGGTATAGGCCACAAGGATCGCCGTCAGAAACAGCAGCAGGACATTGCGCCAGCTCTTCTCCCTCTCGCGCATGCATTTGAGATAGGCGCACACGAAAAACAGAAAGCACCCGGTATGCAGCACATCCTTCAGCAGGACCTGGGCCGCACTCTGCCAGACAGGCAGTACGCCGAAGAAGGCCACCGTCGCCCAGAACCACGCGCGGGATTTGGTATAGCGGTATACGCAGCTTGCCGTGAGCCCCATGGCGGCGGCTGTGACCAGCGCCTGGAACAGCAGGGCGAGGAAGATCCCCTTTGCCTGTCCCTGCATGGCTGCGCCGATCTGGTACAAAGCCCCATAAAAAACGGTGGTAAGCACCGGATGCGACGCCGTGATCGGCTTGAGGCCGAGCCAGCCCATGATCTGGTATCGGGTATCATTCATGACGCTGCCCGGATAGAAGATGAACAGGATCGGCAGCCACAGCAGCATGATACAGCCGTAGGCACCCAGGAACAGCTCGCCGTTGGTCGTCGGTCTCTGGTCGTCCGCCCAGATGCGATAGCGGGTTTTGTGGTCGAAGGCAAGATAAATCAATTCCACGCCTGTACACAGCAGTATCGCAAAGCCCAGCAAAACGGCGACATTTCCCGCGACGCCCGTCGGGAGAAATATCTCCTTCAGGTCACTGTGCTCCATGGACAGGGAGACGATCATGTTGAAAGCCATCAGCAGCGAAATGACCGCGCTGCCAGGATGCGGCTTATGAAGCGCCTGAAAAGCGAGGGCATAAAGCAGTGTCAAGCCCACTGCCGCTGCCAGTGTTGTCCACGATATGCTGTCCGGCAGCAGGGTGTTTCTCTCCCCGCTGTAGTAAAGGCCGATCTCTGCCGAAGCGCGCATGAAGCAAAACACGCTCACACTCAGCGCGCTCAGCAGTGCCGCGGGTACAGCCAGCAGCCAGTTGCGGGGCCGCACCCGTTTCAGGGCCGTTTTAATATAATTGTGAGGCCGCTTATGGGACATCTCACGATCCTCCGAATGAATGGATACTCAGTATCGCAGCTTTTTAACGCATCTGCCGGCAGCCGTCACAGAAGCAGACAAGCTCATAGAGCCGGGCCGTCAGTGTTTCGGGGTCGGCGTTATGGCGATCCATGCGTCTGGTCCGCTCGTCATAGCAAAGCGACTTTTGCATTTCAAGAAGCTTTTGAACCTTTTGTTCCTCCGGCCTTCCGTAAAACATCAGGTCGATGAACGGAAGCTCATAGGCCGGGGAATTGTAGCCATAGGCGTATTGATTCATCGTCTCCGGTCTGTCTGTGCCGAGACGCCGGTTAAGCGTGTCGAGATCCCGGTCATAGGCCAGGGCCTTTTTGAAATCCCTGCGGCGAAACAGGCGGTAATCCGGTCGAAGCTGCCGAATGTGCGCATAGCCGAAGAGTTCAAAGAGATGGTATCCCTCCTCCTGCGTCAGGATATCCACCTTCTGCGGCTTCAGCACCTTCATGCGCAGTCCCGCATACTTCACATATTGCTTGGCATAGAGGCCGATAAATGCCTTGCGCGGACGTTTCATCGCGCCGAAATGCCGGATAAGCCCGGTGGAATGCACGCCGAAATACTCCCTTTCCAGAAGCTTCAGATGCCGCTCGGTCTGACGGCGGATCTCCGCGTCCTCCCGGTGCCGCAGAAGCAGCAGACCGCTGAGTGCGAACCACACCTGATGGTTGAGGGTGCAGTCATAGCTCAGCACAGTCCCGTCCGGCTCCACGCGCTTCCAGAAGCCGGTCTTCACATCAAAGCGCTGCGAGTGGAAAATCGCCGCGGCGCAGTCCAGATAAGCTTTCTCTCCAAAGGTCTCATAGGCATAAACCAGCGCCTCAATCGTCCAGGCCTGCCCGATCAGGCCGTTCAGGTGGTCCGAAGCCCCGTGCGCCACGCAGGCGATCGCGCCGGAGCTGCCCCTCCCCTGCTCCTCCAGAAGATAGCGGGCAAAGCGCAGGGCAAGCGTGCGGTATTTTTCCTCCCCTTTGGTTTTCCACAGGTAAGCATAGATGATCAGCCAATGGGCGGTATTGCGCACCGGGGTATCGGTACAGCCGTAGGGGCCGTTATTGCCGGGATTTGCGTGCCCGTTCTTCAGAAACGCATCACAGCTTGCGTCCGCGCATTCGGTCAGAAGCTGCTCGATCGCCTGCAGATCATATTCCGGACGCTGTGTTGCCGACCTGTCGGCATCCAGAAGCTGCCGGAAGGCTGTCACAGTCTGATGGGCGGTGGTCTTCCAGTTGTGACGCTCTTCGACGATGGCGCAGATGGCCTCTTTGTAGGCTTTTCTCTGCTCGTCAGTGGTCTTCATGGCCTGCAGCAGGGCGTTTTTCATTGCCTCGGGATCTTCGGACCGAAAGAGGATGCCGGCCTTGCCGCCGTCAGTCCCCTCCACAAAGGTGGGTACATCGCTTGCCACCACGGGAATGCCGTAGGTATAGGACATGAGCAGCACACCGCTGCCATAAATCTTCCGATAGGGGAAAAGCAGGAAGTCCGCATTGCCGATGAGCTTCGGGATTTCCTCCTCCGGGACGCGGGTGTTGTCAAACTCCACACAGTCGCCGATATGGTATTTTTGAATCAGCGCCGCATAATCAGTCGGGTCGAGCTTCGGGTACTGCTCACCCCGGATCACGAAACGGCAGCGGGCCCGATCCTTTTCCTCCATCAAAGAGATGGCTTTGAGCAAAATATCCACGCCCTTGTAGGGGCGAATACGCCCGAAATTGAGAAAATGGACGCGCTCATCGTCGTCTCTGGCGTTCTCGTCTATACGGTAGGTGGTGTAGAGCCCGCGGGGAATCACGCGGATCTTTTCATCGGGGATGTCGAACTTGTCCTTGAGCTCCTGTTTGGAGGCGTCGTTGTGTACGATCAGCAGGTCGCAGGCGCGGTAAAAGCGCCCGTAGAGCGCAGCGTCGCCGGGGGCCGGTTCGTGCGGGAGCACATTGTGCACCGTCATGACGAGCATACGGTAATAGCGGCGTGTCTGCTCATAGAGCTTCATCTCCGCAGAGGCCTTCTTAAAGCTTTGAATATGCAGAACATCATAATGCCCGCAGCGGATCTCATGCTCCAGCTCCAGAAGCGTGCGTCCGTATTCCAGCACCGCGGCAGCCTTGCCCTTGCCGCCGTTATAAAAGCGCCGTTTCCAACGGATCCCCTCCGCCTGCAGATCGTTGCGCATGTCACAGAAAACGGTCAGGTCGCACTCATTTTTCATCTCCCGCGCAAGCTCCAGCACATAGCGGTTGCCCGGAGAGTGGTGCTCTACCATCAAAACTTTCAGGCGTTCATCCTTCTTCTGAACAGACTTCACAATTCAACCTCCGTCATACTATCGTTTTATAAGCTGCGCAAGCGCCCTTCGCTGTTCCCTGCTGCATACAAGTCCCACATGCAGCACCGCACCGATGACGCCGCAGACGCCGGCACACAGAATCAGTGAAAGCCAGCCATGAGGCGGCCAGAAGCGGGTCAGGCCCGCAAGGCAGGCCGTAATCACAGCGCAGGAGAACACATTGCGGATAATATCCGGGTAAAACGTGCCCGCCGGCAGCTCCAGCACGTGCGCCATATACAGCGGGTTCGAAACAAAGTTAATAAAGCTCATGACCGCGACCGTTGTCCAGGCAACGGCGTAGACGCCCATGCGGGCATACTTGATCAGCACGTACATGCCGACGACATTGAAAAGCCCCCCAAGCAGGGTGACATAGCAGGGGAATTTCTGCTTCAGCTTGAGGGTATAAATATAGTACAGAGGGTGCATGGCGCCGTTGGGGATGCAGGTCATGATCGTGACAACTGTCAGTCTGTAGATCAGCTCCGTGTCCTCCCCCGGTATCCAGAGCCGGTAGAAAGCCCGCCCAAGCGCCACAAATCCGGCGAAGGTGACGTTTGCCAGGAGTCCGGAAACCTTCATGGAGAATTTCAATTCCTTCAGCAGCTCGTCCCTTCCGCGTTCGGCATAGGTCTTGAGAAAGTGCGGAATGAAGGCCTGATCTACCACGGTATAGAGGCTTTGCACAATGGTGTCCACGGTTTTTGCGATGGCGAGCTGGCCCATGGCGAGGGAGGAAAGCATCTGGTTGCACACCAGCAGATCGAGCCCGCTGTTGAGAAGATTGCCCACCATATTAAAGGAAGCCCAGAAGCCCTCCATTACCAGCAGCTTGACTGCCGCAAAGGAGTAATTCTCCCGGGAGATGTGCAGCATAGGCAGCAGCTTCCGGCTCATCCAGAGATCGGACAGGGCAATGATCAGCGCGGCGCTCAGTGTGCCGAGGCCGACCCAGGCGACCTTGGCCGGGAGCAGCAGATAGGCCGCCGCCAGCACCAGGGCGTTTGTAATATAGGAGAGCACCTTGAAATAGCCCTTCCAGTCCATGCGGTTGCGCACATATCCCGCACAGCCGAACACGGAAAAAACCGTTGTCACCCAAAAGGCAATAAAGGAAAAGACGAACAGGAGCTTCACATCGCTCACAAGCGCCGCGGGGACCGAGATAAGGCGCTCCAGGAAAAAAGTTATCAGCAGCGCAAGTGCGAGCAGCGCAAAGCCCAGATAGACATCTCCCCAGAATACCGACGCAAAGTAGCGATTGGCCTGGTCCATGTCCCCTTTATGATAGCTCAGCGCAATATAGCGCGCTGCGTAAATATTCAGCGCGGTTGTCACGATCACGGCATACTGGGTAAACTGCTTTGCAAGCGTCACGAAGCCATAGGCCTCGGTCCCGACAGTTTGGGTGATAAACGGCGTCAGTACCAGCGTGATCCCATAGTTGACCACATAGGCCATGCCTGTGACAAGCATCGTGCGCGCCATATGCATGAGCCTGTTTCTGCTTGCGCCTTTGTCCTCCGACATTGTGGGCGATCCCCTCTTTTCCGTTTATCACGCATTGTCCGGCTGCTTTTTCGGCGGCCTCGCGGTATTCCTGATGGTCACCAGGGTCTGGCTGCGTGTGCCGGCGGCATGGCAGCCGACAGCTACAGCCAGGAAGCAGGCCACCACCCTGTAGTCAAAGTTTCCCCCCAGGCAGCGCTCTGTCAGGCCGTTGATGGTCAGGAAGGTCATGATTCCCGTACAGAAGCGGTACTGATCCTCCCGCAGGCTGTTCATATCGCGGAAGGCATACAGCATCATGAAGAAGAACGCAGACAGCCCCAGCAGCCCGGAGTTGAGCCAGGTCTCCAGAATCACATTATGCGCGCCGGTTGTGAGGGAGGCCATAAAAGGATTTTTGCGCATACTGAAGCCCGTCTGGAATTTCAAAAGCGCAGTCGGGTCACGCCAGAACATACCGTAGCCAAAACCCGTCAGGGTTCTGTTCGCCATCATCACGTCGATAACCCTGCGCCAGATCGGGATGCGCCCGGTGAGCGTGGCGTCCTTCCCCATCGCCACAAGCATATCCTCAAAAAGCGGCATCAATGTCAGCATACAGAAGAGGAAGACAACATTGACCGTAATATACATAAGCCCCAGCGGCACACGCACAGGCTTCAGCAGAAAGATGGCAAGGATGGCAAAGACCACTGTGATGATCGCGCCTGTTGCCTGACACATCAAAAGCAGGATGAGCTGGACAAACAGAAGCATCCACCATTTCAGCTCTCTCTTAGCGAGTTTTCTTTTCTCGTGCAGCAGCAGGACCGTCATCACGATGCCGAAATCAAGCTCGGTACCGCAGGCGTTCTTCGTCTGATAAAGCCCCACCAGCGCGTGTGCCTGGCCCTCTTCGTCTGAAAAACCGTAGCCGGGAAATAATAAGATGAAGAAAACCGTTATCAGGACAAACGCCGCCTGGGCAATACAGACCATCTGCATGATTTCAAACAGGCTGTATCTCTCCTGAAGCCAGATCACAAACATCATTGTCACCACAAGGCGCACGCAGGTGATGATCTGTGCCTTCTTATCAAAGGTGACCAGCATGGAAATGCCGAAGCAGGAGAACACGAAAAGATACATTACCCAGTATTTTTTGTCCAGGTGCAGCAGCTCAATATCCTGCCAGGAGCCGCCGCTGGAGAACATAATGAGAACAAGCTCCAATGCGAAAGCACCGTATTCGAGAATGGTCTCCATGGATTCGCCCACAACCTTTGTCAGGTTTCCGGGGAAACCGAGCGACACCAGAAGGCTGTATATGATCGCCAATTCGAAGAAGATCTCAGTCTCAAGCTTTCTCTGGCTGTTTAGAGTTGACAAGGTTCCCCTCCTTCCCTCCTGACTGCGAGTGCGGAAGACCGTATGAGACGTGTTTTACGGAAAGTATCAGTTATTGTTTGAAGGGATCATCCTTCGAATAAGCTTGAACAGCGCAAGCCCCACGCAGGCGCCCAGCGTATTGGCCGCCAGGTCCTCCAGATCGCACTGGCCGTTGCGCATCAGAAGCTGCGTCGTCTCGATAATAGTCGTCAGCAGCATACCGAGCGGGAACACAACACTCAGTCTGGCAAGCCGCGGATGGATTGCGGCAAAGAGCCCCCCGATCGGCACAAACATCAGAATATTCAGCCACAGATGCTGCAGCGGCTCAAGAGAATAGCGGTTGATCGCCTCCTCTATGGAGTCAAAGCTCAGCAGAATATCGGTCTGCACATGCCCTTTTCGGGAGAAGACCGTCACATAGCTCACCATCAGCAGGTAGAGAAAGAACATCACCAGCGCGGTTTTATTAAGCTCACGGAAGCGCCGGATGATAAATGCAAAAAAGGCAAAAACGCCAAAGAAAGCCGCCAGGATCAATAGCGCCAGGAAAACAAAGCTCATGCCGCCCATCTGGCCGATAATCAGAACCAGCGGCAGGGAGATCAGCAGATAGACCACCAGCAGCACAACCGCAAGCATGGGGATGGAGGAGCGGCTTGAGGCGCGCTTGGCAACCGCCTGAAAGAGATAAAAATACCCGCACAGAAGCAGAATGACGATCAGCAGCAATTGCATACTGTCTATTGTTCCGGTTCGCCCCATTTTTCAGGCTCCTTTCCGTCAAGATAACAGGTATCGCGGCCCGGCCGCCGCCTCTTGTCAGGCAAGAGGAGCAGCCGTGGCCTGAAGATTCGGGAGGATTCCCGAGTAATCAAAGCGTATGCGGGCGACAAGCGCCTGATAGATTTCCAGTGCGATATCCATCGGATGCGCGCCGAGCACAAAGCCTGCCACAACCAGGGCCAGGCCGACCACAAGCACGGCTGCAAGGACGATCAAAAGGATTTTTCGAAACTGCTTCATTCCTCTACCTCCTCGCCGCAGTATCTGCGTCCGCGCGAAACCACAGCGCGGATCACAGAAGGCACCGCCCCAAGAACCGTCCGCAGTGCGAGCCAAAGCATCAGCAGCGCAAAGGCAAAAGCACTCAGAGAAAGGCCGTTGGCGACAAGCTTGTCAGCAAGCTCCGTATACGTACTCAGCAGGGCATTGAAACCGCTCGCGCCATAGGCAAAGCCTGCGGCAGAAAGCCCGGCAAGCAGGAGCGCCACCGCCAGAAGCAGCCCCAGGCACAGGGCCGTCACCGGGATCGCAAGCAGGACGTACAGCAGGAGACTCCCTTTTTTTGCCGGTCGCGCGGTTTTGGCCGCAGGCAGCGCCGCATCTGATTCTGCCGTCTCTTGTCGAACCGTCTCCTCTGCCTCACGATGATCTGCGGGTAAGTCTGCCGCCGCGTCTCTTTTTTCTGCAGGCTCCTCTGCCCCTGTCTGATTGGGGAGCACATTGAGCGTATCCGCTGCATCATTCTCATCCACGATCATGATCGGTCCGGGAGCTGCGGAATGCTCAGCCGTGTGTGTCGTTCTCCGCCTGAAGCTGACGGTATGGACGGCGCGTGCAGTCTCCCCGTGTTCTGCTCTTGTCAGGCGTTCTTCGCTGTCCCCAGGGAACTTCTCGCTCTTCTCGGGCAGCAGGACCATGTCCGGCTGTTCCTCGGGAGGGGCGCTTTCCTCAGCGGGATAAGCTGCGCTGTCAGCTTTATCCTCCTGATCCGCAGCGTTTTCAGGCGCAGTCGGCTGCGGCTCACTTTGCCCATCCGCGTTTTCAGGCACAGCGTCCGACGGATTGCTTCCCCAGTCATTGCTGAGGCCGATGCGCACAAGCTCGGTGATTGTCTCCTGCGTAGTGGGCGCTTCAGTCTTCTCTTCCGGCTTCTCTATGGTATCCTCATAGATGTTCCGCCGTTTTGGCGGCTCACCGGTCTCGCTCTGTTTTTCAGGAACGGGCGCCGCCTGCTCTTCTCTCTTGCGACGGCTGAAACGGCCGCCCTTTTTCTCCTTGTTTTTCTTGCCTTTGCCAACGCCGATTTGGACATCCGGCATCGTTTTCCCGTCGTCGTCAAAGCCGTATTTTTCTTCCTCCTGCTTCTTCTTGGCAGCCTTCTGGGAAATGTTTTTCTTGCGCTCGTCAATAGACGGCGTCATGCCGATCGCCTTGCCGGAGACAACATTGTTGACAACGCATCCCAATACGCGCGTACCGGACTTGTCCAGTTTTTCAAGGGCGCTTTGAATCTCCGGAAGAGAGGACTGGTCGTAGCCGATGACAAAAAGGACCGAATCGGCAACCTGATTAAGGCTCAGCGTGCCGGAAACCTCGCCCACAGGAGGGGCGTCCATGATCACATATTCATAGCGCTGTTTAAGGTTCTCAACCAGTTCAATCAGCATATTGTCCACGCTGATGGCATTATGCTCAAGCACGGCAGGCAGGAGGTCAAGATAGCCGGAGAGTGTCGTGATGGCCTCCTCTGTGGTCACATCGCCGCGATAGAGCGCATTGAGCGAGTGCTCGTAATCCACCTTGTTCAGGAAAAGCGCGCCAAGGTTCGGGTTGCGGGTATCAAAGTCGATCAGAAGCGTTTTGTGCTCCATGTCCGAGAGCTGGATGCCGAGGTTTGCGGCCACCGTCGTCTTACCCTCCCCCGCGATTGCCGAGGTCACGTAGAAGCACTGGTGCCCTTCTCTGGAGCCCAGCCGGTTGCGCAGGATATAGGCCGCGGCGGAGAAGTTCTGCACCACAAGCGAATTGCCGACATCGTCGCGTGTCATAATGGAGTCTTTGCGCTTGTAGTATGCGTTGTCGCGCGGAATAACGCCGATCGTCTCCAGGCCAAAGAGCGTCTCCACATCGCGCACATTGTTGAGCGTCGGGTGCATCAGCAGCTCCACCACAGCAAAGCCGACGCCCGCAGCAAAGCCCAGCAGGGTCAGCAGCACGACCTTGTTGTTGCCGCCGCCCACCACGCCGACCAGCTCCGCAACCGGTTCATTGATGATCTCCAGGGAGCCGAGCTGCAGGGTCTTGGGCAGAATATCGCTTGCGTGATGAAGAATGCTGTTCCAGACGGTAAGTCCCTCTTCGGCATTGCGCCAGGTGAGCCTCATCTCCAGAATCTGTGTGCTGTTATACTGTGTGACCGTGATGGCGCTTCTGATCTGGGCAACCGTATAACCAAGCAGCTCATTTTCGTTGATGACATCGGTGAGCACGCGCTCGCTGCGAAGCACATAGCGCACAGCGTCCACCATATCCTCCGCCAGGTGAAAGTCATTCACATTCGGGGCGTTGTAGCCGCCGACATACTGTCCGTCCAGATTTTTCGATGTAACGGCGAAGGAGCCGCTGATATTGAAGGACTGATAGGAGCTGCGCACGACGGTCATGGCCGAGAGGATCAGGCCAAAGGTCAGTCCGACCAGCGACAGCGCCACGATGATCATCCAACGCTTCTGCAGGGCGAAGAGCAGGTCGCTCACCCGCACCCGTATTACGCCGTTTTGTGTTGATTCGTTGCCTTGCAAGAGCAGTCACCTCCTTTTTACGTCTGGTTCACGGAAGCCGTATTCTTCCTTTTCCGTTTGCGCACGATATGAACGATCAATACCGTCAGTCCTATGATGCCGAGAACAAACAGGACCGCATAAATAAGATAATGTACAAGATAGGAATCTCGCAGGTTGATCGTCTGGATCTCCGCACTGTCGAGCACACGCACATCGTATCGGGTCTCTCTGTCTCCGCCCTTGAGCAGATAATAGGCGCCGGGGTCAAGCGAATCCATGTTCATTGTGCTGCCCGACGATGTCCAGGTGAAGATCAGCCCGTCTCTGTCAGAGTACAGCGCCAGGTTGATGCCGGGAATCTGGATGTCGCTGAACTCATCGGTAATGCCGAACTGAACCCGTATCATGCGGTTGGTGGCCTCGACCGTTGTATCGCATTCACCTGACATATAGCCGAAAGCATCTACCGGCACAGCCAGCTCAGGCTGCGTGATGCGATAGTTGCCGACGGCCTCTGTCTGGCGGATGCGGTAGGTAGTCCCTTTCTCCACTGCGTCAAGCACGAACTTGCCATTCTGGTTGGTTGTAACCTCGATCGGTTCCCCGCGTCCGGACAGGATCTCAAACTTCGCGCCGGCAATGCCGCTTTCGGGATAAAGCTCGTCATTGAGCGAGAAGCGGATACGGATACGCTGGCTGGGAACAGTCTCCGGCGTCGGCTTCACAGCGGATTTTTTGACGACCTGTACCTCAATGTCCTCGAGGATGCCCGCGTAATACTGCGGGATCTCCCTTTCACGCAGTAGATATGCGCCGAGGTAAAGCTCTTCGCTTTCCCCGAGGCCGTTCTCGTCGCATATGATCTCATCCACGATCTGGCCGATGCGATAGCGCAGCGTTCCGTCAGCGGTGATGATATTCTCGGCCGCAACCACGTCAAAGCTGCCGCCTGGAATTTTCCCGCCGTTTTCGCCGTCCACCATCTGCACACGGATGACATTCTTTGAGGGCATGACCGGAACACGCACGACATAGGGATCCGGCCAGTCATAGGTATCATCCAGTACAAACTCAATGTTTTCCGAGGTGTCGTAGCCTTCCGCCTCGGTCAGCTCATGCAGCTCATAGGTGCCGCCTGCCAGCTTCTCCGGGAAGTAATAGGTGCCTGCTTCCGTTGTCTCATAAAACCGGAAGGATACGCGTTCCGGATAATAGGTGTTCAGAATCTGCAGGGCATGATTATCTCCGTACAGTTCAAACTGTACGCTGGCCTCCTTCACGGTACGGTCGGTCTCCGCGTCGACCAGCATAACATAGACCGCGGATTTTCGTCCCAGATCCGGGTCATCTCCCGGCCCTTCTCCCTGGCCGTTGCCGCCGCCGTCACCGCCGCCGCTGCCGCCGCCGCTGCCCGGCAGATCGGGCGTCGGCGTAACCGTCGGTGTCGGCGTGGGTGTGGGCGTCGGCGAGGGGGATATTTCGAAGGTCGGGACGGGCGACCACCCTCCTCCACCGCCGCCATCGTCATCCCGCTGAGCGGTCATGGTGGGTGTCGGAACACCTGCACCGCCGTGATCGTCCCCATACCAGGGGTCAAGTTCGTCGTTGTCAGGGATATGTACAAGATAGAGACACAGCAGCAAAATGACAAGCATCAGAATCAGCAAAAGCGCGCTGAACATATCCGACGCAGGCTGCCAATAGTTCAGTTCGCTTTCGGGCTGCTTGCTTTTTTTCTTCATTTATTGCCTACCCCGGAAATCTGCTTCTCAAACTCATCCACGGGCATGGGCTTTGAGAGGAAGAAGCCCTGGCCCTCCGTACAGGCGCATTTGCGCAGCATGGTAAGCTGCTCCATGTTCTCAATGCCCTCCACCGCAACTTTCATGTTGATTTTCCTTGCCTGCTCAAAAACTGCATTGAGCGCCCCCTGGTTCTGTCTTCCGTCAAAGCGGCGCAGATCCAGCTTCAGCAGATCGACAGAGAGCTTATCGATGGTGCTGAGAGAAATATAGTCTCCGTTGAAGCCGTCCATGATTACGCGGAAGCCATCCTGGCGCAGCCGTTCCTCTGCCTCCATTACAGACTCCGGAGCTTGGAGATATGCGTTTTCGGCAATCTCCACCTCCAGATAACGGGGCGGAATACGATACTTCTTGAGCATCTCCTCCAGAAAGCCCGCAAGGTCCATGGCCAGGATGTCCGTTTTGGTGGCGTTGATAGCGAGCGGCATCGGGCGTATGCCGTTGTCAATCCAGCGGCGTATGGTTGCGAAGACGCTCTCCCAGATATACTGGTCAAGCTTTGTGATATAGCCGTTGTTCTCAAGGATGGGGATAAACACAGCCGGCGACACTGTGCCAAGCTTGCCGTGATTCCAGCGCACAAGGGCTTCTCCCCCAATGATATTTCGGGTGTTCAAATCATGCTTGGTCTGAAGATAGAATATAAATTCGCCGTTTCTGAGGCCCTCCAGGATCTGCGGCATGAGAATCTGCTCGTTCCCGCTGGAGACCGTGTGCGCAGGGCTGTCGATCTGGCCGGAAGCAGCGGAGAACCCCTGCCCCCTGGGCAGGCGTTCCAGAAGCTCGGTGATCTGTTTCAGCTCCTTCTGTTCACGGTAGCGCATCTGGTCGGCTACAGGCGGGATGACGTTCTTATGAAACTCCTCCACAAAAAGGCCGAGATTCCGGCGCAGCATATTCCAGGAGATGCGATAGATGATGTTGAACAGCAGCGACAGGATCATACCGGCGATGGAGGTGTAGAATGCAACCTGAATACCGGAGAGCAGCGTCTGGACGCTGGTCAGCGCGATTTCCACCGAGCTGAAGCCGATACCGCGGATACCGATGATCAGACCGATGAAGGTGCCGAGAATGCCGAGACCGGTCAGCGTTCCGGGAATCTGGAGCACCACGTTCTGCCAGCTGCGAAGGGCAAGAACATCCTCGTTGATATAGTCCTCAATATCCGTAAGCGCCTGGCCGGATTCGCGCTGCACCTGGACCTTTTCCTGATAATCCCGAAACAGGCCGTCCAGCGTACGCTGATGAAAGAAGTCTTCGATCTGTACCATGACGGACCAGGTGGAGCTCGTCTGAACCTCAAGGGCCCGTTCAATATTCGCAAGTCCCGTCTCAAAAGCATGGTAATACTGCACAACCGGCAGCACGCCCAGTACTACCCCGGCCAGCACAATAAACTCCATAATCACGATAAATACCGTGGATATGCTGTCCGGGGCATAGGACGTCAGAACAATGCCGCCAATCAGTATGAAAATTACAAGCGTATAAATCAGTCTTCGCATTTCAAACTCCTACCTATTTCATTGCTTGGGATCGTGACAGACCACGCCGGGATAAAACAAAGCGCAGTGAACAGATGTCTCTTTTGCATCCAATGAAGGGCTTCAAGCCCCCAATCGTGAAAAATTCTGCCAAAATCTGCCCTTTTGTGCGGATGAAGGACATTGGCCTCAAAGTAATTCCGATTCATTCAGCTGTATTCATATGTCGGTATATTAACATAAAATCAAATTATTATATCATATATCGCTTCGGTTTTCAAGGATTGAAAAGGCAAAAAATAAAGCCGCTACATGTTCTTCTGCCTTTCAGCCGTCAGGCGCTTGCTTTTCCGGTTTAATATACTATAATGGATAACATGAAATGTATCAGCTTTTCTGTGATAATTCAGGTAAACGGAGACGAAGCCAATGATGAAAGTCGAGCTCTCGCATCCCTTTCCCCCGCTTTATGATACTGACTCCCGCATTCTTATTCTGGGCTCCTTCCCGTCTGTAAAATCAAGGGAGCAGCTTTTTTTCTACGGTCACCCGCAAAACCGTTTCTGGCGTATCATCGCAGGCGTCCTGCATTGCCCTGTCCCGCACGAGATTCCGGAGAAAAAAACGCTGCTGCTTTCTCATGGCGTGGCGCTTTGGGACTGCATTGCCCGCTGTGAGATTTCGGGTTCCTCCGATGCCAGCATTGATCGTGTCATACCAAATGATTTAAACCCCATTTTTTCTGACGCCGATATCCGGCAGGTCTTCTGCAACGGGAAAAAATCCTGGGAGATCTATCATAGATACAGTGAGCCGTTGACAGGCCGCGCGGCTGTTTGCCTGCCGTCGACAAGCCCGGCCAATGCGGCCTGGTCTTATGACAGATTGCTGCAGGCCTGGGAAGAACAGCTTGTGCCTTATCTGCAGCGCTTTTCAATAAAAACGCAAAATATTGGGCAAAAATGAAAAAAGCACTTGAAATGTCCATTGAGCTGTGTTATACTTCAAAAGCTGTTTAGTTTACAACAATCGAAAGGATCGAGATCCATGTCTGCTCTTACTATTGTTTTCACTATTCTTCAGGTTCTTTCCGGCCTGGCCGTAACCGTTATCGTGCTTATGCAGAGCGGCAAGAGCGCCGGCCTTTCCGGTTCGATTTCCGGCGGTGCTGACACCTTCCTCTCCAAGGGACAGGCCAAGACGCTGGATGCGAAGCTGGCAAAGGCAACCAAGTGGTTTGCTCTCGCTTTCGTTCTGCTGACCCTGATCCTCAACCTGATCTGATTGATTCACCTGAAAAAGGCGCTCATGGATTGAGCGTCTTTTTTTATTCCCATTTTCCCCAGGTTTCCGGACAATAGCCCACTGTAGCCTGCTTTCCGTTTCGTACAATGGGCGTTTTGAGGAGATATGGGACCTCGAAAAGCTTGTCCATTTTCGCCTCCGCCGTAGCGAGGTATTGAAAGAGCGGATAGTCCTGATCCGTGGGATCGACCATAGCCTCAAGGCCCACGGCATTTTTCACGCTGGCAAGCTCTCCCCTGCTCATCCCATATTTCAGAATGTCGATGTACTGATATTTGATTCGCCGTTCCTTGAACCAGCGTTCTGCCTTTTTTGTATCGAAGCATTTGCTTTTGCCGAATATTTGAATATTCATGCCGCTTACCCCCTCATATCCCGGTATATCCTGATTTTTCAATGCTTCTGAGGTTTTCTCGTTTGGCATTACTCAGCACAAATCTGCATAACTTGGTGGTAATCTGTCGTAAGCTGGTCGTAAATACGCCATCTGCTGCAGTGCTTCGGTCGTAAATACGACCAGAAACTTACGACCGGCCCCCTAAAACTTACGACCAGGCCGAAAAAATCCGACCAGAGCCAAAATTCTACGACCCGAATCAGTTTAAGTCTTCGCCAGAGGCAAATTTAGCTCGCTGTCAGCGACAGTACCACCTTCCTCCAGCGGATGCTTCTTGAAGTAGTTATCGAGATAAATAATCTCAGCCTCTTTCATTTGTTCAGTTGCCTCTACATAGATGTTCATGGTGGTTTCGTAATCAGCATGTCCGAGAATGCTTTGAATAGCTTTCGGATCCATCCTTGCTTCACAGCAGCGCGTAGCAAATGTGTGACGGAGCCAGTGACAAGTCAGTTCGGGAAGCGTAACCGGAAGATCGCCTGTACTGCTCGACTCCTCTTCCCATTTTATCGTCACCTCACGGTTACATGCCGTAACAATGTTCTTGAGAGCATCGTTAATGCCCCATACATGTTTCGGTCCGCCACCGCGAGTAAGAAAGATGAAGTTCGTATATCCATCGATCTCTGCCGTGCATTTTTCTCCCATCAACTCCTGGATCTTTTTCTCCCTCATTAAGGCTGCCTTGACCTTGGGGATCATGGGAACCGTCCTGATGCCACTTGGAGTCTTCGGCGACGTGATGACAGTGCGATTATTCTTGAGCTGTTTGTCACCGACATATACGAGATTATGATCGATCCGAATGATGTCCTTTTCAAAATCCACGTCATCCCAACGCAGAGCCGTGAGTTCTCCGGCACGGATTCCAGTCCAGAGCATCACAATAAAAAGCGGCTGCCATCTGTTATACTTTTGAGAAGACTCCAAAAAGTTCTCAAAAAGTTCCTGTTCTTCGATCGTCATGGACTTTCTGGTGGAAACTTCCTGCTGCGCTTCCGAGGTAAACGTCTTCAAGGCTTTCTTGGCAGGATTCTTCCGAATCAAGTCATCATCTACTGCAAATTCAAGCAGTTGGTGCAAAATAAGGTGGATCGTTCCAATAGTCCCAACCGTAAAACGCCTAATATCGTAAAGGTCGTTATAAAATGCCCTGATATCAGAAGCTTTGATATTGGTGACTTTGCGATTACCTAATCTCGGTTTAATGTACTTTGCATAGTCATGCTTGTATTTATTGAATGTGACTTCTTTCAGTCCCCTCTTTACTGTTACCCACTTATCGAATACATCGTTGAGGGTTGCAGAATTTGCGTCAGGACTGATACCGTCCAGAATATCCCGAAGAACCTCAGTTTCCTTTTCTCTCAATTCATCAAGAGTTTTTGCGTAGCGGCTGTGACGTTTGCCATTAGCATCTCTCCACTTGAATTCGTAAGTTCCGTTATCTCTCTGATACTCGCCTTCTTTTAGTACTCTCTTTTTTTCGTCTTTCCTTTTAGGTGTCATTGATACTCTCCTTTTTGGACATAATAATAAAAAAAGAGAGCTCGATTGATTTATTATACCATCAAAGCCCTCCTATTTCAACATTGTTTGCGGCAAATACTGCCTTTTTAGTAACTAGATAGAGAATTGTTTTTCAAGATAGCTCTGAAACATTTCCCTTTTAATCAGCCTTTTACTACCACAGTACAGAACAAACGGGCAACGATCTCCCTCAGTAAGCTGCCGGAGCTTCTTTTCACCTATATTGAAGTAGCCCTGCTCGTCCTCAGGCTCTTCAATTGGCTTATTTTCGGGAAAGTCCGTCACAGCGGCAGGTGCGAGCGTGAAGGACGTGCCGGAGCTCTTCACC
>CADARY010000001.1 GCA_902790375.1 Oscillospiraceae bacterium | reverse complement strand
AACAGCGCCTCCTTTGTAGATTCTCCCGCCTACTCATAAGTGACATTTTCTCAAGTTAATACGTCGCGGAAAAAGGGACATTTTAAAAAGTCATTGACAGAATATTTTTAAGGGGCGTGCATGTCTTGCCGACGGTCGGAATCGTATGTGAATATAATCCCTTTCACAAAGGGCATCTGTACATGATCGGGGAAATACGGCGCAGACTCGGAGAGGATGTGACAACGGTCTGCGCCATGTCAGGCGATTACGTGCAGAGAGGGGAGAGCGCCTGCTTTGACAAGTTTGTCCGGGCAGAGGCGGCCTGCCGCTGCGGTGCGGACCTGGTGCTGGAGCTTCCGCTGCCCTGGTCGCTCAGCTCCGCAGAGGGCTTTGCGTCCGGCGCGGTCGCCATGCTCAGCGCTGCCGGTTGCGATACGATCGCCTTCGGCAGCGAAAGCGGCAATCCGGACAGTCTGGATCGACTTGCCGATTTCGCGCTGGATCCTGATGCCTGCGCTCAGATCTACAGGCGGATGGACGGGGATAAAAACCTCTCCTTTGCCGCCGCAAGGCAGGCGACGGCAGAAAAGCTGCTGGGCCCGGAGGCGGCGCTTCTGTCGCACGCCAACGATATCCTTGCCGTAGAGTATCTCAAGGCTATCAAGAAAAACAAGCTTGACCTGCATACGCTGGCAATTCCCCGGAAAGGGGAGGGGCACGACAGCATGCACGGCGGAACATACCGCTCCGCCATGCAAGTAAGGGAGATGCTGAAAAGGGGTGAAAATGTCTCGCCCTTTATGCCGTCTGTGGCTATGAGCGTTTTTGAAAAAGCAAAGGAAGCCGGAAGGGTTCAGGATGCGGGACGCTTTGAAACGGCGCTTCTGTCCCGCCTGTACCGGATGGAGGCTGAGGATTTTGACAAGCTGCCGGACGCGGGGGGCGGCGCCGGGAGACGCCTTTACAAAGCGCTGCAGGAAGGCGGCGCTATTGAGCAGATCGCGGTTGCGGCGAGCTCAAAGCGCCATACCGTTGCCCGCATGCGCAGAATGCTGCTGTGCGCAGCGCTCGGGATTCAAAGGGAAGATACGGACGGCGCGCCGCCCTGTCTGCGCGTCCTGGCGGCAAGCGGTCGCGGACGGGAGCTGCTGCGCAGAGAGAAGAGAAAGGCCCCGTTTGTCATAAAGCCTGCTGCGGTCCGAAGGCTGGATACGCGCAGTGTCGAGCTGTTTCGGCTCAGCGCCTGCGCCCATGATCTGTATTGCCTCTGCTGTACGGATTTGAGCAGGTTCAGGCCGGGAGAGGATTGGGAAAGAAGTCTGATCCTTGTTTAAATTATAAAAAAATTGTCGGGGCAGGTCTTGACATTTTGAAAAATCCTACAATTGCAATTTAACGACATAAAGTACATAATAAACTTACCAACTCAAGGACAGCTGTCTTTGAAATACGGACGAATTAGGAGGAAACAATATGAAAAAGGTTCTTTCTCTGGCTCTGGCTCTGATGATGCTCTTCAGCCTCTGCTCCTTCAGCGCCTATGCCGATAACCCCGTCGTCAAGATCGGCGTGTTTGAACCCCAGTCCGGCGATAACGGTGCAGGCGGCAAGCAGGAGATTCTTGGCATGCAGTATGCCAAGCACCTGACCCCGACGGTCGAGATCGACGGCACCACGTATGATGTTGAGCTTGTCTATGCTGACAATGCCTCTTCCAACGACAAGGCTCCCACCGCTGCCCAGACGCTGATCTCCAACGGCGTTTCCCTGGTGCTCGGCTCCTACGGCTCCGGTGTCTCCATCGCTGCCAGCGATACCTTTGACGCGGCCGGCGTGCCCGCCATCGGCGTGACGTGCACCAATCCCCAGGTGACCGCAGGCTGCGATGTGTACTTCCGCATCTGCTTCCTCGATCCCTTCCAGGGCACGGTTCTGGCCAACTTCGCCAAGAACGAGCTGAACGCCACCAAGGCCTATTGCCTGGCCAAGCAGGGCGATGACTATTCCGGCGGCCTCTGCAACTACTTCATTGAGGCCTTCGGCAAGGATAACTGCGTTTACGAGCAGTTCCCGGAAGGCACCTCCGACTACTCCACTTACATTACCAACGCCCAGAATCAGGGCTGCAACGTCTTCTTCTCTCCCGTTTCCACCGAGGCTGCCGCTCAGATCATCGCCAAGGCTGACACCCAGGCGCTGGGCATGCCCATCCTGGCCGGCGACACCTGGGACTCCAATGTTATTCTGCAGGCCGCCAAGGGCACCAATGTCAAGATCTGCGTGACCACCTTCTATCAGGAAGGCGCAAATGCTGACTTCGATGCCGGCATCAAGGCCTGGATCAACAGCGATGCAACCGCCAAGGCCAATAACGGCGGCAATGATGAGCTGGCTGCCGTCACCGTCATGGGCTACGACGCCTACTACATGGCGCTTGAAGCCCTGAAGGCTGCCGGTTCCACCGACCCCGAGAAGGTTCTCGAGGTTCTGCCCTCCGTTTCCTATGAAGGCGTGACCGGCAAGATCGCATTTGACGACATCGGCGATGCTCTGCGCGACAGCGCATTTGTCAAGGAGTGCAACACCGAGACCGGTGTCTGGGACTTCGTCAGCGTGGCTACCGTCGGCTGAGCTCCTGAGTGAAACAGATCCATTTGCTGGCGGGGGCCACAGCTCCCGCCAGCAATGCTATGTAAATATAAAAATTCATATTATACAAGGATTGTCTTGTTCCTGTTGAAAGTCAGTATTATCCTCCTGTAGGAAGGAAGCCAGTTTATGAATGTATTAAAAACGACTCTTCCCTATATCATCTCCGGTATCTCTGTGGGGGGCCAGTATGCACTGATCGCCATCGGCTATACCATGGTATACGGTATTCTGCGTCTTATCAACTTTGCCCATGGCGATGTTTTTATGGTGGCAGGCCTTATGATGGTCTATCTCGCCGCGTCCCTGCCGCTTTATCTTGCGATCCCTCTGGTCATCCTGCTGACGGTGCTGCTGGGCTTTACAATCGAACGCGTGGCATACAAACCGCTCAGAACCGCGCCGCGTATGTCCGTCATGATCTCCGCCATCGGCGTGAGCTATCTGCTGCAGAACCTGGCCCTCTATATTACCGGCGGCTTGAATAAGAACTATCCGCAGATCCCCTGGATCTCTGACCGGATCAGCATTTTCGGCATGGAGACCTCGCGTGTTACGGTGATCACGCCTTTCCTCACGATCATTCTGGTCGTGGTGCTTGTGCAGCTGATCAATCACACGAAGATCGGCATGGCCATGCGCGCCGTATCCCGTGATTTTGAGACCTCGCAGCTTATGGGCATTCAGATCAACCGCGTCATTTCCGCCACCTTCATCATCGGCACCTTCCTGGCTGCGGTCGGCTCTATCCTTTTCTTTACAAACTATCCGGGCGTCGTGCCCACCTCCGGCGCAATGCCCGGCCTGAAAGCCTTTGTGGCTGCGGTCTTCGGCGGCATTGGCTCGATTCCCGGCGCGGTGATCGGCGCCTTCATTATCGGCGTTGCGGAGAGCGTGATCAAGGGTCTTGATACCATTCTTGTTGTCAACGGCGTGATCAGTGAGCAGATCGGTCTGGCTACGTTTTCGGATGCTTTCACTTTTGTGCTGTTGATTATCATTCTGGTCTTCAAGCCCACCGGACTCTTCGGAGAGAAGAGCACGGACAAGGTCTGAGAGGAGGTCAGTCATGATACAAACAAGAAGTAAAAAGAATGCCTGGCTCGCATTTCTTGCGGTGCTGGCCTTCCTCACCCTGATCTTTGTGCTCGACCAGGTCATCAAGCCCACCGACAGGCTGGGCATGCTGCTGATCGTGCTGCAGAAGGGTGCGGTATACGCCCTTGCCGCCGTATCCATGAACCTGCTCAACGGCTATACCGGGCTTTTTTCCCTGGGCCATGCAGGGTTTATGCTCCTCGGCGCTTACACCTATGCGATCTTTACGATCCCGGATAAATCCCGCGACGCGGTATATCAGTATTACGATGCGGCTGTGCGTTTTTCCATCCCGGAGCAGCTGTCCAGGCACATGGGCGGCTTCGGCACCGCGCTCGGCATCCTGATCGCCCTCATCCTCGCGGGCGCTGTGGCGGCGCTCCTGGCATGGCTGATCGGCCTGCCGGTCCTGCGCCTCAAGTCGGATTATCTGGCCATCGCGACCCTCGGCTTTGCTGAAATCATCCGTGCGCTTTTCCAGTGGAGCAAGCTCGGCCCGATTACAAACGGCTCGAATCTGCTGAAAAACTTTGCGCGTGCCAGTAAATTCAAGCTGGAGATCGCCGGGGCAAAGCTGAGTCTGTCAACCTTTGTGCCGGTCTTGATCGCGACGGTATCCATCGCGCTGATCGTCCTGATCGTAAACTCCACCTATGGCCGCGCTTTCAAGGCCATCCGCGACGATGAGATCGCGGCGGAGGCCATGGGCATCAATCTTGCCAAACACAAGATGATCGCTTTCGTGACGAGCTCCTTCTTCGCCGGCGTCGCCGGTGCGACGCTTGCCATGGTTCTCTCCATCGCGCAGGCCAACAACTTCAAATCGGCCATGACCTATGAGATCCTTCTTATGGTGGTGCTGGGCGGTATAGGCTCCATCACCGGCTCCGTGATCGGCTCCTTCCTCTTCGTGGCGGCCTCGGAATGGTGGCTGCGCGGCCTGGATTCCGGCAAGTTCCTGGGAATCGAGGCGCCGAATATCTTCAGAAACGGCTTCCGTCTTGTTGTTTTTTCCGTCATCATCATGATTGTGGTTCTTTTCTTCCGCCAGGGTATCATGGGGGAGAAGGAGCTGCCTGACCTGTTCCGGAAAAAGAAAAAGACCCCGGTAAAGGAGGCAGAGTCATGACTGAGCAGAAAAAAATTCTGTCGGTCGAGCATGTGACCATGCAGTTCGGCGGCGTGGTCGCCGTCAACGACCTGAGCATGGAAGTACGGGAGGGCGAGATCGTCGCCATCATCGGCCCTAACGGCGCCGGCAAGACCACAGCCTTCAACGTGATTACCGGCGTTTATGCCCCGACCAACGGGCGCGTATACTTCGACGGGGACTGTGTGGTGGAAAACCATCCGCACGGCAAGATGAAAAAAAGCTATCTGGGCGAGTATGCCGATCTCTATAAGCAGGTGAAGGAGCCTACGCCCGACCAGCTTACAAAGCTCGGCATGGCCCGTACCTTCCAGAATATCCGCCTCTGGAAGAGCATGACGGTGTTTGACAACATCCTGGTTGCCAAGCATCTCAAGCGCAGCAGCAATCTCTTCTCGGCGGCCTTCCGCTTCAACCGTGCCGAGGAGGAGAACAACCGCCGCGAGGTCCTGGAGCTTCTCAAAATTGTGGGGTTAGAGGAGCTCAAGGATGAGCTTGCAACCTCGCTGCCTTACGGCAAGCAGCGCAGGCTTGAAATTGCGCGGGCACTTGCAACGCATCCGAAGCTGCTGCTGCTCGATGAGCCGGCCGCGGGCATGAACCCGCAGGAAACCCAGGAGCTGACACAGTTTATCGGGCAGATCCGCAAGGATTTTGATGTTTCGATCGTGCTGATCGAGCATCATATGGATCTGGTTATGGATATTTCCGACCGTATTTATGTGCTGGACTTCGGCCGACTGATTGCACAGGGCGTCCCTGAGGAGATTCGGGCGAATGAAAAAGTGATCGACGCCTATCTGGGGGTGGTAGACGATGCTGAAAATTGAGAATCTGCATGTATCCTACGGCGGCATCCGCGCCCTTCGCGGGATCAGCATGGAGGTCCCGGAGGGGAAGATCGTGACGCTGATCGGCGCAAACGGCGCAGGCAAATCCACCACACTGCGTACGATCTCCGGTCTTGTCAAGGCAGACAGCGGCTCCATCACCTACGACGGGCAGGAGCTGCTGGGCCAGCCCATCTACAAGATCCTCGAAAAGGGTATCGCCATGGTGCCCGAGGGGCGGCGTGTATTCACAAACCTCACCGTGCTGGAAAACCTGAAGATCGGTGCGTACCTGCGTAATGACAAGGCGCAGATTGAAAAAGACCTGGATTGGGTCTACGAGCTCTTCCCGCGCCTTAAGGAGCGCTCCTGGCAGGCCGGCGGCACACTCTCCGGCGGCGAGCAGCAAATGCTTGCCGTGGCAAGAGCGCTGATGTGCAAGCCAAAGCTCATCATGATGGATGAGCCTTCGCTGGGCCTTGCGCCGCTGGTGGTGAAGGATATCTTCGAGATCATTCGTCAAATCAACGCCCAGGGCGTGACGGTGCTGCTGATCGAACAAAACGCCAACATGGCGCTCAAGATCGCAGACTTCGCCTATGTGCTTGAGACCGGCAGCATAGGCCTGTCGGGCACCGGCAGAGAGCTGCTGGTAAATGAAGACGTCAAGAAAGCGTATCTCGGCAGCTGAAATATTGACAGAAAGGGAGCCGCATGGCGGCTTCCCTTTTTATTCCTCGGAAAGCACCAAGGTTATTGCGTTTTCGCGTGCTTTGCGGTATAATATATTGATAAGACACCTGTATATGGTTCACAGACAAATAAAGGGGAGCTTTCATGGACAGAATTACCAGCGCCCTTGCGCGTGCGGGCAATTATATGGCGACAATGGGGATTGCCGACTTTGTCGACATTATCATTGTGGCCTACCTGATTTACCGGACGATCTGGTTTATCCGAAAGTCAAACTTCATCAATCTCGCCAAAGGCCTGATCCTGGTCCTGGCGGCCTTGTGGGTTTCGGACTTCTTCGGCCTGAGAATGATCAACTATATTTTGCGCAAGGCTGTGGAATTGGGCATGATTGCCCTCGTCATCCTCTTTCAGCCGGAGCTGCGGAGACTGCTGGAGCGTATGGGCAGCTCTATCAATACCAGCATTGGCGGAGAAAAGGGGGATATGACCCGCACCATCAGCGAGGTGGCGCAGGCCTGCGGCGATATGGCGGCCTCCAACACCGGCGCGCTGCTGGTTTTTGAGCGCAATGTATCGCTCTCTCCGATCATCGGCACCGGTTCGGTTGTAAATGCGGATACAAACGCAGAGCTAATCAAAAACCTTTTCTTCAAGAATGCTCCTCTGCATGACGGCGCCGTGATCCTCCGCGACGGGCGGATCGAGGCGGCCGGCTGCGTGCTGCCCCTGTCGAAGAACCAGAATCTCAGCAAGGATCTCGGCACGCGGCACAGAGCCGGGCTTGGCGTCAGCGAAGAGTCTGACGCAATCGTTGTCATCGTTTCAGAAGAGCGCGGAGATATTTCCGTCGCGCTTGACGGGACGTTGAAACGGCATCTGAGCACCGGCGAGCTTGCGACCGAGCTTTCAAAGGCTCTGATCCGGGAAACGAACACCAACGAAAAAACGGGTATATGGGCAGGAATCAAGGGATTCTTCAAGCCCGCGGCGAACAACGGCGAGGATGAACATGAAGACGATGCTGAATAAACTGTATAACAGCAAGGCCTTTTGGGTCATCGTCTCACTGATTTGCTCACTGACCATCTGGGTCTACGTGGCAAGCGTGGAGACAGAGGAATTCAAGCAGACCTTCCGCGGCGTCCGCGTACAGCTCGTGGGGGAGGATCTGCTCAGAGATTCCAGAAATCTTGTCATTACCGACATGGATACCAGCACTGTCACGGTTGAGGTCGTAGGACCGCGGCGCATCGTCGGCAGCCTTGACTCGGATACCATCAGCGCGCAGATCGATGTATCCAAGCTCTCCCGTGCAGCGTATACCTCCCAGCAGTACTCCGTTATTTTCCCTGACGGTACGGATACCGGCAATCTGACGGTCACCCGAAAGACGCCCGAGACAATTAACTTTATGGTATCGGCCCAGACCACCAAGTCAATCCAGGTGCGCGGCAGCTTTGACGGTTCGATCGCAGAGGGCTATACCGCCGAAAACGTTGTTTTTGAGCCTTCTGTCATCACCCTCTCCGGACCTGAGGCGTATTTGCGAAACATTGAATATGCCTGGGTCAGCTTCGGAAAGGAGAACATCGACAGCACCTACGAAGTGGAGACAGGCTATACCCTGATGACGGCCGACAACACACCGGCTTCCACGACGGGCATCAAGTTCTCCACCGATGTCGTCACGGCGACGCTTCCGATCCTGACGCTGAAAGAGATCAACCTCGGCGTAAATCTGATAGAAGGCGGCGGGGCCACGGCGGAGAACACCAAGGTAACCATCGAGCCTGCAAGCATCAGTCTCGCCGGTGACTCCAAGCTTCTGGCGGGAATCAACAAAATCACGCTTTCCTCCATCGATCTGACTGATTTTACCACCTCCTTCAGCGATACCTATATGATCCCGATTGATAACGAACTGCGGAATATCACCGGGGCGACCGAAGCGAAGGTGACGGTCGAAATCGTCGGACTCGAGACCAAGAGCTTTAAGGTGACCAACATTTCCTGCATCAATGTGACAGAAGGCGTCAGCGCCAGGATCCTGACAGAGAGCCTCGTGGTCACTCTGCGCGGCAATCCTGAGAGCCTTGCAGCACTCAAGGATGAGAATATCCGGGCTGTTGCGGATCTGGCGGACATGAATGAATCAGTCGGCACCTACACGCCGAAGGTGAGGATCTACGTCGACGGCTTTACCGATGTGGGCGCCATCAGGACGGGCGGTAACGACTATACCGTGTATGTCCAGCTTGAGAAGGCGAGCGAGGCGGAAAAAACAGTCGAAGTCCCGGAAACCCCGGAAGACTGATTGAGGTGATCGAATGACACAGGATGCCGTCGTGTTCAGATGCCTGAACGATCAGACCGCCGAGGTGGTTGTGACACGCGCCACAGCTTGCGGCTCCAACTGCGCAAGCTGTGAAGCGTGCGTGTTTCAGAACGAACTGAAAACCGTCGCAAGAAACCTGGTCGGGGCGCGCCCCGGGCAGAGGGTGCTGATCGAGAGCAAATCCTCACACGTATATAGCGCAATTGTGCTTGTATACATCGTTCCGATCCTGCTTGCCGTGCTTTGCTGCTTTTCCGCTTATGCGGCAGGAGCCTCTGAAGGGATCTGTGTGCTGTGCACCTTCCTCGGTTTCCTTCTCGGCTCCGTCATCACGGTATTGACCCAGAGACTGAAAAAGAATAAAAACCCCATAAGCTTTGATATCATAAAAATCAATTGATCGGGAGGCAGTATGATCAAAAGCATGACCGGCTATGGCTGCGCGAAGGGAGCGGTAGAGGGGCTCCAAATCGCAGTTGAGCTGAAAAGCGTAAACAACCGTTATCTGGACGTATCGGTGCGTCTGCCCAGGAACTTCCTCTTTGTTGAGGATGCTGTGAAATCTGCTGTACAGCAGCATATCAGCCGCGGGAAGGTCGATGTGTTTGTCAGTGTGGATTCCACAGACAGCGGGGAAATGAATGTCAAAGTCAACGAAGCGCTTTTGCGCGGTTACCTGGAGGCTTTGCAGCATATCGCAGAGGAGTATCATCTGCCGAATGACGCAAGCGCGCTTTCCGTCAGCCGCTTTCCGGACGTTTTGACGGTGGAGAAAAAGGATCTGGATGCGGATGCGATCTCTGCCGGTATCCTCGGCATTGCCGAAAACGCGCTGAAGGATTTCGACGCCATGCGTCTGCGTGAAGGAGAAAAGCTCCGGGAGGATGTGCTCTCAAGACTCGGCACGATCCGTGCGCTGGTTGAGACCGTCGAACAAGAAAGCCCCAAAACCGTCGCAGCGTACAGAGCCCGGCTGGAGGCCAAAATGGCGGAGGTCCTCGACAGCGCCGGCATAGATGAAAACCGGATTCTGGCCGAGGCGGCAATCTTTGCCGATCACATCGCCGTCGACGAGGAGACGGTGCGCCTGCGCAGTCATATGAGTCAGCTTGAGACCATGATCAACGGCAATTCCCCGACGGGCCGAAAGATTGATTTTCTGATTCAGGAGTTTAACAGAGAGGCCAATACGATCGGCTCCAAATGCCAGAACTCCGATATCGCGCACACGGTGGTGGATCTGAAGTCGGAGATCGAAAAAATCCGCGAACAGATCCAGAATATAGAGTAAGGAATAAGCGAATGAAGCTGATCGGAATCGGTTTTGGCAATCTGATCTCGGCAGAACGGATCATCGCTATCGTGAGTCCCGAGTCAGCGCCCATAAAGCGGATGGTTCAGGATGCAAGAGAGCGCGGACTGCTGATCGACGCTTCCTTTGGCAGAAGCACAAAATCTGTGATCACCATGGACAGCGGGAATGTCGTTCTCTCGGCATTGTCACCGGAGGCACTGGCTGCGCGCTGTTCAGATATCAATGAAGAAGGCGGATATAAGGATGAGTAAGAAAGGAAAACTCCTGGTTATCTCCGGGCCGTCGGGCGCCGGCAAGAGCTCCGTGGTATTCAAAGCCATTGAGGGCAGGGACGACATATGCTTTTCCACCTCAGTCACGACGCGGAATCCCCGGCCCGGCGAGGTGGATGGAAGAGAGTATTTCTTTGTTAAGCTTGAGCGCTTTCTTGAGATGATCAAAAACAACGAGCTTCTGGAGCATGCCGAGTATGTCTCAAACCGCTACGGCACGCCGCGCGCCTATGTCCAGCAGCGCCTGGATGAGGGAAAGAACGTCGTGCTGGATATTGAGATACAGGGCGCCCGGCAGGTGCGCCGCATGATGCCGGAGGCTGTCCTGATCTTCATTGCTCCGCCTTCCCTGGAAGAGCTGGAAAGACGGCTCAGAGGACGCGCCACCGATACGGAGGAGGCCATTCAGGGCCGCTTGAAGCGGGCGCGTCAGGAGTATCAGGAAGCGGATTTTTACGATTATCTCATTGTCAATGACGATTTGGAGAAGGCTGCCGCGCAGTTCAATGCGATTATCGAGGCGGAGCATTGCCGCTTTGCCGATTGGTCGGAGCTGCTGAAAAAGGCATAAGCCTTCCGATCTGATTCTGATTTGTTTAAAAATAGCACGCCGCGGCTTTCAGCGGCAGAATGGAGAATTATTATGATGCTTTATCCCCCTGTAGCCGAACTCGTTGATAAGATCGGCAGCCGTTACCAGCTTGTAAACCTCGTCGCCCGTCGCGCAAGGGCCTTGTCGACCGAGGCGGAAGAGAAGCAGATCCCACTGGAGAGAAAAGCTGTTTCCACAGCGATCGAGGAAGTATATACCGGAAAACTCAGCATTGACCGCTGATAAGCACGCAGCACGTTAGGGGAGAAGAACAGTTGTCCAGGACGGTAGCGAAGGTTGCGGTCTCTGCCGCAACCTATTGGCTCGATAAGCCATACGACTATCTGATTCCGCCGGAGCTTGCCGATCAGGCTCTCCCCGGCATGCGCGTCCATGTGCCCTTTTCCCGGGGGAACCGCCGAACAGAGGGCATTATCCTTGCCACTGCGGAGCACAGCAGCTATGAGCAGCCGCTCAAAGCAATACTGGCGCTGCTGGACACGGAGCCGATTCTGACGACGGATCAGATAAAGCTTGCCCTTTTTATGCGGGAGCGTTTCTTCTGCACGGTTTATGACGCCGTGCGGGCCATGCTCCCGGCAGGGCTCTGGTTTGATGAGGAGGGGCGCAGGCGTGCCAGGGACAAAAGCCTGGAGATGGTACGTCTTGCCATTGAGCCGGAAGAGGCCGAGGCGCTGAGGGACGCAAAACGTATGCGCTCGCCCGGACAGGCTGCGATCCTTGAGCAGCTGTGTGCGTTTGAATGTATCCCAAGTCATGATCTTCTGCTCCATACCGGCACAAAACGCCCGACACTGAAGGCGCTGGAGAAGGCGGGCGCGGTGGAGCTTTACCAGCGAGAGGCGTTTCGCCGCCCACAGATCCACGTTGGCGGGATTGAGCCTCTGCCGGCTCTTTCCGCAGAGCAGGAAAAGGCTTTTAACGGCATCCACACTCTTGCCCAGGCTGACAAGGCGGGTGCCGCTCTTCTTTTCGGCGTGACAGGCAGCGGAAAGACAAGCGTCTATATTCATCTGATCGACCGCCAGCTACGGCGCGGCCGTGCCGTAATCCTGCTTGTACCGGAAATCGCCTTGACACCGCAGATGATCCAGACCTTTTCCTCCCATTTCGGCAATGAAGTGGCAGTCCTGCACAGCAGCCTTTCTGTCGGCGAACGCTATGATGAGTGGAAGCGGGTCAAAACCGGGAGAGCGCGTGTGGTGATCGGTACGCGAAGCGCTGTCTTTGCGCCGACGCCGAATCTCGGTCTCATCATCATGGATGAGGAGCAGGAAGAGACCTATAAATCAGAAAACATCCCGCGCTATAATGCCCAGGATGTGGCGAAATACCGCTGCGCAAAAGCGAAATGCCTCCTTCTCTTAGGCTCGGCAACGCCTGACGTTGTCAGCATGTACAATGCGGAGAACGGGCGTTATGCCTTTTTTGAGATGCATAACCGCTATAACGAGCACGAGCTGCCTGCGGTTGAAATCGTGGATATGAAGCGGGAGCTGCGCCAGGGAAACGGCGGCAGTATCAGCAGCGTTTTGCGCCAGGAGCTGCAAGACAATCTCGACCGTGGGGAACAGAGCATTCTCTTTATCAACCGTCGGGGAGCGAACAGACTTATCAGCTGCGGAGAATGCGGCTACGTCTATAAATGCCCGCGCTGCAGTGTATCTCTCACATATCACAGCGCAAATCGCAGGCTCCTCTGCCATTACTGCGGGTATTCCCAGCGCCCGGATGAGAGCTGCCCGGATTGCGGCGGCACCCTGAAATATATCGGCGTCGGTACGCAGATGGTTGAGAGTGAGCTGAAAGAGCTGTTCCCCGGCAGGGAGGTACTGCGCATGGACGCCGATACCGTCGCGCCTGCCGGTTCTCATGAAAAACTGCTTGAGCGCTTCCGCAGCGAAAACATCCCGATCATGGTCGGGACACAGATGGTGACAAAGGGACTCAATTTTGAAAATGTCACTCTGGTAGGCGTCATATCGGCGGATCAAAGCCTTTATGCAGGGAGCTATCGCGCCGGCGAGCGCAGCTTTTCTCTTATCACACAGGTGGTGGGAAGAAGCGGCCGCGGACAAAAACCGGGGCGGGCGGTGATCCAGACCTATACACCGGAGAATGAAGTGATCCTTCAGGCGGCAAAGCAGGACTATCCTGCTTTTTACCGCTCTGAAATCGAATTGAGAAAGCTGCAGCACACGCCTCCTTTTTCAGAGCTCCTGTCCATTACCGTGTCCGGTATGAGCGAGGAGCATGTGTATCTCGCATGCAGAATGATACGCGCAAGGCTTGACGGATTGATCGGACAGGGGTTCAACGCTGAAATCCTCGGCCCGGCGCCGCTGGCCGTAGTGAAGGTAAACAACCGATACCGTTACCGCGTCATGATTTACGGCGGCGTCAATGCCGGGCTTCGCGGGACGATCGCCGGCGTTGTCATGGAATTTTGCCAGGACAAGCGCTTTTCCGATGTAACAATTTACGCAGATAACGATCCAAACGATTAAAGATGGGAGAAAAATATGGCACGCAGAAATATTCTCACCAAGGAAGAGCCGGGACTGTACAAAAAATGCCGGCCTGTAACAGAGTTTAATCCGAGGCTGCATCAGCTTCTGGACGATATGGCCGATACACTGTCGACGGAAAACGGCGTCGGTCTGGCAGCCCCCCAGGTCGGGGTGCTGCGCCGCGCTGTTATTGTGCTGGAGACCAATGTTCCGGAGGGGGAGGAGGAGCGCCTCATCGAGCTTGTCAACCCCGAGATCATAGAGAGCTCCGGCGAGCAGTATGGCGCGGAAGGCTGCCTGAGTGTTCCGGGAGAATACGGAATGGTGAGAAGACCGCTGAATGTCAAGGTCCGCGCGCAGGATCGAAACGGCAATTTCTTTGAGGTGGAGGGCACCGGACTTACTGCCCGCTGCTTCTGCCATGAGATCGACCATCTCAATGGGATCGTCTTTACCTCCAAGTGTGAACGCATGCTGAGCGAAGAGGAGCTTGAATCCGGAAAAGTTGAAGAGTAAGGCGGGAGCTGCTATGCGTATCGTATTTATGGGGACGCCGGATTTTGCGGCGGCCTCGCTGAAAAAGCTGATCGAAGAAAAATTTGAAATTGCCGGTGTTTTTACCCAGCCTGACAAGCCCAGGGGCCGCGGCATGGAGATGAGCTTTTCACCGGTGAAGGAGCTTGCGCTTGCTCATGCTCTGCCGGTATTTCAGCCGGAGAAGATGCGCGATGGGGCGGCTTTGCAGATCGTAAAAGAGCTGCAGCCGGATATTATGGTGGTCGTTGCCTACGGCCGCATTCTTCCGGACGATCTCCTGGCCGTACCGAAGTATGGCGCCGTGAACGTACACGGCTCTCTGCTGCCGAAATACCGGGGGGCTGCCCCCATCCAGTGGGCCGTGCTGAACGGAGATCAAAAAAGCGGCGTTACAACCATGTACCTGGCCCATGACATGGATGCCGGGGATATCATTTATCGGGAAGAGACGGCGATCGGTGAGTTTGAGACTGCCGGTGAGCTTTTTGACCGCCTGATGGAAATGGGCGCCGACCTTTTGGTCAGGACCCTGCGGGACATTGAGGCCGGTACTGCGCCGCGCATCCCACAGGATCATGAGCAGGCCAGCTACTGCAAAATGCTGGATAAATCCATTTGCCCCATAGACTGGAACCGAACGCCGCGTGAAATCGTCAAACACATATACGGCCTGCAGCCCTGGCCTGTGGCGACCATGGAGCTTGATGGGAAGACTCTCCGCGTCTTTGCAGCGGGGTACACAGAGCGCAGCACAGGCAAAGAGCCCGGGAGTATTGTCCGTGCGGATGAAGAGGGAATTGCCGTGGCGTGTGCCGATGGCTGGTGTGTCCTGATTACCGAGCTTCAGGCTCCCGGCAGGAAGCGGATGAAGGCTGCCGAGTTTCTGCGCGGACACCGGATCAAGACGGAATGAGCAGGAACGAAAACGCACGTGCGGCAGCTTTGGAGACACTGATCCGCTGCCGAAGGGACGCTTCCTGGTCCGGCGCGGCAATTGATGCAGCTGTACGCAAATACGGCCTCGACCGGCGAGACGCGGCCCTGGCCTCGCGGCTTTGTCTCGGCGTCCTGCAGAATGAGAGCCTGTGCGATTACTATATTGGCTGCTTCTGCCCGTCAAAGCTGGAGCCGGTCGTGCGGGATATTCTTCGCCTCGGAATGTATCAGCTCCTTTTCATGGAACGCATCCCGGCACGCGCTGCCGTCAGTGAGACGGTGGAGCTTTGCCGCGTGAAGGGGCTGTCACGTGCTGCCGGGCTTACCAACGCGGTACTGCGCCGCGCTGCCGAAGAGCGTGATGCTTTGCCCAGGATTCCCGGCGAGGGAACGGCTGCGTATCTCGCCATACGATACAGCCATCCCCTGTGGCTCTGCGAGCTTTTGGCTGCCGAGAAGGGCTATTCTTTCGCCGAGGCTTTTCTTGCAAAAAACAACGAAGCCCCAGGCCTTTGTATCCAGGTCAATACGCTGAAAACGACGACTGAGCAGTATGCCGGAAGGCTCGAGGAGGCCGGATATTCTTTTCGCATCCGTGAGCCGGAGGGCTGTATCGAGCTTGAAAAGGGGATCACATCCGAACTGCCCGGTTATAAAGAGGGCCTTTTCTATGTGCAGGATCGCGCTGCGCGGCTGGCAGTTGAGATTGCAGCGCCTGCGCCCGGCATACATGTGCTGGATGCCTGCGCCTGCCCGGGCGGAAAAAGCTTCGCCGCCGCCGTTCGTATGGAAAACCGCGGCAGCATCCTCTCCTGCGATATTCACGAAAAGAAGCTGCAGGTTCTTGAGCGCGGCGCCGAAAGGCTTGGAATCGACTGCATTCAAACACGGGCCATGGATGCACGGATCTTTGATCCGCTCCTTGCAGACAGCTTCGATGTCGTGATTGCGGACGTGCCGTGTTCCGGTCTGGGCGTGATTGCCAAGAAGCCGGAGATCCGTGCGAAAGATCCGAAAAGCCTGCAGGGACTGCCTGAGATCCAGTTTTCCATTCTGGAAAACCTGAGCCGCTATGTCAAACCCGGCGGGGTACTGCTGTATTCAACCTGTACAATTCTGAAAGCGGAGAATGAGGAGCCTGTGCTGCGGTTTTTGGAAACAAGCGCAGAATACCGCCTCGAGGCGTTCTCTGCCGGCAATATCCGCAGTGAAAGCGGCATGTACACGTTCTGGCCAAATATAGATGAGACAGACGGCTTTTTTGCCGCCAAACTGAGAAGGACTGTTAAAACCGGATGATGGATATGACTGAGAGAAAAGACATTCTTTCCCTGCTGCCGGAGGAGCTGGAGCAGGCGCTCACCGAGATGGGAGAGCCGCGCTTTCGCGCTGCCCAGATTTTCCAGTGGCTGAGCCGCGGCGTGCGCAGCTTTGAAGGGATGACCAATCTCTCAAAAGAGCTGCGCGCAAAGCTTGATGCGCACTTCTGCCTGTATGAGCCGAAGGTGCTGAGCAAACAGGTCTCGACCATGGACGGCACGATCAAATACCTCTGGGAGCTGTGCGACGGCAACGCGGTTGAGACTGTTGTGATGAGCTATAAGCACGGGAACACGGTCTGCGTGTCTTCTCAGGTGGGCTGTCGCCAGGGCTGCGCCTTCTGCGCGTCCACCATCGGCGGCCTGGTGCGCAATCTCAGGGCCTCCGAGATCCTGGACGAGGTGCTTTTTTCCGAGCTGGATTCCGGGAAGAAAATCTCCAACATCGTGCTCATGGGCATTGGGGAGCCGCTGGATAATTTCGACAATGTCATGCGCTTTCTGGAGCTCGTCAATCACCCGAAGGGCATGAATATCGGGATGCGCCATATCTCCCTGTCCACCTGCGGAATCATAGAGAAGTTTCCAGCGCTGGCAGAGCGGGATTTACAGCTCACACTCTCGGTTTCACTTCACGCTCCTGACGATGAAACGCGCTCGCGCATCATGCCGGCAAACCACGGGCGCGGGGTCGCGGCCCTGATCGGCGCCTGCAGAGACTATTATGAGAAGACCGGGCGGCGCATTTCGTTTGAATATGCCATGATCGACGGCGTCAATGACAGCCCGGAGCAGGCAAAGCTGCTTGCAAGGCATGCGCGCGCAGTCGCGGCGCATGTGAATCTGATCCCCTTGAATCATGTGGAGGAGCGGCCCTTCCAGCCCTCTGCGCCGGAACACCTGAAGAACTTTATCCAAATTCTCGAGGAGAATGGCGTCAACGTCACAGTGCGGCGCAGACTCGGCAGTGATGTGGATGCCTCCTGCGGACAGCTCAGAAGAAAAATGCAGAAAACACAGAAGGGAGGACAGAGGTCAACGTGAAAAGCTATGGTTTGACAGACAAGGGTGCCGTCAGAAAAAACAATCAGGATTGCTTTATTCTGGAAAAATGTGAGACCGGACGCTGCCTGATCGCCGCGCTGTGCGACGGGATGGGCGGCGCCAAAGCGGGCGGCATCGCAAGCCAGCTTTCCAATAAGGCCTTTGTCTCCTATATCTATATGAAGCTGATGACCAGGCTTCCCCGCAGCGTCGATTACAAGCGTATTCTCGAGGATGCCTGCGCAGAAGCAAACGGCGTAGCCTATGAATATTCCCATTTTGATGAAGACTTTGACGGAATGGGCACCACCATCGTCGGAGGCGTGATTAAGAACAACGGGAATGGGCATATTATCAATGTGGGTGACAGCCGTGCCTATCTGATCTCCCGGCGTTCAAACAGCATCCGCCAGATCACCAAGGATCATTCTCTGGTCGGAGAGCTGGTGGAGGCCGGCGCCATAACCCCCGAACAGGCGCGCAACCACCCGCGGAAAAATGTGATCACGCGTGCGCTCGGTTCTGAGGCGCAAGTAAAGTGTGATTACTTTACCTTTACCCTGCAAAACAGCGACATTCTTCTGCTGTGCTCCGACGGCCTCTCCAATATCGTTTCCGATCTGGAGATGCTGGAATATGCCCGGGAATTTCCTGAACCAGAGGAGCTCTGCCGGTCGCTGATGAGCAAGGCGCTCAACCGCGGCGCGAGGGATAATGTTACGATTGTGGCGGTAATGCGCTGAGGAGTCCCCGGAACGGAGAACGCTATGGACTACAAGGATAAATATATAGGCATGGTCTTTGACGATCGCTATGAGATCCAGGAGCTGATCGGCGAGGGCGGCATGTCTGTGGTGTATAAGGCGCAGGACCTGCGCCTGAACCGCAGCGTTGCAGTCAAGGTCATGCGGGATGAGATGGCGGCAGACGAGGATTTTCGCCGCACCTTCTGCGCCGAGGCCCATGCTGTCGCAATGCTCTCCAACCCCAATATCGTGGCGGTTTACGATGTCAGCCACAGTGATGAAATCGAATACATAGTTATGGAACTTGTAGACGGTATCACACTGAGGCAATACATGGACCGGCGCGGAGCGCTGCAATGGCGGGAAGTCGTTCACTTTACCCGTCAGATTGCCCGCGCCCTTGCCCACGCCCACGAGCGCGGCATTATCCACCGGGACATCAAGCCGCAGAATATCATGATGCTGCGGGACGGAACCGTCAAGGTGGAGGACTTCGGCATAGCCGCGCTTGAAAACGAGGTGCAGGAGCATGACGGCCAGGCGATCGGGTCGATCCATTATATTGCCCCGGAGCAGGCCCGCGGGGAACTGCCGGATGCAAGGAGCGATCTCTATTCTCTGGGTATTGTGATGTATGAAATGCTCACAGCCCAGAAGCCCTACGAGGGAGATACCATCGCCGAAATTGCCGTCAAGCATATCAATTCCACGGCAGTTGCGCCCCACGAGCTTGTTGAAGGCGTTCCGCCGGAGCTTGAGCGCATCACCCTCAAGGCCATGTGCGCCGATATCGCGCAGCGCTACCAGAGCGCCAATGAGCTGCTGGCAGATCTCGAGCTTTTTCTGCAGGAGCAGCTCAAACCGGCCGAGCCGGAGGAAAAGCCGCTGGAAAACCCTGCTGTTGTGCCCATCCGCTCTGTAAGCGAGATGGACAAAGAGCGCTTTCTGCTTCGCCATCGCAGAGCCCGCCGCGTCACCTTCCTGATGGGCAGCTTCGGAGCGCTTGCGCTTTGCGTTGTGATGTTCGTGTTCATGTGGAATTTCTGGCTCAAGGAAGTGTTCTCTCCGGCTGAGCGCATCAGCCTGCCGAACTTTGTCGGCAGCGATTATCAGCGGATTGTGGAGAATGCAGAGCTTGCGACGCTTTACAGCTTTGATGTCGTCTATGTCATCAATACCGAAACCGAGAGCGGCACCGTGCTGTCCCAGAACCCCGATCCGGGACGGAGCATGATGATCACGCCGGACGGGATCAAGGTTGAGCTCTCTGTCAGCACCGGCAAGGTCTTCAGCGCAGTCCCGGATGTTGTCAATCTGGATTATCGAGAGGCAAAGAACCGCCTGCAGAAAGCAGGCTTTATCGTCGATATTGAAAACGCGACCTCCGGGAGCGTTACCAAGGACTATGTCATCAGCACAAGCCCCATGGCAGGCGAACAGATGAGCTCCGGCTCCACCGTCTATGTCGTGGTCAGCAGCGGACCGCAGACCAGCTATGTCCGTATGCCGAATGTGATCGGACTGTCGGAGGAGGCCGCCATCACCCGCCTGGAGAGCGCCGGACTGAGCTTCGGAGGCTCCGACCGGGTATACAGCGATGTGGATGCCGGAACCGTGATCGGCCAGAGCACCGACGCCTTCACGGAGATTGAGGAGCACTCCAAAATTTCCCTGAAAATTTCCCTGGGGCCGCAGCTGTGAGGATGTACGCATCACAAAAAATCGAGGATTCGATACAGGAGTCGCCGAAGCATGGTTGAAGGAATCATCATGAAAGCCCTCAGCGGTTTTTACTATGTGGCCGCGGGGGGACAGATCATTGACTGCAAAGCCCGCGGGAGATTCCGCCTGGACGGCAGTTCTCCGCTGGTAGGAGACCGCGTCCAATGCAGCCTCGACGCAAACGGAAAAGGCCGTGTGGACGTCGTTCATGAGCGGAAAAACTGGTTTATCCGTCCTGCGGTGGCCAATATTGATACCCTCGTCTTTGTTGCGGCAAATACAAATCCCGTCACGGACCCCTTCCTGATCGACCGTTTTTCCGTCATTGCGGCGGAGGCGGGCTGTGAACTTGTGATCTGTATCAACAAGACCGATCTTGACCCGGGGGATGAGCTCTATGCTGTCTTTACGAAAGCCGGCTTTCCGGTCGTGCGCACCAGCGCGGAAACCGGCGCCGGGCTGGAGGAGCTGACGCGGCTGCTGAAGGGAAAGGTCTGCGCCTTCAGCGGCAACTCGGGCGTCGGAAAATCCAGTATCCTCAACGCCCTGCTGCCGTCGGCACATATCAAGACCGCGGAGGTGAGCGATAAGCTCGGCCGCGGCAAACATACGACACGCCATGTGGAGCTCTATGCGCTGGGAGAAGATACCTATATCGCGGATACGCCCGGCTTTGCCTCCCTGGATGTCACGATGACCAATGTGATCCTGAAGGAACAGCTTCAGTATGATTTTCCGGATTTCGAGCCGTATCTTGGAAAATGCCGTTTTATGGACTGTATGCATTTGAAGGAACCGGATTGTGCTGTTACCGCCGCTGTCGCCTCAGGCGAGATCTCACAGAGCCGGTACCGCTCCTATGCACGGCTGTATGAGATCAGCGCCCAGCACAAATTCTGGGAATACAAGGATGACTGAATCATGCAGCAAGCGCGTATCCCTGCGCGGCGCTGCCTGAATAATAAAATGACCTCCCGCATATGCTGTAATGAGTTCACAGCGCGGGGGGCGTTTTTTATGCGCAGAGGGCGTCGTTGTCTCTGGGGACTGGTCGCTGTTATTCTGGGACTGGTCATCATGCTGTCCCTGGTTTTACCGCCGCAATTCTGGTGGTTTCTGGCAGCGGCGGCGCTGATCGGGTTTGGGCTTTGGTATATTCGATGCTGCTGATGAATCGACAGTGTCGGCAGGAAAGGAGACGGCAATGAAGGTGATCATTTTTCGGATGCCCCGGTTTCTGGCGAAAATCCTGATCAGACTGCAGGTATAATCCCGAGCGGGACAGAATAGGCTGTACAAGACGGGAGCGCCGGCTGCGCCTCTCGGGAGATCTCCATCTGCCGCTTATGGAGATCGAGTGAGCGATCCAGATTCGAGCGGCAGAATGGAGCATTGCATGGATATCAGCTTTGAAAGCAGGGAAATCCCGATTTACAGAGAATACTATCATCAGGCCAAGCGCGTACAGGAGAGTGCGGAGTGCGTTGTCCCGGATACGGATGCGGACATCGAGAAGATTGCGGCCGTGCAGAGCTGTGTCTTTCTTAAGAGCAAGGATCTCAGCGCAAGGGGAATCCTTATCACGGGAGAACTTGCAGCCTGCATCCTGTATATCCGGGACGGCAAGAACGGCATCTCCTCTCTGACTGTACGACAGCCTTTTTCCATCGAGTTTGAGACAGAGCCGCCCGAGTCTGAAACGCTGGCGCAGGTTGCCCTCTTCGTACAGGGGACGGATGTGCGCCTTGTTAATCCGCGCAAAATATCGGCGGGCTTTGAGGTGGAAGGAGAGCTCAGCTGCTATCGCAGTGAAAAGCTGCGTATCGAGTCCATGCTCCCGGAGAGCACATACGGTCTTCACGTTCGGGTGGAAGAGAACACGCTGACGCTTCCGAATGCCGTCTGTGAAAAGAGCATGGCCATCAACGAACAGTTCAGCTTCCCGGGAGGCGAAGCCCCGACCGGTCTGGCGGCAGCGCAGGCGGAGCTGCTTGTGAAAGACTGTCAGATGATCGGCACAAAAGTCATCATAAAAGGCAGCGCCGAGGTCAAAATCCATGCTTTTGCAGAAGCGGGGGAGTACCCCGTGGAAAGCAGCTTTTCGTCACCTTTTTCCCAGATCGTCGACGTTGGGGCGGATTGCATGCACCTGTGCTCGGTAAGACCGGAGATCACGGGGGCGTATTTTGATCTGGTGGATACCATAAACGGAGACAAGGCGTTGGATATGGAGCTGCATGCGGTGCTTCAGCTCATCTGCGCGCAGGAGCATTCGATCCGCTGCATTACGGATGCATACAGCAATCTCATGCCTGCCGATCTGCTGTATCGGACACAGGAGTATCGGCAGATCGGGGAAGAAAAAACCCTGGAGCTCAAAGCCGAGGAGAGCGTGCGGCTGATGGAAGAATGCCGGGAACTGCTTGCTGTTTTCCCGTCACTTTCCCGTATGACGGCGGAGCCGGGGAAGCTCAGCGTCTCGGTAAACCTGGATCTTCTGATAAGAAACGGAGAAGGCGAGCTGAGCTCAGGGCGAAGAACGATCACGCTGACGCAGGAGCTCGACAGCGGCGAGTTTCGGATCCGGCGTGTTCGGGCAGCCAATGTAAGCGCAAAGGCTGAGGGAGAAACCGTAAATTGTGCCATTACGCTTGAAATCTGCGGTCAGGCGGTGGGGAAGAAGGAAGTGAGCATGGTGGACGGGGTGATCCTGGATGAAGGAAGCAGCTATATGCAGGAGTCTATACCCACACTGACGCTGGTAAGGGCACAGGGAGAGAGCCTCTGGTCGCTGGCAAAGAAATATCATTCCAGCGAGGAAAAGATCCTCGAGATGAACGAGAACGCAGATCAGACAAAGCAAATGCTTCTCATTCCCAAATGTATCTGATCTCAAACACTGCAGACCGTTCCCGGCCCGTCACATGCGGGCTCCGGGAGGCTTTGACAGAGGATGCGCATAAAACCAGTGCAGGAGCACAGTCGTTTCGACTGTGCTCCTGCACTGGTTTTATATGAAGGCTTGTCTCAAAACCTTGCAATACACAAAATATTCCTGCGGTTTTTCGCCTTCATCCGGCGAAAAATCTGCTCGCCAATCCGCACACTTCGATTTGTTTAACGCAGTTCGCTGTTGGCATACTCTTCACAGTACAGATCCATATGCTCCGCGATCCATGCGCTCCTGGGGTCGCCTCTCCGCTGTTCCTGATCGTTTTCGTAGATCGTCTTGCAGACATCCATATATTTCTGGGTGGTCTCACGAATGCGGTGACTGAGCTGCTTCATCAGGAGCAGAAGCTGTTCCGGCTTATCCTTAAAATACACATTCAAATCTTCTTCGCGGATCTCGAACAGCTCCGTTCCATCCTCCAGAGCAACGGCGGTTGCGGTTCTCGGCAGGCAGCCGATCAGGCCGATTTCTCCAAAGAGCTGGTCCTTTTCAAACTCGGTGATCTTTTTCTGCTTTTCCGTCTCATAGTTGACGAAAACTCCGATCAGACCGCGATTGACACAGTACATACTGGTATCAAAGGACCCCTGCCTGAAAACAATCTGGTTTTTTTCAAAGGTCAATTTTTTCATCAGTGCTGCTCCTTTCCGTCAGACTTCGCCATAGAAGTTAAAGCCGCTGTAAAAATCGCACAGCTTTTTGATCTTGTCCATCAGCGTTGCACTCTTCTTTTTCCCGGTCTTTTCCGCCTCGGCCGTCTCGTACACCGTTCGGCAGGCATCCAGATAATCGGTGGTCGTGTTGCGAAGCCGAATGCACATTTGCTGCATCAGCTGCAGGACCTTGACCGGGTTCTGTTCAAAATAAGAGAGGAAGTCCTGCTCTGTCACAATCGTCAGAACCGTATCATCCTCCAGAACAACTGCCGTGGCCGAGCGGGGAGCCTGATCCAAAAGCCCCATCTCGCCAAAGACGTCGGCGGATGCAAGGTGGGCGATCTTTTTTTCATGGGGTCCTTTATAGTCATAATAGATCCCGACAGACCCATTTTGAATCTCGTACATGCATTCGCCAGCATCTCCCTGACGGAAGACTATTGCGCCGCGCGGATAGGATTTAACATCCATAGTATCGACCTCCTGTATAAATATGTCAAATTTGCAGGATTAAATCTGGTAAGATTATACACAATGAATAAGAAAAAAACAAGGGCAATACCGCATAATTCGGCAAGAGCAGATCCTGAGAAAATTTGGGTTCTGATAAAGGCACTTTTTGCGAAGCGAATCGTATTGTGTACCTCAAGAAAAAGTGACGAAATCAGGGCACAAATTTTCCAGGAGATGCCGAAGGCGGATTGTGCGGTGTTGCCCAAGAGAAGATCAATAATTCTGTCAAGATTATTGCAGCAGGGTTCTATGGAAGAAAGCGCCCCCGGATTTGGACAGAAACGTAGCAAAACATCTGCCGGGACGGTTCATTATGAATAAACTGATAAATTGATTTCTGCCACTATCCAATCGCGGGGTTTTGTGCTATATTATCATCAATTGTGAAGAAAAAAAGAAGCCGGCATCCGCCGACTTCCCTGGCACCCACGGGAGGATTCGAACCTCTGGCCTGCCGCTTAGGAGGCGGCCGCTCTATCCTGCTGAGCTACGTGGGCTAATTAAAGCTTAACTATTTTACAGCATAAAGCATGTAATGTCAATATGCACTTCACGCGAAAGGGAGACTCTATGCTTAAACTCAGTCAGATCAGGAAGGATTACGAAGTCGGCGATACCGTCGTACACGCGCTCAAAGGAATCGATCTGGAGTTCAGAGAGAACGAGTTTGTTGCCATTCTTGGTCATTCCGGCTGCGGCAAGACTACGCTTTTGAATATCATCGGCGGGCTTGATCACTATACCTCCGGCGATCTCATCATCAACAACAAATCAACCAAACGCTTTACGGATGCCGACTGGGACGCCTACCGCAACCACTCCATCGGCTTTGTTTTTCAGTCCTACAACCTGATACCGCACCAGACCGTGCTGGCGAATGTTGAACTGGCGCTGACCTTGTCCGGCGTCGGCCCGTCCGAGAGACGGCAGCGGGCGAGTGAGGCCCTTGCCAAGGTCGGGCTCGGAGACCAGCTGACCAAAAAGCCCAGCCAGATGTCCGGCGGCCAGATGCAGCGTGTTGCCATCGCGCGCGCTCTTGTCAATAATCCCGATATTCTGCTGGCGGATGAACCGACCGGCGCCCTTGATACGGAAACCTCCGTACAGATCATGGACCTGTTGAAGGAGATTTCCCGGGATAAGCTCATCATTATGGTCACTCATAACCCTGAGCTGGCTCTGGACTATGCAAGCCGGATCATACGGCTCAAGGATGGCGCCATAACGGACGACAGCAATCCCTATGATTCCGGTACAGGCGATACGGCAGAATCTGTCCGAACGGCGCGCAGGGACAGAACCTCCATGAGCTTTCTGACGGCGCTGTCGCTTTCCACAAACAATCTGCTGACAAAAAAAGCCCGCACGATCCTGACCGCTTTTGCCGGCAGCATCGGCATTATCGGCATTGCGCTTATTATGTCGCTCTCGAACGGCATTCAGAATTATATTGACAAGGTTCAGGAAGATACCTTGTCCAGCTACCCGATCACGATCCAGGCAGAGAGTGTGGATATGACAAGCATGATGACATCCCTTATGGGCGTTCAGGCAGAGGCGGAGGAAAACCAGCACGAGCGAGACGCGGTCTATTCCAGCACGGTTCTCTATGATATGATGAACTCCATGGTTTCGGCGGAGACACAGAAAAACAATCTCAAATCCTTTAAGCAATACATTGAGAGCGATTCTTCCAACATTTCTACGCACATCAGCTCCATCCAATACTCCTATGACCTGGACATGAACATCTTTGCGGAGGACTGCGACGGCGTCATCGTAAAAACCGATGTCACGGAGCTGTTCCAGCGAGCCATGAGCGCCACCTTCGGCGGCGATTACAGCACCTATTTTTCCACCTTCGGGCAGGCGTACAACATGATGAATGCCTGGCAGGAGATGCTGCCCGGCGACAACGGCGAAGCGGTAAGCCCGCTGCTCAAGCAGCAATACGGTATAATCTACGGCAAGTGGCCGGAGCGCTATGATGAGGTCGTTCTGTTCATCGACAAAAACAACAATGTATCGGACCTGACGCTCTATGCACTGGGTCTGAAATCCAGCGCGAACCTGTCTGAGGATATGGAGAGCTTCATCAATCAGGAGAATCTTAAAACCGAGCTGGAGAAATGGTCCTATGAAGAAATCTGCGCTCTGAACCTGAGATATATCTTCCCGACGGATGAATACCGTTACGATGAGGAGGAGAATGTCTACACGAATGTTGCGGATGAGGACATTGGCCTGCGTACGCTCTTTACGAACGGCCTGCCCATCCGGATCGTCGGAATAGCCCGTCAGACGGACGAGGCGCTCACCGGTATGATCAACAGCGGCACGGTGGGCTTTACACACAGTCTCGTGGAATATGTGGTCGGCGAGGCGGAAAAGAAGCCGCTGGTGGCAAAACAGCTTGCAAACCCTGAGATTGATGTGCTCAACGGGCTGCCCTTCCTTGAGGAGAATGACGAGGCCATGACCAAGCTCCGCAAGATCGAGGCGGCAAAGGACTACATCAACAATGCGGACAACGAAAAGCTTGCCAAGCTTTATGTGGAGTATATGACAGTTCCTGAGGACTCCTATATTGAAGAGCAGCTTGATGAGCAGATGAAGGACCTGACCCGCAAGGATGTTGAGGATATGGTGCTCCAGTTCTACCCGGGCTACGCCTCTTTCCTCAAGGAAATGGACGACGATACCCTGATGGACTACATCCGAAACATGCTCACCCAAACCGTCAAGGAGCAGTATGCCGTTCAGATGCGAAACATGTACGCATATCTTTCGGATGAATCACTGGCAAGGGATTTTTCGCTGCTGTCCCTGGAGGAGGACGATTACGTATGGCTGTATGACAATGCCATGCCGCCGACCTATTCCGACAGTACGCTGCGCAAAAACCTCAAGACCCTCGGATATGTTGATCTTGAAAGCCCGAGCATGATTAATATCTATGCTTCCTCCTTCGAGGACAAGGATGCCATTGCCAATGAAATCACAGCGTATAACGAAAAGGTCCCCGAGGAGGATCAGATCGAATACACCGACATTGTGGCGCTGCTGATGAAGTCTGTCTCCACCATCATCAATGTTATCAGCTATGTGCTGATCGCATTTGTGGCGATCTCCCTGGTCGTCTCCTCCATCATGATCGGCATTATCACCTATATCAGCGTGCTGGAGCGTACCAAGGAAATTGGCATTTTGCGCGCCATCGGCGCATCCAAGCGCGATGTGTCCCGTGTTTTCAACGCGGAAACCTTTATCATCGGTTTGTTCGCTGGCTTGATCGGTATCGGATTGACCCTTTTGCTGAACATTCCGATCAATATCGTCATCCACGATCTGACAGGGATCCAAAATATGAATTCCAGCCTTCCCCTGGTCGGCGCTGTCGGCTTAGTCGCGGTCAGCGTCATGCTCACCTTTATCGCAGGCCTGATCCCATCGGGACTTGCGGCGAAGAAGGACCCGGTCGAGGCGCTGCGAAACGAATAAGGATTCTCATCCTGCGGCCCGGAAGCACACGGATTATGCCGGAAGCTTCCGGGTTTTGCTGTTTTGGAGGCAGAATTTTTCTGGAAATGTGCATATCAAGCAGATTATTTATTGACAGAAGCTGACTGAAAGATGTATTATAACATGATGTAGGAATATGCCCGAAAATGTCTTAAGGTGATACTGTATGGGAAAGCATCTCGCGCCGAAGCAAAAGCACGAGCTGAATTTCATAAATAGAATAACGCCTGTCATAAACGGACTGAAGCCATTGGCCAAGGCGGTCAGGGAAGCGCCTGAAAAGAGGGCGTCCGCTCGCCCGAGCAGGAAGGTACCGACGATGGGACGGCACCCCTGGCTTTTCTACGTCGTTTCAGCACTGCTGCTGGTCGTTATCCGTTTTCTTCCCATTGATGGCTGGATGGTGCCCGCGGCCTATGCGATTCCCGCGCTGCTGGCCATCACAGAGCATGCAGCCGCAGCGTATGAGAAAATCCGCTCCGGAGAGTATCTTAACCGCCCGCTTCTGTGCTGCGCTGCCGCTGTGCTGCTGTTTGCAACAAAGCTTTATACGGAATCCGTCCTGCTGCTTATCCTCGCCTATGCTGCGGCATACATGGAGAGGCGGCTGTCAGAACAAAGCGCCGGAGAGCGCGCGAAGACCGCCGAGATCCTCCCTCAATATGCCATCCTTGTAACGGAAGAGGGAAACGAGCGTGTTGACCCGGCCGCCGTAAATCCCGGAGATATCCTGCTGGTGCCCGCCGGAGAGAGGATCCCCCTGGACGGCGTGATTGTGGATGGTATCACAACCATTGATACTGCTGCTGTTTCGGGGCAGCGCTCTCCGTGGGCTGTCAATGTCGGCTACAAGGTCTATTCCGGCTGTCGGAATTTGACAAGCGATATCCGGATGAGAGTATCGCGGCCCTATGAGCAGTCAACAGCAAAGAGAATCGTCAAGGTCGCCGAAGCTGCTGCGGACTTTCCGCCTGAGCAGGAGAGAGCGGCTGAGCGCTGCCAGCGTATACTGATCCCCGCTATGCTTGGCCTTGCCCTCCTTGTGGGGCTTCTCCTGCCGCTTTTCCGGGGAGAGTGGCTTTACCATGGACGGCGCGCTGCGGTGGCGCTCATTGCGGCATGCATGCTGACGCACAGCTTTTCCATTTCGCTGCTGTACAGCAGGGCCCTGTCTGTCATGGAAGCCCTCGGCGTGTTCTCGAAAGGAAAGGACTGCCTGGAATCGATTGCGCGCGCTGAAACGATGATTTTTGATAAAACCGGTACGATCACAGAGGGCCGCTATACCGTAACGGACGTCTATCCTGTGAAGATGAGCGAGAAGCAGCTTTTGACGATTGCGGCAGCGGGAGAAAGCTTTTCGCGGCACCCGATCGCAGCGGCCATCCGGGAGGCTGCCGGCAAACTGGATGAGCGCGTGGCAAAGGCAACGAAGCTTTATGAGATCCCCGGCAGAGGCATCAGCGCGATCGTGGGCGGACGCCGCATCCTGATTGGTAACGCCGCCCTGCTTGAGGAGTATGGGATCAAGTACAACATTCCGTCCCACCCGGGGACAGCCATCCATGTATCTGTGGATACGCGGTATTGCGGTTATATCATGGTGACGGACAAGGTGCGGCGCCGCGCTTTTGACGCCCTGGAGACACTGCGCGTAAACGGCATTAAAAAGCTTGTCCTCCTGACGGGGGATGTGATTTCAGTGGCAAGACCGATCGCCTCCCGCCTGAACTTCGATATGCTTCGTGCCGAGCTCAAGCCTGAGGATAAGGTGAAAGCCGTCAACTATCTGATGAAGAACAAGGGGACCCACTCCACGATCGTGTTTGTGGGTGACGGAGAGAACAGCGGAAAGATCATGTCCCATGCGGATACGGGCATTGCGATGGGTTCGCTCGGCTCGGACAGCGCGCTCGCGTCTGCCGATGTGATGGTTATGGACCGGGACATTTTCAAGATCACAAGACTCCTGACGGTTTCGCGGCTTGTTTACCGCGCCGGGCTTGAAAACTTTGCCGCCGGCGCGGGCGGATGCGCCCTGCTTGTGATCCTCGGCGTTTTCGGTGTGATTTCACCCCTTGCGGCAGAGCTTCTGGGCTTCCTCCTCAGCACGGCTCTGCTTGCAAATACCTTCAGAATCAAATGAGAGAGGGACTATGAGAACCTACGATTTTGATAAAACGATATTTTATCCGGACAGCTCAGCCTGCTTTTACCGCTTTTGCCTGCTTCGCCATCCCGCAGCCCTGCTTCCGACGCTCCCGGGGACCATCCGTAGCTATATCGCCTACAGGCATGGCGCCAAGAGCGCGAAAGAGCTCAAGCAGCAGCTCTTTTCATTCCTGCCGGCTGTGCGGGATATAGACGGGACAGTCAGCAGCTTCTGGAAGAAGAACGAAAAACGCCTCGGCGCGTGGTATCTTGCGCAAAAGCGCGGTGACGATCTGATCCTCTCGGCCTCTCCCCGTTTTCTGCTCCAGCCGATCTGCGACAAGCTCGGTGTAACGCTCATCGCAACCGAAATGGATCGGCGTACAGGAAAGATCAACGGTCTGAACTGTCATGATCACGAGAAGGTTCGCAGGTTTTATGAACAATTTCCGGACGGTCACACCGAGGAGTTTTATTCCGATTCCCTCAGCGACAGTCCGATGGCTGAAATCGCGGACGCTGCGTTCCTTGTAAAAAGGCATAAGCTGTTGCCGTGGCCCGGGAAAAAATAACATGATTGTTTTACAGCAGAGCTCCACAGATACTGTGGGGCTCTGCTGCTGCATAACGGGGCAGGCAGAGGCATAGATTGTCCATGGGGGTGAGAGCATGGAGACTTGGAAGATCGTGCTCGGCCTGCTTCCGGAGAAGCTGTCCGGGGCGGCAGCGCCATATTCGACGGCCGAAGAGATCAGGCTTCGGCTCGGGCGAGCGCCGGGCATTGTGCTCGCCGGTAAGGAACAAAGCCTTTCGGAGGCCCGCGTTTCTCGAGACGATCTGCATCGCATCCTGGAGAAGGCAACCGGCGCCTCTGTCCATGCCGCCGCCTCAGGACTCAGCGCCGGTTATATCGCCTATAAGGGGCTGCGGATCGGCGTGTGCGGGGAAGCCGTTTACATCGGGGATCGGCTGAACGGACTGCGGAACATAAGCTCTCTTTCAATTCGTATCCCCCATGCGCTTTCAGGAGATTGCGGCGGCCTCATTGACAGCATCCTCTGGCCACAACCGGAAAACACCCTGATCTGTGCGCCGCCAGGCGTCGGAAAGACAAGCTTCCTGCGCGAGCTGATCCGCCGGTCGGCAGAGCTGCCTTTCCGTGTGGCTGTTATTGATGAGCGGAATGAGCTGTCTGCCAGCTTCGCGGGGGAGGCACAGTTTGATTTGGGACAGGGGAGTGACGTCGTGATCGGTATCCGAAAAGCCCAGGCTGCCATGATGCTTCTGCGGGGGATGAATCCGCAGATCATCGCCATGGACGAGATTACCCAGGAAGCGGATCTGCAGGTGATTGAGCAGGTCGCCGGCTGCGGCGTACTGCTCTATGCCACGGCACATGGAAAAAACCGGGAAGACATGAAGAAGCGTCCCCTGTACAGGAGCCTTTTGGAGCAGGGCTTTTTTCATACGCTTGTGACGATCCGCTGTATCGGCGGCAGGAGAATTTATGAGAGGGAGTCGCTGACATGACGAAAACCCTGGGCTTTTCCGCAATCCTGCTTGCGGCGCTCCTCTTTTCCGTGCAGCGAATCGAGGAGCAGAGAAGACTCACGGGCGCCCTGCGGTCGTACTGCGATATGCTGGAACAGATGATCGGCTTGCTTGAGATACAGGCTCCGCCGATGCCGGAGCTGTTAAGCGCGCTTTCCTGCTGCTGTACCGGTTCCGCGGCAGAATTTGTCGAGCGCCTCTATCAATCTATGGAAAGCCTGGGAACGGAGAGCTTTCAGGCACTCTGGCAAAAATCCCTGTCAGCGTCAGCCGGCGGCCTGGACAAAGACGCGCAGCAGGCGCTGGATTCCCTGGGCAGCGTTCTGGGGCGATATGATCTGAAAACACAGCTGGACGCGGCCGGTATCTGCCTGCGCACGCTGCGGCAGCGCCAGGAGAAGCTGCAGCAGTCCCTGCCGCAGTCAAGACGCCTGATCTTCGGCGTTGCGCTCTCTGCGGCCATGCTGCTGGGGATTATACTGATATAGGAGATACAATGGATGTCGATTTGATTTTCAAAATCGCAGCAGTCGGAATCCTCGTTGCGGTATTGAACATTCTTCTGCAGCGTTCCGGCAGAGATGAGCAGGCGTTGATGACAACGATCACGGCTCTTGTTGTGGTCCTGATGGTGGTCGTGCAGAAAATCAGCGAGCTGTTTCATATGATCAAAGCGCTTTTTGGACTGTAGCAATATGGAGCTTTTGTTAAAATGTACGGCTCTGGCAATGTTCAGCGCGATTTCCACCCTGCTGATCCGCCGCATCAATCCGGAGCTTTCTCTTGCGATCAGCGCTGCTGCGGCTGTCGTGATTCTGCTCTCCGCCGCCATGCTGCTGCGGGAACTGACGGAATCCATGAAGGAGCTGGAGCATGTTTTCGGCAGCCAGATCGTACAGGCGAGACCGATCCTGAAGTGCTTAGGCATAGCGCTCATCTCGAAATTCGGTTCGGATCTCTGCAAAGACGCCTCACAATCCGCCCTCGCGGCGGCGGTTGAAACAGCGGGAAGCCTGTGCGCGGCTGCCGTTGCGATGCCCATGATACTTACGCTCATGACAACAATAGGCGGTATGCTATGAAACAGCTGGCGTGTGTTCTTTTGCTGATCCCTTTGATTTTTTCCAAAGCCCATGCACAGGATCTGACTCCGAACGCAATGGATGTTTTTGATGTCGAAATCATGGAGAGGGGATTGAGCGAGGAAGAAGCAAAAATCAGCGGAAAACCCGGCGATGGCGTTTATGATATGGGCGCAGCGCTCACGAGACTCTGGCGCGGCGTTTTTGAAAAGTTCAAAACGGAAATGCATGCCGGGCTCGGATTTGCGGCGTCGCTGCTGGCCCTTGTCTTTCTGTGCGCCTTTGCCTGCGCCGTCTGCACCGTGGATCAGATCCGGGATGCCATCGAGATCTGCGGCGCCTCAGCGGCAGCGATGCTCTTGACGGGAAGCGTGAACAGTCTTGTGTCCCAGACAGTTGAGGCAATTTACCGCCTGTCCGATTATTCCAAAGCCGCCTTGCCGGTGCTCTACACTGCCGCAGCGGCCAGCGGCGCGGTGAGCTCCTCGGCTGTGCGCTATGCGGCGGCGAGTCTGGCCCTCGATGTGATGATGAGCCTTTCGCAGAAGACGGTCATTCCCCTCATCTATGCGTATCTCGCGTTGACGCTCGGCGCTTCCGTCTTCCCCAATCCCTTGCTTGAGGCGATGCAGCAGCTTTCAAACTGGGCGGCGAAGACGGTGCTGAAGGCATCAACCATTGTCTTCACTGCCTGCCTGAGTATAAGCTCCCTTGTCAGTACCGGCGTGGACGCTGCTGCGTTAAAGACCACACGGACAGTGATCTCTGCGAGCCTCCCCGTCGTGGGCGGCATGCTCTCCGATGCCTCGGCTGCGGTTCTTGCGGCCGCAGGCGTGGTGCGCAGCTGTGCGGGCGCTTTCGGCCTGATGGCCGTCAGCGCCATGTGCGCAGGACCGATCGTGCTTTTATCAGTGAAATCCTTTCTGTTCAAGGCAGTGGCGGAAGCGGCTGATTCCGTCCAGAATGCGCGCCTCAAAAAACTCTTTTCCGGGTTGGGTAACGCGATCGGTCTGCTGCTGGGCCTGCTCGGATGCAGCGCGATCATGCTCTTTCTCTCCTTCGCGGCGGGAATGAAGGCGGTGACAGCCTGATGTCGGCAGCCTTGCGTTCTTTGATTGCCATGTCGCTGATCGGCGGCGCGGCCTTGCATATCTGTCCCGCAAACGGAACGAGGCAGGTGTTGAAGCTCTTGATCACGGCAATTCTCATCGCTGCGATACTGACCCCGCTTCGTGAGCTGGACTATGATCTGCTCGGACTGGAGGAGGCAAAGCTCGGCAGCGCTGAGGCAAGGATCATACAGGAAAGCAGGCAGCGTGAAAACAGCCTGAAAGAGCAGGCCTTTATCCATAATTGTGAGGGATATATTCGCTCTCATGCCGAAGAGCTGGGAATACATGCGGAGAATATCAGGCTCAGCGTTGTCAGAACAGGGGAAGCGCGCTGGGAGCCGTACTCCGTTTCGCTGGAGATCTCGGGGAACACAGCGGCGACGGAGGAGCTTTGCCAATTGATTTGCACGGAGCTGGGGATTCCCGCGGAAAGGCAGGTCTGGACCTTGAATGAATAAAGAAATAACCGTCCTCGCAGCCGCCGTGGAGAAATGGAAATATCCCATTCTGATCCTGCTGATCGGCCTTCTGCTGATGCTGATCCCGACCTCAAGGGAACGGGAGGCGCCCGCAGCCGGCGCGCAGGAGGCCCTCGCTGCGGTGCTGGCAAACACGCAGGGCGTCGGAGAAGCGAGGGTTCTCATCTCCGATCACGGTGTCGTGGTGGCCTGCGCCGGGGCTTCAAATGCCTCCGTCAGACTTGACATTATCCGCGCTGTCTGCTCATATACTGGATTTGGCTCTGATAAGATCACAATCTTGAAATTAAAACAGTAGCGGGGAGGAGAAATTGGTCATGAAGAATCGAAAAAGGAATTTGACGATGCTGGCTGTGATGATGTTCGTGTGTGCGGCCGTCGCATTGAACTGGAGCTATAACAGCCGCTGGGGAAAGCCGGATGCAGAGATGGTCTATGCCGAGGATGAAGCCATGCAGGCGGCACAGATGGACTTTGAGAAAACGCTGATGACGTCGGGGACAGAATACTTTGCGGAGGCGCGGCTGACCCGGCAGGTATCACGGGACGAGGCGCTGGAGCTTTTACAGACGGCGGCGTCATCGGAATCGGCCTCGCAGGATACCATTGACGGGGCTATGTTCGCCATCAGCAATATGGCAGCCTGCTCCATGCAGGAGGCGCAGATTGAGAACCTGCTGCTGGCAAAGAATTTTGAAGACTGCGTGGTCTACATCGGCGCTGAAAAAGTAACGGTCGCCGTGCCTGCGCCCATGGAGGGACTCAGCGAGGAGGCGGTGGCCCGCATCACCGAGGTGATCTGCACCGAAACCGATTACAGTCCTGCGCAGCTCAGCATTATTGAGGTGAAAGCATAAAACACAGGCACAGCGAATTGCTGTGCCTGAAATTTTTGCATATTCAATTTAAAATTCAAGAAAACGCTTCCTTTTTTTACGGAAACGTGATACAATAACATGATTTCAATTTGGAGGGTTCATTATGGGCGAGAATTATATCAGCTGCCAGCTTGACAAGGGCAGTCTCAATATATCTGAGGAAGTGATCATCGACGTTGTAAAGACCGCTGTTTGCGAGGTGGACGGGGTGGCCGGCCTGTCTTATACCGCCGGCGCTGAGATCGCCGAGCTGATCGGGCTGAAAACGGTCAGCAAGGGTGTGAAGGTACAGTTCGTGGACGGGAAGATCATCGTCGATGTGATCGTCAATGTCATGTACGGCAGCAATATTGTCCAGGTCGCGCGTGAAGTACAGGAAAAGGTCATTTCCCTCGTGCAGGCTTACACAGGCATAGAGCAGGCGGAGGTCAACGTACATGTTTCCGGTATTTCCTTTGACAAGTAATCCGGAGGTGATCATACCATGACCAGAACCACGGCAAGAGAGATTGCCATTCAACTCGGCTTTGCCGCTGCCGCTACGGGAGAATCCCCGCAAGAGCTCCTGGATCGCTTTTTCGAGCCGGAGCACTTTGCCAGCCTTTCGCCTGAGGACGAGCTGTACGCGCAGTTCCCGGACGAAAAACAGATGGATTACATTACCCGCCTTGTCACCCTGACGCATGCGCATCGGGACGAGATTGATGAACAGATCCGGCGTTACGCCAAAGGCTGGAAGGTGGAGCGCATTTCCAAAACCGCCCTTGCCGTTCTGCGCTGCGCGCTGTGCGAAATCCTCTATATGGATGATATTCCCAACGCCGCGGCTATCAACGAGGCGGTAGAGCTTGCCAAGGGCTATGACGAGCCTGACACGGTCGCCTTCATCAACGGCGTTCTCGGCGGCTTTATGCGCGGCGATGCGGAGAATTGAGCATGGAACAGGCGATGAGCGTTACAGCGCTCAATCTCTACATCCGCGATCTCCTTGACAGTCAGCCCTTTTTATCGCATGTCTGCGTTAAAGGAGAGCTGTCAAACTACAAGATATATCCCTCCGGGCACCATTACTTCACCTTGAAAGACAGTGAAAGCAGCCTCAAGTGCGTCATGTTCAAGAGCAGCGCCATGAAGCTGCGCTTTCGCCCGGAGAGCGGTATGAGCGTTACGGCTTGGGGCCGGGTCTCCGTCTATCCGAGGGACGGCGCTTATCAGCTCTACTGTACGCAGATCGTGCCCGAGGGGACAGGCGATCTTCAGGTCGCGTTTGAGCAGCTCAAGGCGAAGCTCGATGCCGAAGGCCTTTTTGACCCGGCGCACAAGAAACCGCTCCCTCGCTTCCCGGAACGAATCGCAATCATCACCTCCTCAGCCGGCGCAGCCGTACATGATATGATCCGCATCCTCGGAAAACGCTGGCCGATGACGAAGCTGATTCTGCTCCCGGTGCGCGTACAGGGACAGGAAGCCCCGGCAGAAATTGCAGGGGCAATTCGCTATGCGAACGAATTTGAGGTTGCAGACCTCATTATTACAGGCCGCGGCGGCGGATCCATTGAGGATCTCTGGGCCTTTAACGACGAACGGGTCGCGCGCGCCATCTATGCATCCCGGCTCCCGGTGATCTCCGCGGTGGGACACGAGCCGGATGTGACGATCTCGGATTATGTCGCGGACCGGCGCGCCTCTACGCCCTCCAACGCGGCGGAGATCGCAGTGCCCGACTGCCGGGAAATCATGGATCTTCTCGCCGGGTACAGGCTTCGCGCCTCAGGCGGCATGCGGAAAAAGATGGATGCCCTGCGCCAGCAGCTTGAGGCATATGCCGGCCGACGCGTCATGACGGCGCCCGCCGCCGCAATTGATCTCAGGCGCATGGAGCTCGATCGTCTGCGTGAGCGGCTTGTCTCCGCGCAGGAACAGAAAAACAGCCGCTGTCGGCAGCGCTTTGTGTCTCTTACAGCGTCCCTGGAGGCCATGAGTCCGCTGCGGGTATTGACGCGCGGCTATACGATCGCAAGCGACGGGGAAGGGCGCTGCATCCGCTCGGCGGAGCAGCTGCAGAAGGGGGACAGATTCCGGCTTCGCCTCTGTGACGGCGACGCTGACTGCCTTGTGGAAGAGGTGGAGAGGAATAAAAAATGGCTGTAAAAAAGAATGCAATCAGTTTTGAGGATGCTCTCAACAGACTCGATGAGATCGTCCGCCATCTGGAAAAGGGCGACCTGCCCTTGAACGACTCGCTGTCCCTGTATGAGGAGGGGACGGGTCTTATAAATGCCTGCAGCAAAATGCTGGACGAAGCGGAGCAAAAAGTCGTCAAGCTGAAAAAAGGCCCTGACCGCAGTCCGGTCGAATGCGAATTTGAGGATGAAAACGGAAATGACAGCTGAAGAATACAGAGTTAAAATAGATGCAGCGCTCGCTGAATACTTTAAGCTCCCGGATACGCTTCCGCAGTCCGGTCTTGCCAAATCCATGCGATACAGCCTTTTGGCAGGCGGAAAGCGGATCCGCCCCATGCTGGTGCTGGAGTTTTGCCGCATTGCCGGCGGAGATCCGGAAAAGGCGATGCCGATCGCCTGCGCCGTTGAAATGCTCCATACCTACAGCCTGATCCATGATGATCTTCCCTGTATGGATAACGATGAGCTTCGGCGCGGAAAGCCGACAAATCATATCGTCTTTGGAGAATGCACCGCAACATTGGCGGGGGACACGCTGCAGGCGGAGGCGTTTGGGACGATCCTGCGCTCGGCACTGTCGGCGGATCGGCGGGCTGCCTGCGCCGAGATCCTTGCCGGAGCTGTCGGACTGGACGGAATGTGCGGCGGACAATACCTCGATACGATCTGGGAAGGGCGCGATTTGACAGAGAAGGAGCTCACGGAGATCAACAGCCGCAAAACAGGCGCGCTGCTTGTGGCTGCCTGTCAGATGGGCGTTGCCGCAGCCGGAGGCACGGAAAAAATGCTGGATTGCGCCGGGCATTTCGGCGCGGCTGTCGGCATGGCGTTTCAAATCCGTGACGACATGCTCGATGAAATGAGTACGGTTGAAATGCTCGGTAAGCCGATCGGCTCCGACAGGCAGCAGGACAAGCATACCTACATGCTGCTGATGGGCCGCGACGGCTGCGAGAAGACCGTTAATGAGCTTACGGAATTTGCGAAAAAGATACTTGGTGAAGCGTTTGAGGATACTGCGTTTTTGTGCAAGCTCGCGGATGCGCTTTCTGTAAGAGAAAAATAAAACCGTTGCGGCGGGGTTTTCAGGGGAACGATTTGAGTATAATAGAGAATATCAATTCGTCTGCAGATATCAAGAGACTGAGCGCTGCCGAACTGGAAGCGCTCAGCGAAGAGCTGCGCCGTTTTGAAATTGAAAGCATAGCCCGCACCGGCGGCCATCTTGCATCCAATCTCGGAACGGTGGAGCTCACGCTTGCGCTGCACCGCGTATATGACACCTCCAGGGACAGAATCGTCTTTGACGTAGGGCATCAGTGTTATACGCACAAAATCATTACCGGGCGGCGCGATGCTTTCCATTCGCTGCGACAGCGCGGCGGGATCTCCGGTTTCCCAAAGCCGAATGAGGCGGTGGACGACGCTTTTATCGCCGGCCATGCCTCGGCGTCCATTTCCGCGGCAATCGGCATGGCGCGGGCCCGAACGCTGCAGAATGCCGATTATGATGTGGTCGCGGTGCTCGGCGACGGTGCGCTGACCGGCGGACTATCCTATGAGGGCTTATGCAACACTGCCGCCAGCGGAGAACCGATCGTTATTATTCTCAATGACAACAACATGTCCATCAGCGAGAATGTCGGCGGTACTGCGAGACTTTTGCAGTCGCTGCGCATCAAACCCGGCTATATCAATTTCAAAAAATGGTTTCGCAGCGTCTCCGCCCACACCCGCTGGGTCTATGACTTCGTGCACAGGACCAAGGAAAAGCTCAAGTCCTGGATTATGCCGAGCAATGTTTTCAGCGACATGGGGCTGTACTATCTCGGCCCTGTTGACGGGCATAACCTCGTACAGTTGGAGAATGCGATTCGGCTTGCCCGGGATATGAAACGGCCTGTGCTGCTCCATGTGCTTACACGTAAGGGCAAGGGATGCGCCTATGCGGAAGCACACCCCGATAAATACCACGGGGTCGGCAGCTTCGATCCGCTCAGCGGGGAACTCGCGCCTGCCGGGCTTGGCTTCTCGGACAGAATGGGAGAGTATCTCTGCCAGTTTGCCGAACATGACAGCCGGATCGTTGCCATCACCGCGGCGATGGCCGGCGGTACAGGGACGGAGTGCTTTGCCGCAAAGTATCCCGACCGCTTCTTTGATGTCGGCATTGCGGAAGGCCATGCTGTAACAATGGCGGCGGCCATGGCAAAGCAGGGGCTCCTCCCTGTCTTTGCCGTTTACTCGAGCTTCCTGCAGCGCGGCTTTGACATGCTGATCCACGACGTGGCACTGCTGAAGCTGCACGTTGTGCTTTGCGTCGATCGTGCCGGTCTGGTCGGCAGCGACGGTGAGACCCATCAGGGCCTTTTTGATATCAGCTTTCTCGGAGCCGTCCCCGGCATGACGGTGCTGTGTCCGGCGAGCTTCGCAGAGCTCCACAACATGCTCGATTACGCGCTGCACAGTGTCGCAGGGCCTGTTGCCGTCCGTTATCCCCGAGGCGGTGAGGGCGTATACACCGATTGCATCATGCGCGCGGAGAGCGTGATCCGGGAGGGAACGGACCTGAGCATCGTGTGCTATGGCACGATGATCAACGAGGCGCTTGCAGCTGCTGAAAAGCTCGCGGTCCAGGGGATCTCGGCTGAGATTATCAAGCTTGGCATCGTCTTCCCGAATGACTACGAGCTGTGTCTTGCCTCTCTTCTCAAAACAAAACGTCTTCTGGCAGCGGAAGAGGTCTGCGGCGCCGGCTGTATCGGGCAGCGGATCCTTGCGGCCTGCGCGGAGAAAGAGATTCATTTGAAGGCTGTGAAGCTCTTGAACCTGGGCGACGGGATCATCCCTCACGGCACTGTACAGGAGCTTCGTCATGACTATGGAATAGATGCGGACGAGATCGTGCGTTCCTCGGCAGAACTCTGCGGGCGTGATCTGGTGGTGGAGACATGAAAAAGATTCGGCTGGATCAGCTTGTATTTGATCTCGGCATGACAGAAAGCCGGGAACGGGCAAAAACCACCATTATGAGCGGCCTGGTCTTCGTGAACGGGCAGCGGGTGGACAAGCCCGGAACTGCCGTGGACCCTTCGTCAAAAATCGAGATTCATGGGGAAGCGATTCCCTTCGTGAGCCGAGGCGGCTTTAAGCTCGATAAGGCTCTTCGGGTCTTTCCGGTCGATCCGGCAGGAAAAATCTGTCTGGACTGCGGAGCTTCAACCGGGGGATTTACGGATGTGTTGCTTCAGCATGGCGCCGGAAGGGTGTATGCTGTGGATGTAGGCTACGGACAACTGGCATGGAAGCTGCGCACGGATGATCGAGTCGTCAATCTGGAGAGGACCAATCTGCGGTATATCTCCGCGGAACAGATCCCGGAGCCCATTGATCTGGCTGTGATGGACGTTTCCTTTATTTCCATCCGGCTTGTGATCCCTGCTGTAAAAGCGCTGCTGCGTCCTGACGCTGATTTTATCTGCCTGATCAAGCCTCAGTTTGAAGCCGGACGCGAGGAGGTCGGGAAAAAAGGCGTTGTTCGTGACAGCGCCGTGCATGAGCGCGTGGTCCGGGAGATTCTGGATTTTGTCCCGACCGTTGGATTAACGGCAGTGGGGCTCGACTATTCTCCCATAAAAGGGCCGGAGGGGAACATCGAATATCTATGCCATCTGAAGAACGGCTTGAGAGAGACTGTAAATTTTGATGTAAAAGCCCTGATTGCCTCTTCTCATGAACACTTGTAATATGGTATAATCAATTCATATAATCATACAGTAGATTCAAATGGGAGCATGTGTATACAGAAAGCCGCATACCTTTCAATTCAAATGGGCTGGAATGCCCGGAGGTTTTTATGATTGCGATCTGCCCGAATCCCTTCCGCGACAAGAATTGCGAGCTCAGCATGCGTGTCGCCGCGCTTTTGAATGAGCATGGATTTGAAACCTGCTATTGTCCGATCTTTGCAGATGGCGGGGATAAGATCCTGCCGGAGGATATCGCCTGTACATCGATTGCTGACATTGCGCCCTCCTGCTCCCTGATTATTGTCATCGGGGGTGACGGCACGATCCTCCATGCGGCCAGAGACATACATCCCCAGGCGGTTCCCCTGCTTGGCATTAATCTCGGCACAAAGGGATTTATGGCGAATCTTGAGCCGGATGAGTATGAATATGTGCTCAAGGCGGCGAGAGGGGAGTATGTCCTCAGCCGCCGGATGAAGCTGGATGTCAGCCTCTATCGGGGCGGTGTCGAAATCTGCCGTGATCAGGCGCTGAACGATATTGTCATGCACGGCTATGGCGACTGCATCAAGGTTGCGGCGCTCTGCAACGGCAACCGGATCACGGCCTTCTCCGGCGACGGGATCATTCTTTCCACGCCGACCGGCTCAACCGGGTACTCCATGTCTGCCGGCGGGCCGATCGTGGAGCCGAATGCGGAAAACATTATCATCAGTCCCATATGCGCACATATGATGAGCTCTCGCAGCTTCGTCCTCGGCCCGGACAACACCATCACCGTTGAAATGGAGAAGCAGCATGATCGACGCGCCTACCTCTCGGTAGACGGCTGCTCCGTAACGGATCTGTGCGGGGGTGACAAAATAATCGTGCGCCGCTCCGGCAGCTATACCCTCATGGTAGATCTCGGACTCAGAAACTTTTATGCAGTTGCATATGAAAAACTTAGGTAAATAAACAACAGGAGGATACATGATGAAACTCGGCAGACAGAGCGTTATCATGGAAATAATCAGCGAAAGGGACATTGAGACTCAGAACCAGCTCATGGAAGCCCTGGCAGAGCGAGGGGTCAAAAGCACCCAGGCGACGCTGTCCAGGGACATTCGGGACATGCGACTTGTAAAGGAACTTGGGCCAAAAGGAAACTATCGGTATGTCGCTGCGGCCAAACAGGATACGCCGGATCTGGACCAGCGGCTGAAAAAGATTTTTAAGGAGAGCGTGGTCTCTTATGATCTCGCTCAGAATATCCTGGTCATCAAGACGCTGCCCGGCCTTGCCAATGGTGCCTGCTCCGCGCTGGACGGCATGAATATCGATGGCCTTGTCGGGACGCTCGCCGGTGATGATACGGCTTTTCTCGCCATGAGAGACAATGTCTGCGCGACGAATCTTTACAGGGAAATAGACAAGCTCTTTTAATCTGACAGGGGGCAGCGTATGCTCAACGAACTCCATATTGAAAATATTGCCGTCATTGAGCGTGCCGATATCAGCTTCGGACGGGGGCTCAATATCCTGACCGGTGAGACCGGCGCCGGCAAGTCCATCGTCATTGATTCTCTCGGCGCCGTACTGGGGGAGAGAGTCAGCCGTGAGCTCGTGCGTCACGGCGCGGAGAAGGGGCTTGTCACCGCGGCTTTTGACGTGGAGGGCTGTGAGCGCTGGCTTGAAGAAAACGAGATCGAAGCCGATGACGAGCTGATCATACAGCGCCGCATCAGCGCCGACGGGAAAAGCAGCTGCCGTATTTGCGGCAGTCCCGTCACGGCTGCACAGCTTAAAGAGCTTGCGTCTCTGCTTGTGGATATTCATGGGCAAAATGACGGCCGCCAGCTCATGGATGAAAGGCGGCACAGGGAATATCTTGACCGCTTCGGCATCAGCACGGAGGAGTTAAACGCCTATAAAAGCTGCTATCAGCAGTATGCAGCCATCAAAAAGGAACTGTCCTCTCTGGAGATGGATGAAATCGAGAAAGAACGCCTCAGCGACAGCCTCCGCTATCAGATCGAGGAACTGGAAAGAGCCGCGCTGAAAGCAGGGGAGTATGACAGCGTCTGTGCACGGCGCGACCTGCTCCACAATGCCGAAAAGCTCAGTGAATCTCTCGACACAGCGATTGCCATGCTCTCCGGAGAAGAGGAAAACGCATTATCTCTGACGCAGAATGCCGCCTATTATATCGGCAAAGCCAGCGCTTATGCGCCCGAGCTGGAGAATACCGCCCAGACGCTGAACAATGCCGCCTTCAGTCTCTCGGACGCTGCGGAAACCCTGCGGGATTTTCGTGAAAGCCTCGATTTTTCCCCGGGCGAATATGATAGCCTGGAGTCCCGCATCTCGCTGCTCAACAAGCTGCAGCGAAAATATGGCCGGGATGAGGATGGACTGATTGAGTACCTCGCCGAATGCAGGCAGAAGCTGGACAACATCCAGTACGCTGATGAGCGCAGTGAAAAGCTGAAAAAAGAGCTGAAGGAAGCAGAGACTGTGTGTCTGAAGGCTGCGGATCATCTCAGCAGGCTGCGGCACAATGCCGCCAGGATACTCGAGGAGCGCATTATCAGCGAGCTGCGGCAGCTCAATATGCCCTCCGTGCGCTTTGCGGTTGCGTTTTCCGCCCTTTCCGGTTCTCCCGGATTTGACGCGAATGGGTGTGATGAGATCCGTTTTGTCATGTCTGCCAACGCCGGCGAGGAGCTGGGGCGTATCAGCCGCATTGCTTCCGGCGGCGAACTGAGCCGGATCATGCTGGCAATGAAAAACGTCTTCGCGGAGAAGGATCCCGTCGCAACCATGGTGTTTGATGAGATTGATACCGGCGTCTCCGGCATTGCGGCCCAGCGCGTGGGGGAGAAGCTCTATACCGTTGCTCTTGGCAAGCAGGTCATGTGCGTCACGCACCTGCCCCAGATTGCCGCCATGGCGGATCAGCATTATCTGATCCGGAAACAGGAGCGCAGCGGTCGTACTTATACTGAGGTACTGCCATTGGATAGAGATGGCCGCAGGCATGAGCTTGCCAGGCTCCATGGCGGTGACAATATTACGGAGACAACACTTTTGAGCGCCGAGGAACAGCTTTCAGCCTGTGAGCACTTCAAAGTCGGACTGAATGCAAAACAATAGCTTGACTTCGCGGATTATTTAAAGTATAATGCCACATGCTAACGTGATGACGGACAGAAGTAGAGCGTCCACAGCCTGCGCAGAGAGCCCTTCGGCCGCTGAAAGAGGGGAGAGGCAGACGCTTGAATACGGTCCCGAACGGCATACCGAAAGCTGGACAAGTAGGCTATGACGGGTGCGCCCGATACAGCGCTGGAGTGCATTGCACTCGCTGAGGCTTTTGCTGTGAAGCAAAAGCGTTCAGAGGTGGTACCGCATGAAAATGCCCTCTGTCTTCCGGGACAGAGGGTTTTCTTTTTTCAGAATACAATTACAGGAGAGAAAAAATGGGAATTTACGAAGAGCTGGTGGCCCGCGGCCTGATCGCCCAGGTCACAGACGAGAACGAGATCCGCGACATGGTCAACAACGGCAAAGCCACCTTCTACATCGGCTTTGACTGCACGGCCGACTCCCTCCATGTCGGACACTTCATGGCCCTTTGCCTGATGAAGCGTTTGCAGATGGCCGGAAACAAGCCGATCGCACTGATCGGCGACGGCACGACCCTGATCGGCGATCCCTCCGGCCGTACCGATATGCGCAAGATGCTGACCAAGGAGGATATCCGCCATAATGCCGAGTGCTTCAAGCGCCAGATGGAGAAGTTCATTGATTTCTCCGATAACAAAGCGCTGATGCTCTATAACTCGGAATGGCTGGTACCGCTCAATTATATCGAGCTTTTGCGTGAGGTTGGCGCATGCTTCTCGGTCAACAACATGCTGCGCGCCGAGTGCTACAAGCAGCGCATGGAGCGCGGACTCAGCTTCCTGGAGTTCAACTACATGATCATGCAGTCCTATGACTTTTACTACATGTTCCAGCATTACGGCTGCAACATGCAGTTCGGCGGCAACGATCAGTGGAGCAATATGCTGGGCGGTACGGAACTGATCCGGAAAAAACTCGGCAAGGATGCCCACTGCATGACCATCACCCTGCTGCTCAACTCCGAAGGCAAGAAGATGGGCAAGACTGCCGCCGGCGCGGTCTGGCTCGATCCCAACAAGACAAGTCCCTACGAATTTTATCAGTACTGGCGCAACGTGGGCGACGCGGATGTTCTCAAGTGCATTCGCATGCTGACCTTCCTCCCGCTGGAGCAGATTGACGAGATGGATAAATGGGAGGGCAGCCAGCTCAACCGCGCCAAGGAAATCCTGGCCTATGAGCTGACAAGCCTTGTCCATGGCGAGGAGGAGGCCAAGAAGGCGGAGGCCTCTGCGAAGGCCCTCTTTGCCGGCGGTTCCGACGGCGGCGATATCCCCACGACAGAGCTTGCGGAAGCAGACCTTGTTGACGGAGCTCTGGACATTTTGACAATTCTTGTGAAGTCCGGATTGTGCGCCTCCAAGTCCGAAGCGCGCCGCAATGTCCAGCAGGGCGGCGTGACGGTCGAGGATGCCAAGGTCAGCGATATTGCGGCCAGCTATGATGCCGACGCGCTGCGAAAGGGTATTATTGTTCGCCGCGGCAAGAAAAACTTCAACAAGGTCATTCTCAAGTGACATAAAAATGAGGCTGTTTTTCGCAGCCTCATTTTCTTTCGACCAGGAGCACGTTGCTGACAAAGCTGAGGCTGTACCTGTGAATATACTCCTCAAAATCCTGGCGGTTTATATAATATAACCGCCCCCAGGAGGAGATGCGCAGCCAGTCTTCATCCATCCCGGTGACTGTAAAGTAGTGCTGCCTGGCTCCGGCTGCGGGCGTGAAGCTGTCTGGGCCGGATTGTATATAGAGGCGGACACGCCGTTTTCCCCAGATCTGCGGAAAGTTTGGTCCGACCGACATGATGACCGGGATATCCTGTCGCAGCATTTTTTCGGTCCTTTGCCACAGGCTGCCCGGCGAAAAGCACCATCGTGCAGAATACGGCATCTGCTGTTCCTGCAGAAAACGCCGCACGCCGGCCATGAGCATCAGGCCATTGATCCCGGCATAGGGGATCATCGGGAAATACCGCTGATTCATGCGTGAAATACAGGTCGTATAGGCGGGGAGGGGAATAGGCCGTGTTTCAGGCAAGCCATCAAAAAAGGCAACGGAGCCCTGCATTTGCCAGGCGCTGAGATACAGGAGCAGATCGTTTGCCGCAATAATACCGCACCCACAGCGCCGAATCATTGGATTGTCCGAAAACTGCTGCCCGCCGCCATAGCTGTATTTGCCATGAACGTCTACAGAGATATAAGGATGCTGAAGCTCAAGCATATCAATCACCAATATGCAGTATATACTATCTGTCAAGCTTCTTCAAGAAAAAGCTTCCTGCATCCGATCGCATGCAAGGCTGCGCTCGGCGTTGGGCGCAATCATTCCTTCTGCCCCGGCGCTGTGGGAAAAAACCAACTCTTGACAAGCGACCGATCGTTCTCTATTATGAGGTGGCAGCCAGAATAATCCGTCCCGCGGGACGGATTATCATACTGAGCCTGCACAAAGCTCTTGCTTTGTACAATACTTACTTATAGGAGAGTGCTTTTTGAAAAAGTACAGCGCACCGGAGATTGCGGCCTGACCGGGAGGTTTGCCGCAATCACACAAACCTCCCGCCAGAAGGCAATTGTTGTCAACAATGTTCAGGAGGAAAAACAATGAATACAAATGACTATACCATTCGTTTGGAAAAAACCGAAGACCACGCAGCGGTGGAGAACCTTGTGCGGGAATCATTCTGGAATGTGTACCGCCCGGGCTGCAGTGAGCATTATGTGATCCATGTTCTCCGGGACGATCCGGCCTTTGTGAAAGAGCTGGACTTCGTCATGGAACAAAACGGCAGGCTGATCGGGCAGAACATGTTCATGCGCACCGTCATCAACGCCGATGACGGACGCATCGTCCCTGTTCTGACCATGGGGCCGATCGGGATCATCCCGGACCGCAAGCGCCAGGGCTATGGGAAAAAGCTGCTGGACTATTCTTTGGAGAAGGCTGCGGCCCTTGGCTTTGGCGCCGTTCTGTTTGAGGGCAACATCGACTTCTATGGGAAGAGCGGCTTTGACTATGCGCGTTCCTTCGGTATCCGCTATCATGATCTGCCGGAGGGGGCGGACGATTCCTTCTTTCTCTGCAAGGAGCTGATCCCCGGCTTCCTCAGCGATGTCACCGGCGTCTATCAGACACCACAGGGCTATTATGTGGAGGATGCGGATGTGGAGGCTTTCGACAGGGCTTTTCCGCCCAAGGAAAAGCTAAGACTGCCGGGCCAAATATTCTGAACGTAGGGTGAAACAGTGGGAGCCGGCAGATCCTTCCGGGAGCTGCCGGCTCTTTTGTGAAAGGAAAAAGGAGAAAGCAATGCAGAAGCTGATCCTGGACATGATGGCCTCCGCTCCTGTGACGGAGGAAGAACTGAGAGCAAAGCGCGTGTTCACCACCCCGTCCGGCGAGGAGCTGTCCTGGGAGTATCTCCAATATGTACGGGCACATCCCGTCCTTTGGAATGTGCCGACTGAGATCCTCTACGGGAGCAGGGATGCGCTGAGCTCCTATGAGACGATCGCAGCATTTGCCGCGAATCACGGGGCAGGACTGACTGTGATGGAAAACGGGGAGCACTGGTTTCACACGGCGGAGCAGATGCGCTTCCTGGACAATTGGATCAAGGCGTGTGAGGACGCAGGATAGCCGCCGCTGCCCGCATTTTCGTTTTTTCGACATTATGATGGTAATTTGAAGGGCATCATGCTATAATAATAAATGTCGTTATGGGAATACTGCGCGGATCTCTCGGCAGGTCATGTTTACGGCCTGCTCGAAAAGCCCGGGCATCTTCTCAAGCTCATCTCCGCGGAGGATGGAAAGATGGATGATATGGGGCGCCGGGGACAGGAAACGCCTGTTGTGCAGCCGCAGATGAAAAACGCCGAGTACAGCGTGGAGGAGATCCGGACATTCCTGCAGGAAATGTCCGGCAGGTACGACCTTGCCCGTGTGGTGGATCCGGTCGAATGCCGTATTCTGGAATTTGCCGAGGACGGAAAGGTCTCAATGAACGAGCACTGTTACGGGATCTGGAACGCGAAGCAGAAGTGCATCAACTGTTCCAGCGCCCTGGCATGCCGGACCAAGCTGCATCAGGAAAAGACTGAGCATTTTCAGGATCGGGATTATTTTATCCAGTCAAACCCCGTGAAGCTGAAGCTGCAGGACGGGAGCGCTTTTGATGTGGTCGTGGAGCTCGTGAATGTAAAGGGACCTGGAAATGCCGGCGCAAATGATCGTGAGGCGGAAAACATCGGCAGCAGGGCCGCCCGCTATCTTGCGCACCACGACAGCCTGACAAACGTCCTCAATGCCGACGCCTTCTATGAACGCTCCAGGGATATGGTAACGAACAGACCCGAGACTCCCTGGGTGATGATCACGGGCAATATCATGAACTTCCGTCTGATCAATACTCTCTTTGGCGTCTTCAAGGGCAACGAGGCGCTGGTAAGAACAGCCTCTTTGCTGCGGGAAATGTCCGAGCAGGCGAGGGGCCTCTGCGGTCGCCTGGGCGGCGACCAGTTTGCCGTGCTCATCCCGCAGAACGAGTATCATGAGCAGGCGCTGCAGAAGATCGCCGGGAAGCTGACGGAGATCTACAGCAGCGGCATGTTCACCTTCTGCATCCACTTTGGCGTATATATGATCGACAATCCACGTATTCCGGTTTCCGTCATGTGTGGGCGCGCCAATTCAGCTCTGCGCACGATCCGCGAGGATCTGACGAGAACAGTCGCCCATTTTGATGACAGCCTCCTGCAAAAGATCCTGCTTGAGCAGGCGGTGATCGGCAGTTTTGAAGAAGCCCTGCGGGACAGACAGTTCAAGATGTATCTGCAGCCCCAGGTCGATAGAGACGGGCGCATATTCGGCGCTGAAGCCCTTGTGAGATGGCAAAAGCCAGACGGCAGCATCATGATGCCGGGGGACTTTATTGAGACGCTGGAGGGCGCGGGCCTGATTCAGAAGCTCGATATCTATATGTGGGAATGCGCGGTCAGACAGCTCAGCGTCTGGAAGGGCACAGAGAAGGGACAGCTCGCAATCTCAGTCAACATGTCGGCAAAAGATTTCTACAGCATTGATGTATATGAAGTGCTGACAGGGCTTGTGGAGCAATACGGTGTGGAGTGCAGCCTGCTTCGGCTTGAGATCACGGAAACTGCCCTGCTGGCTGAACCGGAAAAGAGCCTCAAGGTCGTTTCCAGACTGCGGGAGAGGGGCTTTTTCGTTGAGATCGACGACTTCGGCAGCGGCTACTCTTCGCTGAGCCTGCTGAAAAACATCAAGGCGGACATGCTGAAAATCGACATGGGCTTTCTGCATGAAATCAGCGACAGGGAGCGCAGTCGCATTATCCTGCGCTCGGTGATCAATCTGGCCGGAGATCTTGGGATGGAGGTTCTCACAGAGGGAGTGGAGACAGAACAACAGCTTCAATGCCTTTCGGACATGGGCTGCGGTTCGTTTCAGGGCTACTATTTCTCACGTCCGATCCCTGTTGAGGCGTTTGAAGCAAAGTACGCCGCAGGAAAATAAATATACAGGAAACGGCCCGCACAAGCGTATAAAAACGCAGAAGCGGGCCGCTCTTTATGCGCTGTTCGGACCCTTCTGCGGCTCTGCCGGGTCAATCCCTGCGTGTGCCTGCCGGAATCTGGCAGATTGAAAAGCCCGTTTTCTGTCTATTTCGCCGATTGACAGAAAAAGCAATCAGCCATTATAATATGCCATACTTTAAGGCGATCCAGAGAGATCGGCAAGGCATGAAATAAAGGCTTGTGGGTGCTGCTTCACAGGCTTTGCGTCGTTGCCTTACCGGTTGACGGTAAGGCTTTTGCTTTTCATGGGAGGCTCTGCGCATGATTGTATTTGACCGTGTGAATAAAATTGTCAGCAGTGAAGCAAGCCCTCTTTGTCTGGATACTGTACGCGCAGACTGCGCCTGTCTGAATCATGAAAAATATACACTGATACCCGGTTTCTGCGATGTGCATGTGCATTTCCGCGAGCCGGGTTTTTCTTATAAAGAAACTATTAAAACCGGAAGTATTGCGGCGGCGCACGGCGGGTATACCGCGGTGTGCACGATGCCGAATCTCAAGCCGGTGTGTGACAGCCCGGAACACTTACGCCTGCAGCAGGACAGCATCGACCGCAGCGCCTGCATCGCGGTCTACCCCTACGCCGCCATTACGGAGAACCAGGCAGGGGAGCGGCTTGCCGACCTCGAAGACCTGGCCCCGCACGTGATCGCCTTTTCGGATGACGGGCATGGCGTTCAGTCGGAGGCCATGATGCGCGAGGCCATGATACGGGCCAGAGCTCTCGGCAAGATGATCGTTGCTCACTGCGAGGACAACACCCTCCTTCGCGGCGGTTATATCCATGACGGGAGCTACGCCGCCCGACACGGACACAAGGGTATTTGCAGCGAGAGCGAGTGGCGGCAGATCGAGCGGGATCTGAAGCTGGCCGAGGAGACCGGCTGCGCCTACCACGTCTGCCACATCTCCACAAAGGAGAGCGTCTCACTCATCCGGGACGCAAAGAAAAGCGGCGTCAATGTGACGTGTGAAACCGCGCCGCACTACCTGCTGCTCGACGAGAACGACCTGGAGGAGGACGGCCGCTTCAAGATGAATCCGCCGCTTCGAACGAGTGCGGATCGCAAGGCGCTTCAGGACGGGCTGCTTGACGGCGCCATCGACATGATCGCCACGGATCATGCGCCGCATAGTCTGGAGGAAAAGAGCAGGGGACTCGCCGGCAGCGCCTTCGGCATCGTGGGCCTTGAGACGGCGTTCCCGCTGCTGTACACGAATTTTGTGAGAACCGGCGTTCTCTCCATGGAAAAGCTGATGGAGCTTATGGCGTACAATCCGCGCAAGCGGTTTGGCATCCCGATGGGGAATGATTTTTCCATCTGGGATCTTGAAGAACGATACACGATCGATCCCGGGGACTTTCTGTCCAAGGGGAGAGCGAGCCCCTTCAGCGGCCGTTCGGTTTACGGCAGGTGTCTGCTCACGGTGTATCACGGGAATGCGGTTTATAAAGGAGAATATCATGGCGAAAAGAACGGACATTAAAAAAGTACTGATCATCGGCTCCGGCCCTATTGTCATCGGTCAGGCGGCGGAGTTTGACTACGCCGGGACGCAGGCCTGTCTCGCGCTCAAGGAGGAGGGCTATGAGGTGGTGCTGGTAAACTCCAATCCCGCCACCATCATGACAGACACTTCCATTGCCGATAAGGTCTATATGGAGCCGCTGACGCTCGACTATGTGGCAAAGATCCTGCGTTATGAGCGGCCGGACGCCATCGTCCCGGGCATCGGCGGACAGACGGGGCTGAACCTCGCCATGCAGCTTGAGCGCAAGGGCATCCTGCGCGAGTGCGGCGTAAAGCTCCTCGGCACCAGCAGCCAGAGCATTGAGCGGGCTGAGGACCGGGAGCTTTTCAAGGAGATGTGTCAGTCCATCGGCGAGCCGGTCATCCCCTCTGAGATTACCTATAATCTGGAAGAGGCCAAAGCGGCGGCGGAGCGCATCGGTTATCCGGTCGTCCTGCGTCCGGCCTTCACCCTCGGCGGCACGGGCGGCGGATTTGCCAACAACGAGCAGGAGCTCAATGAAATCGGCGTCAACGCTTTCCGCCTCTCTCCGGTGCACCAGGTGCTCATCGAAAAGAGCGTCAAGGGCTACAAGGAGATCGAGTTCGAGGTCATGCGCGACTCCAACGATCACGCCATCACCATCTGCGGCATGGAGAATGTTGACCCCGTCGGCGTGCACACAGGCGATTCCATCGTGGTCGCACCCATCCTGTCACTGAATGAGCACGACCTTAAAATGCTCAACGACAGCGCCATTAAGATCATCCGCGAGCTCAGGATCGAGGGCGGCTGCAACGTGCAGTTTGCGCTCAATCCGACGAGCAGCGAGTATTACCTGATCGAGGTGAATCCCCGCGTGTCCCGCTCCTCGGCCCTGGCAAGCAAGGCCAGCGGCTATCCCATCGCCCGCGTCACGGCGAAGATCGCCCTGGGCATGGCGCTGGAGGAGATCCCGGTCGCCGGCGGCACTGCTGCCATGGAGCCAAGCCTTGACTACATCGTCGCAAAGTTCCCGCGTTTTCCCTTTGACAAATTTACCTCCGCGCCCAACATCCTCGGTACGCAGATGAAGGCTACGGGCGAGGTCATGGGCATCGGCTCCAATCTGGAGGAGTGCCTTCTGAAATCCGTGTGCTCGCTGGAAATCGGCGTGGATCACTTCTTTATGCCGAAGTTCTGCTCCTGGAGCGACGATGAGCTTTTGAGCTATATTGCGGACTTCCGCCACGACGAGGTCTTTGCGGTGGCTGAGCTTCTGCGCCGCGGCGTCTCCATTGAGAAGTTGCACGAGGTCACCATGATCACAGAGCTTTTCCTGGAATCCATCCTGAAGATCGTGGAAATGGAAAAAAAGCTCAAGGCAAGGATCAACGACACAGCCCTGCTGCGCGAAGCCAAGGAGCTGGGCTTTTCGGACGGATGCATCGCGCGGCTCTGGAACCTCAGTGAGACGGAGCTCTATGAGCGCCGGCGCAAGCTCGGCATCACGCCGGTCTTTCGCATGGTGGACACCCTGCACACCGGCAAATATATTGCATACCTCTATTCCTCCTACACGGGTGAAAACGACTCGCGCCTGACAGAGAAGAAAAAGCTGGTGGTCCTTGGCGCCGGGCCCATTCGCATCGGCCAGGGGGTGGAATTTGACTACTCCACCGTGCACGCGGTCCAGACCATCAAACGAAACGGTTATGAAGCCATCATCATCAACAATAACCCCGAAACCGTCTCCACTGACTACACCACCGGCGACAAGCTGTATTTTGAACCGCTGACGCCGGAGCATGTGATGGCGATCCTGGACTTTGAACAGCCCGAGGGCGTCATTGCCTCCCTCGGCGGGCAGACAGCCATCAACCTCGCCCAGCCCCTGATGGAGCGCGGCGTCCGGATCGTCGGCACGGACTGTGCTGCCATTGAACGCGCGGAGAACCGCGACAGCTTCGAGAAAATCCTGCTGGAGCTGGACATTCCCCAGCCCACCGGCACCGCCGTGACCAGAATCGAGGACGGGATCGAAGCCGCTCAGCGCATCGGCTACCCGGTGCTGGTGCGCCCCAGCTTTGTCCTCGGCGGGCGGGCGATGGAGATCGTCGCCAACGAAGAGATGCTGCGGCACTATCTCAAGACCGCCGTGGAAATCGACGCGGATAAACCCGTGCTCGTGGATAAATACATCATGGGCCGCGAGGTGGAGGTGGACGCCATCTGTGACGGACGGGATGTGTTCGTCCCCGGCATCATGGAGCTGGTCGAGCGCACCGGTGTCCACTCCGGCGACTCCATCAGCGTCTATCCCTCGTTCTCCATTTCCAACAGGGTTAAGGGGATCATCCTCCAATACGCAAAGAAGCTGGGTCTCGGTATCGGGATTGTCGGCCTTTTCAACATCCAGTTCATTGTCGATAAAGAAGAGAATGTCTATATCATCGAGGTCAACCCCCGCTCTTCCCGTACCGTACCGTTCCTTTCCAAGGCTACCGGCTGGTCTCTGGCGGATATCGCCACCGAGGTCATCATGGGCAAGAGCCTCAAGGAGCAGGGCATCTTCGACCTCTATCCAGAGGAAAAAAAGCGCCATTATGTGAAGGTGCCGGTCTTCTCCTGGAACAAGATCAAAGGGCTGGACGCATACCTCAGTCCCGAGATGAAGTCCACCGGCGAGGCTATCGGCTATGACGACAAGCTCTCGCGCGCCATGTACAAGGCGCTGCAGGCCTCAGGCATGAAGCTGCAGAACTATGGCACGGTTTTCGTCACGCTGGCGGATGAGGACAAGGAAGAGGCTCTGCCCCTGGTGCGCCGCTTCTATGACATGGGCTTTAACATTGAGGCTACCGTCGGCACGGCAAAATTCCTCAAGGAGCACGGTATCCGCACCCGCATGCGCCGCAAAATCAGCGAGGGCAGCGAGGAGATCCTGGACTCCATTCGCGCTGGCTATGTGAGCTATATCATCAACACCCGTGCCGTCCGGCGCGACAAGCATTTTGAAGACGGCGTTGCGATCCGCATGTGCGCCACCGAGAATAATGTGACCATCTTCACTTCTCTCGACACCGTGCGTGTCCTGCTGGATGTCCTGGAGGAGACGACCATCACCGTCTCCACCATTGATTCCTGAGCCATGAAGCAGGGAATCTTTGCTGTGGCCGAAAACACGCCTCTGAACGATAAGGTCTCGCGCCTTGTCCTGCGGGGAGATGCTTCGGCGCTCGAGCGGCCGGGGCAGTTTGTTCAGCTGCGTCTGCCGGGTCTCTATCTGCGCAGGCCGTTCTCGGTGTGCGACCGGGATGCCGACAGCTTCACCGTCCTCTTTGAGACAGTCGGGAAGGGGACAGAGAAGCTGCGGAATACGAAAACCGGCGATGAATTCGATGCGCTGACCGGCCTCGGGAACGGCTTTGACCTGAACGCCGGCGGTGACACGCCTCTGCTCATCGGCGGCGGTACAGGCCTTTCACCGCTTTATTGGCTGGCAAAGGAATTGATAATGCGGCAAAAACAGCCGATCGCGCTGCTGGGCTTCAACAGCGTGTCCGATATATTTTATGAGGCTGCCTTCCGCGCTCTTGGCGTGGAAACCGTCGTCACGACGGTCGATGGCAGTTATGGCAGAAAGGGCTTTGTCACGCAGGCCATGGACCGGGAGCATACCGGCTTTTATGCCTGCGGGCCGGAGGCCATGATGAAGGCTGTGTGCGCCTGTACGGACAAGCCGGGACAACTGAGCCTTGACAGACGTATGGGCTGCGGCTTCGGGGCCTGCATGGGCTGTACGGTGAAAACGAAAAGCGGCCTCAAGCGCATCTGCAAGGACGGACCGGTGCTCTCAAGCAGGGAGGTAATATGGGAGATTTGAGCGTCAATCTCTGCGGGATCGAACTGGATAACCCTGTGATCCCCGCCTCCGGCACCTTCGGCTATGGGTACGAATTTGCCGAACTGTACGATATCAACTGCCTCGGCACGTTCTCCTTCAAGGGCACTACTCTGCATATGCGCACAGGAAATCCGCAGCCGCGTATTGCGGAGACAAACGCCGGCATGCTCAATGCCGTTGGGCTTCAGAATCCGGGTGTGGACGCGGTGATCCGGGAGGAGCTCCCAAAGCTTGCGAAGGTTTTTCATAAGCCTGTCATTGCCAATGTCAGCGGCTTTTCCGCGGCGGAATACGCGGAGGTCTGCCGCAGACTGGACGCTGTGCCCCAGATAGGCTGGCTGGAGGTCAACATCAGCTGTCCGAATATCCACGGCGGGGGCATGAGCTTCGGAACCGATCCGAAAGCCGCCGCGGAAGTCACAAGAGCTGTGAAGGGAGTTACCGCAAAGCACGTGATCGTAAAGCTCTCGCCCAATGTCACGGACATTGCGGAAATCGCCAGAGCCTGTGAAGACGCGGGGGCAGACGCCCTGAGCCTGATCAACACCGTCATGGCCATGCGCATTGACCTCAAAACGAGAAGGCCAGTGCTTGCCAATACGACCGGCGGACTCTCCGGCCCGGCGGTGTTCCCGCTGGCCCTGCGCATGGTGTGGCAGGCATATGAGGCGGTCAGTATCCCGATCATCGGCCTTGGCGGCATCCGGAGCGCAGAGGACGTGATCGAGATGATGCTGGCCGGTGCGACGGCGGTACAGATTGGCGCTGCCAATCTGGTGAACCCCTTTGCCTGCCGGGATATCATTGATGCGCTGCCGGAGACCATGGAGCGCTATGGAATCAAAACCTTATCAAAACTAACAGGAGGTGCCCACTGATGGGAAAAGATGTGATCGTTGCCTGTGACTTTTCGGGTGCGGAGGAGACCTTCGCCTTCCTCGAAAGGTTCACCGAGGAAAAGCCCTTTGTCAAGATCGGCATGGAGCTTTTCTACGCTGCCGGCCCGCAGATCGTGCGGGACATCAAGGCGCGCGGCCACAGGATCTTTCTGGATCTGAAGCTCCACGATATTCCGAATACCGTACAAAAGGCCATGAGGGTGCTTTCCAACCTGGATGTGGACATCGTAAACCTCCACGCCGCCGGGACTGCCGCTATGATGCGCGCAGCGATGGAGGGACTGACGCGGCCGGACGGTACCCGTCCGCTGCTCATCGCAGTCACACAGCTCACCAGTACGGACGAGCAGGCCATGAAAAACGAATTGCTCATCGACCGTCCGCTGGACGAGGTGGTCATGCGCTATGCCCTCAACGCCAAGCAGGCTGGGCTTGACGGCGTGGTGTGTTCCCCGCTGGAAGCCGGCAAGGTCCATGAAAAATGCGGCGAGGCCTTTCTCACCGTCACCCCCGGCGTCCGTTTTGCAGACAACGATGTCGGCGATCAGAAGCGTGTCACAACGCCGGCACGGGCGAAGGAACTGGGCTCGGATTATATCGTGGTGGGAAGGCCCGTCACGAAAGCGGCAGATCCTGTGGCCGCTTACCGCAGATGTGTAAAGGAGTTTGTGGGATGAAGAAAACAATTGCCAAGGATCTGCTGAAAATCGGGGCGGTCTTCTTCCGTCCGGACGAGCCCTTCACCTGGGCAAGCGGCATCAAAAGCCCCGTTTACTGCGATAACCGCCTGACCCTCACCGCGCCGGAGGTACGGCTGGATGTGGAAAAGGGCCTTGCTGAGCTTATCCGGGAACACTACCCGGAGGCGGAGGTCCTGATGGGCACCGCCACCGCCGGCATTGCCCACGCGGCCATCACGGCGCACATCCTGAACATGCCCATGGGCTATGTGCGCTCCGGCGCAAAGGATCACGGGCGGCAGAACCAGATTGAGGGAAAGCTGGAGCCGGGACAGAAGGTCGTCGTGGTGGAGGATCTCATCTCCACCGGCGGGAGCGTTCTGGAGGTAGTCAATGTCCTGCGCGAGGCAGGAGCCCGGGTTCTCGGCATCGTCAGCATCTTCACCTACGGGATGAAGAAGGGACTGGAGAGACTGGAGGCTGCTGCGGTGGAAAACCACGCCCTGACTGATTTTGATACCATCGCCGCCGTCGCGGCGGAGGAGGGCTATATCCGCCCCGAGGACGTGACACGGCTGATCGCTTTCCGCAATAACCCCTCTGATGAGAGCTGGATCGGGGAGAGCAGGGTATGAGAAGCCTGATCGACATTCTGGATTTTTCGGTGGAGGAGCTGCAGGAGCTGATCGACACCGCAAACGATATCATTGCCCATCCCGAAAACTACAGCGAACGCTGCCGCGGCAGGAAGCTTGCGACGCTCTTCTTTGAGCCCTCCACCCGCACACGCCTGAGCTTTGAGGCCGCCATGTATGAGCTGGGCGGCAATGTGATCGGCTTTTCCGAGGCGAAAAGCTCCTCCGCCGCCAAGGGGGAGAGCGTGGCGGACACGGCCCGCGTCATCTCCTGCTATGCGGATATCATCGCCATGCGCCATCCGAAGGAAGGGGCGCCCCTCGTAGCCGCCATGAACGCCTCCATCCCTGTCATCAACGCCGGTGACGGCGGACACAATCATCCGACCCAGACCCTGGCGGATCTGCTGACCATCTATCGGGAAAAGGGGCGCTTCGATCATCTTACGGTGGGCTTCTGCGGAGACCTGAAATTCGGCCGCACGGTGCACTCGCTGATCTGCGCGCTCTCGCGCTATGAAGGCATCCGCGTTGTGCTGATCTCTCCGGAAGAGCTGAAGCTCCCCAGCTACGTCAAAAAAGATGTGCTGGCGGCAAACAATATCCCTTATGTCCAGACAACGGATCTCGAATCGGTCATGCCCGATCTGGATATCCTCTACATGACCCGGGTCCAGCGGGAGCGCTTTTTTAACGAGGAGGACTATCTGCGCCTCAAGGACAGCTACATTCTGACACCGGAGCGGCTCTGGAACGCAAAGGCGGATCTGAGCATTCTGCATCCGCTGCCGCGCGTCAATGAGATCAGCGTTGCCATTGACGATGATCCCCGCGCCTGCTATTTCAAACAGGTGCTCTACGGCAAATATATGCGCATGGCGCTGATCCTCAAACTGTTACAGGAGGCGGGAAGGCTGTGAACATTGACTCCATCCAGAACGGCATCGTGATCGACCACATCACCGCCGGACAGGGCATGCGCCTGTATGAGCTGCTGGGCCTTGAAAAGCTCGAGTGCTCGGTTGCGATCATCAAAAATGTGGTCAGCCGCAAGCTCGGCAAGAAGGATATTATCAAAATCGACTCCGGCATCCATGTGAACTTCGATGTGATCGGCTATGTAGATCCCGGCGCCACGGTCAATATCATCCGGGACGGCAGGCTTATTGAAAAGCGGACCATTGACATGCCGGAGACGCTGACAAACGTGATCTTCTGCAAGAATCCCCGCTGCATTAGCTCCACCGAGCAGGAGTTCAAGCATATTGTGAAGCTGACCGACCGGAGGAACAAGGTATACCGCTGTCTCTATTGCGAGACGAAGGCGAACTGAGGGAGGGCTCTATGAGAAAGGTTGCGATCATCATGGGCAGCGACAGCGATCTGCCCGTCGTGGAAAAGGCTGCCAAGCTCCTGCGGGAGCTGGAGATTCCCTTTGAGGCCCACGTCTATTCCGCCCACCGCACCCCTGAGCAGGCACGGGATTTCGCGCTGTGTGCAAGGGAAAACGGCTTTGGCGTGATTCTCGCCGCCGCGGGAATGGCGGCGCATCTGGCCGGGGCCATTGCCGCGAACACCACCCTGCCCGTCATCGGCATCCCCTGCAAGGGCCCTGCGCTCGACGGGATGGACGCGCTGCTGTCCACGGTACAGATGCCCTCCGGCATCCCGGTGGCGACTGTCGGGATCAACAACGGCGCCAATGCCGCCCTGCTTGCCGCCGAAATCCTCGCGGTGCAGGACGCGTCGCTTGCGGAAAAACTGCGCGCCAGACGGCTTGCCGATCGGAAGGCCGTGCTGGACAAGGATGCCGGCATCGGCGAAAGACTTTGAGAAATCAAATATGAAGGAGATATAACCATGGAAAAGAAACTCGTTTACACCGGAAAGACCAAGAATGTTTACGCCCTTGATAACGGCAATTACCTGCTCAAGTTCAAGGACGACTGCACCGGCAAGGACGGCGTGTTTGATCCGGGCGAGAATTCTGTCGGCCTGACCATCGACGGCGTGGGGGACGTGAATCTTCGTATGTCCATTTATTTCTTTGAGAAGATCAACGCCGCCGGCATCCGCACACACTATGTCAGCGCCAATCTCAAGGACACTACCATGGAAGTGCTGCCCGCGAAGGTTTTCGGCAAGGGCCTGGAGGTCATTTGCCGTCACAAGGCCGTGGGTTCCTTTATCCGCCGCTACGGCGATTATATCGAGCCGGGCGCCGATCTGCCCGCCTATGTCGAGATGACCTTTAAGAATGACGAAAAGGGTGACCCCCTCGTCACAAAGGACGGCCTGATCGTTCTCGGCGTCATGAGCGGCGAGCAGTATGATGAGATCAAGCGCATGACCCAGCAGATTACCCAGATCGTCGCCGACGAGATGAAGGCGCGCGGTCTTGTGCTTTACGACATCAAGTTTGAGTACGGATACGATGCCGACGGCAAGGTCATGCTCATTGACGAGATCGCCTCCGGCAACATGCGCGTATACAAGGATGGGGAGTACATTGACCCGATGACGCTCTCTCGTCTGTTTTTCGCCTGATGGGCGGCTTCTTCGGCGCCGTATCCAGGCGCGATATTGTCCTTGACGTTTTCTTCGGTACAGACTATCACAGCCATCTCGGCACGCGCAACGCCGGCATGGCGATCTGGAGCAGGGAAGAGGGCTTCTGCCGTCAGATCCACTCCATTGCGAATACCCCCTTCCGTACTCGATTTGAAAAGGATCTCGCTGATTTCAAGGGTGCCAGCGGCATCGGCTGCATCAGCGACTCCGATCCGCAGCCGCTGCTGGTTCGCTCTCACCTCGGTATCTATGTCATCACCACAGTGGGGCAGATCAACAATGCCGAGGAACTGGTGGAGACTTATTTCTCAGACCACGGCCACCAGCTCATGGCGATGGGCTCCGGCAAGATCAATATGACAGAGCTTGTGGCCGCCCTCATCAATGAGTGCGAGTCTCTCACCGAGGGGATCCTGAACGCCCAGAGGCAGATCGACGGGTCCATGACCATCCTGCTCATGACTTCGGACGGGGAGATCATTGCAGCCCGCGACCGCTTTGGCAGACTCCCGGTGCTCATCGGCGCTGACAGGGACGGCCACTGTGTCGCCTTTGAGTCCTTTGCCTATCAGAAGCTCGGATATCACAGCGTACATGAGCTTGGCCCCCAGGAGATTGTGCGCATCACGGCTGACGGCTTTGAAACGCTGTCGCCGCCCACCGAAAAGATGAAAATCTGCGCCTTTCTCTGGACCTATTACGGATATCCGAACTCCAATTATGAGGGCGTGAATGTGGAGCTCATGCGCTATCGCAACGGGGAAATCATGGCCCGTGACGAGAAGGCTGCCGGTAAAATGCCGGAGGTGGATTATGTGGCGGGCGTACCGGACTCCGGCATCCCCCATGCCATCGGCTATGCCAACCACAGCGGCAAGCCCTTTGCACGGCCCTTCGTCAAGTATACGCCGACCTGGCCGCGCTCCTTTATGCCTGCCAACCAGGACGTGCGCGATCAGGTGGCGAAGATGAAGCAAATCCCGGTGCCCGAGCTGATCGAGGATAAGAAGCTCCTGTTCGTGGATGACTCCATTGTCCGCGGCACCCAGCTGCAGGGCACGGTGGATTTCCTCTTTGAATCCGGAGCCGCCGAGGTGCACATGCGCTCGGCCTGCCCGCCCATCATGTATGCCTGCAAGTACCTGGCCTTTTCCCGCAGCAACAGCGACCAGGATCTCCTGGCCCGCCGCATCGTCCGAAAGCTTGAAGGCGAAGCGGGACTGAAGCATCTGGAGGAATACAGCGATGCTTCCACCGAAAGGGGACAGTGCCTGCTGCACGCCATCTGTGAGGAGCTGGGCTTCGATTCCCTGGGCTACCAGTCTCTGGACGGCCTGCTGGAAGCCATCGGCATCGACCGTGAAAAAATCTGCACTTATTGCTGGACAGGAAAGGAATAAGAGTCATGACCAAGTCGCATTCCGCCTCGTATGCCGCTGCCGGTGTGAACATTGAAGCCGGATATGAGGGCGTAAAGCTCATGAAAAAGCATGTGGAGCGAACCGTGATCCCCGGTGTCGTATCGGATATCGGCGGCTTCGGCGGCCTGTTTTCTCCTGATTTTACCGGCATGCGCGAGCCTGTGCTGGTCTCCGGCACGGACGGTGTCGGCACCAAGCAGCGCATTGCCCAGCTGATGGGAAAGCACGACACCGTGGGCATCGACTGCGTGGCCATGTGTGTCAACGATATCGTCTGCTGCGGCGCAAGGCCTCTGTTCTTCCTTGACTATATCGCCATCGGCAAAAACGATCCCGAAAAGGTCGCAACGCTGGTCTCCGGCGTGGCCGAAGGCTGTGTGCGCGCAGGCTGCGCTTTGATCGGGGGCGAGACGGCCGAGCATCCGGGTACCATGCAGCCGGATGAATACGATCTGGCAGGCTTCTCTGTGGGGCTTGTTGACAGGGCGAAGGTCATCGACCGCAGCAAGGTCGGCAAGGGCGACGCCGTAATCGCGCTTGCGTCCAGCGGCCTGCACTCCAACGGCTATTCCCTCGTGCGCAAGGTCTTTGATGTGGAGCGCGCCGATCTTGGCGTATATGTGCCTGAGCTGAGCATGACGCTCGGCGAGGCGCTCTTGACCCCGACAAAGATCTATGTGAAGCCGGTCCTTTCGGCAATCGAAACCGCGGACGTGCATGGCATCAGCCACATCACGGGCGGCGGCTTCTATGAGAATATTCCGCGCTCAGTCCCGGATGGCCTTTGCGCCAGGATTGAGAAGCGTGCCGTAAAGACGCCGCCTGTCTTCACGCTCCTGCAGGAGAAAGGTCAGATCCCTGAGCGGGATATGTTCAACACCTTCAACATGGGCGTCGGCATGGTCCTGATCGTCTCCGCAGATACGGCGGACAGGGCGCTTCAAGCCCTGCAGGATGCCGGAGAAAAGGCCTGCCTGATCGGTGAAATCGACAGGGGAGAGGACAAAATATGTCTCGTATAAGAGCTGCCGTGCCGGATGGCATTCTCGCGGGGGTAATGGTCTCCGTCGGAGGCACGGTGCTGCTGTCTGTCGATAACCGTTATCTCGGCGCAGTGCTGTTCAGTATCGCGCTGCTTGTCATCTGCTATTTCGGCTTCAATCTCTATACCGGCAAGGTGGGCTTTCTCTGGAATATCCACGGCAGAGAGGAGCTCTCTATGGCCTTCCTGGGCCTGCTGGGAAATCTCATCGGCGCCGTGCTGTCCGGTATACTGATCGCTGCAGCCCTGCCGCAGCTTCGGGAGACCGCCATCGCCGCCTGCGAAAAACGCCTTATGCAGCTTCCGGTACAAACCCTGCTGCGAGGCTTCTTCTGCGGGGTCCTGATGTACAGCGCCGTTTGGATCTATCGGGAGAAGAAAACCGTGACCGGAATCCTCTTCTGCATCCCGGTTTTCATTCTCGCGGGCTTTGAACACTCTGTTGCGGACATGTTTTATTTTGCGCTTGCCGGGCTCTGCACGCCAAAAGCGATCGCTTTCATCCTGCTTGCGGTGCTGGGAAACAGTCTCGGCGGCATGCTTATCCCGGCAGTCCGGAGTCTGAAAGGAGATAGAACGCCGTGACAAAAGCAAAAATAGCCGTGCTGGTCTCCGGCGGCGGCACCAATCTGCAGGCCCTGATCGACGCGGAGAGAGCCGGCAAAATCAAAAGCGGCGAGATCAAGCTGGTCGTCTCCAACAGCGCCTCTGCCTACGCGCTGGAACGGGCGAAAAAAGCCGGGATCGAAAGCCTGACCCTCACACGCAGGGACTGCGGCGGACAGGAGGGCTTTGAGAAAAGGCTCATGGATGCGTTGGACGAGCGGGAGATCGACCTCATCATTCTCGCGGGCTTTATGAGCATATTGAGCGAGAGCTTTACCGCCCATTATCCCAAACGCATCATTAACATCCACCCGGCCCTGATCCCGGCTTTCTGCGGTAAGGGCTATTATGGACTGAAGGTACACGAGGCGGCGCTGCGCTGCGGCGTCAAGGTCACCGGCGCCACCGTGCACTATGTCAACGAGATCCCGGACGGGGGAGAGATCATCCTCCAGAAGGCGGTCAATATCCGCCCCGGAGACACACCGGAGCTTTTGCGGCGGCGTGTCATGGAACAGGCGGAGTGGAAGCTCCTGCCCCGGGCGGCGGAGCTTGTCTGCCGGAGACTTATGAGAGAGAAAGGAAAACGCATATGAATATCTATGAAGTCGGTTCAATCGCCGAAAAGCTCGCAGGCAACACCTACCCCGGCCGCGGTATCATCCTCGGCCTGACGCCGGACGGCACGCGCTCTGTCGCAGCCTACTTCATCATGGGCAGGAGCGTCAACAGCCGCAATCGCGTCTTCCTCCCCGAGCCTGACGGTATCCGCACAGAGGCCAACGATCCGGCCCTGCTGAAGGACCCGAGCCTCATCATCTACCACCCCGTGCGCGAATACGGCGACTGGCTCATTGTCACAAACGGCGACCAGACCGATACCGTGTGGGAATATCTCAAGAAAGGCTCTGACTTTGAAAGCGCTCTGCGCACACGCTGCTTTGAGCCGGACGGCCCCAACTGGACGCCGCGTATTTCCGGCCTGATTGATCTCAAGACAGGGCAATACAGGCTCTCCATTCTCAAATCTGCCGATGCAGCGGGCTCAGCCTGTCTGCGTCAGACCTTTGAATACGCACCGCTGCCCGGCCTTGGACACTTCCTGCACACCTATGTCTGTGACGGCAACCCCATCCCCAGCTTTCAGGGTGAGCCGGAACGGGTGGAGACGCTCGACGATATCGACGCCTGCACCGAACTCCTGTGGGAAAACCTGAACGCAGACAACAAAATTTCTCTCTATGTACGCTACACCGCGCTCAAGGGCGGGGCTGTTGAGCAGCGCATTGTCAATAAACACATTTGATGGAGGCAGAGCATGAAAGAATTTGAACTCAAGTACGGCTGCAACCCCAACCAGAAGCCTGCAAAGATCTATATGAAGGACGGCTCCGAGCTGCCCGTCACGGTGCTCAACGGCCGCCCCGGCTATATCAACTTCCTCGATGCCCTTAACTCCTGGCAGCTTGTCAAGGAATTGAAGGAGGCTACGGGTCTGCCCTCTGCCGCATCCTTCAAGCATGTCTCCCCGGCTGGCGCCGCGGTGGGTCTTCCTCTTTCCGAGACGGACAGGAAGATCTATTTCGTGCGCGAAGATATTGCGCTCAGCCCCATCGCCTGTGCGTATATCCGCGCTCGCGGGGCAGACCGCCTGTGCTCCTACGGCGACTGGGCCGCTCTGAGTGATACCTGCGACGCAGCCACCGCCGCTTACCTGAAGGACGAGGTGTCCGATGGGATCATCGCCCCCGCCTACACCGAAGAGGCGCTTGCAATTCTGAAAACCAAGAAAAAGGGCGCCTATAACGTCGTACAGATCGACCCTGCCTATGTTCCCGCCGCCCAGGAGTGCAAGGATGTGTTCGGCGTTACCTTCGAGCAGGGGCACAATAACTTCCGCATCGACGAGAGTCTGCTTGAGAATATCGTGACCGAGAATAAGGATCTGCCTCAACAGGCGAAGATCGACATGATCGTCGCGCTCATCACGCTTAAATATACCCAGTCCAACTCCGTCTGCTATGTCAAGGACGGGCAGGCCATCGGCGTCGGCGCCGGCCAGCAGAGCCGTATCCACTGCACTCGTCTTGCCGGCCAGAAGGCGGACAACTGGTATCTGCGCCAAAACCCCAAGGTGCTTGGCCTGCCCTTCCTCGACGGCATCCGCCGCGCTGACCGGGACAACGCCATCGACATCTACACCTCTGATGAATATGACGACGTGCTGCGCGACGGTGAGTGGCAGAAGGTCTTCAGGGTGCAGCCCGAGGTTCTGACCGCGGAGGAAAAGAAAGCCTGGATCGCCACGCAGAGCGGTGTGACCTGCGGCAGCGACGCCTTCTTCCCCTTCGGCGACAACGTGGAGCGCGCGCGCAAGTCCGGCGTGCAGTACATTGCAGAGCCGGGCGGCTCCATCCGTGACGATCATGTGATCGATACAGCCAACAAATACGGCATTGTCATGGCCTTCACCGGCATGCGTCTTTTCCACCACTAAAGGAAGGAGAAGCGTATGAAAGTACTGGTTGTCGGAGGCGGCGGGCGTGAGCACGCCGTGATCCGAAAGCTCAGAGAGAACAGGGACATTACGGGAATCTATGCTCTGCCCGGAAACGGCGGCATCGCCGAAGATGCCGAATGTGTGCCCATTGCCGCTGCAGATATTCCGGGCATCACCGCCTTCGCGGTGGAGAAGGGGATCGACTATGCCGTCGTGACCCCGGATGACCCGCTGGTGCTTGGCTGTGTAGACGCGTTGGAGGAAAAGGGGATTGCCTGCTTCGGCCCGCGCGCCAATGCCGCCATCATTGAGGGAAGCAAGGTTTTTTCAAAAAACCTCATGAAGAAATACGGCATTCCGACCGCCCGCTACGAGACCTTCGAGGATCTTGACGCGGCGCTTGCCTATCTCGAAGCCGCCCCGCTGCCGACGGTCATCAAGGCTGACGGCCTCGCTCTCGGCAAAGGCGTCATCATCGCCGGGACGCGCGAGGAAGCCCGCGCCGCCGTCACCGATATGATGCAAAACGGCCGCTTCGGCAAAAGCGGGGAGCGCATCGTGATCGAAGAGTTCCTCGAGGGGCCGGAGGTGTCCGTGCTCGCCTTTACGGACGGCAAGACGATCAAGCCGATGGTCTCCTCCATGGATCACAAACGGGCAGGGGATCACGACACCGGTCTCAACACCGGCGGTATGGGAACCATCGCGCCGAATCCCTTTTTTACCCCGGAGATCGCCGCACGGTGCATGGAGGAAATCTTTCTGCCCACCGTCGCCGCCATGAATGCCGAAGGCAGAGTCTTCAAGGGCTGCCTTTATTTCGGCCTTATGCTCACTGCGGACGGGCCGAAGGTCATCGAATACAACTGCCGCTTCGGTGATCCCGAAACCCAGGTGGTGCTGCCGCTTTTGGAGAGCGATCTCTTCACCGTCATGCGTGCTGTTACGGAGGAGCGCCTTGCCGAGACGGAGGTGCGCTTTCGTGAGAAAAACGCCTGCTGTGTGATCCTCGCCTCCAAGGGCTATCCGGAGAGCTATCAGAAGGGCTATCCGCTTACCATCCCGGAAAGTGTGCGGGAACAGGTCTATGTCGCGGGCGCCAGGCTGCAGGATGGGAAACTCGTCACCGCCGGCGGGCGGGTCGCGGGCTGCACGGCTGTCGGGGATACGCTGGCCGAGGCGATCAGCGCAGCCTACAGGATCGCCGCTCAGGTAAAGTTTGAGAACGCATACTGTCGCCGTGACATCGGGGCCAGAGCCTTACAGGCGGCGCAGGAGGTTTGAAATGGTATTTCGCGTATTTGTAGAGAAAAAACCAGGACTGGACAATGACGCGCAGAGCCTTCTGAACGACGCCAGAACGCTTCTTGGCATACAGGGTCTGGAGCGTGTGCGTCTCTTGAACCGCTACGACGCGGAGAATATCACGGAGGAGCTCTTTCACTATGCGGTCAGAACCGTCTTCTCCGAACCGCAGCTCGATCTGACGTACACGCAGGCGGAGCTGGGGGAGGCCAGGGTCTTCGCCGTTGAATACCTTCCCGGGCAATTCGACCAGCGGGCCGATTCCGCCGCCCAGTGTATTCAGATCATCTCTCAGGGCGAGCGTCCTCTTGTGCGTTCGGCCAAGGTTTATGCCCTGTACGGAAAACTCACCGATGCAGAGATCGACGAGATCAAAAAATATGTCATCAACCCCGTGGAGGCGCGGGAGGCTTCGCTTGATACGGCAGAGACACTGGCTGTACAGTATGAGATCCCAACCACAGTGGAGACGCTGCACGGTTTTACAAAGCTCAGCCGCGCCGAGCTGGAGCGCTTTGTCGTACGCTATGGGCTTGCCATGGATGCCGATGATATTGCGTTCTGCCAGGCTTACTTTCAGAAGGAAGGGCGCGATCCCACCATCACGGAGATCCGGGTGCTGGACACCTATTGGTCGGACCATTGCCGCCACACCACCTTCAACACGGTGATCGACAGTGTGAGCTTTGAAGATTCGCTGCTCCAGAATGCGTATGAGGCATATCTGGAGACACGCCGCGCTCTGAAGCGCACGAAGCCTGTGTGCCTCATGGATCTGGCAACTCTTGCCGTCAAGGCCCTGCGAGAGCAGGGAAAGCTTGAAAAGCTCGACGAGTCTGAGGAGATCAACGCCTGCACGGTCAGGATCACGGTGAAGGTGGACGGGAAGGGCGAGCCCTGGCTTCTGCTCTTTAAGAACGAGACGCACAACCACCCCACGGAGATCGAGCCCTTTGGCGGCGCGGCCACCTGCATCGGCGGCGCAATCCGCGATCCGCTTTCAGGCCGTGCCTATGTCTACGGGGCCATGCGCGTGACCGGGGCCGCCGACCCCACGGTTCCCATCAGCCAAACACTGCCCGGCAAGCTTCCCCAGCGCAAGATTGTCACCACGGCTGCGGCGGGATATTCCTCCTATGGCAATCAGATCGGCCTTGCCACCGGCATTGTGGACGAGCTGTATCACCCCGGGTATGCCGCCAAGCGTATGGAAATCGGCGCGGTCATCGCTGCGGCTCCCGCAGAGAATGTGCGGCGCGAAACGCCGGCGGCGGGGGATATTGTGATCCTCCTCGGCGGCAGCACCGGCCGTGATGGCATCGGCGGGGCCACCGGTTCCTCCAAGGCGCACAATGCGCATTCAGTTGAGACCTGCGGCGCCGAAGTACAGAAGGGCAACGCCCCCGAGGAGCGCAAGCTCCAGCGTCTTTTCCGCAACGGAGACGCCTGCCGCATGATCAAGCGCTGCAACGACTTCGGCGCAGGCGGCGTATCCGTGGCCATCGGCGAGCTTGCCGACGGCCTTGATATTGATCTCAACAGAGTACCCCGCAAGTACGAGGGCCTGGACGGAACCGAGCTTGCCATCAGCGAATCACAGGAGCGCATGGCCGTAGTAGTCGATGCGAAGGATGTGGATGCCTTTCTTGCTCTGGCAGCGCAGGAAAATCTGCAGGCCTGTCCTGTTGCCGTTGTGAAAGCGGAGCCCCGCCTGACCATGCGCTGGAACGGTGAGACCATTGTTGATCTGAGCCGTGCTTTCCTTGATACGAACGGCGCAGAAAAACACATCGCCGTCTCTGCAGAAGCGCCGCAGACGTATCGAAGACAGGTTTCCGGCGGCTTTGCGGACAATTACAGGGCGCTTGCCGCGGATCTCAACTGCTGCTCCAGGCGGGGACTCTCCGAGCGCTTTGACTCCACCATCGGGGCCGGAACCGTACTCATGCCCTTCGGCGGCAAGTACCAGCTTACGCCCATCCAGGCCATGGTGCAGAAAATCTCCGTAGAGAAAAAGCACACGGATGACTGTTCTCTGATGGCCTGGGGCTATAATCCCTTCATCGCCGAGAAGAGCCCTTATCACGGGGCCTTCCTCGCGGTGATCGAATCCGTATGCAAGCTGGTTGCGACGGGCGCAAGGTTTGAAGATGTCTACCTGAGCTTTCAGGAGTATTTTGAACGTCTCGGCAAGGATGCCGGGCGCTGGGGAAAACCGCTTGCGGCTCTGCTCGGGGCCTTCCGGGCTCAGATGGATCTGGGGATCGGGGCCATCGGCGGCAAGGATTCCATGAGCGGCTCCTTCGAAAAGCTCGACGTGCCGCCGACGCTCGTTTCCTTTGCGGTCACGACGGAAAAGCAGCAGAATATTGTCTCTCCCGAGCTCAAGGCGGCCGGGCATTATCTGATGCGTCTTGCGCCGGAATACGATGAGAACGGCCTGCCCGCGGCGTCGTCGCTGATAAAGCTTTTTGACCGGGTCACAGAGCTGCTGCGCAGCGGTGAAGCCGTGGCATGCTATACGCCGGGCTATGGCGGCATTGCGGAGGCAGTATTCAAGATGGCGCTCGGCAATTCCATCGGCGTCGCTTTTCAGGACGGTCTGAGCATGGATGCTCTCTTCGGCTATGATTACGCCGCCTTCCTGATGGAGACGAAGGAGATCCTTCCCGACGCGCAGCTGATCGGCCGGACGATCGAAAGGCCGATGCTGTGCCTGGATGGGGAAGCGCTTGCGCTCTCTGATCTGCTTGCGCGCTATGAAAACCGCCTTGAGCCGGTATACAGCTGCAACATCCCGACCGCAGCGCAGAAGATGGAGACCTTCTCTTACCATTGTGAAAAACGCGCTGCGCCCGCTTATCTATGCGCAAAGCCCACAGTCCTGATCCCGGCCTTCCCCGGCACCAACTGTGAATATGACAGCGCAAAGGCTGTGCGCGACGCCGGCTGCGATGCGGAGATCTTTGTTCTCAACAATCTCAGCGCCGACGGCATTGCCCGCAGTGTGGAGAGCTTTGCCGAAAAACTGAAAACGGCACAGATCGTGTTCATCCCCGGCGGCTTTTCCGGCGGTGACGAACCGGACGGCTCCGGCAAGTTTATCACCGCCTTTTTCCGCAACGCCGCCGTCAAGGAGGGCGTAGCGGCGCTTTTGGAGAAACGCGACGGCCTGATGTGCGGCATCTGCAACGGCTTCCAGGCACTGATCAAGCTGGGGCTGGTGCCCTATGGGAGAATCATGGAACCCGACGAGAGCTGCCCGACTCTGAGCTTCAATACCATCGGCCGTCACCAGTCGCGAATCGTGCGTACGCGCATTGCCTCCAATAAATCCCCGTGGCTTGCACTGACCAATGTCGGTGATGTTTACAGCGTCCCGATCTCCCATGGCGAGGGACGCTTCCTTGCGGATGAAGCGCTGATCCGTTCTCTGGCGGTAAACGGTCAGATCGCCACGCAGTACGTGGATTTTGAGGATAAAGCCTCCGGCGACGTGCACTTCAATCCAAACGGCTCCCTGTTTGCCATTGAGGGCATTACCTCCCCGGATGGGCGCGTCTTCGGCAAAATGGGGCACTCCGAGCGCATCGGCGCGGGTCTTTACCGCAATGTCCCCGGCAATTATGATATCCGCATGTTTGAAGCGGCAGCAAAATACTTTCGCTGAAGCAGAATAAAATTAGAAAAAGAGGTATGACCATGACATGCAAAACCGATATTGAGATCGCGCAGGAATGCGTCATGCAGCCCATCGGGGAGATTGCCCGCCGGGCCCATGTGGACGAAAAGTATCTGGAGCAGTATGGCCGTTATAAGGCAAAGATCGACCCGGCGCTGCTGCGGGACACAAAGCGGAAAAACGGCAGGCTCGTGCTTGTCACGGCGATCACCCCCACCCCTGCCGGAGAGGGTAAGACCACCACAACCATCGGCCTGGCAGACGGCTTGCGGCGCATCGGCAAGGATGTCGTCGTGGCTCTGCGTGAGCCGTCTCTCGGCCCTGTTTTCGGGATCAAGGGCGGCGCTGCCGGCGGCGGCTATGCGCAGGTGGTGCCCATGGAGGACATCAACCTCCACTTCACCGGGGACTTTCATGCCATCGGCGCCGCCAACAACCTGCTGGCTGCCATGCTCGACAACCATATTCAGCAGGGCAACAGCCTGCATATCGACCCGCGCCGCATTACCTGGAAGCGCTGCGTGGATATGAATGACCGACAGCTCCGCTTTGTGGTGGACGGCCTCGGCGGCAAGATCAACGGCACGCCGCGCGAAGACGGCTTTGACATTACCGTGGCAAGCGAGATCATGGCGGTATTTTGCCTGGCTTCTTCGATAAGCGATCTCAAGGAGCGCCTCGGACGCATCATCGTCGGCTACAGCTATGAGGGCAAGCCTGTCACCGCCGGTGACCTCAAGGCAGTCGGCGCCATTGCGGCGCTGCTGAAGGATGCGCTCAAGCCCAACCTGGTGCAGACGCTGGAGGGAACACCCGCTTTTGTGCACGGCGGTCCCTTTGCCAACATCGCCCATGGCTGCAACTCTGTCATGGCGACGCGCATGGCGATGAAGATGGGCGACTATACCGTTACGGAGGCCGGCTTCGGTGCGGATCTTGGGGCAGAGAAATTCCTCGACATCAAATGCCGCATGGCGGGACTGAAGCCTGACGCGGTGGTGATCGTCGCCACAGTCCGCGCACTGAAGATGCATGGCGGCCTGCCGAAGACGGAGCTCAATACGGAAGACCTTGCCGCGCTGGAAAAGGGCGTTCCGAATCTGCTGCGGCATGTGTCCAACATCCGTAACGTCTATGGCCTGCCCTGTGTGGTTGCCGTCAACCGCTTCCCCACGGATACGGATGCTGAGATCAATTTCATCATTGCAAAATGCCGTGAGCTCGGCGTCAACACGGTGCTCTCCACCGTCTGGGCCGAGGGAGGCAAGGGCGGCGAAGCGCTGGCACGCGAGGTCGTGCGGCTCTGTGAAGAAGAGAAGAGCGATTTCCGCTTCTCCTATGAACTCGACTGCGGCATGGAGGAAAAGATCCGGGCAATCGTCACGCGGATCTACGGCGGCAGAGACATCAGCATCCTGCCTGCCGCCCAGAAGCAGATTGACGAGCTCACAAAGCTCGGCTTCGCGGGCCTGCCGATCTGCATTGCCAAGACCCAGTACAGCTTTTCCGACGATCCCACGAAGCTTGGCGCGCCGGAGGATTTTACTGTAACGGTGAAAAATGTCAAGGTCTCCGCCGGCGCCGGCTTTATCGTAGTCCTCACCGGAGACATCATGACCATGCCGGGTCTGCCCAGGGTCCCCGCTGCCGAGAAGATCGACGTGGACGATGACGGCAGAATCAGCGGCCTTTTCTAATCCGGATTGTTAAGGAGAACGGATTATGAAATCCAAGAAGCTATCGGAAAAGCCATGGTATAACGGCGCGGTAATTGCCTGTATCGGCGTGGCATTTTTTGCACTTCTGATGAATTTCGGCACAGTGCTCTCTTCTGTGAAATCTTTCCTCGGAAATTTCAGTTCTGTCATGTTAGGCGTTGTTTTTGCTTATGTATTGAACCCGCTTGCAGCTTTTTTTGACAGCAAGGTTTTGGGGAAACTGATGAAGAAAGGGAATACTCGCTGGTATATCTCCGTGGGGCTTGGCATTGTGACAGGGATTTTGGCCGTGCTGCTTCTGATTGGCTCGCTGATTCCCCAGCTCATACAGAGCATTTCCCTCTTTGCGGAAAACTATGAAGAATATGCCGCAACGCTGATCAACTGGCTCAAGGGGAGCCGGCTGGAAGCGATGCTCAATACCGAAAAGCTGCAGACGCTCTCACAAAATGCATTGACCTCCATTTCCGATTTTGTGCGTGAAAACGCCGGGAAAATCCTGAGCGCTGCGGCAGATTCCGGCAAGGGCATCCTTTCCACGGCTATCGCAATGATCGTCGGGGTCTACCTGCTTGCTGACAAGGAGCGGGTTCTCAACGGCCTTTCGCACCTGATTCAGATCTTTCTCCGCAAAGAGACGGCCGAGAACGCTTTCAGCTTTGTCAAGCGCTGTGATAAGATACTCATGAGCTATCTGGGTCAGAGCCTGCTGGAGTCTGTGATCGTCGGCGTTGTCAACGCGGTTTTCATGCTGGCCTGCGGAATGCAGTATGCGGGTCTGATTTCTGTGATCGTCGCGGTGACAAACCTTGTCCCCAATTTCGGCCCCATCATCGGCATGGTCATCGGCGCCTTTATCCTGCTGCTGGTCAATCCGCTCCACGCGCTGATGTTTTTTGGCTTCTCCATCGTCCTCCAGTTTGTGGACGGCTATATCCTCAAGCCGAAGATATTCTCCGGCTCTCTCGGAGTGTCCGGCCTCCTGATCCTGGTTGCAGGCATTGTTCTGGGCAATCTCTTCGGCGTCATAGGAATGCTTCTCTCCATCCCGGCTGCTGCAATCATGAGCTTTATCTATCAGGACTACTTCCTTCCGCGGCAGGAAACCCGCCGCGCGCAGAAATAAACCCGGTAAAAATCAAGAAAAACAAGCCGCAGACGCTGAACCGGATTTCCGGATCAACGTCTGCGGTCTTGTTCAGGGAAAAATCTTGCCAGCGAATGCAGGATCGCTTGTTATGCACAACGTATCAAGGGAGACATAGACCTGACAGCTCAATTATGATTTGGACTTGCAATACATAAAAGCACGCGCGGCTTGAATGGCAATTTTGTAGGGCAGGGGGCGCAGAGCGCGATCGGCTTCCTGAAGCTTGTCCCGGATCGGGATACTCTGCGGGCAGTGCTGCTCACATTTTCCGCATCGGATACACTGGGAAGCAAACCCCGGCTCCTTTGTCAGCCCCACAGTCTGGATAAACTGACTGCGTCCGGCGCTCTTGGATTCGGAAAACATGGTATTATAGCTGCGGAAAATACCGGGGATGTCCACGCCTTTGGGACAAGGCATGCAATACCGGCAGCCGGTGCATCCGACCTTCTCCTTCTCACGGATTGCGCGCTTGACCCGCTCCAGCGTTTCAAAATCTTCCGCAGTGAAGGCGCCCGCCGCAGCTTCGCTTGCGGTACGGCAGTTTGCCTCTACCATCTCAATGGAGTTCATACCGGACAGAACGACTGTGACCTCCGGCTGATTGTACAGCCAGCGAAGACCCCATTCCGCGGCAGTCCAATTTCGAGAGCTCTCCTTCATGGCCTGCTTTGCGGCCTCGGGCAGCATATTGACGAGCTTGCCGCCGCGCAGCGGCTCCATGATCATCACCGCGAGTCCTTTTGCCGCAGCGGCCTGCAGGCCGGCCTTGCCCGCCTGGGAGACCTCGTCCAGATAGTTATACTGGATCTGACAAAAATCCCAATCATAATCCTGCAATATCTTCAGGAAATTCTCCGTGTTCCCGTGATAAGAAAAGCCGATATTGCGGATCGAGCCGTTCTGCTTCTTCTCCTCGATCCATTCCAGAATACCGACCTTCTTCAGCTTTTCCCACATGGCCACATCGGTCAGATGATGCATGAGATAATAATCCACGTAATCCGTGCGCAGCCGGCTCAGCTCCTCGTTGAAATAGCGATCCAGTGCCGCACGATTCCCGACCAGATACTGGGGCAGCTTGGTCGCAAGCCTGATCTTTTCGCGGATGTGGTTGCGTTCGAAGATTAGTCCCACAGCGGCCTCGCTGCCGGGGTAGATATAGGCGGTATCATAGTAATTGACTCCGGCCCGATAGGCGGTCATAAGCTCTTTTTCGGCCTTATCAATGTCGAGCCCGTTGCCCTTCCTGGTAAAGCGCATGCAGCCGTAGCCCAGGATGCTCAGTTCGTTGCCTTTTCGATCTTTTCTGTATTGCATCTGATTGCCTCCAACAGTTACAGCAATGACATAATCATGTCGCCGTGCCGGCGTTCGTCATTCTTGACGCTTTCCACTTCGGAAAAACGAGCCGCCACAGATCTGTATTTTTTCTCCGCGTCATATTCTCCCTTTGCGATCATCGGGTATAGCCTTTTCCTGCCGATGACTCTGTACAGAGCTGGGAGCAGGATCGCTTTCGTGCTTTCAGGCTTGAGCACCTCGCCGGTCATGGCTTTGAAGACGGCGGCATGTCTGCCTTCTTCAGCGGCAAGCTGAAGAAAGAGCGCTGCGTCTTTTTCTTCCGTTACCGTTTTCGCCAGCGCGTTATACATTTTTACCGCATCAAGCTCTCCCTGCTGCGCTTTAAGCAGTACTTTTCTTTCTTCCTTTGAAATGGCCATATTCATCTCTCCTGTTGAAAGGATTGTCGGATTCTCTGTGTGCGCGTATTGAATATACAGAAACGGGGAAAATGTATTTTTATAACTGCCTACAGTATATACGGCGAAAGAAGCTGTGTAAAGAGCTATTATCAGGGAAAACAGAAAAGCGCGATAAGCTGCGAGCATGATTTGAAGATCAAGATCAACATCCGCGCAGTGACTGTATGAAGCGAGAGAAGCAAAAGAGCGTTTATTCTGCACAGTATTCCGAAGGTTACAGATTAAGAACAAACTGTAAACATTTCCTGATTCACAATTTCTTCATTGAATTGGTACTTGCAAAGGAGTAAAATCCGCAGAGCGAAAGGAGGGAAGCCTCATGAAACGAGTTTTGATAATGGCTCTTGCAGCGGTCCTGCTGGTCTCTGCCTGCGGGAAAGAATCGCCTGCGCCGCAGACAGTCACCGTTACCTTGGAATCCAATCCCACTACCGGCTACAGCTGGCAGGCTGCGCAGACGGAAGAGCTCTTCAAGGTCGATAAAAGCTATACGGAAAAGGAACATCCGGAGGGGATGGTTGGCGTTGGAGGAAATGAAACCTTCACATTCACTCCGCTGAAAGCAGGAAAAACCGAAGTAACACTGACTTATGCCAGGCCCTGGGAAGGCGGAGAGCAGGCCGATCAAGTTGTGTATGTTTTCGAGATCGATCACGATCTGCAAGTAAAGATGATCAACGGATACAGCACCGGTGTCGAGGAGCCCATTCCGGCGCCAACACCCAGTATCCAGTGAATATCCTAATCCCTGAGATCAGATGGGGATTAGGATATTTTTATGCAGAATACTATGCGTTTGTATTGACCTTGCGTATCATCTGCTCTATTATAGATTCAGAGGAAAGTGTCACGGCTGGCAGCCTTTGACGGAGAAGGATGGATGAAACGGCGGGAGGTGTGTTGCTATCGTATTCTTTCAGCAATTTTATCTGGATCGGGAGAAGGACATCGTTGTCGATCTCTATATGGATGGTGAGCGGATGCATTACATCATGCGCACGCCCAACCACCGCACGGGAAACCTGATCCGTAACCTCGCAGCGCTCTTCGACCTCGCGGCAACGCAGGATGAAAGCGGCCTTCTTGTGATCCGCGGGGAAGTCCCCTGTTATTTTGACGGGGACAATCGCCGTATGTATATCCTGCGCCTGGGCGGGACAAAGATTGCGAACATCTTCCCTGACGGAAGTGTCGAACTCAAGGCGTCCATCCCTGCCATATCCAAAACGCTGATGAGCCAGACCAAGGACTATCGTCTGGGTGTTGAGAAGACCCTGGTCAAGACGTATATCCGCAGCGAGTGCAAATTTCATACCGATCTGCATACGCATATGAACGGCAATCTGCCTCCCGAGCTTCTGATCGCCCTGGGCGTGATGCACCAGATCCGCTACCCCTATTATTATATAAAAAAGCTTGGTCTGCGCTGTACGCCCGAACAGGTCGGACGGCTGGAAGCGGCGCGGGAAAAGACGGCGCGGGAGCTGACGGATCTTCCGATGACCGGGAAGCACCGGGAGCGGCGGATCGATGATTTCACCTTTATCAACTTTGCCGATCTCATTCTCGGCAATCCTGAAAATGCGGCTTCAAATATCTCGCGCATACGCAATTCCCTGACCATCCCGAAGGACGGCCAGGCGGTGTTTGCCGATCTGGAAAAGGTCTATCTTTACCGCTATGTTTTCACGAAGGGTATCGCGGCAGAGGAGAAGTTCCCCGCCCTCAATACCGAACAGATCCCCAACCGTGAAGTACGCGCCTGTGCTGCCCGGATCCGGGAGGACCGGGAGGATGTGCGCTACCGGCAGAACACGCTTTATCAGGATTTGCTGCTATGGATTGCGAGAGAATACCGGCGTTATGGGATCGAGTATGCTGAGATCACGGATACTTCGCTGCTCAACAAGGCGGAGTTTCCCGCGAAGCTGCGGCAGATCCATGAAGTCATGCCGAATGTTATGCGGGAGACTGGAATAATGCTGCGCTTTCTGGCCGGCATCCGCCGCACACCGCTGACCATTGTTCGCGACCGTGTAACACCCGGCGACTATCTGGCGGAGAATCTGCGCTGCCTCAGCATCATTGCGCGCGATCCCTATGTGGCCGGCGCGGACATCATCGGCGAGGAGATCAACGATATCCTTGAACTTCACGGCGTAATCGGAGAACTGGTCAAAATCGCAGATAAAAACACAGGCTTCGTCATTCGCATTCACGCCGGGGAGAATGACAGTCTGCGTGACAATGTGGCCAATTCCATCCGCTGTGTAAAGGACGCGCTGCACGAAGGGCAGCAGTTTCCAACACTGCGTATCGGCCACGGCCTTTATACCTGCGACCTGCGGAGCGCCAAAGGCGTGCATCTGCTGGAGGAGCTGCGCGATAACAAGGTCACGCTCGAATTTCAGATCAGCTCCAACGTAAGGCTTAACAATCTCAGCAGTCTCGAGCACCATCCTCTGCGGCAGTACCTGAATGCCGGGGTACGCTGCGTACAGGGGACGGACGGCGGCGCTCTGTATGGTACAAACTCCATCGATGAGGAGCTCAGCCTGGAAAAGCTGCTCGGCATGCGGTTTGAAGAGCTGTGCAGAATGCGCCGGAGCGAAGACGAGCTTCTGGCACGGAGCCGGCAGGTTTTTGAAGAGAAATCCGTACAGTTTCAAAGCGACTTTCCATCCGGAGACTTGGAGCGTTATTATTGCGCACTCCTTGAAAAGACGGAACAGAACGCCGGCATTCTCTGGCAGAGCTCCAAGAAAACGGATGCCGAGCAAGCGCTTCGGGAACTGCTCTCCGAGCTGCCTGCGGATGGGTTCCCGATCATCGTCGCGGGCGGCAGCTTCAACAACAGCAGCCACCGCAGCACGCTCAGAGCGGATGATCGGGCGTTTCTGAGCGCGCTTCTGGATCGGGCCGATCCCCAAAAGACATTCTTTGTTCTTGGTCACAGTATGACCGGACAGGAGGCTTTCCTTGCGCAGAAGGCAGCCGGCAGGTTCCGCGTCTTTGCCATCGTGCCTCGCCTGATCAGCCGTGCAGAGAAAACGCGGCTTCAAAAAGCGGGGGTCGGCGTGCTGCTGAGCATTGAGAATTCTCCCATGGGTTTGTACAAAAGCTTTGCTTATGAGATTTTCAAACGCAGGCCATCTGCGCTTCTTGCGTTCGACGGAAATTCGGCTGCATTGAACCTGATTCAGGAAGCAAGAAACGGGCGGGAGAAATGCCGTATTTATATCAATCCCCGCTCCCGCGGCCTTGCGGTGAAGGTCAGGACCTTAGACGGTTATGTACAGCCATTGCGTGATGCGGACGCCATACTGAAGGAGCTGGGACTCGCGAGAGACTGAAGAAGCCTGTATATCGCGGCACAGCCGTCGAAGGAAAGCTGATGAAAATCGTTCACAAATTGTTCACGCGGAAATTAGCACTCTCAGCTTGACAGTGCTAAAAATGGTGATATAATCATAATCGAACAGAGGAACGAAGATCGAATAAATGACCTCCATCCCCCTTGCTCAGGTAGCAAACAAAATGATTGCAGTATTCGAAGGAGGCATGACTTATGTTACCGAGTATTTTTGGAGAGAGTTTGTTTGATGACTGGATGGGCTTTCCGTTCAGAGACTTTGGATCTGACCTGGATCGCAGGCTGTACGGCAAGCATGCCGCGCGCGTAATGAAGACAGATCTGAAGGAACATGATGACGGCTATGAGCTGAAGATTGACCTGCCGGGCTTCAAGAAGGATCAGATCGAACTGCAGCTGCAGAACGGTTACCTGACCATCAGCGCAGCCAAAGGGCTGGAAGAAGAGGGCAAGGACAAGAAAGGCCGTATCGTTCATCAGGAGCGGTATGAAGGTTCCATGACGAGGAGCTTTTATATCGGCGAGAATGTGAAGGAAGAGGATATCCGGGCCAGGTTTGAGGACGGCGTCCTGACGCTGGACTTTCCGAAGGAAAAGCCGGTGGCTCTTCCGGAGCGTAAGACCATTCAGATCCAGGGTTAATATTGATGCGCAGCGCCCCGCCAAGCGGGGCGCTTTCTGTATATACAAAGCCGATGTGGGCAGCCTCCACTTCATCCGCCAGGGTAAGCGCGTCGTCTCTCTCATAGTCGTTCCGAGCAGAGCAAAAAAACTTTTCCGCCTGAACACACAAAGGAAAGCTCCTTCGCCGACGCGCAGGATGACGGGGAAAAGCTTTTTCAAGAATATGTTTTGATGATGTTCTCCGCAGCCCGGCGCTTGGTGATGCGCTGATCCATGCTCTGCCGTTCTATGTATCGCTGGGCGTCAGCCTCCGTCATGCTCAGACACTCGATCAAAAGCCATTTGGCCCGGTTCACAAGGCGGATCTCTTCAATCTTTTCCTCCACGCTCTGCTGCTTCTGTTCCATGCGCCGCAGCCTTTCCCGCTGGGCGCAGAGCATGCGCAGGCTCTGGCTTACAAGGGCGCTGGCGCTGGGCATCGAGAGCGTCACCACGCCGTACTCCATTACGCGGGCGTTGATGCTTTCGTAGAGCTCGGACTTGACAAAGAGCAATGCCCCCGCCGCGCTTTCGACACAGACGTCGATGGCGAGCTGTGTGCCGAAGTCGTCCTTCAGCGGGGTGTGGATAAGCACCAGGTCAAAGCTGGAACCCAGCAGCAGACGCCGCGCTTCTCCGACGCTCCCTGCGCTCTGAACCGGGTAATATTCCGCTGCGGGAAGGAGGCTGCGCAGCTGAGTATCCAGTTTTTCGGACGCGGAAACGATCAAAACGGAATAGGTCCGTTCCTGAAAGATCACGCGCATTCCCTCCTTTCAATTCAACTGCGAAACAAGGTTTCGCAGTTGAGATACTCGCGCTTATCGCCCTCCGCTTGCGGGGGACGCTTCGGTTGGTCGGCGCGAGGGCTCGCATGGCTCGCCTTAAGGTGTGTTTACCGTGGCGAAGCTACGGTAAACACAGTTTGAATCAGCATCTTATCTTTCGCAGTATGCGGCGATGATCGCTTCGGGGACATGACGACGGACAAAGACGCTCTCAAGGGCAAGCGCGTTTGCCTCGTGAAGCGTAGTCGGCAGGCGTTCAAAGCCGCGCAGGATTTCCTCCGACGCCGTAAAGAGGTTGAGATCGGCGCTCGGCGGCAGGGGCAGACCCGCCTCAATGCCGTCAAGCCCCGCGTGGATCAGAAGGGAAAAGGCCAGGTAGGGGTTCACGCCGGGATCGGCGGAGCGCAGCTCGGCGCGCTTGTTAAGCCCCGGGGCTGCGGGGATGCGGATGAGCTGGGAGCGATTTTCACTCGACCAGGAAATATAGCCCGGCGCTTTCCGACTGCCGAGGCGGAGATAGGAGTTCTCCGTCGGGTTGAGAAAGGCGGTGATTTCCCGGATGTGCGCCATGATGCCGGCAATCACCTGCCCGAGCAGGTCTCGTCCGTCACGGCTTTCCACCGAGATGTTGATGTGCATGCCGTTTCCCGCCTGATCCGGGAGCGGCTTGGGGGAGAAGTCCGCAGCCAGGCCGTTTCGCGCAACGATCGCCTCCACCACAGCGCGGAAGGTCAGGGCGTTGTCGGCGGCGGTCAGCGGATCGGAGTAGCGAAAGTCGATCTCGTTCTGCCCCGGTCCCTCCTCGTGGTGGGAGCACTCCGGCTGGATGCCCATCTGGCTGAGGGTCAGGCAGATTTCACGCCGCACATTCTCGCCCTTGTCCATGGGGGCAATGTCCATGTAGCCCGCCCGGTCAAAGGGGATTCTGGTTGCCTCGCCGTCCTCGTCGGTCTTGAAGAGATAAAACTCCATTTCCGTGCCGAAGGCAAAGGAGATCCCGCTTTTCGCTGCGCGCTCCACAGCCCGCATGAGAAGGGCGCGGGAATCCGTCTCCAGGGTCGTCCCGTCCGGGTGGGCAACACCGCAGAACATGCGCACTACCTGACCGTTTTCGCCCCGCCAGGGCAGGGAGGCGAGCGTGGCGGGATCGGGGTGCAGGAAGAGATCGGAGCGCACCTCGCCCCCGAAGCCCGCAATGGCGGACGCGTCGATGGCGATGCCGTGCCGAAAGGCGCGCTCCAGCTCCGTCGGCAGGATGGCAATGTTTTTTTGCTTCCCGAATACATCGCAGAAGGCCAGGCGGATGAAGCGCACATCCTCCTGCTCCACATATTGGCGTACTTCCTGTTCGGTAAAGTCCATCGTTGATTACCCCTTTTCCGATTCGTTCAATATGCTAAAAGATAACACCCAAGAGATTCCTTTGTCAATGCAAATCGGTGAAAAAATTGCATAAGGCAATACCGCATAATGCGGCAAGAGCAGATTCCGAGAAAAATCACGTTCTGATGAAGGCAGTTTTTTGCAGAAATACTTTGTGTATTGCAAGAAAAAGTGACAAAATCAAAGCGCGATTTTTCCGGAAGATGCCGCAGTCGTATTGCGCGGTGTTGCCATAAAGAAATATTTGACAGCGAGAGCCTGATTGCATATACTTGATTTGACCGGGCGCTCTTTTACAGAAGAGCACCGGCGTGCGAAATACCGGAGAATACCGACACTTACGGGGTTATATGAGATGAACATTCAAATATTCGGCAAAACTGAATGTTTGAGAGTGAAAATGCTGTTAAATCAATGCTTTGAGATCGTGTCAATTGAAACTTACGACCAATTTACGACCGTTTTTTCTTGTGAAAAGAGAGCTCGATAACCGGATATACAATGGACTAACAGTTAATATGGAGCTGCAGCCAATGATAGAAAAGCTGCAGCTCCATTATATATTACGCTTTAGAAATCATCAGATCCCTTTTGCAGCGTTCTTGCCCGCGACGCGGCCAAAGGTGGTGCTCCGGCCGGCGGCGGCTCCGCCCATCAGGTTGGGATAGCTGTTTGCGAAATAGTTGCCGGAGCAGTCGCCCACGACATAGAGGCCCTCGATGGCGGTGCCGTCGGCGCGAACGGCGTGCATGTTGTCGTCGATCTGGATGCCGTCCATGGTGCAGATGAAGTAACCGCCGCACTGGCGCGTGCCGAAGTAGGGGGGAGCGTCCATGGTGGAGAGACGGTAGGCCTCCTTGCCGAAAACCTCGTCCTCGCCCTTGACGGCCAGCTCGTTGTAGCGTTCAACCGTCTTGACGAAGGTCTCTACCGGCAGATTCAGCTTCTCGGCCAGCTCCTCGATGCTGTCGGCGCGGACAATGTAGCCCTCCGCCTCAAGACCGGCGTTCATACCGATGATGGTCTCTATCGGGAAGACGGACTGGGTGCCATTTTCGTGGGGGAAGAGACGGGAGCAGCCGTGGGTGGCAAAGCGCTCGATATCGCTCTCAAAGGTGCTGTCCCAGACGGTGGCGTAAGTGTGCGAGGGCTGCATGGCCGCCTGATGCAGGACGTAGTCATAGGGCTGGTACTCGTTCATGAAGCGCTCGCCCTTGAGATTGACCTTGAGGAATGGGAAGATTTTCGATTTGTCGGAAAAGAACCGACAATAGAGGAGTTCATCCTTTGGACGTCTTCAAGGGTACGGTGTAGATGTAATCTTTTATAGGATGCTCTTCGGAGAAATGCTGTTATTGGTGCAAACGAGAAACTATAACATCAATTTAGAAAACAGTAGACGCATATACGCGGTTCTGAGAGGAATCAACATGGATTCAACAGCCTCAATTGATGGAAACATGATTGCTTAAGTCTCAATTTAACAAAGAAAAGCACTGTCAGATGAAAATGTTGACAGTTTTAATCCGGAAAAGTAAGCTAAAAATAGCATATAGAAGATTGAAAGCTCATCACGTCGTGGTGGGCTTTTCTGTTTGTATAAAGAAATGGAGGAGTTTTTGATGGCCTTCAGTGAGACCCAATATGGCGTGCCGCTAAGCACGGCCCTGAAGAACGTGGCCAAGCGCACCGCGTCGAAGGACATTGAGCTGCTGGAGGTGGCCGTGAGCGTCCAGACCAATGTGGGCGGAAACATGATCGAGATACTGCAGAACATCTCCAGATCACTGAGGGAGAAGCACGATCTGGAGGCGGATATCCAGGCAAAGACGGCGAGCGGGAAGCTCACCGGCATCTTGCTCGCGGTTTTGCCCATCTTCCTGCTCATTGCGCTGAGCTTTCTGAATCCGGAATATGTTAGCTTGTTCCTGAACGAGCGAAATGGAAGATTAATGCTCGCTTTCGCGGCAGGCTGGGAGCTCCTGGGCTTTCTCGTGATCCGGAAAATACTCAATGTGAAATACTGAGGAGGGAAAAGAGCATGAGCGCAGTTACCCAGATCATCATTATCGTCGTCCTGGTCTTTATCGCTGTGGTCCTGCTGCTGAAGCCGATGAGCCGCGCGGACGAGGACGCCAGCAGGAGAATGGACGAAATCAAGAGGGGAGTGCGCAGACCGCCAAAGCAGCGGAAATGGACCCAGCTGTTCAAGAAAGACGCGGGCATAGAGTCCAAACCGCTCTCCACGCGCGTGGCGGAATCAATCAATGACTTCCTGAGCCCCTATAACCGCAAAAAACCGCTCACCAAAAATGACCGGGAGATCAAAAAGCTCTTTGCCGTGGCCAATGTCAATATCTCGATGTTCACATTCACGGTTTTGCGGGCGGTCTTTGGCGCTCTGCTCGGAGGCCCCTGCCTCGTCCTCAGTTTCCTCCTGATACCCTCAGACTTCCCCATGTATCTGGTGCCGGCGTTCGCCGTGGGGATGTTCCTGGCTGGAACGCTGCTGCCGAAGGCCATCCTGCGAATGAGCGCGAATCATAGAAGAACGGCGATCGTGTCCTCGCTTACGGACACCATCGATCTGATCGCGATCAGTGTGGAAGCGGGCCTCGGCTATGATTCCGTGATATTGAATATATGGAAGGAGAACAAATCGCCGGCCATGCAGGAGCTGGTGCGGACGATTGAAGATATAAACTATGGTATGAGCCGGCGTGACGCGTATCTGTCCCTCGCAGCTCGCTGTGATGTGGATGAGATGTCGCTCTTTTCAAACAACATGGTACAGGCAGACACAATGGGCATCTCCATCGTAAACGTCCTCAAAGCCCAGGCGGAAGCTCTGCGCGTGGCAAGACGCCGACGCGCGGAGACCCTGGTACAGAAGGCTCCGGTCAAAATGCTTTTCCCGCTGGTCTTCTTCGTGTTCCCGACCATGCTGCTGGTGCTGCTGGGTCCGGCCATTATCAACATTGAAAAATACCTATGAAGATCAAACGATTCAAAATTAACGACATAGAGCGGGGGCGGATCGCGGTCGCGGATACCTTTGCCCTCCGCCTGAGAGGACTGCTGGGCAGGGATTTCCGATACTTCGACGCCCTGATCCTCCTGCCATGCTCAGAGATCCACACCTGCTTTATGCCCTATCCCATGGATGTTCTGTTCCTGAGCGGGAGCAGACAGATTATCCGTATCGAGGAAAACGTCCCGCCATGGACCCTGTGTGCCGGTGAGAAGGGCGCCTGGTGCGTGGTGGAGCTTCCGGCGGGCCGAGCCGGAGACTGGGGGCTGCACGACGGGGACTGGGTCGAGCTTTTCTGAAAGGAGGGCTTCTTTGAGACAAATCAAGATCAAACTGAAAACCTTCCGAGATAACCGGGTCGGGCAGAGCCTGACGGAATACGCCATTATCTTGGCAGTCTTCGTTATCCTGCTTCTGGGCGCGATCCCGAACTTTGAGGACAGACTGGGAAACGCCTACCTCAACAGCGAGGGGAAGGTGGCGGACATCCCGCCGTCACCGAACCCGAGCTTAATCCCGATCCCGTCTGTCCAACCGGATCAGTATACCGTGACCTATGACGCTAATGGCGGGACGAATGCGCCGGCTCTCCAGATCAAGCAGGGAGGAGTAGACCTGAACTTCTCAACTGAGATCCCGATCAGGAGCGCCTGGGCTTTTCTCGGCTGGGCGATAAGCAAGGAGCGGGCAGACAACAAGGACTTGGACTACCTCCCGGGGGCGCTCTATACGCAGGACCAGTCCATCGTTCTGTATGCCGCGTGGGACCCTGAGCCGCCGACGAGCTATACCCTTCGATTCCATGTGAATCCGCCGTCGGGGAAGGACACACAGTTTACGGACGGCACAATCTTGAAAACGACGACCAAACAGCATGGCGTAGCAGCGGCCATTATCTCGGATATCCCTGTATGTCAGGATTACCGCTTCCTCGGCTGGAATGAGTCCAGCACAGCCGAAACGGCGACCTACACGGCGGATGATATCTTCACAGATGACCGGGACGCGGACTTCTATGCGGTCTGGACGCCTGTCGCCTATACGGTAACATACCACGCAAACGGCGGCACCGGGAGTCCGCCGGCAGCGGAGACCCATGCTGCCGGAGAGAGCGTCACCATAAGGAACGCGGCTCTTCAGAAGACGGATTATCAGTTCGCCGGCTGGAGCACGGACAGCCAGGCCAGCCTGGTGGATTATAAGGCCGGCAGCAGCTTCAAGATGCCTCGGGCGAATGTGGATCTGTATGCGGTGTATATGCCGACAGAATTCCCCTATAACGGTAGCGATGGCACCGACGGGAGCGTCCAGAGCTTCACCGCGCCTGTTGACGGCACATACCAGATCCAGCTGTGGGGCGCCCGGGGCGGCTCCAGCTGCAGAAACGGTGTGGCGAATGGAAGCGGCCGGGGCGGGTATACGGTCATCAACGTCGTCCTGACCAAGGGTCAGACCATCTACTTCGCAGTCGGAGGACACGGAGCGAATAATGCATTTACGAACATGAGCGGAGCAAACGTGAATCCCGGCGGCTGGAACGGCGGCGGCAACGGCTATACCGACGCCGCGCTTGAGGAGGGCAGCTTTACAAGCGCATATAGGGAAGGTTCTGGAGGAGGCGGCGGTGCAACAGCGGTTTACACAGCCCTTGCGGGCAACGGACAGTTGAGCAGCTACTCAGGGAGAAAGGGAAGCATCCTGGGCGTGGCGGGCGGTTCATCCGGCACCAACTATGAGGGGAGCAACGGCTATGGCGGCGGCACCCGAGGCGGAAACGAAAACTACGGAGGCACCCAAACCACCGGATATGCGTTTGGAAGAGGGGAGAGCGCCACCGGAGCGAGGAGGATTCAGTGAAGAAAAACAAGTTCAAAAGGGTTATGATCTTTCTCATGGCGCTCCTGTGCGCGATCCCGCTGTCGACGCGGACCGGCCATGCGACAATCGCTCAGCATTACCTCGGCACTGGCGCAGGCGGCGCAGATTACTGTACCGTCTGGAACTACCCGTATAATATGTATACCCAGTTCGGCCCGTCCGTCTCGAATCATTTCCTGTATTACGACGGGGATTCCCATGACGCCTTTTGTCTGAACCCCTATCTGAGCAGCGGAAACTACTATACCGAGGGCACCTTTAACGCTGAGTGGTACGCCGCAGACTACAATGCGGCGGTCAAGTATATAGCCATGTACCTGGACGGGTATCCGACCGGCTTTGACGACAGAGTCAGGAAACTGGCTGTTCAAATGGCTATTTTCGACACCTCGCAGATGGGTGTGGATTACGCGCCGCCTTACAAGAACGCCTATTGGTACTCACTCATGTTCAACGGGAGCGACTATTATAACGCGCTGCTGACTCTATGGTATCAGGCGGAATCGTACACGATGCCCCAGGTCGCTATAGCGCTTGGTGTGCCGCAGAATATTACGAATGTCCACCTCACGCTCAACAGCAGTACGAACCGCTATGAGGCGCTGGTGAATGCCGGAGCAAACGCCCAGTATTATAACTGGTCCGGATATGCCACCAGGATCGGCAACTATATTCGGTTCTCCGTGCCCGCAGACGACGTCCTTTCGTGGACAGACAGATACAATGGCTGCCCGGCATATACCTCCGGCTCGATCACCGGCAGCATTGCGAACACCTTGGCATTGAAACCCACACTGTGGACATCCACTGCGGATTACCAGCAGATGCTGACGGTAGAGTATGAGTATGTCTCTCTCACCAACACCATTACCTACAGCCTGTATGTGGACGGAATAGACGAAGGCCGTCCGGGCGGCGGGGGAGGTCTCTACGGCGGAACAATCGCCGCGGACAGCGCGGTCGCCGGCGGCGGATCCGGCTACGTCGGTTCTGGCGCCTCAAACAGCTCCATGGCGGCCGGAGATTCTGCCAGCCTTCCTCCGGATGGAGGAAATGACGGATATGCGAGAATCACTCTGCTGTCATAAAACTCCGGATGTATAGTCTAATGCTTACCTGAAATACACAGCGATAATAAAAAGTTCACAGAAAGCGAAAATAAAAAGTTCACAGAAAGTTCCTTGATTAGGCTACGATTTGACGCTATAATTCCCCTACTGGAGATGGGCGGCATCCCATCGGTGTGATCGGCACCATAACCCGGAAAGCATGACCAATTTACTTGCGAGCCCCCAGCGGCTTGGTAGCTGGACGTTGGCCGGGCAACAACAGTCACAGAAAGATCCAATCTATCCATGACCTGACGAAACCGATCGAGACTTCCGTCTAACGATGAGCGCGACATGGTTTGCGGCAGTCCACGGCAAATCCTCTTTTGATTGATTTATCATACGGATTGCTTTTGGCTCCTTCCTGTCGGAAGGAGTCTTTTTTGTAAAGTGGCTTTAATCTTTATCGTTTCCGAATAATTCGCTCTTCTCTTTGAACAGATGCAGTGGCCATAAAAATATGAGAATATTGATAGAGCGTTTGTCATGTGTTTTCTGACAAACGCTCTATTAAGTATTATTGTGTTTTGAGCTTCAGGTTTGAAATGTTCCTGCCGCCATAAAGGAAACGTAGAACCTTGATCATTGCCTCTGTCTGAGATATCTCATATATCAGGATGTACTTCCCAATAACAGAATGCCTGATATTTTTATCATAGATCAAGTAGTACGAACAGTCGGGAAACGCATATGGCCTGTCACAGATGCTGGCGATCTCCTGCTGAATTGCAAGAAATAGTTGATTTGCCGCTCCTGGGTTCATGAGTTTTTCGGAGATATAATCAAGCACATCATTAATGTCCGCTATTGCCAGCGGGGTTAATTTATATCGATATGCCATGCTGCTTCCTTATCTCTTCCATCGCCGAAGGTCCATCGACCAGATTTCCGGCATCAGCTTGGGCTTTTCCGGCAAGAATCTTATCACGGATATCAAGCTGTGCCATGCGTTCTTCGTAGACAGCCATGCTCATAATAACCATATCGCCATATCCATTTTTCGTGATAAAAATAGGTTCTCTGCTCTCGTTGCACATTTCAGAAAGTCTTCCTGTATCGCGCAGATCACGGATCGGAATAATCCTTGGCATGTAGATTCACCTCCAGCTGTTTTGCCTGACATTATTATATCATAATTATGCTGCACGGTCAATGATAATATGACTCTTCGGGCTCTTGATAGAACGCGCTTCGTATCTCTATACTTCGTCGTTTTATTACATCGCTTGAGAAAAGCTCTTATCCTTGGTATCATGAACCAAATAAACCAAGGAAGCGTGAAAAAATGGGAAAAATCGTTATCAACACAGGCGGCACCAGCGGCATCGGACTCGAGACTGCGCGCTTTCTCGCAAACAAAGGCTGCAAAGTATATGAATTGAGCCGGCGCGAGAACGGTACAGATGTAGCTGTCCATATTCAGGCGAATGTGACGGACGAAAACCAGGTGAGAAATGCGGTTGAGAGTATCCTGCGGCAGGAAGGACATATTGATATTGTCATCAACAACGCAGGATTTGGAATATCCGGAGCGATCGAGTATACGGACACAGAGGAAGCGATCAGACAGTTTGACGTGAATTTCTTCGGCATGGTTAGGGTCAACCGTGCGGTTCTGCCGATCATGCACAGACAGGGCCATGGCCGGATTATCAACATGAGTTCTGTCGCGGCGCCGATCGCCATCCCGTTTCAGGCCTATTATTCCGCATCCAAGGCGGCGGTTAGAACCTACACTCTGGCGCTGTACAGTTAGGTCAAGCCATATGGGATCGAGGTGTGCGCGGTTATGCCGGGAGATATCGCAATCGGATTCACCGCAGCCAGGAGGAAAAACCCAGCTGACGACGAGGCATATGGCGGCCGAATTGCGAGAAGTGTCGCTGTGATGGAGCACGATGAGGAGAATGGCATTCCGGCGGAGAAGGCAGGCGCTTTCATCGCAGAAAAAGCACTGCAGAAAAAACTGCCTGTGGTGTGCACAATCGGCGGATAGTATAAGGTGTTTGTGTTCCTTACGCGGCTGATTCCAACAAAGCTGATGGCAGACCTTGTGGGAAAGATATATGCTTCATAAAACAGACTGTGTTGGCCAGGGCGAAGAGGGGAGCGATCCATTTGGAGTACACAATAAAACGGGCAACAGATCTTTCGGAGATAGAGCATATCTATAATTCTTACATGACGCGCGATTTCATTCCAGATGAGTTGAAACCGATGATCTCTATCAGAAAAGCGTGGGAACGAAATGCTTATGAGGCTTTGCTTCTGCTAAGTGAGGATATTGTTCTCGGGTACGCACTCTTCGTTCGCCTGGACAGGGACTATCTGTTGGATTACTTCGCAATTGCTGAAGAATATAGGAATATGGGACTCGGAACGGTTTTTCTGAAGCAGTTCTCTGACTTCATCCACGACGCTGACTGTATTGTTGCCGAGATAGAAGATACGGAAAGCGCAGAAGACGAAAAGGACAAAGAGACTCGGCACAAACGCCAGCTGTTCTATCTGCGATGCGGTTATAGAGAGACCGGTGTCAAATCTAAGGTTTTCGGTGTTAACTATTGTATCCTGGAAGCTCCCAGTGTTCGTGAGCATAGTCAAACAGAAATTCGTTCAATCTATACGGCGCTGTATCAGAGCATCCTGCCGGAGACGTTTTTCCGATCTGAATTTCAGATCATATAGACTGAATCAATGATGGTGAAGGGTTGGTTCAAAAAGTGGCTGGGGGAAAGCTGTGCTAAAAGCAGAGCAAACCGGCACCGGTGATCGAAACGCATAAAACCCACGAAACCTTGTACAGGAATCGTGGGTTTTCAAATTATATTAAGGAGAAGTATCAAAAATGTGCTTATCCTAATCCTGATCCTCTTTCTTGTCCATGGTATTGAGGATATCGTCCAGCGCTTCTTTTGTCGCTATTTTGACTGGGTTGATAAGGTCATTTTTCAGACTGGTCAGTTCTTCCTCGCCGATGGCGTCTGCTGCCTTTTTGTAAAGCAACTTATAGAGCCTATTCTTATTCATTACGGTCACTCACCAATTCTTTTGATTGTATGTATCTCCTTTAGAAAAACAAGGTGCAGGAGACGCTGAAAAAGCTATGTTTATCGGCCTGGATTGAAGCAATCATGAAGCAGAATCTCCGGAGCACTTGCTTCTGTTCTCCTGAAGGAGCGGGTACCTTTTTCCGTGAAAATACGCATTAAGTGACGCAATATGATCCTCTGCGAACAAATCAGGGATTTCATCTTTTCCGAAGAATCGCAGTTCATACGATTCCTCATCAATCCTCGGCTCACCGCTGACAATGCTGGCCGTATACATCGCGGTAATCACATGAGCCGCGTCGCCGTTGCTCCAGACCATGTTGTGGTTGTGGAAGATACCGAGAAAAGCTTCCAGCTTTACTTCCAGCCCGGTTTCTTCCCGAATCTTCCGCAGCACTGCCTCTTCATAGGTCTCATTCATCTCCAACAGCCCGCCGATCAGACCCCATTATCCGTTAACCGTGCGACGCTGGAACAGGATTTTATCATCTTTAATGATTAAAGCGCCTGCGCAGTTGAGAATGATCTTCCTGGGGCCGATGTATTGCCGAAGCTCATGTATGTAGTCCATGGGATCCTCCTGTCTCAAACGAAAGAGAGCGTTTTATGTTATCGCCTTTACTGAGCCTGTTGTTCTCAACTCAGCTGCGGCAGCTCATGAATGTCATAGGTTTCGTAGTAAATCTCAAAAGCGGTATCCACATCGCCGGACAGCTCAATCAACGCGCCTGCCTGGAACATGGTGGACAGGCTGCCGGAGGGCGCTTTCCATGCAGCATTGGAGACAACTTGCATGGATTCGCCGCCCGCCTTCTCAGCGCGTAAAATGGCTTCCGCCTCGAAAAGAAGTGTGCCTGTCGCGATGTGATAGTCGCTGGACACAATGGCCAATTGGCTTACCTGCGGATAGCGCTCGGTCAAAATGTCATAGGTGTAGATGGCGTTCTGTGCCGTGGTTAAGGATCGATCCTCGATAATGATACGCTCTTCCGGAATGCCGTTTGCAATCAGCCATTCCGCCATTTTCCCCGCTTCCGTGGAAGCTTCGTTTTCTGCGGCTGTCCCGCCCCCGGTGCACACGATCAGGGCGTTTGGATATTTCTCCGCGCTGTTTAAGACGACCTTGAGTCTTTCAATCAATTCGTCACGCATGGTTCCGTCGGCATTGAGCTGAAAGCCGAGCGCAACGATGCAGAGTTCGTCTGTATTCGGAAGACCGTCCGGGAGCACGTTTTCATGGATCGTCAAGTCCGCGTTCACTGTTTGCCACAGCGTCATGATGCTGTCCCAGCGATCTGCTGTGTCAGCGTCCGCCGAGCGCAGATCGTACAGGAGTGTGCGGACATGCTCGTCTGCGGCCTGGCCGTAGCTTCCGTAATCGACCACCATTTCCTCAATGATTCTTTGACGGCTTAAGCCCTCTCCGAACACATCTTTCAGGAGAGCCCGGTCTTCTTCATCGGGCTCATATCCGGCATCCAGAGCTCGCCTGAACCATTCTTTCGCTATTTTTACGTCTTTCTCTACACCGTTCCCCTCATAACAGCACTCTCCGATGAGGAAGAACGCTGATGGGTGATTCATCTCGGCTGCTGTCTTAAAGTATTCCAAGGCTTTGTCATAGTCTCGGGCAACACCTTCGCCATAGTAATAATTGTATCCCAGATTGTAAATAGCGTCGGGATTTCCCTGCTGCGCTGAGAGAAGGAAATACTTCATCCCTTCTTCATAGTTTTGTTCAACCCCGTTGCCATCGAAGAAACAGCATCCGAGACTGTTTTGCGCATTCGGTTCTCCCTGCTCTGCGGCAAGCCGGTAATACGCAACCGCGCGGGCTTTGTCCTGCGCCACGCCCTTGCCGTACATATAGCAGTTTCCAAGGTTGTTCTGCGCTTCCGCAAGCCCCTGTTCCGCCGCAAGACTGTAGTATTGAAAAGCCTTTTCCATATCCTGTTCAAAGCCAATACCGAACTCGTAATTATAACCGAGTAAATACTGCGCGTGGGCCAAGCCCTGACCTGCCGCAAGCTGGAGCAAGGCATTTGCTTTGTTGCAGTCCCGCTCCACACCCAATCCGTACAGGTAGAGATTCGCCAGATTGTACTGACTCTTTGCAAATCCCTGATCCGCGGCCATACGGTAGTGTCTGGCCGCCTCTTCATAGCTCTGTTCAACGCCGCTGCCGCTTGCGTAGCATTTTCCAAGCTCGTTCTGAGCGTCTGCATCTCCCTGTTCAGCAGCTTCCCTGAGAAGAGAGACGGCGTCGGGCGTTTCTTTCTCCGCGTGCTTCTCAATCCACAGCTCATAGATGTTCTGGATTCCGTTTTCATTGATATACACCAGAACGTTATATGGTTCCGCACCGGGATAAACCACCCTTGCTTTGCAGAGAATGCAGTAGGTGTTGCCCCTCGCCCCGAGCACAGCCACGGGTGTGTAATGAACGCCGACCAGGTTCTCCATAGCTTTGTCAAAGAGAGTCTGGATGTCCTCCGTAAGCTCAGCAGGTACAGACATATCCCATTTTTCTGCCTCCGTGACAGCTTCATCCGCATATGAGGTCAAAGGGACCGCTAACATGATGACCAGTATCAGACACGCGATCAGCTTTTTCATTATGATTCCTCCTCGCTTGTACAGCAGCTTTCTATGTAATTCGTTATGACAGCTTTTATTCGTTCCGCAGTATGCTCTATGCTTTCGCCTTCCATCGTGAAATCGGCCCATCGTTCATATAGCGGAACCCTTTCCTGATAAAGATTCTCCATGGTCTGACCTGGTTTTAGTACGACACCTCTCTGCCGCATGTCTCCGATACGCCGAGATAGTTCAGGAAGGTCCGTTTTTAGATAAACAACAGGCCCTGTTTCACTGAGGTGCCGTATCGCAGCCTCGGAATAGATTACACTCCCACCAGTGGCTACGACTGTATTGAAAACATCAAGTCTGCTGCATATTTCTTCCTCAAGAGCCAGGAAAGCTTCCATACCTTTCTCTGCAATAATGTGTTCCAGACATTTCCCCTGGCTTCTTTGTATTAGGATATCTGTATCAACATAGTCAAACCCGAGCAGTTTGGAAAGCACAACGCCTACTGTACTCTTGCCGGATGCGGGCATACCTACAAGGATGATGTTCATATAGACCTCCATAGTATGGTGAAAATCACAATTCCCTCAGCACCAAATCCGTCTCGCCGGGATTCATACCCAGCTCGATCCGCTTGACCTTGGCATGATTCCGATAGCGGGTACGAATCGCGTCACGCAGCACGGTGCCTCCATGATAACCAGGGATAACACGAAGACGATAAGCCCCATCCGCGCGGCGCAGCCTCGCATCGATGGCAGTAAAAGCCTGTTCCCGCGTCAGCCCGTGAACGTCTATTTCTATAAAAGCTGTTTGCATGTTTTCCTCGTCTTACATTGCAGGAGAATTGACATTACTGTACGCGCAACGTAAAACATCTGTCTTCTCCTGATAGCTGATTAACCGTTCCTGAAAATCCCGGCAGTGTGGTTTTCAATACGGGCGACGTAAGGTGCGCCCTCAATCACCTTAAGCTGTGATGTTAAGGCAACACCGCATAATTCGGCGAGAGCGAATCCTGAGAAAATTTGGGTTCTGATGAAGGCAGTTTTTTGCAGGAATACTTTGTGTATTGCAAGAAAAAGTGACAAAATCAGAGCGCGAATTTTCCAGGAGGCGCCGAAGGCGGATTGTGCGGTGTTGCCTGAGAACATGTCCAAGGCTGTCGCCAGAACCCTGTCCTTCGTATCCTTTGCCATAGGAGCCTCCTCATACTATCCGCGGTCCTTGATGCGGTAAAAACTGGATCATAAGCAAAGGTGACCGTTCGTTCTCCTGCATTATAGAGAACGAACGGCCCTTGTCAAGTCTTTTTCTATGGCAGCTCCGCAGACATCGGCGCCTCCCGAAAGCTGTGGTGCTGCCCTGTCGGTTCCTGCCCCGATTATACGGTTTTCGCGTCTGCCTTATCCTGTCTGAAGCAGGCGACCTGATGGCCGGGCGCGATCTCCGTAAGCTCAGGCTCCTCGCCGAAGCAGCGTTCGGTCGCGTACAGGCAGCGGCTGGCAAAGCGGCAGGCCTTCGGCAGATTGATGGGAGAGGTGATCTCGCCCTTCAGGATGATGCGTTCCCGGCGGTTCTCCAGAGAGGGCACGGGGATCGCGCTGAGCAGGGCCTGTGTGTAGGGATGCGTAGGATGTGCGAAGAGCTCGTCGGACGGAGCCATCTCGATGATCCTGCCCAGATACATGACGGCGATGTTGTCCGAGAAATGGTGGACAACGCTCAAATCGTGGGTGATGAACATGTAGGTCAGGCCCATCTGCTTCTGCAGGTCCTCCAGCAGATTCAGGATCTGTGCCTGAATGGACACATCGAGAGCAGAGACCGGCTCATCGCAGACAATGAATTTCGGGTTCATGGACAGCGCCCGGGCGATGCCGATCCTCTGGCGGCGGCCGCCGTCCAGCTCATGCGGGTACGTGGAATAATAGCGCCGGGCGAGTCCGACAGTCTCCATCAGCTCCAGAACCCGGTTCTGGCGCTCCTTGGCGCCGGAGATGATGTTGTGGATGCGTAGGGGCTCCTCAATGATCTGGCCGACGGTCTTGCGCGGGTCCAGGGAGGCCAGCGGGTCCTGAAAGATCATCTGCATCTCCCTGCGCTTGCTGCGCATCTGCGACTCGCTCAGCCCGGCGATATCCTGGCCCTCCATGAGAATGCTGCCCTCGGTGGGCTCAAGCAGGCGGAGCACGACACGGCCCGTCGTGGATTTGCCGCAGCCGGATTCGCCGACGACGCCCAGGGTCTTGCCGCGTTCAATGGAGAAACTGACGTCGTCCACCGCGTGGAGAAGGCCCTTGGGCGTATGGAAGTATTTTTTTACATGCTTTACTTCAAGCAGTACATCCGCCATTTCTCACTCCTCCTTAAACAGGTGGCAGGCCACGAAATGCTCTCCCTCGACACGGGTGAGCGCGGGGCACTGCGTGCGGCATTTCTCGCTCGCATTGGGGCAGCGGGGACTGAATGCGCAGCCCTCCGGAAGATTGGTGGGGTCGGGCATCAGGCCGGGGATGGGCTTGAGGCGCTGCGTCCGGTCCTCCATGTTGGGCAGGGACCCGAACAGGCCAGCCGTGTACGGGTGCGCCGTGTGGTTGAAGATATCCTCCAGCGTCCCGTACTCCACGATGCGGCCGGCATAGACGATGGCGACCGTGTCGCAGATTTCGGCGACGATGCCAAGATCATGGGTGATCATGATCATGGACATTTTGTACTTCCGTTTCAGCTCCCGGATCATGTCCAGGACCTGTGCCTGGATGGTCACGTCCAGAGCGGTGGTCGGCTCGTCGGCGATCAGGATCTCGGGCGAGCAGGCCAGGGCCATGGCGATGACGACGCGCTGCTTCATGCCGCCGGAGAACTGGTGCGGGAACTCTCTGCCGCGGTCCCGGGGGATGCCGACCATCTCCAGCATGTCGCCCGCTTTGGCAGCGGCTTCCTTCTTGCCGCACTTCTCATGCAGGCGGATAACCTCGGCAATCTGGTATTCGACCGTCTTGGTGGGGTTCAGGCTCGTCATGGGGTCCTGGAAGATCATGGACACCACGTTGCCGCGGATAGCCTCCATCTGCTTTTCGGAGAGGGTGCTGATATCCTCTCCCCGGACCTTCACCGTCCCCTTCACAACGCCGGGGGGCGAGGGGATCAGGCGCAGGATCGAAAGGCCGGTCGTGGTTTTGCCCGCGCCCGTTTCGCCGACGAGACCGATGGTTTCGCCCTTTGCCAGCCTGAAGCTGATGCCGTTGAGGGCGTGCACCACTTCCCTGTCGACATGATACTCGACGTTCAGGTCCTCGATTTCGAGGGCATAGCTTTTTTCTTCAGACATAAACTCAGCCCTCCTCAGCGCAGTCTGGGATCGAGCGCGTCACGCAGCCCGTCGCCCAGCAGGTTCAGGGACAGGATCGTCGTCATAATGGCGAGACCCGGGAAGATGGTGAGATAGGTGTGCTCACGCATATAGGAGCGGGAGCTGGAGAGCAGTGCGCCCCACTCGGGCTTCGGGGGTGAAACGCCGAGGCCCAGGAAGCTCAGGCCGGAGATCGTGAGGATCGTGACCGCGATGCTCAGGGTAAACTGGACCAGGACCGGTGCGATGCAGTTCGGGAGGATATGATCCCAGATGATGGTGGAGGTCTTGGCGCCGATGGCGCGCGCGGCCTCGATATGCTCGCTCCCGCGCTGGGTCATGACGGAGCTTCGCAGCAGGCGGCAGAAGATCGGGATGTTGGAAATGGCGAGTGCGATGATCAGCGTAAAGGTGCCGGTGCCGAGGGCGGCGACGAGCGTGATGGCAAAAAGCGTCTCCGGAATCGCCAGAAACATGTCAGTGATGCGCATGATCACGCTGTCGATCCTGCCGCCGAAATAGCCGGAGATCGCGCCGAAGAAGCAGCCGACCACCGCGGCAAGGCACACGGCCGCGAAGCTGATAAAGAGCGAGGCGCGCGAACCGTAGATGATGCGCGCCAGCAGGTCGCGGCCCATCTCGTCGGTGCCGAAGGGGTGCTTCCAGCTCGGCTCCTGCAGCAGCTCGTTGTAGTTCTGGCCGATCACGTCCGTATCGTAGTCAAAAATCACGCCGGCGAAGATGGCGAGCAGGAACAAAATGATGACGATCACGAGGCCGATCATGGCGCCGCGGTTTTTCTTCAGGCGCTTCCATGTCTCGGCAAACATGCTTCTCTGTCTGAAATCTGAGTTGTCCATATCCGCCCTCCTCACTGATACTGGGACTTGATCCTGGGATCAATAAAGGCATAGAGAATATCCACGATGAGGTTGACCAGAGAGAAACAAATGGAGAAAATGATGATGCAGCCCAGCACGACCGGAGTGTTGCGGGACATGATCGACTGCACAAGGAGCCTGCCGATGCCGGGCCAGGCGAAGACCGTCTCGCAGATGACCGCGCCGGCAAGCAGCCCGCCGATTCGAAGGCCGATGACCGTAACGGTGGGGATCATCGCGTTGGGTACGGCGTGCTGGAGGATCACGTTCCGGTTGGAGACGCCCTTCGCGCGCGCCGTGCGGATATAGTCTTGACGGATAACCTCCAGCATGGAGGAGCGCGTCACGCGCGCCATGGCGGCCATGCTGTTGAAGCCCAGCGTCACGGCGGGCAGGATAATGCCCTTGAGCGTATCGACCTGGCCGCTCACCGGGAACCATTTCAGATGGACGGCAAAGACCAGAATCAGGATCAGGCCGAACCAGAACGTCGGACAGGAGATGCCGATGATGGCAAAGAACATCGAGGCGCTGTCAAAGAAGGTGTTCTGCTTGACGGCCGCAACAATGCCAAGCGGCAGGGCAAAAATCACCGAGACCAGGCTTGCCACCAGGGCCAGCTTGATGGTGTTCGGGAAACGTGACCAGATCTCCTTGGAGACGTCGATGCGGCTGGAGTAGGAGGTCCCAAAATCCCCGTGGAGGAGCTTCCAGACATAGCGGACATACTGCACAAGGAGAGGGTCGTTCAGGCCCATCTCGTCGCGCAGCGCCTGTACCTGCTCCTCGGTGGCCTGCTCGCCGAGTATGGTTCTCGCGGGATCGCCCGGGGCAAGACTCATGATGCAGTAGACGATCAGCGTCACGCCGAGCACGACCGGGATCATGGCGAGCAGCCGCTTTCCGATATATTTCAGCACGTTTTCACTTCCAATCTCAACTTGGGAACCGTTTTGAAACAGGCTGCGTGTCCCGGCCCGTCTTTTCCGCCCCGCAGCGGACGGAAAAAGAGCGCCGGGTTTGCGCAGCATTTCTGCAGTGTTCCTTATGCAAGAATGTCACACTGCCGAAAAGCCAAAAGACTTTTCGGCAGCATGCATTGTTATCGTTTGCTTTTCCGTACCGCAGGAGGGTACGGCCTTATGCCTGCGTCCGTGTGCGGATCAGTCCCAGGACCATTCGCCAACGTAGAAGTAGCCGTTCGGGAGAATGTTGACATTGGACAGACCGGTCTTGTAGGCGTACAGTCTCTGGTTCTGATACAGGGAGACCTGCGGGCAGAGCTCGTTGAGCATGGTGTTGACCTTCACCAGGATCTCGTTGCGCTCCTCGGTGGTACGGGCCGCGTCGGCAGCCTCGATGAGGGCGTCGATCTCCGGATCGTTCACACGGGACTTGTTGGCCGCGCCGATGGCGCTGGAGTGGAAGTTGAGCATCAGATACTGGATCATGGAGCTGGCGGAGTAGCCGCCGATGAAGGCGGTGTGGTCGCCGGCCGCGGTCACGTCAAGATAGGTGGCGAGGTCCATCTGCTCGATGGTGGCGTTGATGCCGATGTCCTTGAGGTTGGCGAGGATGACCTGCGCCGCGCGCACCTTGGCGTCGTTGGAGCAGATGATGGAGATCTCGATGTCGGCGGGATTGCCGCCCCAGGCAGCGAGGTACTCCTTGGCCTTCTCGGGGTTGTAGCCCTCCACGCAGCCCTCGGTGGTGGAGCCGGAGAAGGAGGTGGGCGCCTGGGCGTAAGCGACGGCGGCGTGGCCGTTCTCGGCGATCTGCACGACAGCCTGCTTGTTGACCGCGCAGTCAATCGCCTTGCGGACGTTCGCATCGGAGAGATAGCCCTTGGTGTCGTTCAGGTTGAGGAAGTTGAGCGTGATGGAGTCGATGGTATCCAGGTAGAGGTCGGGGTTGTTCTCGATGCCGCCCAGGTTGGCAGCGTCGACGTCGATGACGAAATCGACCTCACCGGCCTCAAGGACCAGGGAGCGGGAGGTGCCTTCGGGGATGAAGCGCCAGATCAGATTCTTGATGGCGGGAGCGCCGGCATAGTAGTCCTCGTTGGCGACGTACTCGATGCTGTCGCCGTGGTTCCACCTGACAAACTTGAAAGCGCCGGTGCCGACAGGCTCCTCATTGAAGTTGTGGCCGGACTCGAGCAAGGCCTTGGGGAGAATGAAATTGGCGTGGTTGGCGAGGGAGTAGAGCAGGTTGGAGGTGAAGCTGGGGGTGGTGATGACGACGGTGTACCTGTCGGCGGCTTCCACGGAGGTGTAGTCCTTGGTGAAGTTGGCGACGTTGGGTTCGGACTGGGCCGCGATCATGGAGGCGACGACGTCGTCCGCGGTCAGCTCTTCGCCGTTGTGGAACTTGACGCCCTGGCGGAGATGGAAGGTCCAGGTGCAGCCGTCCTCGGAAACGTCATAGCTCTCGGCGAGGTCGCATACGGGGTTCATCTCGTAGTCGAGCTTCATCAGGCCGTTGTAGCTCAGCACGTTCAGGAATGCGGTCTGCAGCGCGTCGTGCGCAGTGGTGGACAGCGTGGCGGACTCGTCCGGAGCGGCAACGATCAGCGTGTCGTTGTCGGCAAAGGCGAGGGGGGCCAGCGTGAGCATCATCACGAGCACAAGTGCAAGTGCAAGGATTCTTTTCATGTGTTTTGTCTCCTTTCATATTCCGACGAGAAAGCGTCCCGTCCAATGATGATATAATAACACAATCCCTCGCGCTCTGTAAAATGTCATTATACACAAAATAATTCAACAGTTTAAATCAAATATTGACAATCTATGAATGGTTTCCTAAAATACAGTCGTGTGATTTTCCCTTTTTGAAAAGGAGACCGCCATGAAGATACTTTATACAGGCTTCGCCCCCTTCGGCGGAGAGAGCGTCAACCCTTCCTTTGAGTCGCTGCGCCTGCTCCCCGATTCCATCGCCGGTGCGGATGTGCTGCGTCTCGAGCTGCCCACTTCGTTTGACAGCGCCGGGAAGCTGCTCGTCGAAGGGATCGCGCGTGAGCGCCCGGATATCGTGATCTGCGTCGGCCAGGCCGGAGGCCGCGCCGCCGTCACGCCCGAATTTGTCGCCATCAATTACCGCAGCGCCCGCATTCCCGACAACGACGGTTTTCAGCCCACGGACGAGCCGGTCTGCGGGGGTGGCCCCGTCGGGTACTTTACGAAACTGCCCGTGCGCCGCATTGCCGAGCGCTGCCGCGAAAACGGCATCCCCGCCTCCGTATCGTATACGGCGGGCACCTATGTGTGCAACAACCTGATGTACACCCTGCTGCACGCGATCGAAACGCAGTTTCCCGCCGTGACCGGCGGCTTTATCCATGTCCCCTATTCCGCGGAACAGGCCGCTCCCAAAACGCCGCAGCCGCCGAGCATGGACCTTGGCATGATCGCCGCGGCCCTGCGCATCGCCGGCGAGGAAACGCTGTCTGTGATGCGGGAGAACGCACATCCGTTTTGATCATACTATTTACAGGAAAGAAGGTCCCATCATGAATCTGCAGGAGAAAATACTCGGGCGCTTTCTGCGCTACGCCGCCGTGACGACCCAGAGCAGGCCGGAGTCTGAGGTCATTCCCAGCACGCCCGGCCAGTGGGAGCTTGCCCATATGCTGATGGAGGACATCGCAGCCCTCGGCGTCCGGGACGTCAGCATTGACGAGCACGCCGTCGTCGTCGGCCGGCTCCCGGCCCGCCTGCCCGAGGGGCACGCGCCCGTGCCGGTCGTCGGCTGGGTCGCGCACATGGACACCGTGGACGTCGGCATGGCCCCGGATATTCACCCCGTCGTCATCCGCAATTATCAGGGCGGCGATATCTGCCAGAACGAGGAGAAGCAGCTCTTCATCTCCGTCGCCGAGCATCCGGAGCTGCTCAGGTATATCGGTCAGGACATCGTCGTGAGCGACGGGACCTCCGTTCTCGGCGCGGACGACAAGGCCGCCGTCGCCAACATCGTGACGGCGCTCGAGGTGCTGCACGATAACCCCGGGATCCCCCACGGCGAAATCTATGTCTGCTTCGTCCCGGACGAGGAGATCGGTCTTTGCGGCGCGAAGGCCATGGATGTCGCGCGCCTTCCCGTGGACTTTGCCTACACCATCGACTGCTGCGAGGAGGGCGAGCTTGTCTATCAGACCTTCAACGCGGCAAACGTCCGCCTGGACATCACCGGCGTGACCGCCCATCCCATGTCCTCCAAGAACAATGTCGTCAACCCCATCCTCATCGCGGTGGACTTTCTCAATCTGCTCGACCGCGGCGAGACCCCGGAGCACACGGAGAAGACCGAGGGCTTCATCTGGGCCCACGGGATCGAGGGCAACGCCCTCAACACGACGCTCAAGCTCCTGATCCGCGACCACGACAGGGAGAAATTTCTCGCCAAGAAGGAGTATCTGAAGGCCTGCACGGAGATGATGAAGCTGCGCCATCCCAAAGCCCGGCTCTCCCTCACCATCCGGGACGATTACGGCAACGTGAACGACGCGATCACCCCGGACAAGCGCAAATGCGTCGATTATCTCTTCCGGGCCATGGACGAGCTCGGGATCGAGATCAAGGACATCGCCATGCGCGGCGGTACGGACGGCTCTTATTTGTCCACCCGGGGCATCCCCACGCCCAACTACTTTACTGGCGCGCTCAACTTCCACTCCCGCTGCGAATTCATGCCGATGGGCGCGGTGGAAAAGTCCTGCCGCGTGACGCTCAAGCTCATCGAGCTTATCACCGATAACGGATAATAATGATCCCCGGAGCGCAGGCGCTCCGGGGATGAAAGGACATCTCATGCTCAACGATAAACCAGTGATCGGGATTTCCGCCCTTTTGTATGAGGCCTCGCGGGATTACCGCATTACCCACAGCTACGCCGAGGTCGTCACAGCCGTCGGAGGCATCCCCGTTCTCCTGCCGGCGGCCCTCCCGCCGGAGGACGTCGAGGCTCTGCTGCCCGGTCTGGACGGGCTGCTGATCCCCGGCGGAGCGGACGTCGATCCGCTCCTCTACGGGGAGGAGCCCCGGCGCGAGCTCGGACTGACCAGGCGCTCAAACGATGATTTTGAGATCCATCTTCTCAGGGCCGCGCGCGCCGCGCATCTGCCGATCCTCTGCGTCTGCCGGGGGGAACAGGTCCTGAACGTCGCCTTCGGCGGCACGCTGTATCAGGATCTCCCTTCTCAAGTTCCGGAATCGTTCCGCCATCAGCAGACCCCGACGGACCGCAACGACGCGACGCACAGTCTGGATCTCAAGCCCGGTTCTCTGCTCGCGGAGATCTACGGCTGCGAACAGATGGCCGTCAACTCCTTCCACCACCAGGCCGTCAGGGACCCGGCCCCCGGCTTCACGGTCTCCGCACGCGCGAAAGACGGGGTCGTCGAGGCGATTGAAAATCAGGCGGAGGGCATACTTGGCGTACAGTGGCATCCGGAGGCCATGTATCTCGCCCATCCCGAGCACAGCCTCCTGTTTCGGTGGCTGGTTTCGGCCGCTTCCCGCTGACACGACGCGCACAATTGATATTCCCGGGCCTGCAGAGGCGCGCGACTGTCGCGATGGGAAGCCCTTGCGAGCAAATCGGGGATAAGGCGCTGCGCAAGAAGTCTTTGTACCCCGTCACAACGCAGCGGCTGAGGCCCGCATCTTCTCCACTTCGACAGCGATCTCCTGCACCAGCTCCGCCTCCGTGAGCCCACCCTTGAAAACGCCCTTGTGATATACAATTTCCCCGTTCACGATCGTCGTATCAATGTTTTCCTCGGAGGACGCGTAGACGACGGTCGCTTTCGCGTCGTGATTCGGGAACGACTTGAGGTGCCTCGGGTCAAACAGGATCATGTCGGCCTTTTTGCCTGGCTCCAGACTTCCGAGTCGGTCTTCCATCCCGATTGCTTTCGCGCCGCCGGAGGCAGCCATGCGAATTACCTGATCCGCCGTGATCACAGCCGCGTTGCGGTGGAGCCCCTTCTGCATGAGCGCCGCCAGTTTCATTGTCTCCAGCATGTCCGTGCTGTTGTTGCTCGCGGCGCCGTCTGTGCCGAGGGCGACGTTGACCCCTGCGCGCAGGCTCTCGGGGATCGGCGGGATGCCGGAGCCCAGATACAGGTTCGGCGCGGGATTGTGGCTGACTGATACGCCGTGCTCCGCAAAGCGCCGAATGTCATTCTCCGTCAGATTGACGCAGTGGACAGCAAGCATCCTGTCGGTGAGAAAGCCTATCTCCTCCAGCAGATCGACAATGTCCTTTCCATAGGTTCGCAGGCACATTTCGTTGTCCACTTCGGTTTCTTTCAGGTGCATGGAGTAGCGGACATTCTCGCTCAGGCAATACGCCAGCATCGTCCGATAGCCCTCCTCTGTCGTGGACCAGGTCACGTCCGGGCCGGTCCAGATCGAGAGCATGTCGTTCTCGCGATACCGTTTTTTAAGCGCCTCCACCTCCCGCATGGCCTTCTCCGCGGGCTCGATAAACATGGACGGCATTCCGTATTCCTCTCCGGTGTCCTGGAAGGCCCGGATGAACACGCTGCGGATGCCCGTGGACTGCATACCCTCGATACAGGCGTGCGCAAGCTCCGGGTCCTGATTGGTATAGAAGAACTCACAGAGGGTCGTGCAGCCGCTCTTCAGCGCCTCCATGCAGGCGAGCTGCGCTGCCAGCCTGTGCTGACGGGGCGTCATGATCTGACCGTATGGCAGCGCCGACAGATTCAGCCATTCGATCAGACGGTGGTCGGCGCCCAGTCCCTTCAGGAACGACTGAAAAATATGGATGTGGGTGTTGATAAACCCGGGGAACAGGACCATGCCGTCCGCATCGATCACACGCTCGGCGAGCGCAGATCTGGACAGGTCTGTCTCCGAGATCAGGGCGATCCTGTCGCCCCGCACAGCCAGCGACCCGCGCCTGAGCACGCGTCCCTCCCGGTCCATCGTACAGATCATGGCGTTTTTCACGATCAGATTGAAGCTGTGATATGAGTCCATTTTTACCCTCCCTGATTCAGTCCGCCGCGCCGTTTGTCGGCGCGATCAGGATGTCCCCCGTGATCCGGCGGGATTTCCCGGTCCGGGTCGCTTTATTTACGCTCTTTTCTATTGGCTTCCTCCCTGCGCCGTACAGCCTTCCTGCGTTATTGTAGCAAAGAGCAGGGGGCCGTGTCACACAAAAGCGGAAAAACCGGCTGTAATACCCCCGCCCGATACGCCGCGCCGACTGTTTGTCCAAATACGGATGCGTTTACCTTCCGTTAGAAATCGCATTTTCCTTTTTACACCCATCTTTTGGGCAAGAAACTTGTGCGGCAACAAGTGGAGCTCCGTTTTTCGTGCGCGGTTCCGTCTGAGCCGCGCACTTTTATAAAACAGGAAATACCGGTATGAAGGAGAAGATTTCCTTTAAAACCGCACGCTGATTGATCCTCGCATCGTTATAACATTTCAAACTTCATGTCATTCTGAGGAGCGCAGCGACGAAGCATCCCGTGGACAACCGAGAGATCCTTCGCTGACGCTCAGGATGACATACGAATTGTATCGCAAGATAGGTAACTATTCCGTCTGCTCCCGTCATTCCGAGCCAGTGTCGAAACACTGGCGTGGAAATCCGTCTCTTCTTTGTGCAAGTTGAGCATGGAAACAGTGTGAAAGAGATGTGGATTGCCGCACCAGTGACATCGGTCACTGGTGCGCAATGACGCAGAACGGACATTTTTCCTTAAGGCAACACCGCATAATTCGGCGAGAGCGAATCCTGAGAAAATTTGGGTTCTGATGAAGGCATTTTTTTGCAGGAATACTTTGTGTATTTCAAGAAAAAGTGACGTAATCAGAGCGCGAATTTTCCAGGAGGCGCCGAAGGCGTATTGTGCGGTATTGCCTTAAAGAAAAGAAAACCAGAATTGCCAAGGCGCCTCATACGTATTCCAAAATGTCGTTGGGCTGATCGACAAGATAGCTTGCTCCGGCTTTTTTCAGTTCTTCGAAACTTCCGTATCCATACAGTACCCCCAGAGAGTTCAGCCCGTTTTCGATTGCGCCAATGATGTCATGCTCTCTATCACCGATCATGATGGCTGTTGATTTCTCATGGATCTGACAGCTTTCCAATGCATAGCGGATAACATCAGCTTTCTTGCTCCTGCTTTCATCAAAGGAAGCGCCGGCTACAAAATCAAAGTAATCGAACAGACCAAAATGCCGCAGAATCTCGATCGAGAACACTTCAGGCTTTGACGTGGCCACAATAAGGGTTTTATAGTTCTCTTTCAGTTGTTTCAGGAGGGAAGGGATTCCCTCATATACCGCATTCTCAAACATGCCCTGTTTCCTGAAATACTCGCGATAGTACTGAATGGCAAGGTCACAGTTGGCATCTGAAAAGCCATAATACTTTCCGAACGAGTCCTTCAACGGCGGCCCGATAAACCGATAGAGAGACTCCCGCTTATCGACATGGATGCCAAATTTTCGGAGGGCGTACATGACGGAATTTGTGATACCGATTCCCGGATCCGTCAATGTCCCATCAAGGTCAAATAGCAAATACTTGTACATCCTATCTCATTTTCCGATCTTTTCGCCATTCACGATAACCACATTCATGGCCTCGACGGTGACCTTCTCCCATACATGCTCGGCAATGTAAGGCTCCGAGGCCAGATAGGCGTCGAGACCCGCGCGATCGGCAAACTCCATGATGAGTACGGAACCCTTCATTTTGCCTTCGTTATCCAACAGTCCGCCGGCACAGATGACCTTGCCGTTGACTTTGCTCATGTTCTCCAAATGGCGCGCTCGGACGGCCAGCCTTTTCCCCAACATGTCGGCTCCGTCATAGGCTGTGATGATAAATTGCATTTTTTGTTTCCTCCCGTTTTCAAACTTTTTTTGGAATTTGCGTTTCGTAACTGCTTATCTTGTCTTTTCTCCCATCTTCTTTCTCATCTGAACAATTGAATGACGCTGGCAATAACAGCCGCAAGCAATGGGAATCCGACAAGCGTTCCGGCCCACTTCCTGAATTTGACCTGCGCGGGGATATATGGCATCAGGTCTTCCGTGCCCGGAATGAACCAGGCTTTGGTATGCCCGACCCAGTATTCATCGATGAAGAGCCGATCGAACAGCCCCATGATCAAAAAAATCCCGGTCATCTGCAGAAAGCCATCCCAAAATCCGTTCACCCCATTGTAGAGGTAGACCATTGCGGGGACAAAGGTAAACAAAGGCAGAAACAGTGCAATGCCTGTCCATAAAGCAGTCATTTTTATCTGTTCCGGCGTCGTGAGACCGAGTTCAACGACCCTGTCTTTTACATTCTGCTCATAGAATACTACGAGACCCGCAGGCCCGTTTGCGATGCCAACTACGCAGATCAACAAGAGCCAAAAGCACAGGATCAGGCCTTCAAGTATAATCAGCACAATAACAAGCTCCTTACATTCAAAAATGATCGTGGCAGGATCTTCGCATATTCAAATACAGTTTAGCAGAGAAAGATTATTAAGGCAAGTGAAAGACGCTGTCCCACACCTATGCGACAAATCCATTGTCCGTAGTGTGAGTATCCGGATCGAGCTACAGTGTGAGCATCCGGATCGAGCATCAGAAGCTTGAAGGATGTTCGCGCGCATGGTAGAATAGGTATAATCCGAACACAATCAAGGCGATTGGCTTTGACGAGGGAGACAGCGACGACCGTTCGCCGCACTGTACGCAGATGCACTATATCAAGCATGAGATCGAGCGGACAATGAAGGAACACGTCCCTGTCGAAAGCTATGTGGTCGTGGATGGCAAACTCATTCCGGTTCCGGATGCGGCGATCGAGCTGTCAAAGAGCCTGGGAAAGCTCACCAAAATGATATGACAACACCTGGAGAAGATAGAGATGGAGACTTTCACAATAACAAAAGAGAGCGGAAACATTGTTTCCTGCGTCCGAGAGATCCCGGAAAACCCGCGAGGCATCGTAATCGTTATCCACGGATTCACAAGCAGCAAGACCTGCGCAACATACCGACTGCTCCTTCGCAGGCTTCCGGCGGCGGGATACGGTATGATCGGCATTGAGCTGCCGGGACATGGCACGGAGGAATCAAAGCAGGAGACGCTTCGGATCGAGGGCGCAATCGACAGCATCGAGGCTGCGGAGCGCTATGCTCTTGCACATTGGCCTGAGTTGCCGATCTTCTACTTTGCATCGAGCTTCGGAGCATACCTGACGGGGCTCTATATCAGCACCCGGGCGCATAAGGGCAAAAGAGCGTTTTTCCGCAGCGCCGCGGTAAATATGCCGACGCTTTTTGTAAAGGAGCACCCCGGACCCGATGAGCAGAAGATGCTGAAGGACCTCGATGAGAAGGGCTGGTTCGATACAAATGCCGGCTTGGGGAACAGGGTCAGAATCACGAGGGAGATGTACCGCGACCTTGAAACGACAGATCTGTTCAGACTCTTCAGCCCCAAGGGAACAAAGGTGATGATGGCTCATGGCGCCGAAGACGCCGTGATTGATCCCAAAGCGGCCAAAGCATTTGCAGAAAGCTTCAAACTCCCCATCGTTATCTTTGAAAACGAAGGGCATTCTCTCGGAGGATGCCAGGAGACGCCGGAACGTGTCGCCGATCTTGCCATCTCGTTTTTTAGCGAAGAAGCGGAAAACAGCGGTAAATACTGAATCGAGAACAATAAACTGACTATGATCTACAAATACGAGACACATTGTCATACATTACCCGTCAGCAAGTGTGCGAAAGCGACGGCGGAAGATACCGTTTGCTTTTACAAGAAGCTGGGCTATGACGGAATCTTCATTACGAATCATTTCCTCGACGGAAATATTAACCCGGACGTAAGGGGAATGCCCTATTCCGAACAAATTGACTACTATTTTGCGGACTTCGAGGAAGGCGTCAGAGTCGGCGCACAGGTCGGAATCAAGGTTTTCCCGGGCGTTGAGCTGTCATGCAAGGGTACGGATTTCCTGATCTACGGCCTGGAGAAGGAATGGTACAGGAAGCATCCCGAAATCCTTGAGATGGAGAAGAGAGAAGAACTGGCATTTCTGATGGAAGCCGGGGCCTTTGTCGTGCAGGCGCATCCCTACAGGGAAGCGCACTATATCGACCATATCCGGCTGTTCCCAAGAAGCGTGCATGGCGTAGAGGTCGTCAATTCCAGCCAGGCTCCGGAAGCAAACAAGATGGCGGCTGTCTATGCAAAACAGTATTCTCTTCTTGAAACCTATGGATCGGACAACCATTGGGGAAGCCAGGTCTTTGCAAAACTCCGCGAGAAAGGGTATCGCCCGGTAATCGCCGGAATGAGTTCTAAGATGGAGCTATGCAGCGTTGAGGACTTTATCCGTCAGGTGAAGACCAGACAGATGAAACTGTTTTTCCAGGGCGAAAGCTGAAATCCTATACGGAAGGGCTGAAACTCAGATTTAACAAATAGAAAAATGAAAAGGGGAGGAGCAGCGTATGATACTCTTATGCATTCTGTGCCTTTGCCTGGCAGCCGTGTTTCTCTGGCAGGAGAAAGAAGAACATTATGTTTTGGCGGCGGCGCTGAAGGGACTGGCCTCACTGTGCTTTGTGACGGTCGGCCTTATGGCGTCCGGTGGCGGACACACGGCAAGGCTGATCATCATCGGCTTGGTCCTCGGATGTATAGCGGATGTGCTGCTTAACCTCCGCTGGGTCTTCAAGGAAAAGGGCCAGCTGGTGTTTCTGGTCGGCATCCTGGTGTTCTTGAGCGGGCATATCGTATATCTCGCGGCGGTGCTGCCAATGGCCAAAAACTGGATGGTGCCGGTCGCCGTCGGCGTCGTGCTGACCGCCTTACTGATGAAATGGATCTTCACCAAAATCACGGCGAAGAAGTCGTTCAAGATTTTTGGGATCTTTTATATCGGCGCAATTATGATTTTGAACTGTGTCGCGTTCAGCAATCTGGTTACCGACCCCGGAGCCTTTACCGGGATCTTTGCGGCAGGGGCGCTTCTGTTTCTTATCAGCGATATTGTGCTGATACTGAACACCTTCGGCCAGAAATCCAGCTTTTCACTGCGCGTGACAAACATAGGGCTGTATTATGTCGGGCAGCTCATGATCGCGCTGAGTCTGCTGGCACTGAAATGAAGCGTTTTGATTCTTTCAGCGAGGCGGTTCAGGAGCTGTTTGATGGCCTTGCGCCGTCTGTCTGTCCGGTTTCCGGCGGGGATATCAACAGGGCCTACCGGCTGACGGCGGCAGGGAAGAGCGTCTTCATGAAAGCAAACCGGAAGGAGAACGCTCCCTTCTTCGACGCGGAAGTGAGCGGCCTGGAGGCGATCGAGAGGACAGGCACGATCCGGGTGCCGGAGGTGCTGGGGCTCGGTACGGATGAGCGCTATGGCGCGTTCCTGCTTTTGGAGTGGGCCGAGGGAAGACCGGGAAAAGCGTTCTACGAGCATTTCGGTCACAGCCTTGCCGCGATGCATCTGACCGACGCCTCCGCGTTTGTCCACGGCGGACTTTTCGGTTTTGACGCCGACAACTATATCGGAGCAGGAGAACACCCAGGAGAGCAGTTGGATTGCGTTTTTTAGACAGCACCGGCTGCTTCCGCAGGTCAGAAGAGCAGAGGGTTATTTTGACGAGAATGACCGCAGACGGATCGCGTACCTGCTCGATCACCTCGACAAATACCTGGTCGAGCCGAAATCTCCCTCACTTTTGCATGGCGATCTCTGGAGCGGAAACTATATCGCGGGAAACGACGGCGAGGCGTGGCTGATTGATCCCGCCGTATCGGTTGGGCATTTTGAGGCGGAGCTTGCAATGACGGAGCTCTTTGGAGGCTTTCCTCAGAGCTTCTATGGAGCGTATTATGAGGTCAACCCGATTGACGGGGGATACAGAGAACGTCGGGACCTCTATAATCTGTATCATATGCTGAATCATTTGAATCTGTTCGGCGGGTCCTATCTTAGAACAGTTCGCCGTATTCTGCGTCAGTACACATAGGGAAACAATAAGAATCGATATCATTACGGAGGAGACAGCTATGCTCGAAGTCGGAACAAAAGCCCCGGTTTTTACGCTTCCGGATCAAAACGGTACCATGCACAGTCTTTCCCAGTACAGAGGACAGAAGGTCATTCTGTATTTCTACCCGAAGGACATGACCGGCGGCTGCACGAAGCAGGCCTGCGGCTTCGCGGAGAGATACCCGCAGTTTTAAGAGAAGAGCGCTGTGATCCTCGGCGTCAGCAAGGACAGCGTAGCCTCTCATAAGAAATTCGAGGAAAAGTACGGCCTGCCCTTTACGCTGCTGGCGGACCCGGAAAAAGAGGTCATCCAGCTCTATGACGTCTGGAAAGAGAAAAAGAACTATGGCAAGGTCTCCATGGGCGTGGTCCGGACGACCTACCTGATCGACGAAAACGGCATGATCGTCAAAGTGATGGATAAGGTCAAGGCGGCGGAGAACCCGGAGCAGATGCTGGACGCCCTGTAAGAAAGATAGCGATCTGACAGGATTAACGAGAGAAGGAGAGTTATGTGGCGATATCATTGAGGCAGTTTAACAGCAGCACAGACTCTTCCGAACCTCTCAAGATTGACGATGAGGCAGTGAAGACTTATATGGAGATGTCCCCCAGGGAACTTGAGCATGCCATACAGCAGGCGGTATATGCACGCGACGTGGCCGACCCCAATGCATTTGTGACTGTTTTCGATGAAAACGGCAGGCTGTGCAGACATTACGATGATGGGCGGGTGGAGTATGTACTCATATAACCGTCAGTCACTGCTTCTTATTCTCGCAGTCTAAAACGGCATGGAAAAAGCACTGTGACTATCCAAGACAGATACTCAAAGAGTATAGAACTGGTGGATTTCTTTCGTCGGAAGGAATATTTGAAAAACTCAGGTTTATACCACAGGTGTACTTTACAAAGATGCTCAAGCGTATTATGATAGGCTCAGAAAACAGGGGAAACCCGGAAAGGAAACAGATTATGTGCAACATCGAATTAAAAAGCTCATATTCGCTGCTTGAAAGCTCCCTCAGCCTGCAAGGCTTTGAGAGCCAGTATTCCTGCGCCTGTATGAGCAAGCCGCGTTGTGTGCACGATCTGAGATAGGGACCCGTCACATCAGGTCTCCGGCACTCCGATCCGTAAACATAGTTTGTAGACCGCTTGCTCATGCAGCAGGCGGTTTTTCATCTCTATGTTCAGGAAAGGAGTGCATTTTCATGCCCACAATCAATATGGCGGCCACCGGCCGCAACATCAACGCCATTCGCAGACGTGCCGGAATGACGGTCAGGGACATCCAGACAGCGATGGGGTTCAACACGCCGAATGCGGTTTACAGATGGCTCCGCGGCGATGCAATGCCGACGCTCGACAATCTCGTGATTCTCGCGGCGATCTTCGGCGTCCTCATGGATGACATCATTATCGTTGATCGCACGGATGACTCGGCAATCAGCGCGTAACAATTATAAAAAATCGCACGCGTGTGTTCATCATGTAAAAACAAACACACGCGTGCGAGAGGAAAAGAAATGGTGCTATGGACGAACAGGCAGAGTCGCCAGCCCTTCAAGCTGGAGTTTCCGGGTTCGAGGCCCGGTAGCATCGCCATATGGGTCGATGCGCGGAATTGGAATCGCAGCGGGCTGTAAACCCGTGGCTTCGGCACTCCTGGTTCGAGTCCAGGTCGACCCACCATATACGTTCTTAGCTCAAATGGCAGAGCAGCGGATTTTTAATCCGAAGGTCGCGGGTTCGAGCCCCGCAGAACGTACCACACGCACCGATGGCGGAATGGAAGACGCGCCAGGCTAAGGACCTGGTGTCCGCAAGGACATGAGAGTTCGAGTCTCTCTCGGTGTACCACACGGGTTCTTAGCTCAGTTGGTAGAGCGGCAGACTGAAGATCTGCGCGTCGCTGGTCCGATTCCAGCAGAGCCCACCAAAATACCGGATTCGTATAGCGGCAGTACGCTCGGCTCTGACCCGAGAAGTCGTGGTTCGATCTCCACGGTCCGGTGCCAATATGGTCCCTTCGTCTAACTGGTCAGGACGCCAGCCCCTCAAGCTGGAAATGTTGAGTTCAAATCTCACAGGGATCACCACATGCCTGCGTGGTGGAAATGGTATACACACCCGACTTAAGATCGGATGCCGTCAGGATTCAGGGTTCGAGCCCCTGGGCAGGCACCATTCGCGAGAGTGCCGGAATCGGAAGACGGGTCAGGCTCAAACCCTGGTACTCAGAGAAGCGTGCGGGATCGTAGCCCGCCTCTCGCACCATACCGATCTTGTGTAGAGGCAGCACATCTGGCTTTGACCCAGAGGGGAAAGGTTCGAGCCCTTTGATCGGGGCCATATGCCGAACGATACCGGACGGCTCCGGTTCCAGTTTCGAAAACTGTGGGTGGCTGAAAAGCCATGGGGGTCGGCACCTCCGTTCGGCGCCATGAACATGCAGCGTTGCTGGAACGGTAACGGGTCCGCTTGGAAAGCGGTAGCCGGGCTGAAAAGCCTGAGAAAGTTCGACTCCTTCACTCTGCGCCATATATGCTGGATGATGTCAGCCGGCGCTGACACCGGTCTTGAAAACCATGGCGGCAGCATTGCCGTGGGGATCGACACCTCCTTCCAGCGCCAAATACGGAGCAGTACCCAAGTAGGTGAAGGGATCTCCCCGCTAAGGAGGCAGGTACAGAAATGTGCGCGAGTGTTCGAGCCACTCCTGCTCCGCCACATGCACAGATGTTGGAACGGTAGACAAGCCAGTCTCAGGCACTGGTACCTTAACAAGGTATGCGAGTTCGAGTCTCGCTCTGTGCACCAAAATCATGACCAGCTCTTAGAGAACTTTCCTCTGAGAGTTGGTCCTCGCTTTTATATCAGATCAATGGCTGCTGGCGTGATACGAGGCGCAGCTGATGCATTCATCCTTGACCTGTTAAATGAATAATATATATCAGCAAATTAGTTTACCATTTTATTGACTAACTCGCGGAGGATGTGGTATCATACAGATGAATCGAAAGGAGTTGGTTTTATGCCTTCTGTTGTCAGCGCGATCCGTGACACAGTCCCCATCACGCAGTTTAATCGCGGCCTTGCCGGTCAGATTTTTGAGGATGTTAAAACGCATGGCGCAAAAGTCGTTATGAAAAACAATTCCGCTGAATGTGTCTTACTTTCCCCGGATGAATATGTCAGGCTTATGGATGAGCTTAATGACGCGCGCCTCCTCGCTCTTGCATCTGAACGCATGGCGCACTTCGACGCTGCCGCGATCATTCCCGAAGAAAAAGTCTGGGATCGGCTCGGGATCACCGAGGATGATCTGGATTCAATTGGCGAGGTAGAGTTTGAATGAACTGGGTTGTAAAGTATCTGCCGGAAGCAGATAAAGACCTCGATAACCTTTCCCGGCGTCAGCAAGTGCTGGTAAAAAAGGCTGTCAAGAAAGTTCAGGGAAATCCGTTGCCTCAAAATGAAGGCGGGTAAGGGAAACCCCTTGGCCACAAGCGCGGTCTTAATCTTACCAATCTTCTGAAAATCAAGCTGCGTGGAGAGGGTATCCGCATCGTTTATAAGCTTGTAAAGACCGAATCCCAGATGCTGGTGATCGTCGTCGGAATTCGAGAAGATGATGAGGTATACGAACTCGCGCATACACGCCGAACAAAACATGATCTGTAATGGAATGGAGCTATAGCACGACTTGTCGTTTGCTACAGCTCCATTTCCGATTAGAATACAGAATATACGCAGAAACCGGAATTTACCCGTTATAGGCAATTAAGAAGGCTTCTCCGTTATTCAGTTTGTCGATCAACTCCATCAAGCCTTGACGCTTATGTGTTTTCAACCATTTGCTGACCTCGTGTTTTGCGTTCAGATAGCGAAAACGTCTGTCTTCTACGGTACCGGCATAAAACTCCGACGCCTCGTCCATATCTTCGAGAGCGACGGTATGACTGCCGTTATCGGTCTGTTCGATCCACGTTTCAAAGCTGTATTGCTCACGGTAATCATTCTGCAATGCTATCCCCTCATCAAACCATGTCGGGATTTTCTTCTGCGCGGATACGGAAAGCCGGGTATGCAATTCAGCGTGTGTCAGTTCATGCGCCAGTATGTCGATGTTGCAATACTCGTACGATACGGAGATATAGTGCTTTTTTGCAGGGAAATAAATGGTCCTCGTATCGTGATCTCCGCCGAGCTTTGAAAGAAGAAGGTCATCGTCACAGATGATAATGACCGTATCCTCCAAACAGCACAGATCGCCGAAGAATTCTTTGGCGCGTTCTTTCGCGCTGTCGATCAGAACAATCGCTTCTTCTCTGCTTCCCGAAAAATATCTGTTGATATAAATGTTGTTATCGATTCCTACAAATGCTGATCTGTAAGGAACCGTCATTCGGTATCCAAGTGCGTTGAATTGAAAAAAGTATACAACCGCGATGGCGATCAAAAGAAGAAAAACGGATGCGGTGCAGATGAGCACCTTTTTTCTGCTTTTTTCCATGGCTTACTCCCATAAATCCCGATTTATCCTTATAGATAAAAAAACGAAAGCTCCCGGTAACAGCTTTTCAAGTTTATCATGTGAACAACAGAATGGCAAGAAAAGCACAACAAAGCTTAAAGCCCATTTTTTCAATGATTGCAATTGGAGTGACTATTTTGAAGGCCCAGGATTGTCAGAAATGATCGCAGATGGTACAATACTGTTATCCACTACACAAAAACTTAGAGAGGGGAATCATTATGCTGCATGAAGTAAGCTTCCGTTCCTTTAATGAGCGAGACGAGGTCCAGGGCTGGATCTATGTTCCCGCCTGTGAGCCCAAGGGCGTCATCCAGTTGGTACATGGCTTCGGCGAACATTCCAGACGCTATCTCCACATGATCGTGGCGTTCATGGACGCGGGCTACATCGTCGCGGCCGACGATCATGTCGGTCACGGCAAGACTGCCGTCGTAAACGGCACCTGGGGTGACTGGGGCGAGAAGGGTGCCCACACCATGATGGAGGACGAGCATCAGCTGACGGAGCTGGTGAATGAGATGTACCCGAATCTCCCGTACTTTATGTTCGGGCACAGCATGGGCTCCTTTATCGCCAGAGATTACATCGCAAAGTACGGTGACGAGCTCAATGGCGTGACGATCTGCGGAACCTGCGGCGCCTTTGCCTCGTTGCCGGATACCATGGCCGCGCTGAAGGCCGCGGTGGACGCCGGCAAGGGCGATGAGGCGGACCCCGCCTTTACGACAATGCTGTTCGGCTTCATGTTCTCCCGCATCGAGGAGCCGGTGAAGCTGGGCAACGAGTGGATCTGCCACAGCAAATGTGTTCAGAACGACCATGCCGCCGATCCCTTTGACGCCTTCACGAAACCGACCAACAACCGGTCCATGCTGTTTTTCTGCGAGATGATGAAATGCATCGAGGGCACGGAATGGGCGGCAAAGGTGCCGACCGGTCTGCCGATCTACAACATAGCCGGCGATCAGGACCCGGTGGGTAACTGGGGCGAGGGCGTATATCAGACGACGAACTGGCTGGCCGAGACCGGGCATCAGGTGAAGACGAAGCTGTACTCCGGCTATCGTCATGAGATCCACAACTATGACGACCTCAAGGCGGAAGTCGAGAACGGGATCATCGACTTCTTCAACAGCTGCCTGTAACAGAGAATGCGGCTGAATTGCGGAAGAAGACCATCAAAGCTATGAGTCTGCTATTTGAAGGAAAAGTCGCCGTCGTGACAGGCGGCGCACACGGCATTGGCAAGTGCATTGCCGAGGAGTTTCAAAAACAGGGAGCGTCCATCTGCGTGATCGACATCAGACCGGGCGATCACTATGTCGGCGATTTGGCCGACAAAAACGTCCTGGAGTCGTTCGCGAAGCATGTCATCGAAAAATACGGCCGCGTCGACTTCCTGATCAACAACGCGCTGCCGCTTATGAAGGGGATCGACTCATGCTCCTATGAGGAGTTTCAGTATGCGCTCTCCGTTGGGGTAACGGCTCCGTTTTATCTGTCAAAGCTCTTCGCCCCGTATTTCGCCGATGGTGCATCTATCATTAACATCTCTTCCTCCCGTGACCGGATGAGCCAGCCTCAGACGGAGAGCTATTCGGCCGCAAAGGGCGGCATTGCCGCGTTGACGCACGCGATGGCGATGAGCTTTGCCGGGCGTGTGCGTGTAAACTCCATCTCTCCCGGATGGATCGAGGTAAACTCCGAGCAACACGAAGGCCCGGACGCTGTGCAGCAACCGGTCGGCAGGGTGGGCGAGCCCTTGGACATCGCCAATATGGTCCTGTTCCTCTGCTCAGATAAGGCTGGCTTCATCACCGGGGAGAACATCTGCGTCGACGGCGGCATGACAAGACAGATGATCTACCACGGGGATCATGGCTGGAAGCTGGAAGGCTGAAAAAACAGTCTTGCTCCATAGCAATAAAAAAATCATGAATTATATCAATTTGAAGAGAATAGGGATCTCATCTGCAATCGTGGCTTCAACCGGAGCGCTGACCGAGTACGGGATATTCCGGTATGTGTTCTATTCGCCGCTTGGCAGGCAGAATGATGATTACCAGATCCTGGCCCCGATCCAGACTCGGGAACAGTACGACAGAAGCATTGAGCTGATCGACAAGCTGTGCGCCAGAGCATATGAGCGCGTCAGTATCCTGTCGCATGACGGACTGCGTCTGGCCGGACGATACTATCACACGGCTGACGGCGCGCCGCTTGCGATCCTGTGCCATGGGTACCGCGGAACGCCCACGCGAGATTTCTGCGGCGGTGCGAATATCTGCTTCAACGCCGGGTACAATGTGCTCCTGATTGAGCAACGCGCCCACTGTTCCAGTGAAGGACATACCATCAGCTACGGGATCAACGAGCGGTATGATGTCCTGGCCTGGACAAACTATGTGGTAAAGAGGTTCGGAGAGAAGCAGAGAATCCTTTTGGCCGGGATCTCCATGGGAGCCGCGACGGTGTTGATGGCGTCTGAACTAAACTTGCCAAAGCAGGTTCGCGGCATCCTCGCCGATTGCCCCTATACATCCCCGGCAGAGATCATTTCAACGGTCGGAAAGGCCAGAGGAATCCCGATGAAGCTCGCGCTCCCCATGGCGGAGCTCGGGGCCCGCATTTGGGGCGGGTTTTCCCTGTATTCCTCCAGCGCTTTGTACGCTGTCAGACACGCCAAGGTCCCTATCCTCCTGATCCATGGGGAAGCGGACAGATTCGTGCCTTGTGAGATGAGCAGGCGGATCGCCGGGGCGAATCCAAAGCTGATTGAACTGCACACCTTCCCAGGAGCGGGACACGGCCTCAGTTATCTGGTCGATACCGAACGATATGTCAATCTTGTTCAGGAGTTTTGCGGAAGGATTTTCTCTTCCCCAATAGAGACAGTATGATAATAGCAGTCATGAGCTTTCGACTGTACGCGCCATGGGTACATAGCCTGAAAGAAAAGAGAATGATTGTCAGGAGCATGATCGCAAAGCTGCAGAACAGGTTTCATGTGTCCGCGGCTGAGATCGAGGAGCAGGATACTCACCAGATCATCGTGATCGGCGTTGCAGCCATCGTCCCTCATCAAGCCATGGCGGACAGCCTGATGGATGAAATATCGCGGTTTGTAGAGGAAAACACCGAGGCGGAGATTCTTGATGAGGCGCGGGAGATCAGATGACGATTTATATTGACGCAGATGCCTGCCCTGTCACCCGTATCGCGGAGACAATCGCTAAGAGATACAGCATCCCGGTCGTCCTGCTGTGCGACACAAACCACGCTCTGACCTCAGATTACAGCACGGTCAAAGTGATCGGGGCCGGAGCGGACGCGGTCGATATCGCTCTTATAAATCTCTGCCGGCGGGGAGATATCGTGGTCACACAGGACTACGGCGTCGCTGTCCTGGCTCTGGGCAAAGGCGCACGGGCAATCCACCAGAACGGCAGATGGTACACAAATGAGAACATTGACGCACTGCTGATGGAGCGCCACTTGGCGAAAAAAGCGCGGCAAAGCAGCAAGAACCATCTGAAAGGCCCGGCAAAACGGACAAAAGAAGACGACCTGCGCTTTATGGAGAGCTTTGAGCGCTTGATACAAACAGCGCAAAGCGACCCGGTTGAGGGATAAAAATTTTTTGTCTGAACAGGAGATGCGGCTTTTATACTTATGACAAACGGATTGAATGCCAGACGCGGCTATGTGCCGGACGATGAGCGAAATTTTACTCCGGAAGCCATCGACATCCTGAGGCTTGCTTCCCGACATGTCGAATATCTGATCAATGAGGGCTATGACCTGAAGCAGTCTGCGACCTT